>CAZYUH010000001.1:0-754089 GCA_964650645.1 uncultured Candidatus Saccharibacteria bacterium
CGCGAGGAGGAGGGTGGCCGCGGCCTTCATGTCACAAGTGTAGCATCGGTTTTTTATAGACCACCGCTCCGGCGGGATGAAAGCCGAGTTTTCGTCCCGCGACGGGAGGGCGGCTTTTCATTCCAACCCGGCGCGCATTTGACTTCTCGCGCCTATGGCGTATCTTGCATACAGGTTTCCCTTATCCTTCCATCGAGGTGACGCATGCCTACATCGGCAGAAAATCTTCGCAAGCTTGCGGAGATAATCAATATCGCGAGCGTGCAAGAAGGCCTGAAGCTGAGGCTTTCGAACCATCCGGCGAACCATCCGGACCGGATCGAAATCGCCCAACGCTATATGGCGGGCGCGCTGAATCAGCATCTTGAGCTATGCCTTGGCCTCCTAGGCTTGACGCCGGAAGAGCTTAAGAAGCTGGTCGACCAGTGCAAGAACTGACCTGTCGCCTGCCGGGAATCGCCCCGGCAGGCGATTTCTTTTGGGCCAGCAAAAATCCCCCGCTAGGGGGACTTTTGCTTCTAATTCAATTCCGCAAATTAAGCCGCTTCCAGCACGGTAGTCTTGCTTACCCGTGTGCGCGCGGACTTCCGCACGTCGAAGGTGAACTCGCCGTTCTTGACGTCCACCGTCACCGCCCCGCCCGAGAGCACGCCGCGCGAGACCATGAGGGACGCCACTTTGGTGAGTATCTTGTCCTGTATGAGCCGGCGCAGGGGGCGCGCACCGTAGTGCGGGTCGTAGCCCTCCTTTGACAGGTACTCGTACACGCCCGGGTTTATAGTGAGCGTGATGTCCTTCTGCGCCAGGCGCTCCACCACCTCCTTCACCTGTATGCCCACTATCTCCTTGATGGCTTCCGGCGAGAGGATGTTGAATATGATTATCTCGTCGACGCGGTTGAGGAACTCGGGGCGGAAGAAGTCCTTGAGCGACTCCTGCACCTTCTCCTTCGCGGCGAGGTAGTTCGTCTGGTCGCTCGCGGCCGCCGCGAAGCCTATCGCCTCCATGCGGTCGATGTACTGCGCGCCGATGTTCGATGTCATGATGATTATCGTGTTGCGGAAGTTGACCTTGCGGCCCTTGGAGTCGGTGAGCGTGCCGGCGTCCAATACCTGCAGGAGGATGTTGAACACCTCCGGATGCGCCTTCTCTATCTCGTCGAACAGGAGGACCGAGTACGGGCGATGGCGCACCATTTCGGTAAGCGAGCCGCCCTCGTCGTGGCCCACGTAGCCCGGCGGCGCGCCTATGATCTTCGAGACCGAGTGCTTCTCCATGTATTCCGACATGTCCACGCGGATGAGCGAGCGGTCGTCGTCGAACATGAACTCCGCAAGGGCGCGCGTCAGCTCGGTTTTCCCGACGCCGGTGGGCCCCAGGAACATGAACGAGGCGATGGGACGGTTGGGGTCGGCGATGCCGGCGCGCGAGCGCTTGACCGCGTCGGACACCTTCTGCACGGCCTCGGACTGCCCCACCACGCGCGCCTGGAGCTGCTCCTCGATGCGCATGAGCTTCTGGGCCTCCTCTTCGAGCATGCGCGACACGGGGATGCTGGTCCATTTGGAGACCACGGCGGCGATGTCGGTGTCGGTAATCTCTTCCTTCAAAATGCGGCGGGTGCTCTGGAGCTTCTTGAGGCGCTTTATCTTCTGCTCGAGCTCGCGCTCCATGGCCGGCATCTCGCCGTAGCGTATTTCCGCGGCGCGCGAGAGCTGAGCCTGCGCCTCGGCGCTCTCGGCCTCGATGCGCAGGGTCTCGAGCTCCTTCTTTATCGACTTGATGTCGGTGAGCGTCGTCTTCTCGTTCTTCCAGCGCGATTCGAGCTCGTGAGTGGACTCCTTGAGCTCCGCTATCTCGCGCTCTATCGTCTTGACGCGCGTCTTGGCGTTCTTCCTGCTCGGGGTCGTGTCGGACTCATCGGCATCGGCCTCCTTGCGCAGGGCCTCCTTCTCCACCTCCAGGCGCACTATCCTGCGGTGCGCGTCCTCCAGCTGGGGCGGCTTGTTCTCCAGGGAAATGCGCAGTGCAGACGCCGCCTCGTCGATGAGGTCTATGGCCTTGTCGGGCAGGAAGCGGTCAGGGATGTAGCGCGAGGAAAGCTCGACGGCCGCCACCAGCGCGTCGTCGGTGATGTGCACCCCGTGGAAGAGCTCGTACTTCTCCTTGAGCCCGCGCAAAATGGCGATGGCGTCCTCGGTCGAGGGCTCCAAAACGTAGACCGGCTGGAAGCGCCGCTGGAACGCCGGGTCGCGCTCGATGTGCTTCTGGTACTCGCGCAGGGTCGTCGCGCCTATCATGCGCAGCTCGCCGCGCGCCAGCGCGGGCTTTATCATGTTGCTCGCGTCCATCGCGCCGTCTGCGGCGCCGGCGCCCATCATGGTATGTATCTCGTCGACGAACAAAAGCACCTTGCCCTCTGATCGCTCTATCTCCTTCATGATGGCCTTGAGGCGCTCCTCGAACTCGCCGCGGTACTTGGTGCCCGCAATGAGCGCGCCCAAATCGAGCGACACCAGTTCCTTGTCGCGCAAGGAGTCGGGCACGTCGCCCGAGGCGATGCGCGCCGCGAGCCCCTCGGCAATGGCCGTCTTGCCCACGCCCGCCTCGCCTATCAGTATCGGGTTGTTCTTGGTGCGCCTCGAGAGTATCTGGATGACGCGCTTTATCTCCTCGTCGCGGCCGACGACCGGGTCTATCTTGTTCTGCGCGGCAAGCTGGGTGAGCGAGCGGGTGTATTTCTGAAGGGCCCTGAACTTCTTCTGGGGCTCCGCGCTCGCCTGCTTGGTGGAGCGCAACTCCATGAGCGCGCGCGTCACGGCCTCGCGGGTGATGCGGAAGCGGCTCAAGAGCTCGCGCGCCGAGCCCTGCACGTCCAGAAGCGCTATGAAAAGGTGCTCGGTCGAGACGAACTCGTCGTGGAGCTCGGTCGCGACCTTTGCGGAGCGCTCGAGCGCCTGCACCAGGTCAGGCGTCAGGTACAGCTGGTAGCTCGGGGAAAGGGTGGCGCTCGCCGACGGGACCTCAAGCGCCTCGAGCGCCGTATCGGTAAGCAAAACGACGTCCACTTCGAGCTTCTCGAGCACGGACGCGACAAGGCTCTCCTCCTGCAGAAGGAGCGCCGCCAGGAGGTGCGTCGGGCCCACCTGGTTCTGGGCGCGCTCAACAGCGAGCTCGTGGGCTCGCCTGACGGCCTCTTTCGCTTTGGTGGTGAAGTGGTTGAATGGAGGCATAGTATGTCGCGTTAGCTGCTAAGAGGAAGCGGGAGGCGCAAGGAGCGATTGCGAGGGAATGGCGTAATAGGAAGGCCCTGCGTCGCGGGACGGGCCGGCCGTCAGGCCGATCAGCTCGCCGGAGAGGGTCATGAGCACGGAGCCCGGCGTAGCCGATGATACGCTGGCCTCGATGAGGCCCGGATGAGCGTCTGAAGGAAGGGTAGCGATGATGCCGGCGCCTGCGGTGTCTTCCCCGCCCCCGCCAATGCGTATGACGGATTGGCCGAGCAGGACTTTCGCCTGGTTGGCGAGCGGCGCGGGAGCGAAGCCGGTCGACGTGCCGATGTCAATATCGAGCACCGCGAGCGCCTGGTTCTTCGCGGCCGCGCGAAGCGTCGCAGGCCGGCGCGCGCCGTCGGGAAGTATCGCCTCGAACTGCCGGTAGCCGCTCTTGGCAAGCGCGTCGCGGTCGGCGAGTGCCGTCCCCTGCGCCGTCACGATGACGCCGCGCGATACGAGCAGGTCGCCGCCCTTGGCGACGATGCGCACCAGGGACCCCTGCATCCGCGCCACAGCCAGTGCGGGGCTGTCCTCGGCCGGCGCGGCGGCTGCCTGCGCGGCCGCCGCGACGCTCGTCTGCGCCACCGCAGCGCTCTGCGTCGAGGGGATGACCTTCTCTACCGTACGCTCGACAATCTGGTTTATAGTGCGGGTCACGCCGGGCGGCGCCTGGTTCACGAGCGACACCGTCACGATGCCCGTTGCAATGGAGGTCACGAAGCTCACCAGGAGCGTTAAAAGGACAATCTGGTGCTTGGTGAGATGCTCGAGATCCATCTTTTATATAGTACTATTTCCTGTATTTGGTTGCAATTTCCCGTAATGCTTGCACAATGCGGCGCGCCTGGGGGCGCGTGGCGTCCGGCAAAAGCGTGATGCGCACCGCCTCTTTGGCCGTTTCGGGAGATGCGCCGAGCGCCAGGACGACGTAGCTCGGCTCATCGTCATCGGTAGAGCACGCGCTGCGCGAAGACACGGCGATGCCCGCAGCGTCCATGGCGATGACGCACATCTGCCCGTCGAGCCCAGGGATGGAAAAACTGAGGTTGTTGGGCGCGCGGCGCTCCCGCTGATGCTCCCCTGCCTGCGCCTGCGCGCCCTCCGGCGCGGGGCCGTGCAGTACGGCGTCCGGAAACGCCTTCTTTATGTCCTGCCACAGGAAGTCGCGCACGGCCGCTATGCGAGCCGCGCGGCGCGGCGCGGCCGCCTGCGCCTCCTCAAGCGCCGCGGCAAAGGCGGCGGCAAGCGGCGCGTTCTCGGTGCCGGCGCGCCTCCCTTTTTCCTGGCCGCCGCCCCATATGACCGGGTCTATGAGCGTTCCTCTCTTTATATACAGGCAGCCCGCGCCCTTGGGGCCCAGTATCTTCTGCGCGTCGAGCGTTACCATGTCGGCGCCGAGCTTCTCCACTTTCACGTCCGTCCACAGCGGCGCCTGCGATGCGTCGACATGCATGAGCGCGCCCGTCTGCGCGCGGCGCATAGCCTTGGCGATGTCGCGCACGGGCTGAATGGCGCCCATCTCGCCGTTTATAAGCTGTATGGAGACGAGCGCAGTGTCGGCGCGCATCGCGTCGGGCACGGCGTTCGGGAACACGAGCCCGTCTTCCTGGACATCAACGGGCAGGAGCGCGAGCCCCTCGCGCTCAAGCGCGCGCAGGGGCGCGAGCACTGACTGGTGCTCGATGACGCTCGTCACCGCGGAGAGCCTTTCGCCCAGCCGCAGGCGCGGGCCCAGCGTGCCCAGAATGGCGAGGTTGTTCGCCTCGGTGCCCGACGCGGTAAAGACTATCTCATCGGGGTGCGCGCCTATGGAGCGCGCAATGCTCGCGCGCGCCGCGTCGAGCGCTTGCTTGGCGGCAATAGCCTCCTTATGGAGCGCGCCCGGGTTGCCGTACAGGCTCAGCGCGCGCGCCATTGCGCGCCGGGCGCTGCCCGAGAGCGGCGTAGCCGCCGCGGCGTCGGCGTATATCCTCCCCTTACCCCACAACATATAAAGGAGTATATCAGCTGCGCCGCCTCGGGCCGCTTCGACCGCTTGCAAAAAGCGCGCTTTCATCCTTGCGCGCCGGCGGGTATACTACGCCTATGTCCGGCTCAACCCTGTATCCGTCCTTCGTCGTGGCCAAAACGTGGCTCGCGGTTGCCGCCCCCTACCTCTCTCTGGCCGCCCTCATCCTCCTCATCGCCATCTTCCTCATGCACCTGTCCCTGCGACGCCGCCTGGCGCGGCTCGCGCTCGGGCGCAACGGCTCCATAGAAGAGACCATTTCGATACTCATGCGCGACATGAAGGAGTTCAAGGAGTTCCGCGCCGAATTGGAAAAGTACCTCAAGCTGGCCGAAGGCCGCCTGCGCGGTTCCCTATCGGGACTCGGCGTCGTGCGCTTCAACCCGTTCACGGGCGAGGGCCAGGGCGGCAACCAGAGCTTCGCGCTCGCGCTGCTTGATGAACTGGGCGAGGGCGTGGTATTGTCGACCCTCTACTCACGCGACCGCGTGGGCGTCTACGCGAAGCCCCTGCAGGCGTTCGCTTCCACCTACGAGATGAGCGACGAGGAGAAGCAGGCCGTCGAGCGCGCCCGCGAGCAGATAACCAAGCACCGCGCATCGTAAGCCCTATACCTTATGAAAAACACCACCTCGGCATCGGGCACGCGCCCTCCCATAGTCGCCATCGTAGGCCACATCGACCACGGCAAATCGACCCTGCTTGATTACATCCGCAACACGAACGTCGTCGAAGGCGAGGCCGGCGGCATCACCCAGCACCTCGGCGCCTACCAGGCCGTGCACGAGAATGCCTCGGGCAAGCACGCGATCACGTTCCTCGACACGCCGGGGCACGCGGCGTTCATCGGCATGCGTTCGCGCGGGCTCGAGGCCGCCGATGTGGCGATACTCATCGTCTCCTCCGAGGAGGGTGTGAAGCCCCAGACCGTCGAGGCGCTCGACCTCATCAAGAGCGCGGGCATCCCCTACGTCATCGCGTTCACCAAGATAGACAAGCCGGGCGCGAACCTCGAGCGCGCCAAGCTCTCCATGCTTGAGCACCAGGTGTTCATCGAGGGCATGGGCGGCGACGTGCCGTGGGTCGGCATATCGAGCAAGACCGGCGAGGGCGTCCCCGAACTCCTCGACCTCATCCTCCTCGCCGCCGAGCTCGAGGAAATAACGGCCGACCCGTCGCTCCCCGGCCGCGGGCTCGTCATCGAGGCGCATACCGACAAGAAGCGCGGCAACACCGCGATGCTCATCGTGCTTGACGGCACCGTCTCCTCCGGCGCGTACGTCGTGGCCGGCGAGTGCACCGCGCCCGTGCGCATCATGGAGAACTTCCTCGGAAAGCCCATCAAGGAGGCCGGCCCTTCAGAGCCCGCGCGCATCGTGGGCTTCACGCCCCTGCCGCCGGTGGGCACGCAATGGGAAGCGGTAGCGAACAAGAAAGAGGCCGAAGCGAAGGCGGCGCAGAACCGCGCAAGCCTCGCCGCGCCTGCGCAAGGAGCGCCGGCCGCCGCGAACGACCAGGCGCTGGTCATCCCGCTCATCATAAAGACCGATGTCGCCGGCACCGGAGAGGCCGTGGTGCACGAGCTTGAGAAATTGCCGCGGCACGAGAATCTCGAATTGCGCATCGTCAGCAGGAGCGTGGGCGCCGTGTCGGAAGGCGACATAAAGATGCTCGCAGGCAGCGCCACGCCGGGCATCGTGGTCGGCTTCAACGTCAAGGTAGAGCCAGCGGCGCGCGAGCTCGCCGAGCGCCAGGGCGTCACGGTCAATACCTTCGACATCATCTACAAGCTCGCCGAGTGGCTCGCGGAAATTGCCGAAGAGCGCCGCCCGCGCGCGCAGGTCGAGGAAATCCGCGGCGCGGCGAAGGTGCTCAAGTTCTTCAGCGCGCAGTCGGGCAAGGTCGTCCTCGGCGGGCGCATGGAAGAGGGCGCGCTCAGCGAGGGCGCCGAAGTGCGCGTCATGCGCCGCGACGAGGAAATCGGCCGCGGCAAAATCGTGTCCCTGCAGACCGGCAAGGCGCCTGCCAAGAAGGTCGAGGCCGGCGCGGAGTTCGGCGCGATGCTGAGGACCGACACGCTGGCCGCCGCCGGCGACCGCCTGGAGTCAGTCGTAATCGTCACCAAATAGCCATGTCCCAGCGCCAGGAACAGATGCAGGAGCGGTTGCGCGAGGTGGCGGCGGAGTTCCTGTCGCGCGAGTCCAACGGCCAGTCGCTCATCACGGTCACGGCCGCTCGCGTGGACGAGCGCGGCCAGCGCGCGATAATATTCATCACCGTGCTCCCCGACTCGGCCGAGCAGAAGGCGCTCGAGTTCGCCAACCGCAACAAGCAGGAGTTCGGCATGTACCTGCTGAAGAAGGTGCGCGGCATGCGCATCCCCAAACTGGAGTTCATTATCGACAAGGGCGAGAAGATGCGCCAGCGCCTCGACGAGCTTTCGTAAGGCGCCCGGGTGCGATACAGTAAGAGAGTTCGGCCACGTAGCCAAGTAGTAAGGCGCGGGACTGCAAATCCTGTATGCGCGGGTGCGATTCCCGCCGTGGCCTCACGGAAAAACGACATGCCTGCGCATGTCGTTTTCGGGAATCGCAGGCCGGAATGTGCCGCTCTGCGGCCATGAGGCGGGGTCGCGGGGCGGCGCAGCCGAACCTGTGACCGATTCCCGCCGTGGCCTCCAAGGAGTCTTCGCCCCGTTTTCATGCTAAAACTAGGGCACGCCCTGCCTGGCCGAAAGGCTCAAAGGGCGCTGCCGGGGTGATGGAATGGTAGACATACGGGACTTAAAATCCCGAGAGGGCAACCTCGTGTGGGTTCGAGTCCCACCCCCGGCACACGTTGAGCAAATTCCCTTTTTGGGGTATGGTATTGGATGTCAGGTCCGAATGCGCCTATATGAGGCATATAGGCGCTCGTTCGGGGCAATCATGTGCAAGCCCCTGTTCCCAGCCTCACTTGCGCCTATAGCTCAGTTGGTAGAGCAACTCCCTCTTAAGGAGATGGTCCCTGGTTCGAGCCCAGGTAGGCGCACCAAAGACAGAAACTCCTGCCCTGCGGCAGGATTTCTGCTTCGGTGCGCGCCGGAGCCATAAGGGATAAGAAGGCGACGTGGAGCCGCAAGTATCGTACAATCCCCTTATCGCTGGAGTGGCGGAATTGGTATACGCATCAGCCTTAGGAGCTGACGGGGGCAACCCCTTGGAGGTTCAAGTCCTCTCTCCAGCACAGCGAAAACGCCGCTTCTGCGGAAATACCCGAAATCCCTTGAAATATAAAGGGTTTTAGCTTGACAAAAATATACAATATGATATAATTGAGTACAGAGAAGCGTGCATTCATCGCCCACTTCACACGATCATTTAACACAAACACTGGGAAGGCTTCCTAATGGAACGTCTGGCACTGATCATATCCGGAGCTTTCGAGCTTGCCGGCATACTCATCGTACTTGCGGCGCTTAGCTGGTTCGGGGGGGCGTGGGCAACCTTGCTCATACTCTTCATTACCGTATTGGCGCTCACGCTCATAATCCTCTCCCCCCTCTATGCCATCCGCAGCGCGGATGCGTTCAACAGGGGCGAGAAATGGCTCATCATCTTCGTGCGCCGCGACACTAACCGGCTCATGCAGCGCATCAAGGGTGATGACAGCAAGGGCAAGCCGCTCGACTTCATCGGCATAATCCCCCGCGGAAAGACGTTCTACGGGGAGACGGAAGACGGATCCGGGCTTGCGAAAGGAGATCCAGCGTACTGGGAAATCAAAGATGTGCCGGGCGCGGAGGCGAAAACCGGCATCAGGATCCACTCCTCCCCCCTCGTCAGGCTATGGATGCTCTACATCAACATGTTCACCGATGTAGCGCTGGTCGGCGTGCGCAAGCTCTACGACATCTATACCTACAAGATCGGAAAGATCCGCTACGAGAAGAGGACGGAAGAGGGGGCAGTCGGAGGCAACGAGGAAGAGTATAAAATCTTTCCACCGAGCACTACGGAACTGTCCAACCATGTGCGCATCACTCCCTTCGACTGGGCAGTGACGATCCTCGGAGCGGAGACCAAAGACCGCCTTTCGTGGAGCATGCTCGTGGTCGCCAACGTCAAAAGCATCAACCCGTGGGTGACCCTGCACAACCATGAAAACTGGTCGCAGTTCCTCACTACGGCGCTTGTGGACTCGCTTGTGAGGGGCCTCAGAAGCCTCGAACTTGCGGACATCATGTCCATAAGCGCGGACGCCGGGTCTGCCGAAGCGCGGGACAAGATAATACGTCCCGCGTACCAGATCGAAGGCAGGCTTAGGAAAGTCATAGGCCTTGAATTCGATAAGAACGCCGACCTCGACGATCCCGGCTATTCGGGCGCCATCCAGATCCTATTCATTGAACCCCGGTTCAAGACGAACGAGGACAGGGACGCGTTTACCCGCATCTGGCGCGCCGAGCAGGAGGCTAAGTCGGAACGCACCCTGGGCGACGCGGAAGCGTACCGCGAGTCCAAGGTGATTGAGATGGTGGCGGATGCCGTAGCGAAGCATCCTGGAGCGGGCGAACTCGTCCAGAGGATGCAGGCTCTCGAAAACGCCGCGAAGGCGGGCAAATCGACGCTCATCTTCGATACCGGAGGAAACCAGACCAGCCAAACAGACAAGCTCCTCGCCCTCCTGGTCGCGCAGAAGGAAAAGGAAATGAAAGGAGACACTCGTGAGCCTACCAACACCTAACGTGCCCGTTTGGTGGATAGTATTACCTGCTATTGTATTCGGAATGTTTATAGCATGGAAATACTGGGAGATTCCCACCAAAACCGCGGTACAAGACGCAACGAAAGAAGCGGCCGAAGCACAAAGCGCCGCCGCGCAAGCGGCGGCGAAGCAGGCAGCTGCCGAGCAAGCCGCGGCATCCGCCCGGCCGACTTTTGCCCTGCGATGGGGGCGGCCGGTATGGCTGCCTCCGTACATCGCATGGACAGTCGTCGGGCTAATCGTTGTAGCACTACTGCTATGGCTCTTCTCTGCCCAGCTGGCGGCCTTGGTTACCAGCATCCTTCCATCCGGCGGTTCTGCCGGATTGAAGGCAGGCGAAAACCACCTGCTTCCTGAAAGGTTCGCGGTATTGGTAACGCCCGAGGCCGTGACAATGATTGTGGCACTTATAGCAGTCCTTGTCATTGTCGCTATTGCGCATCAGCTCGGAGGGAAATGGGCGGCAGTCTTCGCGGCCATCGTGGCCGTTGGGGTACTGGCGCTCGCCTTCCCTGCGGCACTCCACGACGCGTCCGCCCTGGCGGTCGATGCGTGGAATGCGTCCTCGCCTTATGCGGTCGTCGCGGCGAAAGTCGCGCTCACCGCAGCGGTGCTCCTCATCGCCTTCTGGCTCTTGAAGGGCGCGACGTCCTTGAAGGACTTCGGCGATATGGCGGCGGTGTTCGCGGTGGTCATCTTCGGAGTCATCGCGGGCTACTACCTCATATGGAAGGGCGACGAGCCCAACAGGTACGCGAAGGCGGCGCAAGCCGCGCATAGCGTCCCCGTTGCAGCACGGGTCTTCGCTCCCAACACGAGCGCGGACTGCCCCGGCAGGCTCATGGTCGCCCATCTGGACCGTATTAGGCGCGTGATAAACCCCAACAACTGCTACATGTCCTGGAAAGTGGACGCCGGAAGGGTCATACTCTCCGGGTACATGGGCACCAAAGAGATTGGACCGGAGCCGTCAGGCTTCGACGCCCGTCTCTTCGAGAACGCACAGGCGAAGTACGGTACCGCTATCATGCGATACGTTCTTTGCACCGGACGCAAGCAGGACTTCAGCAGGAACGATTGCAGCTGAGCATCTTTGTGCGACAACACACAAGGCGGGCCTACGGGCCCGCCTTTCTTCTTGCCTAAATGCCTTATATTTCAAGCGGTTTTCCGCTAAAGTACTTGACTTTTAGTATCAAATATGATACGATTATCATATGAGCAAATACCTTATTATCGCAACCGCCCTGGGAGCGGCCCTGCTGGCGCCTCTTTCTGCGGTCGCATACGGCCTGCCCTCCGGCTACTCCTACGCCCCGGCCTACAGCGTCCCTTCCAGCCGCTCTGTGCGCACCGGCTATAGCGTCCCTTCCGGCCGCTCCGTGCCCTCCGGGTATTCAATGCCGTCCGGGTACTCGGTACCCTCTGGCTACGCCTTCATGCCGGGCTATTCGGTTCCTTCCGGGTATTCAGTACCGTCAGGCTATGCTGCCTACTCCGGCTACTCGGTGCCCTCGGGGTATGCTGTGCCGTCAGGCTACAGCGTCCCGTCCGGGTATTCCGTGCCCTCCGGGTACGCCGCCGCGTCAGGCTATGCGGCACAGCCGGGCTATTCCGCCCCTTCCGGCTACAGCGCGCCGTCGGGCTACTCAGTCCCCTCAGGCTTCTCCGCTCCGTCCGGCTACTCCGTACCGTCGGGCTACAGCGTACCTTCGGGCTACGCGGTCCAAGGTGCCGACATCGGCTGGAGCTCCGGCGTCTACTACTAAAGAGCAGCAAAAAGCGCCGCCCTCTCCGGGGCGGCGCTTTTTTACGTTCATTAGCCGCCGCACGGCAGGCTGCCGCCGACAATGCCCGCGATTACTTTTATTATCGCAATAGCCGACATCATGACGAACATGCCTATGAGCCCCCAGAGCATGTGGCGCTTGCCGTCCTCTTTCTTGCTGCTTTCCTGGCTGAGGCCCCAGATGAACTCGGTGAGCCCGAAAATGAACACCAGGAGGCCGACGGAGAATATGAGCGCGAGCGCGGGGTTTATGAGCGCGGAAGTGAGCTTGCCCACGATGTCGCAGGTAGCGGCGGAATTCGCGGCAGCGGCGGTAAGGGTGTCCATAGCGGCGGGTTAGTACTGGAAAGGGGCGTTAGAGCCGCTCCAGTTAGTGTTGGTAGTGTTTGCGCCCTGGTACTGGATCTGCGGCGCGCGCCCGGCGGCGTTCTTGTTGATGCCGAAGGCGGCCTGCATGAGCTCGATTATCCCCCACACCGACACCATGACGAACAGGGTAATGAGCCCCCACTTCATCAGCTTCTTGGCGTCGTCTATCTGCACCTTGCCCTCCTTGCCCCACAGGTACTTAACGAGGCCCCAGAGGAACGCCACGAGCGCGAGCGACACCAGGATAGGCACCAGCGCCTTTATGATGGAGGCCACGGCGCCCAAGAGGCTTGCAATAGGAGAGAGATTGAGCGACTGCGCCGATGCTGCGAGCGGCAGGCCGGCGAGCGCCAGGAGCATGAGGGCTTTACGCATTAGCGGGGGTAAAGCACCTGCGGCGCGGTGGCGCCGGCGTTCGGGTTGACGCCCAGAGCGTCCTGCGCCAGGCGCACGATGCCCCACACCGACACCATGACGAAGAGCGAAACAAGGCCCCAGATCATGAGGTTCTTCGCGCCGGCCAAGCCCTTCTCGCCGTCCTTTGAGAACAGGTAGCGCACCAGGCCCCAGAAAAACGCCACGAGCGCCATGGTAATGAGAATCGGCACGAGCGCGCCCACCAGGCGCGCGATGGCGCCTATGAGGTTGGCCAGCGGCTGGAGCGTCTGCGCCGATGCCGCGAGCGGCAGGGCCAGGAGGAGCGCCGAGAGGTATGCGAGGTTCTTTGTCATGAAAATAACGTAATGAGTATGCCTTTAATAGTAGCAGGCTCCCCCGCCTTGGCACCCGCGCGTGTGGATATCCGGGCGCCGCGCCCGCGCTACGGCACCAGCATGCCCTGCACTATCTGGAGTATCCCGAACACCGACACGATGAGGAACAGCGCGAGCAGGCTCCAGCCCAGGAACTCTTTCTGGGCCTGCCGGTGCGCGTCGTCGGACTTGTACAGGTAGCGCACGCCGCCCCACACGAACACCATGAGCGCCACGGAGCCCAGGAGCGCCACCAAGAGGTTGATGATGCCGATTATCTGTCCTACGACGGTAACGAGAGTCGTGCCTTGCATATATTACGAGCGCCCGCAGATATTTACGCTGCTTCCGCCTGGCAGCGATTGGATGGTCGCCGAAATGATGGTCGCCAATGTCCACGCGCCCAGGAATACCGCGATGCCTATGATGACGTATTGGAAGTTCCTTTTCGCGTCCCTCAGGCCCTGTTCGCTGCCGCGCGCGAGTATGAACCTGAAGCCCGCCCACACCAGGAACAGGACCGCTATGGGCACGCCGATGGCGAGTACGACGTTAAGGAGGCTCTTTACGAGGTCGCAGAAGCTCGTGAAGCCGAGCGGGTTGCAGAGCTGGAACGTGCCTCCGCCGGAGCCGCATCCGGCACTCCCATTAAAGGACGACCCCGTCCCTGAGCTTCCGTTAAAGTTCTGCGCCAAAGCAGCCTGGGGCGCGAGCATTGCCGCAGCTACGAATATCCCGGCTACCACCTTAAAGAGATTATTCATCGGTTGTTAATTAGGCAAAAGCTGGCGCATGGCCGACGCGGCGTCGAACACCGCCTGTTCGGGCGTCGAGCGGCCCGATGAGACCGATTCTATCATCGATTCGAAGATATCGTCGGTCGCCGCGGCGTTCGGGTCCGCCCACGAGCGGGAAATGAGCGCCGACTGCACGAACACCGCCGAGGCGGCCGAGGCCGACGTGTCGGTGCTCACGTCGCGGCGCACCGGCGGCAAACCAAGCGCCTGCGCCACCGCGGCCGCTGCTGTAGCCGTCGTGAGCTTCTGCGCCACCGTGAGCGCGCCGCCCGGGTTCCTAGCGCCCCGCGCCACCGCCAAGCCCTGTATATCGCCCGAGGTTATCTGAGCCGAGGCTCCCTTGAGCTGAGGCATGGCGGCGACCCCGAAGCGCAGGTTGGGGTTGCGCTCCGCAATGGAGCGGTACTCGCTGGCGAAGCCGAAGTACAGGGCCGCCTCGCCCGAGGCGAACGCGTCGTAGGAGTTCGGGAGCGAGCGGTTCCACGAATACGTGGTCTTCGAGGGGTTGGCGAAATCGGTGTAGAAGCGCAGGGCCTCGGACGCGGGAGGCACGGCGGCGGAATCGGGCCTCATGCCGAGCGTCGCCGTGAGCGCGCCCTGCTCGTTGCGGCCGGTAATGAAGTCGCCCGACTGCATCATGAGCGCCGAGAGCAGGGCTTTTGCGTTGCGCACGTTGCCCCACGTTCCCATGGCCACGGCCGAGCGGCGCACGTTGGAGCCCGCGTCGAGCGAGGTTATTTTAGGCGCGAGCGCGATGAGGTCGTTCCAGTACTGCGGCGGCTGGGCCTCCCCCGCGCTCGTGAACAGGTCGCGGTTCCAGTACATGACCATGGGGTCGATGATGAGCGGCAGGGCGAGTATCCCCTGCGGCGCCAGGAAGAGCTGGCCCTCGTCTATGAACGAGGACAGGAAGGCGCCCTGCGGCACCGCGCTGTACGGGATGGGCGATATCTTGTCCGAGAGCGTGCCTATAGTGCTCTGAGAGAGCATGACGAGGTCGGGCCCCTGGCCCGCGGCGATGGCGTTTATGAGCTCGCCCTGGTAGGTGGCGGGCTTCTTTGCTATGTACACAGCGTCTTGGAGCGACTTGTCCTTGCCCGCGAGCTCGGTAATGACCTTGTCCATCGCCCCCTGGTCGGCCGTGCCCCAAATAACGACCGGCCCGACAGGTGACTGGCCGCCGAGGCCGCCGAACAGCGAGAAGACGCCGACGCCCACGATGACCAGCATCACGAATATGCCCATGACGATAGTTTGGAAGGGCGACATATTATCTCTTCCTCAGTATAAGGCCCCAATGGTACGCTCCCGCGGGAATTTCCTCCGCCTGTGCAAAACCCGCCGCCTCGAACAGCGCCCGGGCCTGCGCCGCGCTAACGACATGTCCCGGGTGCGGCCCCAGCCCTCCGTGGCTTCCCGTCCAGTCGATAAGGATGAGCCGGCCCGCGCGGCGCACCACGCGGTACGCCTCGTCCGCGGCCGCGCGCTTGTCCTCCATCGAAAAGAGCGCGTTGGCGAGTATGGCCGCGTCCATCGCGGCGTCGGGAAGCTTCGTGCCGCCGCGCTTGTCGGCCGCGCCGCGCACAACCTCTATGTTGTGCAGGCCTTCCGCCGCGCCGAGGTTCTTGAGCCGCGGCAGCATGTCCGGATTTGGGTCTACCGCCCAGACGAGGCCCGCAGGGCCGGCCAGGCGCGCGGCCGCGCGCGTAAAGAAGCCCGCGCCGGCAGCCAAATCGGCCACGCGCGAGCCTTCGCTTATGTGCGCGGCCTCAAGGGTGCGTTGCGGGCTGAGGAACGAGCTCTCCATTCCCCCATTGTATAGGACGTTTTACTCGCCGCGCGCCACTTGCTCCTGCGCGTTGGCATTTGAATAGGCCGCCTCGCGCTGGGCGCGCAAAACTGACGCGCCCCACAGCGAATACGCGAGGATGCAGAGCGCCGCCAATGCGATAGCGCCCGCTGTACCCATGGAATGTGCGGCGCGCTCGCTCATATATGCGTATATACGCACGAGCCGCCTGTTTCTTACATGAAGAAAGGAAAATCCGCACGCGGCGCGTGCGGATCATGATGATTGCTGCTACGCCCTTGCACTTGCCGCAACGCCGGATTGGGGCCAGAGAAGCGCCAGCAGCGACTCTACCGTATCGATGCGGGCCACTTCCGGATGGAAATAGAACGCCGAGCGGTCGTTGCCCTCGCCCACCGCATACACGCGCTTGCGACGCCCGCCGAGCGCGAATGGGGGCGCCAGGCATGAGGCTATCGCGGCGCCGGTTTCTATGTGGTAGCCGATGCCGCCTTCCTTCTGGCACAGCACGATGACGATGTCGGCCTCCATGGCGCCCCGTATCATGCGCTCGGCCGACGCCGGGGTGCACGGGTCGTCCTTGAACGGCTTTTCAAGCGAAATAGTAGTCCAATCAAAGGGGACGAAGTATCCCCGCTTCTCAAGGGCGGCGATAAGCTCCCTGACAGCCCCTTCTTTGCCGACCTTGCCGGCTATGTACACGCGATTGCCTTCCACGGCATCCTCCGCTCGTTGCTTCTGCGTGCAATCCTACTAGATTTTCGAAAACCGGGCCACGTTCCGCCCCTCCCATTCCACTTCCTGGCGCCACTCTGCAACCGGCCGCGTAAACAGGGGCGCGGCCGGGTTCTCGTACAAGGGCTCGTATGCGACGACCCACTGCTCGTTGGAATCCAAAGCGATGCCAACCACCTTGTACGGGTCGCCCTTGTAATGGCGGTACTGCTCCCCTGCCTTGGGCGCGTTTGCGGGAACCTCCGGAACAGGCTGGTGCGACATCGCTTAATACTACCAAAGAAAAAGGCCTGCCAAGGACGTAAAGTCAGTGGCAGGCCCCAGTGCATCGACCTGAGGCATAGATCCAATGCCTATAAAGTATAACGCGGCGGTTCTTGGGCGTCTAGTCAATCTTGCCCTGGCTGGCGAACCAGTCCAGAATCTCGCCGCCCGTAACGGTGGTGCGGTGCTTGTCGGCAGTGGTAAACCACGCCAGCTCGGCGATTTCGCCGCAAACCCTGGGCTCGCCCTGGCACCGCGCGTCAAAGACCGGCATAACGAGAAGCCTCCCATCAACCATGTCGTGTCCGGGACCGATAAAGGTGTTGAGGTACCGGATAGTATTGCGCACCAGGAGGACTCCCGTCTCTTCCCACACCTCCCGCATGAGCGCATCGTGGTCGCTCTCGTGCGGCTCGGGCTTGCCGCCCGCGCAATAGAAGAATACTTTCTGCTTGCGCGAACGGAGAAACAGGACCTTGCGGTCCCTGACGGGCATCCAAGCGTGCTTAATGAACGTATTTGACGGCACCATCTCCTCCTATGGCAAAAACTTCTCCACCCCGAGCCTACCAAAAAGCCGGCCCGCAGGCCAGCCACGCATTTACATTACGCGCTTATTGGCGTTTGCGCACAATGAAATGGAAGACGTGCCAGTGCTTGGAATCGCCGGCAGCGGTCGCCCCGTCTTTCTCTTCTTCATCGAACGCGAGTACTTCGTAGCCTGCGCACAGCTCCTCAGCCGCCTCTTTCGTAAAATGCACCGTCTTGCCGGTGCCTATCCATCCGTCACGGTCGCCGAACAGCTGGCCCGCGAATACTCCGCCCGGCTTGAGCGCAGCATGTATCCTGCCCCACACGCCCTCGAAGCTTTCCGCACGCATGAACGGGAGCGAGTACTGCGCGTTCACAAGATCGTACGCTTCGGGAGGAAACTCATACTCTTCCATGCCTGATATGGCGTAGGAGAACCGGTCCTCGGGAAAGGTATCTGCAATCTCTTGCGCGACGGGCTTTTTGTCGAGCGCCACGACACACGCGAACCCCTCCGCGAGCAGGTACGCCGACTCGTTTAAGGCACCCGAACCCAAGTCAAGCGCCGCATCGCGCCCGACAAGATGCTGCAAAGCCCGCACCAAAAGGCCGCGGGTCTTCTTATTCTTTGTCATCTCGGCGTATTTCTTCCAATCAGTTTCCGCGCCGCTCATAGTATTAATTATGCAATTAATTCAGTAATTATTGCACAACGGATTTTGGATTATTGGGGTGCTTAGCCCCATTTCATTTCCTCAGGACCTTGCGGTCTTGTACGGGCACCCAGGCGAACTTTACGACGGTATTGGACGAACTGGGCAGCATGTTGCGCTCCTAAGGCTATGCTTCTCCGCCCCGAGCCTACCAAAAAGCCGGCCCGCAGGCCAGCTGCAGAATTACGCCACGGATTTTAAATTATTGGTTGTTTGCTCTTGTCTCTGGAGATGGTTTGCCTGTGTTGAAAATTTATAGTTTTTTACCAAATCTTTTTTCACCATCATTTTATATTCGAGTTCCAAATCCGCCCACTCTTTGTATTTTTCATCGAGCTCGTCTTTGATGGAAGTGCCGCCAACCTTTGTTTCAATCAATCCCAGGAACAACGCTTCAGCATTTTTTTCTATAGATTCAACTGCTGCAGCAACGTCATTAGCTGAGCTAAATTTACCATTCCGGGAAGATTGTCCTATCGACGCAAGCGAGTCTTTGATAGCTTCTGCATGATGAAGCAAGGTAATAAGTTGCTGCCTATACGCCCTGCCTTCTTCTTTGACTTTTTGCCATTGGAAGTAAGCTGTAAATCCTGCAGCTACAGCGAGCAATAGACCAAAATTGGGAGAAAAAAGATTACCCAAGCCCGAAATTAAATCTGACATATGTCAAAAAATCCTACTATAAGCACACGAAGCTTGCGATAGCATCACCGTCGCGGAGCTTCATGACGCGCACGCCCTGGGTGCTGCGCGAGAGGCTCGGGATTTCCTTGAGCTCGGTGCGGATGACCTGGCCCTTCTTGGAAACGACGACTATCTCGTCCTCGCCGACGCCCTCTTCCTTTGAAACCACCTTGGCGGCGATGAGCGGGCCGGTCTTCGGCGTGGTGTTTATGGTCTTGATGCCCGAGCCGCCGCGGTTCTGGTTCTTGTACTCGTCAACGCTCGTGGTCTTGCCGTAGCCGTTCTTGGACACCACCAGCACCTCCAGGTTCTTCATGCCTTTCTTTATGACGTCGGCGCCCACCAGCGTGTCGCCGGCACCGAGCTTCATGCCGCGCACGCCGCCAGCACCCCGGCCCATGGCGCGGATGTCGGACTCCTTAAAGCGGATGCTCTGTCCCTTGGCGGTCGAGAGGAATATCTCGTCGCCCTTCTCAACAAGCAATGCCGCGATGAGCTCGTCGCCCTTCTGGAGCTTCATGGCGATGAGGCCCGAGCGGCGCACGTCGTGGAAGGCCGTCGCGTCCACCTTCTTGGCGACGCCCTGCTTGGTGATCATGTACAGGAACTTCTCGCCCTCCTTCTGGAGCTTGCGCATGGGCAATACGCTCGAGACGCGCTCAGCATCGGAAAGCTGGAGGAAGTTGACTATCGCCTTGCCCTTGGTGGAGCGCTTGCCCTCCGGGATCTCGTAGAACTTCAGCTGGTAGGCCTTGCCCACGTCGGTAAAGAACAGGAGGTCGCTGTGCGTCGAAGTCGTGAGGAACGTCGTGACGAAGTCCTCTTCTTTCGTATCCAGATCGATGACGCCCACGCCGCCGCGCTTCTGCTTTCTATACTCCTCGGGGTTGGTGCGCTTCACGTAGCCGCCCTGGGTCAGGACCAGGACCTGCTCCTCGTCGGCCACCAGGTCCTCGACGTTGATGACGCCGGCGGCGCCCTTCATGACCTTGGTCTGGCGCTCGTCGCCGAAGCGCTCGGCCAGCGCCACTATCTCGGTCTTGATGAGCGCGAGCATCTTCTTGTCGCTGCCCAAGAGCGCGGTGAGCTCCTTGATGAGCGCCTGTATCTCGGCGAGCTCGTCCATGATCTTCTGGCGCTCGAGGTTGGCGAGGCGCGAGAGGCGCATCTCGAGGATGGCCTGCGCCTGGAGGTCGCTGAACTTGAACTTCTTGACGATGTTGGCGTGCGCCTCGGGCACGTCCTTGGACGCGCGTATGGTCTTGATGAGCTCGTCTATTATGTCGAGCGCCTTGGCGAGGCCCAGCAATATGTGCTCGCGGTCCTGCGCCTTGGTGAGGTCAAACAGCGTGCGGCGGCGCACGACCTCGCGGCGGTGCTTGATGAACTCCTCCAAAATTCCCTTAAGCGAGAGGGTCTGCGGCACGCCGTCCACCAGGACCACCATGTTGAAATGGAACGTGTCCTCGAGCGCGGTGTGCTTGTAGAGGTAGTTGAGCACCTTCTGCGGGTGCGCGCCTGACTTCAGCTCGATGACCACACGGATGTCCTTGGACGACTCGTCGCGCAGGCCGCGTATGCCCTCTATCTTCTTGTCGCGCACCAGGTCGGCGATGCGCATGATGAGGTCGGCCTTGTTGACGCGGTACGGTATGGACGTGACGACGATGGAGAAGTCGCCCTTCTTGCCCTCGACTATCTCGGCGTTGCCGCGCACCACCACGCCGCCCTTGCCCGTGGTGTAGGCGTGCAAAAGCGCCTTCTTGTCGAACGCGACCGCGCCCGTCGGGAAGTCGGGGCCGGTGACGAACTCCATGAGGTCCTCCACCGTGGCGTCGGGGTGCTCGATGAGGTGCGTCAAAGCGCCCGACACCTCGCCCAGGTTGTGCGGCGGAATGGACGTTGCCATGCCCACGGCGATGCCGAGCGTGCCGTTGAGCAGGATGTTGGGCACGCCCGCGGGGAGGACGGTCGGCTCCTTGAGCGTGCCGTCGTAGTTGGGGCGCCACTCCACCGTGTCCTTGTCGAGATCGCTCAGGAGCGCCTCGGACATGCGCGACATCTTGGCCTCGGTGTAGCGGTAGGCCGCCGCCGAGTCGCCGTCGATGGAACCGAAGTTCCCCTGGCCGAGGATGAGCGGGTAGCGCATGGAGAAGTCCTGGGTCATCTTGACCATCGCGTCGTACACCGACTGGTCGCCGTGCGGGTGGTACTTGCCGAGCACATCTCCGACGATGGTCGCCGACTTGCGGAAGCGCGCGCCGGGGGTGAGCCCCTGGCGGTGCATGATGTAGAGGATGCGGCGGTGCACGGGCTTGAGCCCGTCGCGCACGTCGGGCAGGGCGCGGTCGGTGATGACCGACATCGCGTAGTCGATGAAGCTCTCGCGCATCTCGGCGGAGATATTGCGGCCCACTATGCCCGTGCCGCCCTGCTCTTTGGTCTTGTGCTCGTCCTTGCCTGCCATACGTTAATTAAAAGCCGGTCGTCGAGGCGACGTACAGCTGGTTGGGCCCGCTGTACCCGCTCTGGACGACGGAGGCGGTAAGCGGCTCGCCAAGGCCGTCCTGCGCCACCTGCGCGCCGCCCCCTCCGAGCCTGAATCCGAGCGTCGTGATCCACACCGCGAACACCATCGCGGTCACGACGCTCGCGATGCGCATCGCGTGCTGGCGGCGCTCGTGGGGCTCCTTGCTATTGATATGGTCGAAATACTTCTTCACGGTTGTATTATGCGCCCAAAACGACGACTTCGCACTGCTTGCCGTCCAAATCCTTCTTCTTGACGGTCAGCTTCTCCTCGGCCTTCGTCCCCTCCGCGCCCGCCTCCTTGAGGAACGCCTTGAGCGACTTGTCGTCGTAGTGCATGGGGATGACGACCTTTGGACTGAGCGCGACCGCCAACTTGTAGGCCTGGGCATGCTCCAGGACGTCGCCCCCGCCCACCGGCACGAACAGGATGTCTATGTTGTCGAGCTCGGCCTTGGCCGCCGACGGAAGCTCCGGAGAGCCGAGCGCCCCCATGAAGCACAGGGTCATGTTCTCGAGCGAGATGGAGTAGATGGTGTTTATGGCGGGCTTCTTGTCGTACACGGTAGGAACGCCGAAGCCGCGCACCGCGACCCCCTTCACCTCGTATTCGCCGGGCCCCGAGATGACGAACGGCTGGCGCTCGCCGAAGCCGGCGTTCTCGGTGCCGTTGAAGTCCTTGTGATCGAGGGTGACGAAGGCCAGGTCGGCGCCGAACTTGGCCGAAGCGAGCGAGGACTGCTTGTCGGGGGGGTTGATGGCAAGGGTAAGGTCGCCTTGAGCCACCTTGAAGCACTCGCCTCCCAAGAAGCTGATAACCATGGCCGAAGTATACCAAAATACGGCCCTTTTGCCATCCTTTCGGGGCCTTTCCTTTACTATATATATGCGCTATACTGCCCCTCAATAAAGGAACTAGCCTTTATTAGCGGCTCGGGACTAATCTCCGCAGGAGGACCCGACCTACAACCACATATATAGTATGGACAATCACCACACAGAGGAGTCTTTGCCTGCATCCGTGATGCAGATGTTCGCCGACCAGATACAGACGCCTCCGGCGCCGGGCGACATCATAGAGGGCGCCGTGCTCTCGCTTGACCGCGCCCGCCTGTACGTCGACCTGCCCCCGTTCGGCACCGGCGTCATCTACGGCCGCGAGTATATGAACGCGCGCGAGGTCATCAAGCGCACCAACGTGGGCGACAAGATAAGCGCCAAGGTCATCTCGACCGACGCGAAGGACGGCTACATCGAGCTGTCGCTGAAGGAGGCGCGCCAGGCCGCCGCCTGGGCCGAGGCCGAGGACATGGTCAAGAACAAGACCATGCTCGAGCTTACGGTAAAGGAGGCCAACAAGGGCGGCCTCATCATGGAGTGGCAGGGCATCGCCGGCTTCCTCCCCGCCTCCCAGCTCAAGGCCGAGCACTATCCGCGCGTGGCCGACGGCGACAAGGACCGCATCCTCGACGAGCTCAGGAAGCTCGTGGGCCAGAAGCTCCCGGTCTCGATAATCGGCGCGCAGCCCAAGGAGGGCAAGCTGATCTTCAGCGAGAAGGGCGCCGACGACAAGGAGAAGAAGGAACTCATCGCCAACTACGCCGTGGGCGACGCCGTCTCGGGCGACGTGACCGGCATGGTGGACTTCGGCGTGTTCGTGAAGCTCGAGGAGGGCCTCGAGGGCCTCGTGCACATCTCGGAGATAGACTGGGGCCTCGTGGACGACCCGCGCCACTTCTTCAAGGTGGGCGACAAGGTGAAGGTGAAGATAATCGACATCAAGGACGGCAAGGTGTCCCTCTCCGTCAAGGCGCTCAAGGAGAACCCGTGGGAGGCCGCCAAGGGCCGCTACAGCAAGGGCGACAAGGTGGAGGGCGTGGTCATCAAGTTCAACAAGCATGGCGCTTTGGCGTCCATAGAGGAGGGCATCGCCGGCCTCGTGCACGTGTCGGAGTTCGGCAGCGAGGAGAAGCTCCGCGCGGCGCTCGAGCTCGGCAAGCGCTACCCGTTCACCATCTCGCTGTTCGAGCCCAAGGACATGCGCATGGCGCTGAACTTTGGAGAGAAGAAGGCGTAATCTTAAAGCGCATAAAACAAAGGCCGCTCCCTAGCAGGGAGCGGTTTTTGCTTCTTCTTTCAGCATGCCGAGCACGGTATCGAGCAGGGTCAGGTGCGAATCGCCCCGGCTGAAGTACTCCGCGCCGTACTTCTCCTTCAGGTGCTCCCTGGTCACAAGCACGCGGTCCCATTGGGAGACGACGAGAAGCTTGGCGTCCGGGCCGACGGCCCTGCGCACCGTGCTTAGGAACAAGTGGGACTTATTCTTCTCCCAGTCATCAAGGCCGAAATGCACCGCAAGATCGTACTCATCAGGAAACCCGCCGACCTCGTCCCACCGGCAGTCAACGCACGCTATGCCGCGGCTCCTGAGCATATCCCTCAGCTCGTACACGTCGAACCTCGTCGTGCCTTTCACGATCAGGACTTTCTTCATGGGCATCTCCTTTCTGACCAAACCATACGCCATGCGGCATTCGATAGTCAATGCGAGCCGCTGAGGCCCGCACAAAGAAAAGAGAAGCCGCCGCGGAGTACCGCGGCGGCTTTTTATTCACACGCGAGAACATATCCGTGATTGCGCACATGGAAGATCCTGACGCCTTCCAACGCGCTCTCAAGCTTTCTTTTCAGCCTGCAGACCAGGGCCACCAGCGTCACGCGCTCCGCTCGGCGCCCCTGCCGGCCGTACAGCGCCGCAATAAGCATTCTGTTCGTAACGAGCGCGCCCGCGCAGAGCGCGAGCGCTTCGAGCAGCTCCGATTGGCGCCTGGAGAGGCGGACAATCTCGCATCCTTTCTTCCTTATGCAGCGCAGCTGCGGATACAGCGCGGCGCCGTCCGCAAGACGGATTTCTTCCAACGGCCTCATGCCAGGACTCCTTCCTTTTCCTGGAACCGCTCTTATTTCGCGTTAGTTTCAGTCATCGCGGCCTGCACGCCGTCCTCCAAAATGAGCTCGAGCGCCTCGGCTACTGTCTTTTTGGCCTTCTTGAGCTTTTCTTGCTCGGGCGGGCGGAATTTGGCCAGCACGAAGTCGGCAAGCTTCTCCGGCGCGGGGCGCTTGAGCTTTCCGGACGGCGTGGCGCCCGATATGCCGATGCGCACGCGCACGTAGTCTTTCGTCTTGAGCGCCTTTTCTATGGATTTGACGCCGTTGTGCCCGCCGGCCGAGGAGCCGAACGACACCTTGACCCGTCCCAGGGGCAAATCAAGCTCGTCATGCAGCACCACGAGCTTCTCGGCGGCTTTCTTGCTCGTTATGAGCTTCTTTATGGGCCCGCCGGAGTTGTTCATGTACACATTAAGCTCGGCGATCTTCGCCTTTTTCGGCAGGGAGCCTTTCAATTCGCTTAAGAAGTCCTTGCCGATGTTGTGGCGCGTGCCTTCGTACTCCTTATCGGGATTGCCGAGGCCCACGAGTATCCAGCTCATGACGATAATGTACCACGGCGCGAGCGGAAACGCGCGAAAAGCTTGCATTGTTTTCCAAGAAGCATACAATGCATGCATGCCACAGGAGCAGCGTGATTCTTTTTTCACAGAACTCCTGAAATTCGTCGTCGTCGCGGCCGTCATCGTCCTGCCGGTGCGCCTCTTCGTCGCCCAACCGTTCATCGTGTCCGGCGAAAGCATGTCGCCCACGTTCGAGAACGGCGAATACCTCATCGTCGACGAGCTCACGTACCGCCTCGAGCCGCCCAAGCGCGGCGACGTCGTCATATTCCGCTACCCGCGCGACCCGTCGGAGTTCTTCATAAAGCGCATCATCGGCCTGCCGGGAGAGACGGTCGCAATAAAGGACGGCCAGGTTGAAGTACAGCATGCGGACGGCACCACGGCCGTGCTCGACGAGCCGTACGTCAAGAACCTGGGCAACGGCCGCGACGCCTCCTACGAGGTGGAGCCGGGCACCTACTTCGTCATGGGCGACAACCGCCCCGAAAGCTCCGACTCGCGCATCTGGGGGCTCATGCCCGAAAAGAACCTCATCGGGCGCGCCATCGTCCGGCTCCTGCCCGTCCCCGAGGCCGGCCTCTTCCCCGGAAAAGCGACCTATCAATAAGTAATGAGCACATCCCGACTCTCGCCGACAGGATTCCTCAAGCTGTCCCAGGACGTAGCCTCCTTCTACGGCTTCAGACCCCTGCGCGAGGTGGAGAAGCTGGTGCCCACGTCGGTGCACAAGCGCGCCGCGCATAACTTCGCCTACGCGTCGGCGTCGCTGGCGCACCGCTCGGCGTCCGGCGACACTGCCATGGCCTATTACGCCAGCGCGAGCCCCCTGCACGTGCCCGCGGCGCTCGCGTCGCGCGAAATAGGCGAGTTCGGCCTGCAGGTGTCGGGCGCGAAAGAGAGCGTGGGCGAAGTGCTCATACTCAAGGCCGTCGCCACGATACTGTCGGAGTGGGGCGGCGGCGTGACGCGCGTGCGCATCAACGCCATGGGCGACAAGGACTCCCGCGCGCGCTTCGCGCGCGAGCTCGGCAGCTACCTCAAGCGCCAGGCGCACAACCTGCCCGAGGAGTGGCGCGAGCGCGCCCTGCAGGACCCGATGGCCTTCTACATGTGCACGCAGGAGGCGTGCCTCGCGGTCGCCGAGCAGGCGCCGCGCGCGATGAACTTCCTTTCCGAAAAGAGCCGCTCGCACTTCCGCGAGATGCTCGAGCACCTGGAGCACCTCGGGCTCCCCTACGAGCTCGACGACAGCCTCGTGGGCGACGAGCGCGAGCCGCGCATCACCTTCGCCATAGACACGCAAGAGGACGCCACCGTCGTGGGCTCCATCGGCGGGCGCTACGACGATCACGTGCGCCGCATCTCGGGCCGCAAGGACGCCGCCGCCGTGCACGCGAGCCTCTACTTCCGCAAGAAGGGCCTCGCGCCCGGGAGCTTCCAGCTCGACGGCCCGGGCGCGCGCCCCCGCGTCTACTTCGTCCAGCTGGGCCTGCGGGCCAAGCTGCGCTCGCTTGAAGTGAGCGACATCCTGCGCCAGGCGGGCATCCCCGTCCTGCAGTCGTTCGACTCCTCCAAATTGAGCCCCCAGCTCTCGGCCGCCTCCGCCGCCGGCGTATCCCACCTCATCATCATGGGCCAGCGCGAGGCCCTGGACGGCACGGTCATCGTGCGCGCCGCCGACAACAGCGCCCAGACCACCCTGGGGCTGACCCAGCTGCCGCGCTACCTAAAGACCCTCGCCTAGAGGTTGCGGGGCGCCGGCGCCCGTGGTATATTCTCCCCTACATGGCAAACAACGCAGAGGTCAAGAAAAACGATAATGAGAACACCATAAGCCTCATCCGCCGCTTCTCCAAGCGCGTCCAGGGCACGGGGCTCATACAGGCTACCCGCAAGCGCCGCTACTACGCCCGCGCCAAGTCCAAGCTCGTCACCCGCAAGGGCGCGCTCAAGCGCCTCGCCCGCCGCGAAAAGGTCCAGGAGCTCATCAAGCTCGGCAAGATGGAGGCCCGCGTGCCCGGCCAGCGCTTCCGCCGCAGGTAACACGCGGTGCAGCGCATCCCCGCCGTTTTCAAGAAGATCCAGGCCGAGATCCTCGGCCCGAACTACGACCTGTCGGTCGTTTTTTTGTCCGATAAGGAGATGCGCCGCGCGATGAGGTACCGCTACGAGCGCATCTCGGGCGTGAAGACCTCCAACGTGCTCTCGTTCCCGCTTTCCAAGGAGTCCGGCGAGATACTCATCTGCCCGAGCGCCGCGGCGCCGTTCACGCCCGCGTACCTCTTTATCCACGGATGCCTGCACCTCAAGGGGCGCGCGCATGGTGCTACAATGGAGCGTGAGGAACACCGGATCATGAAGCGATTCGGCCTTCGCGCGCATGAATAACATCGTCACCGGCATAGACATCGGCACATACCACGTCAAGGTAGTCATCGCCGAGCGCGCCGACGACCCGCGCCAGCCGCCGCGCATACTGGGCACCGGCTACGCCGAGTCGCGCGGCGTGCGCCAGGGCTACATCGTGTCCGTCCCCGAAGTGTCGCGCTCGGTGCAGGCCGCCGTCCTGCAGGCCTCCAAGGCCGCGCGCATCAAGGTGAAGCGCTGCTATCTCTCGGTCGGCGGCGTCGGGCTCGACGAGGCGTTCTCGCGCGGCGAGACCGTCGTCGAGCGCGGCGACAGCCAGATAACCGAGCGCGACCTGCCGCGCGCCATAAAGGCCTCGGAGCAGGCGCTCCCGCCCGCTACCACGCTCAACCGCAAGATTCTCCACACCATACCGCTCAGGCTCTCGGTGGACGGCGTGCGCGTCATGGGCCGCTCGGCCTCGGGGCTCAAGGGCGTGCGCCTCGCGGTCGAGACGCTGTTCATCACCTGCCAGGAGCGCCACGTGCACGACCTCGTTACGGCCGTCGAGGACGCCGGGCTCGAGGTCGAGGACGTGGTGGCGGCGCCGCTCGCCGCGTCGTTCATCGCGCTCTCGAAGCTCCAGAAGCGCGTGGGCTGCGTGCTCGCCAACATCGGCGCCGAGACGCTTTCCATAATCGTGTTCGAGGACAACACGCCCACCTCCATAAAGGTGTTCCCCGTCGGCGCGTCCGACATCACCAACGACCTGGCTTTGGGCCTGCGCATCAGCCCCGAAGAGGCCGAGGGCCTCAAGTCCGGCGCGGTACTCAACTCCTCGTACCCCAAGAAGAAGGTGGAGGACCTCATCGCCCGGCGCGTCCAGGACATGTTCAAGCTCATCGAGGCGCACCTGAAGAAGATCGGCAAGGACGAGCTCCTGCCCGCGGGCATCATCCTCACGGGCGGCGGCAGCGCCATACATACCGTGGCCGACCTCGCCAAGGCGGTCCTGCGGCTCCCGTCGCGCATCGCCAGCCTCGCCGAGGGCGCCGCGGCGAAGATGCAGCTGCGCGATTCCTCGTGGGCGGTCGCGTACGGGCTTACCGTGTGGGGCTTCAGCGAAGGGGGCGAGCTCGAGGTGCGCGAAACGAGCACGTTCATCGAGATGCTCCGGAGCGCATGGAAGTGGTTCAAGAAATTCCTGCCATAGGCCCCGGGCGCATGCCCTTGCCCAGGGTAGTTGACATTTAATGCGTTTGGGTGTATAATTAAAAAAGTACGAGTACGGGAGGAGCATGCCGCTCCTTCCTTTTTTTATTCCGCAAAGGGGCAACTGATGATTCGATACTGTATCGCCGCGGCAATGGTGCTCGCGGTCGTCTTCTCGACCGTCGCGAACGCCGGCCACAAGCCCGCGCCGCAGTCCGCGCGCCGCGCCGCGGCAAAGGCGCTTACGTGGGAGGAGTGCGGGAAGGCGCTTAAGAAAGAATGGGAGACGTATGGCAAAGCAAAGGGCACGGCCTTCCGCGCCTTTCTCGAGACCCAGAAAAAGGAGCGCGCAAAGCTGTATGCGCGCTACCCGTTCTACCTGGAGGCGCCGGATGCCGGCGCCGCGGGCGGATCCGCGCAGGACAGCGGATTCATGAGGGCGGCAAAGCGCGCGGCCTATGAAAAGGCCGTACAGGCCGCGTACGACGCCTACGCGAGCGCCGACCGGGCGGCGCTGGATGCTTACGACGCGGCGGCCGGCAAGCTGGTTGAAGCGTACAACAAAGCGGCTAAAAAAGCCTACACGGCCGCAGAAGCGGGGCGCTGACCCGCTTCATGGCGCACAAGCGCCGCAGTCCCCTCCGGGACCGCGGCGCTTTTCTTCTGCATGCGCAGTGCGGGCGCGTCCGGAACACCCCAGCACGGAGCGGGTCGTTTTGTCAAAGTTGCCAAGGCTTTCCCTATTAAGTAGAGTTGTAGGGCTACGGACAAGCGCTAAATCAACCATCTCTAACCTATGGCACAAGTACATCCCGAAATCGAGGCATTCGCGCGCATCAGGGTCATCGGCGTGGGCGGCTCCGGCAAGAACGCGGTCAACCACATGGTCGAGGAGAAGGTGCGCGGCGTCGACTTCATCACGATAAACACCGACGCGCAGGACCTGCACCACTCCCTCGCCAAGAAGAAGATCCACATCGGCAAGAACCTCACGCGCGGCCTGGGCGCCGGCATGAACCCCGAGCTCGGCAAGCGCGCCTCGGAAGAGACCAAGGAGGAGATACAGCAGGCCATAAAGGGCTCCGACATGGTCTTCATCGCGGGCGGCATGGGCGGCGGCACCGGCACCGGCGCAGCACCCGTGGTGGCGCGCACTGCCAAGGAGATGGGCGCGCTCACCGTCGCGGTCGTCACCAAGCCCTTCGCGTTCGAGGGCCAGGCCCGCATGCGCCTCGCCGACGGCGGCCTCGACGAGCTTCGCAAGGAAGTGGACGCGCTCATCGTCATCCCCAACGACCGCCTCCTCGCCACGGTAGCGAAGGACACGACGCTCAAGCAGGCCTTCGCGCAGTGCGACGACGTCTTGAAGCAGGCCGTCGAGGGCATCTCCGACCTCATCACCAACCCGGGCATCATCAACGTCGACTTCGCCGACGTGCGCGCCGTCATGGAGAACTCCGGGTCGGCGCTCATGGGCATCGGGCTTGCCTCGGGCGAGAACCGCGCGGCGGTCGCAGCCAAGGCGGCCGTCTCCTCGCCGCTCCTCGAGCTTTCCATAAACGGCGCCAAGGGCGTGCTGTTCGCCATCGCAGGCGGCGACGACCTGGGCATGCTCGAGGTCCACGAGGCGGCCAAGATAATCACCGAGTCGGTCGACCCGAACGCCAAGATCATCTTCGGCGCGGTGCGCGACGACAAGCTCAAGAAGGGCGAAGTGCGCGTCACGGTCATCGCGACCGGCTTCCCCGCCCTGGGCGTCCCTCTTGGCGCCTCATCCGCCGCGTCGCAGCGCGGCACGCCGCTGTTCACCGCATTCGGCCGCGAGTCCGCCAAGGAGGAGAAGGAGGCCGACGTCCCGCCGCTGGGTGCCGTCGGGAAGATCTTCAACGCGCCGACCCCTCCCGCCCCGCGCGAGCAGAAGGAAGAGCCCAAGGTAACCCCGCCGTCCGCCCCCGAGCCCATCAAGATAAAAGTGGACGAGGACGACGACGAGTGGGGCGCGGTACCGAGCTTCCTGCGCCGCCCCAAGATAAAATAAGCGAAAATAAGGCCCCGCCTAACGGCGGGGCCTTTGTCTTGCGCCTATCCGGGAAGATTGAGAAGCTCGCGCTCGAGGGATTCGACCTCCTCCTTTAGCTTAGGGTCGAATTCGACGCGGGCGCAGCGCAGGCTCGCGGGAGGCGCGCCGCTTCCCTCTCCGACGGCCCGCTCTATCCTCTTTACGCCGTTGAGGACCGAAGCATGGTCCCTGCCGCCGAAGTGCTTCCCGATCTCGAAGAAGGATTTCTTCGTTATCTTCCGCGCCAGGTACATGCCGACCTGCCGGGGCCCCACGATATCCCTCGTGCGGGCGGACGACTTCAGCACGGACACCGGCACACCGTAACGCCTGGCCACGGCGCGCACCACGTCATCGACGCCCGCGCGCTTGGGGAGGCGCGGATAGGTGCACGCGTACGGCTCTTCCCGGGGCGGCGCGGGAGCCGGAGCCGCAACCGGATCCCGCGCCGGCTTTTCCGCCGGCGCCCGCGCATCCTTCGGCGCGCGCGGCTCGAACCCGACCAGCGGGAGCGCCCGCACGGAAATACCGATGCGGCGCACGCCCGGCGCTTCGGCCTGGAAGGAGGACAGGATGCAAGCGGCGTACTTCGCCTGTATCCGCCTCTGGAGGAACACAGTCGGCACCGATAGCACGGCGCTCTCGTCCTGCATGCCGACAAGCTTGAGGCTCATAAGCCAGTTCTCATAGGCGTCCTGGCCGACGCTTTTCCGCAGCCTGTCCTGGATCCTGGACCAGCGGCCCTGCTCGATGCTATTCATCAAACGACTCCGTTCTGCTGCTTGGTGGAAGGGCTTCTGCCGCCATAGTACCGTCCGCCTCCCCTAGGCAGCAAGTGCATAAGACGCTACACTGGGCGTATGTACGACTTGGCAATCATCGGCGGCGGCCCGGCGGGCGTCGCCGCCGGCGTGTACGCCGCGCGCAAGCGCCTCAGGACCGTGTTCATCGCCGAAACCTTCGGCGGGCAGTCCACCGACTCCCTGGACATCCAGAACTGGATTGGCACGCCGCACATCCCGGGCCCCGAGCTGGCGAAAGCGCTCGAAGCGCACCTGCGCGAGTACGCCTCCGACGTCGTGACGCTGAGGGCCGGCGAGCGCGCGGAAAAGGTGGCGCGCTCTGCGAGCGGATTCTCGATAACGACCGGGAGCGGGAGCTATGAGGCGAAGACGGTGCTCATCGCGACCGGCGGCTCGCGGCGCCGGCTTAACGTGCCCGGCGCGGCCGAGTTCGAGAACAAGGGCATCGTGTACTGCGCTTCCTGCGACGGCCCCTTGTTCGCCGGGCAGGACACGGTGGTCATAGGCGCGGGCAACGCCGGGTTCGAGACGGCGGCCCAGCTCCTGGCCTACGCCAAGTCGGTCACCCTGCTTAACCGCCGCGACGCGTTCGACCGCGCCGACGCCAAGACCGTCGAAGCGGTCAGGGCGCACCCCAACATGGCCATCCTCACCGACACGGTGCCCGTTTCCGTCCACGGCGAGATGTTCGTCAAGAGCCTGAAGGTGAAGAACGCGAAAACAGGCGAAGAGCGCGACCTCCCGGCGGGCGGCATTTTCGTGGAAATAGGCGCACTGCCCGCGACCGGCCTCGTGCAGGGCCTCGTTGCCATGGACGAGTTCAACCATATAAAAGTGGACCCGCGCACCCAGCGCGCGTTTTCACCCAACGAAGCGGATGAGCCGTTTTTCGGAGTGTGGGCGGCCGGCGACTGCACCGACGGCCTGTACCACCAGAACAATATCGCCGCGGGCGACGCCGTGAAGGCGCTCGAGGACATCTACCTTTTCATACAGTCGCGCGGGTAAGCTAGCGCGCGGGCACGTCGAATATCGAGCGCTCAACCTTCTCGCCTGCCAGATGCCGGGCGATGATGCGCCCGCCCAGCGCCGACGGCAGTATGCCCACCCCGTTGCACCCCAGGTTGTACAGCAGGACCGGGTTCTGCGGCTCGGGCCCCGCCATGCGCACGCCGTTCCTGGTGTAGCCCATGAGCCCGTGCCAGGTGAACGCGTATTCTATCGCGCGGTTCGGGTCGGGCTCGTACGTCCTGCTCAGGAACTCGTCTATCTCGCCGATGCGCTCGTCGGGCAGGTCCGACTCGCGCGCGTACGGAACGTCCTCGCCGAGCTTCACCTCGGGCCCTCCTACCGACACGAGGTTGTGCTGGGAGCCCTTCTCGTACTCGTAAGGGCGGCGCGTAAGGTAGAAGTACGGCTCGAGCTCTGCCGCGGTGTCGGTCGGGTAATAGCTCATGGCCGCGGGCGGCTTGTCCAGCTTTTCCATGTAGCCCGACATGTATCCTACGTTGCCGCGCACGTTGGCGTGGAAGCGCCCGTCGAGCTCGAGCCCGTTCTCGTTTATTATCGTGAAATCCTCGAACCCGTTGGTGCACAGCACGACTCGGCGCGCGCTGACGGTGTGCTCGTGCGCGTCCAGGAGCGCATTGCCGTCGCGCAGGACGATTTTCCCTATGGGCGCATGCTCGTAGAGCGCGAAGCGCTCGGGGTAGGCGCGGTTGAGGTATGCCAGGACTTCCTGGCACAACAGCGCGCTGTTTACGCACCCCTTCTGCGATGACAGCGCCGCCACGTACTCGCCTGACGGGGTTTCGAGCGCCGCGAGCACTTCCGCGCGCGGGACGACCTCGTAAAGACCGGCGTATTTCTCCGGTATGCCGGATAAAAACGGCGCCGTATCCGCGACGCGCAGGCGCTCGAGCGCGAGCCCGGCTTCGCGGCGCAGGCGGTTGCCCTCCAGATGCGCGAGCACCCTGCGCTCGCCGCTTATCCCCGCGTGGCCCACGAACCGGGAGAGCGGGATGGACAACCCGGCCTGCGTGTACATCTCGTCCAGAAGCGCCCAGGCATCCTCCTCGACGGCCCTCTGCCCCGCGGCGGCCATTTCCAGGCCGAACTCCCCCACGAGCCCGGCGAATCCGCGCTCGAAATAGCTCGTAATCTGCCCCGCGTTGTGCCCGGTGGCGCCGTGCGCCATCTTGTGGCGCTCGAACACGGCCACCTTCTTGTCGGTGTATTTCAGCGCAAAGAAGGCCGTCGCGATGCCTGCAATGCCCGCGCCCACCACGGCCACGTCGGTCTCGATATCCCCGCGCAGTCTCCTTGAATCGCGGTCGTGGTCGAGCTGGTAGAGCCAGGGCGAATAGTTCTTCATCGGATTCTCTTGAGCAGGGTAAAGTTGCCGCGGAAGCCCTCGACGCCCGAGGCACCCTCGTCTATGTCGCCCACGCGCACGACGACCTGGCCCGGCTCCTCGAACACGCCCACTTCGTGGCCGCCGCCGGGGTGCCAGCACACCACCCTGGACGCTTCGTATTCGAGGTAATCGCCGGCCTGCACGGCGCACGAGCCGTCATACGTGCCCGCGTCGTGGCTCGTGCCGTCCGCCACCAAGACGACCCTGGTCTGCGGCTTCGCGGCCGTTCCCCATTCGGTGAAGCGCCACTGGTACGCGCCGTCCCGCGCCGCAGGCGCAGGCGAGCCACCCGCGCCGGCGATGGTCCAGGCCGCCGCGAGCGCGAATGCGAGCAGTACCGCTATGTCCCAATGCTTCCGTAGCATAGGCCCAGTATACCAATGTTACAGCCGCTCGATAGACGTGGCCCATATGGTGCCGTCCGTGTCGTACCGGCTAGCCGGTTCGGGCGGCACGAGCGGGCCCGTCACCCTCACGCGCTCGCCCGTCCGGAAGCCGTCCGTCTGCGCCGCCATGAGCGCGGTATTTACGGCGTAATGCCCGTCGCTCTGGTCGATGGCGATTCCGAGCGCGCATTCCTCGGTCTGCGGGCCGCCCGTGTCCTTGTGCGGCAGGCATTCCCAGTACCCGACGACGCTCACCCGCTCGGGCGGCTCATGCATCGCATCCCTGCTCCAGCTTGAGACGAGCCAGGCATTGCCGCGCTTCTCAAGGCCGATAGAGACCGGATGCATGGACGCGAACGCGCCGGGCACGTCCGAGTTCGCGACCTCCACGACATTCCCCCGCACCGTAGCGGATACCTCTTTGTAGGACACGTCGGTTATCTCGATGCGGTCGGGCCACGGGCTGCTGGTTGCGCGCCCGGGCGCGGCGGCAGGGTCTGCCTGCCACTGCGCCAAAAGTTCCGGAGTGACATACGGGCCATACTGCGCCTGCATATCGTTGGCGGCCGTGGGCGAAAGGAGTGACACGTTTTTCATATGCGCGCCCAGCGCGGTTACGACCGAGCGGATAGCAATGTCTTCGTTGTTCGAGACAGCCGCGTCGGGAGCGGGCCTATCGAGCGCCCCGAGCGCCACTATCGCCGCGAGCGCGAGTACGGCTATTGCGCCGAGCTTCAATTGCCTTTGCATACGGTAATAGTAACGCTCGAAAGCGCGTTTTGTTACCGCGGCTATGAACACCCCGGCGCGGGAGGCGGAAGCATGGAGCGGCGGGGCACGGCGAAAGCCGCCCGTGAGGGCGGCTTTCGCCTCGAACCCGCGCGCTCTTTGAGCGCTAGTTGCTGATGCTTACCGGGTCCGTGTGGAACTGCGACTGCGACTGGTTTATGTCGAGGGTCTGGATGCCCGCGAAGCCGGAGTTCTCGGTCGAGAAGCGGATGCGGTCGATGCCTACCCTGTAGAAGCCGGTCGCGGAAGGGTCGATGCGCACGCTGACAGTGAAGGTCTCGGTGCGGCCCTCGCGCACGACGTAGTAGTCGGCGTTGCTGGATGCCGCCGTCGAGGTCAGCGACGCGGTGACGCCGGCCGAAGCGGTGGGCGCATCGAGGTCGGTCAGGACCACCACGCCCGTGTTCGCGTTCGGCGTATCCGACGATGCGAGCGCCTCGACTGTCTTCGGAATGTAGACGTCGTTGCCCATCGCGGTCACCTTGAACTTGAGAGTGAAGGTGCCGTAGCTGTCGGACGCGTTCTGCGCCTCGGTAGCGGAAGCGCTCATCGTCGAGCCCGCCACAGTGATGCCCGCGTCAAGGACGAGCGCCTGCACGTCGCCGCGCGCCGAGCCCGACACGCTGGATGCGTCGCCGGTATCCTCGCCCTCGGCGTCGATGCCGGCGTCGCTTACCGAGAACGAGAGCGTTTCGCCGCCCGCCGCGTAGCGCCCGTTCTGGCCGAAGAGCTCTACGGACAGCTCGAACTCGGCGGTCGAGTCGCCGCGCACCACGAGGCCGCGCAGATTCCCGAACTCTATGGTGTTGTCGGCCTTTATCGTGCCCGAGAAGCTCTTGGAGCCGGTCTTGAGCGTGGCCTTGCGGATAATGGTGCGGATATCCTTAGCCGGGCTGCCGGAGACCGACGAGGTTCCCACCTCGACCGTGATGCCGTTTATCTCCGCATCGGCGCTGTCGCGGTTGCGCAGCTCGAAGCCGAGCACCGAGAAGGTATCGGAGGTCTTCGACGAATCGACGACCAGCACGCCCGCCTCGGGGCTGTCGCCCGTCTTGCGCAGGGTCAGGGTGCCGCTCTGCGCCTCATCGAAGCTGAGCGTGACCATGTCGCTGTCGCGGCCCGCGTACTGCTGGATGCCCTTGGCGTCCACGGCGCGGATGCCCCTGTCGGGTATCGCCACCTTGAAGGACTGCGCGCGGTCGGTCGAGTCTATGGTGTTCTGCGCGTCGGCGCGCACCGAGAGCTCGGCGCGGCCGCCCTGGCGGATAATCGCGTCGACGGGGATGTCGACCGAGTACGTGCTTCCGCTCTTGTCCCAATCGGACTTGGAGCTCACATCCACGGAGCCGGCCTTCTTGCCGTCGCTGTACACCGAGAGCCTGTCGATGAACTTCCACGGAAGAGCGCTGGCGGAGCCGCCCGTGCTCTGCGCGGTCATCTCTATCGTCACGCGCTGCACCTGGACATCGCCGCCCTTTACGTCGAAGCGAGCAATGGCGATTTCCTTGTTAGAGTCGCCCTCGCGCAGATCGTCGCCCGCAATGAGGTCGAACGAGCGCAGATCGGCTTCGCCGCCCTTGAGGACGGCCGAGCCGCCTGTATTTCCGCCGTTAGTATTTCCGCCGGTCGTGCCGCAGACCGCTGCGATAGCGGCGCGGGTGGCCGGACCGACTACGCCGATTGCGGAGACGTTGTTAGCGGCCTGGAACTTGACGACTGCAGCCTGGGTAGCAGGGCCGAAGTAGGTGGTCTCCATGCCGGGAGAGCCTGCGCCGGATACCGATACGCGGGTGCTTGCGTTAGCGTTGAGGAACTGCTGGAGGGACAGGACGTCCGCGCCAGTGGAGCCCAACTGAAGGGAGCGGGTAAGGACCGGGCAGGTGCCGCCGGTGGTGGAACCGCCGGTGGAGCCAGTGCCCGTCGTTGCCTGGCCGTTGAGGGCCGCGGTAACGTTGCTTATCGTAGCCTGGTCAGCACCGAACGATGCGAGCAGGGATACGATTGCCTGGACCTGCGAGGCCGAAAGGCCTGCGGCCTGCGCCGGGATAATCGCTATCGCTCCCGTGAGCGCGAGCGTGAGCGCTATGCCTCCCGCGAGCGCCGCGAAGCGCTTGGTTGCCTGTATGGTAGTCATGATGCTGTTTCGTAATCTTGTAATCCGCACGCTGATAATGTCGCGGCCCCAAAAGAGGCGGCATACCTACACAGACACGGGGGCCGGGAATGCTTTACACCCCCCTTCCCCCGCGCCTGTACCTGTAAAGAAAAGGGCGGTAGTGTATCCCTATATGCAGAGGCACGAGGCCCTTTCGAAAGCCTTCGAAGCGGCGCACATAGAGCTCATCGAGCCCCTATTCCGCTATTTCTTCTTCCGGCTCAACGACCGCGACAAGGCCAAGGAGCTGGCACAGGAGACCTTCACGCGGGCGTGGGACTATGCGCGCAAGGGCGGGCAGATACAGGCCATGAAGCCGTTCCTGTACACGACCGCAAGCAACCTCTTCAAGAACGAATTGCGCGGCCGCAAGCCGGTCGTATCGCTCGACCTCCTCATGGAGGAGGGAGCGTTCGAGTTCCAAAGCGACGGCATGTCGCCCGAAGAGGGCGCCGAGGCCAAGCTCGCCATGCGCCGGCTCGAGAACCTGCCGGGCGACTACCGCGAAGCGCTCATGCTGCGGTACGTCGACGGGCTTTCCCTGCGGGAAATCGGCGAGGCGATGGGCAAGAGCGAGGGGGCGGCGGGGGTGCAGGTGCACAGGGCGCTGGAGAAGCTAAGGAAGCACTACAAAGACCATGAATGACAAGAACGACAACATACCACCGCCGGCGCGATTGTCGGACAGCGAGCGCGCGGACATGCTGCGCGGGTTCCTGCGGTACGCGAACGCCCATCCGGCGCGGGAGCCGCGCGCCGCTCGCTCGCCCTATTTCTTCCGGCTTCTGCATTCTCCGGCCGCGTATTCCCTGCTCATCTTCCTCATGCTCGGAGGCACGGCCTACGCGGCCGAGGGCTCCCTACCCCGGGATTTCCTGTATCCCGTAAAGACCGGCGTCATCGAGCCCATTGCCGTCCAGCTGGCGCCCCTGGCGGGCGTTGAGCAGGACGATGCGCATATCGCCCTTGTCGAGCGGCGGCTCGACGAGGCGGAAACGCTTCTTGACCGGAAGAAGCTCGATGGCGCCTCGGTTGCGGTACTTTCCGAGAAGATAACCGAGTCCTCCTCAAAGGTACGCAAAATCGCCTCGGACGCGGCGAAGGAAGGGAACATCTCCGACGCGCTCGACGCCAGCTCGGACCTGGAAACCCTGCTTGAAGGCCACAAGGAAGTCCTGTCGTCGGCGGCCGACGACGCTGCCGCCTCATCGACCGTCCTGGACGGGCTCATTGATACCGTCGAAGAGCAGGGCGAGCAGGCCGAGGACACCAGCGAGGATATCGAACAGCAGTTCGAGGATGCGCCCGCCGAAGCGTCCGCGCAGTACGCGGCAGCGCTCATGGACGCGGCCTCCTCCTCCATCCGCGCGCTAGAAGCGAGGCTCGCCGAACGCGCGCGCGCCGCCGGCGAGGACGAGGACGCGCGCGCGCAGGCCGCCGCCCTGCTTAAAGAGGCGAACGGGCGCTACCAAAGCGGCATTGAAAGCGCGGCGCGGCGCGGCGCTTCCCTGCCCGACTGGAGGGAGGCGCAGAGCGCCGCCGAAAAGGGCCTCATACTCATCGAGTCGAGCGAGGACGCGGAGAGGCCCTAGGCCCTGGCCCGCGCGGGGTACACAAACTTCCCGCCCCGTGCTACAACAAGAGCGGAACAACGGAGAGGCCCATGATAGTTGACGACGAGGACTTCGAAGAGCACCGCAGGCAGAACCGCATGCGAACCGGCAAGCGCGGCAACGACCCTTTCGCCGCAAGCTTTGCGCGGCCCGCCCGGCGGCGGCACAAGAAAGGCCTTACGAAACAGCAGATAGAGGAGAAAACGGAAAAAGCGCGAGTTTTCTTGGGAAAAAGGGTCATTGCAGGAGGACGCGTCGGGGACGCCGTCCAAATCAATGAAAGAGGAGGCCTCGTAGTGCGGCATCCGACCTCGAACGCGGTCTACGACCCCGATTTCGTCAAGCCCGCCTAACCCCCGCCCGCCAGCGCCGCACGGCCTGGCGGGTATTTTTATTGTCTGCCGCGCGCTCGAGTGCCAGCCCGGGGATATTTTGGAGTACCGGGGGTAGCGGCTTTCGATAGTCCGACCCAAGTGGGAGAAAATTGGAACCAGCTTATAGGAGAGCTTAACGGCTGGCTCCTCTTTGGGCGGGACCTAGAGGATCAACAGAACTAGTACTGCCATTAGGGATTAGAAACGGGGTTAAGGGTGGCTTTTATGTCCCCCTCTGCCTTCTCAAACCGAGCAAGCACCTCCTTACAGTACGGATTGTATTTGTATACATCGCGGAACAGCGCGTCGTCATGCGCCACACTTTCTACCGCGTCCATCAAAAAACCAAAAGAAACTGTATCCACAGCTGTACGCTCAAATCTTCCCTTTTTGACCGTTTGCCCCACCAAGTGGGTCAGGAACAAAGTTTCGGCTACCAAGCGGTCATGGTCGTCTGTTGTAAGTTCCAAAACTTTTAACTCTGCTTGTCGTAAAAAGTTTAATACGCCGCCCATACTATCTTCAGACAAAGACGAGTGACACACGACTATGCGCAAGTCTTTAAGCGAGTTGCCATGCTTGGCATAACTATACGGGCCAAACATCGGATGAGTCGCAATGTAGTTTGGAACTCCTTTTTCTTTCAATACCGAAACTGTGTGAGTTTTTACCGTAGCAACATCACAAACAATAGTATTCGCCCCTAGCAGCTGGAGTGCTTTTTCTATCGTCTCCTCAAAAGCAGATATAGGTACGCACACCAATAACAGGTCGGTTTTGCACACGTCCTCAAACGCGAAAAAGTCTTTACCGTCTGCCTCTTTGCGAGACGAGAATACTTTCAGAGGGACATGCGGAAATCGCTCTCTTGCAAGCGAAAAAAGAAACTGCCCGAAGTCGCCAAACCCAATAATGCCAATACTTTTTACTTCCATACCTTCATCATGAACCCATTGCACCTAGAATGGAACACCTTGGAAAATACCGTACTACACTGGAAATGGGGCCAGACCCAAACATAATACAACTTTTGTGTTCTAGTATTTCAGCCCATCAGCCTGGCCCACAGATAATCCAATCGCCGTCACGATTGGATTTCCGCAGGCCCCGCCTCGGCTGTTTTGCGTGCTCGCAAAACATGCCTCCGGCCGTCAGCCTGGTCACAAGTCGAATTCTGCCGTCGCAGAATCCGCTCGCGACCCCGCCTCGCGGCCCTGCCAGTGCAGGGCAACGCTGCGGCCGTCACCAGTACGCAAAAACGCGCAGCAGTGCGCGTTTTCGGTCTGGTGACCCCACCGGGAATCGAACCCGGATTGACGGCTTGAAAAGCCGGTGTCCTAACCGTTAGACGATGGGGCCGTAGGCCCAGGCTCAAAGCCTTTCAAGCCTGGACTCGGCGGAGGAGGTGAGATTCGAACTCACGGTAGGGTTGCCCCTACGCCACATTTCGAGTGTGGTGCCTTCGACCACTCAGCCACTCCTCCGTATGCGCACGAGAACAGACGAAAAATACCATTTTTACGCCTTTTAGGCAAAAAGAAAGGCGGTCCCGGCATACGCCGAAACCGCCTGCAAGCGCTGGGGCGCTCGCGTCACTCCGCAGCCCGGTACTCCGGATTGCGCCACACGTGCCAGCGGCCCTCCTCGGCAAACCCGAGCCGCTCGGCCGTCCGGTCGTAGGTCTCCAGGATCCTCTCCTCGATCACCTCCTTCACCTGCGCGCTGGAGGGCGGGAGCGTCACGCGGCACCTCGCAGAGGTCATCAGCCGCACCTCCTTGAGATTCGACGCGCGCGCCGCTTCCTGGGACGCCGCGACGAGCATCCTCGGCCATTTCATGTACAGGGAGCGGTGGAGCCGCACCTTCTTCGCGCCCTGCAATTGGCGTATGAAAAGGCAGCCGTCCTCGATCCACCCCGACATCATGAGCATCTGCTGGTCCTCATGGCACACGATCCAGGTTACCGGAGCGTCCGAGTGGATGTCGCAGCGCGGCCAGAAGGGCCGGACCCCGCGGCTCTCCCCCCTCAGGGGCTTCGCCGCGACAATGACACCGGTCACCCACTTATGGGAGAACTGCCGCCGTATCGCCTCGCGCACGGAGCGCACTTGGTCCCAATGCCGCACAGCGAGCGCGTAGCGCGCGAGGTACAGCGGCCAGGTCAGGTATCTCCGGACCCTCGTGCGGAGGGCATTCCATCCCAGGACCGCCCTCAGGCGCCCCGCGAGGCTTTTCATCCAGCCCGGGCATTTCCGGACCCGCCTGCGAGCAGGCTCCAGGCCCGGAGTGGCTTCCAGCCGCTCCGAAAGTCCTGCCGTTTCTGCATATTCCATGAACACTCCCTTGTTAGGTTCCTTTTTATCTATACCACAATAATGCAAAAAAGCATAGTACCTGGGGGGCGGTTTGCTATACTGGAATCATTACCCGCTAGCCGAACACATATGAACCGAGTCGTGCATTTCGAGATAATGGCCGATGACCTGGACAGGGCACAGAAGTTCTACGAGTCGGCCTTCGGCTGGACGTTCCAGGCCATGGGCGAGGCGTACGGCGGCTACCGCGTCATCGTGACCGGCCCCGGCCCCGACGACATGGCCAAGGGCGTCAGGATGGAGGACGTCGGCATAAACGGCGGGCTCATGAAGCGCAACGCTCCCCTGCCCGCGGACGGCCAGAGCCCCAACGCCTACACGGCGATAATCAGCGTCGCTAATATTGACGAGGCGATGGCGAAGATCGACGCGGCGGGCGGCAGGCCCCAGACCGAGAAAATGGACGTGGCCGGCGTCGGGAAGGTCCGCTACTACAAGGACACCGAGGGCAACATCTTCGGCATTATCGAGCCGGCCCCGATGGCCTGAGCTGACAATCGGCTGGTTTTTTGCTATTCTAACCGCGTTTGGATGCGCGGTTAGCTCAGTTGGTAGAGCATCCCCTTGACGTGGGGAGGGTCATAGGTTCGAGTCCTATACCGCGCACAGCAGGCAGAACAATCCCGCTTGAGCGGGATTTTCTGCACTGTGCGGACCGCAGCGATGTTTTGCACTTGCAAAACCGCGCGACGGGATCGCGAAACCATTTTGCGGCGGCAAAAACGGCATTTGTGACCACAAGGTCGAAAAAGCAAACCGCTTTGCTTTTTCGCACACGTGTGCGAGCCGGAGCGTTGCCGCGCACCGGCGCGGCTGCGAGGCAGGGACAAAAGCAAACGTCGATGCCTCTCTGCAGCAGACCCTGGGTGGATATACAGCAATGCGCGCAGCGGAGCGCTAACGCCTGACAGGTACTTTTAGGCGTGGCTTGCGTAAAAATTATACCGTGGCATTATATCCATTGGAAAAGGGGCCATGGAGGTTTCCTTTAATCCAAAGTTCTTTAACAAAAAAGGAGATTGGCGTGGTCCAGACAGCTGAAATGAGCTCTCTTTCGCGAGAACTCGGGCGTTTCCTTGTAGTGGCGCAGGCGCACAAGCGGGAAACAGGCAAGCAAGCATTCATGCCCGCTTGTCCCGTGGACACCGAATGGCATCGACTCCTTGAACAGCCGGACGAGTACAACGAGTTCTGCCAGAATACGGTAGGACACACTATCCGTCACGAACACGCCCAAGGCAAGGGCGAGGTCGACTGGACAAGAACCTACGAGAAGCTCTACGGCTCATTACCAGAAGTCTGGTTCCGGGACACCAGAGACGCTCTCAACAGGTCCCAGCGGCAGACCTATCTCGATACCGGGGTATTCTACGCTTCATGGGACTGCACCCCCCTCTAGCAACAGGGCGGAGTTGAGACAAAGTCTTGATTCCGCCCTTTCTTCTATTCAAAAGAAAAGGAGAATAACATGGAAGACAGGCGAAATACCACAAATCAAGAGAATGATTCGTCACCTCTCCTGACCGTCCTTACATTCGGAGACAACTTGGCACCGGACATAGAAGGATTCCGCAATTACGTGGCAGAAGTTTCCTCAAACTTCTGCCCGTATGTCGAACCCTCTGCAACGAAAGAATGCACGACCTATACCATCGTGCATTCCGACACCACAGACAAAGAAACGGCCGAGAAAATCGTTTTCGCAAGCGGATACGCCCTCTCTGAACTGTTACGCAGAAAGAGATCGCTTCTATCGTTAAAGCAGCATGCGCCGCTTCTTTGCGAAAACGCCATCTTCCTATTTCCCCACATCGAGGATGCCTTGGGTAAGGAATTGCTCGGATGGCCTCACTGGGTGCTTAAATGCCGATACACCCAGCTTGGAGTGCTCTTTGGAAAGTTCTGGAAGAATGCTCAGGAGACAGCTAAAGACCGGCGAAATCTTCCTGTTCCGCCCTGCCACTTCATCTCCGTGCGGGAGAGTGTGCGGACGCGGGATCCGATATTCTTTGAACAGGCCGAATGGCTTCGTACTGATCTTGAGTCATCGAATGACGTTGGGCAAAACGCCTTTGGCGATATGTCCGGCACTGAAGATGTTTCTCACGCCCTCAAGGTGTTCTGCGACGAGCCGACGCGTTTGAATTTCGAGCACGTACATGCTACGCTGCTCTCGAATAGTTTCTACGCACGAGCAAAAGAGTCGGCAGCCAGAGAACTTGAAGATCAAAAACGCCGCAACGCAAGCAAAAAAAGGAGAACCGTATGCAATTAAACAAAGAAACGCAAAAACTTCTTGCTGAAATCGGACTCGAATACATTGAGACGATTTTAGACCGACGGGGCACGCTTGCTCTGCGGGTTTTGAAAAGCAAAAGCGGAAAGCGCGCAGTACTCAAATTGCAGAGCGAAGATGGAAGCGAAGAAGCCCGCCATAAAGCCAAGCTTCTCGTACGAGAAGCGGAGATGCTTTCACAGGCCCCTGAACTTACCAACCATCTCTATGTTGGCCATGGCGAGAGTCAAGGGAAGTACTGGCTGCTTCTTCGTGAAGTTGGAGGAGAAAAAATCCATCAAGCTGCAAAGCAGATACAAGAGACCGTCACAGACCAAAAGAAGAGGATTTCGCAACTCGTAGAACTCCTCCTCAAAGTCTCCAGTTTCTACGATGCACTCTACCATGGCGGTTATCTCCATGGCGACGTGCAACCAGGTCACACCTATCTGGAGCACAACAAGGCCACCATCATTGACTGGGGTCTTGCAAGAAAAGTGGATGAGCGAAATCCTTTATACAGAGGCGGATTCGTTTACTTTGTAGCTCCTGAAATTGCGGCAGGAATGCATTCCGGTAAATCACCGATAGCGTACTCTCCGCATGCGGAAGTGTACGCCATAGGCGCAACATTGTATATGCTATACACGGGACATCTCGCGCTCGACTTCGGGGTTCCCCAAGCCCAGTTGCGAGAAATCCCGATGAAGCAGAAACTTCAGCATGTCGTGGAGAATCGCATCTCCTCGTTCGAAGAAGTGGGCGCAGATTCACATCCGCCGCTTGAAGCGCTTATGCGGAAAAGCCTTTCGACTAATCCCGCAGAGCGTTTCGATAACCCATCATCTCTTCACCAGCACCTTCGTGAGTTAGGGAGCTTATAATCTCCATACTCATATAAAAAATTAAAAGGGCAACACATATTGTGTTGCCCTTTTTTCATTTTGCGAGTAGTTCATCTTCGATAAACTTCGCTATATCTTGCGCTGCATAGTCGCACCATTCGGGTGCGATCTCATATTCTTCATCGGTGTGCAAATCCACGAAACCGGATTCACTCAAACCATTACCAACAAGCACCGTACAGAATCCCACCTCCTTGGCAGTCTTCAAGCTGGAAGGGATATCGTCAAACATCCAAATATCCTCCGGCGGGACATCGAGCCGTTTGATTGTGGCGGCATACACTTCCCGGTGCGGTTTACGGATAAAATTGTTATCTTCGACCGTAAACACGTTGGCAATGTGATCCTGTAGTCCCAAATGAGAGAGCCCTCGAAGCACGAAAGAGCGATTCGAGTTCGAAAAGACATAGAGTGGCACCCTGCGCGCCAGATGCTCAAGAGCTCTTCGAAGATTCGGTTTCGGAAACATCATACTAACATCGAGGCTGCCGTAGAGTTCTTCGTAAAACTCAAAAGGATCAACTTTGTGATGTTCCTGCAAGCCAAGGATGCTTGAGCGGTATTCCGTGCGATACTGGTGCAAAAGCTTTTGAACATCCTTTTCAGGGAGATTCAGCCTTTTCTGCGCGCACATGCGAAATCGCTGTTTAATCTGACTCTCGATACCAGCACTCGACGGATACAGCGTTCCGTCAAAGTCAAAAATGATTATCTTTGCTTCCCGCTTCAACCTTGACCACTCTTCAGGTATATTGCCGCTCATTTTCTAACCTCGTCTTTTCAGTTTCGGGTTATCAAAAAACATCTTTTACTGTAAAATATTCTACCCTGATTTTCATAATAAGCAATGCGCGTCTAAAAGCACCTGCCGCACACCCCTTCCACATCCTCCAATATCCGCAATATTGTAAACGAACCTCTAACCACACAAAGACAAAAGAAGAAAAAGCGCCGGCCCTTGGGCCGGCGCTGCTTTTACCCGGGTACGAGGTCCCCGTTTATCTGCTTTACGACCTCCAGGACCGACTCGGCGTCGGTCTTGCCGCCCTTCACCGCCTCGTCGGCGATGATGACGACGCGGGGGTGGGTCATGCCGAACATGTAGAACAGGTACCACCCCTTGCGCCCCTCAACGGGCACGAGCCTGCGCACTATGGCCGCAAGCGACTGCCCCGCGAAGTCCTGCCCCCTTTTGCTCCCCACCAGGTAGTCGGTAAGCACCGACCCGCCCGCGAGTATGAAGAACCCGCGGTTGCCGCCGAAAAGGCCGGCGCGCAGGTCGGGCATACGGTCGCCCGCCGAGAGTGTCGTAAACTCCTCGGTCGGAATGCCGGTCGCATGCGCCACGCGCCGGAGCACGTGGTTGAACGCCCCCTCCTTGGTAAGCCGCTTATGCGGCACCAGGTAGAGCTGGTAGCGGCCCTTAACCGGATTACTCTCGTCAATGAACTCGATAGAGCGGGCAATCCGGGCAAGCGACGCCTCCTTCGTGCAGGCGCGGTAGCGGCGTATCCGCTCGCGCACCAGCTTCTTCCACTCGCACCCGTCTACGCCGGGCTTGGCGGTTATCTCGAAGCGGCATTCGACCTCCTGGACGTCAGCGAGGCCGTTCTTGTAATTGTCGGGTTCCTCAAGATGCGAGAAGCCGCCGCGTATCAGATTGTCCGCATCCACGTACTCGAGCAGGAGCCGGACGGAGCGCTTCCAATGCTCCCGCTCCACTTCGTAGCGAGCATAGTACTCCTTGTCCGGGTAATACGCGCCGTTGCGCCGTATCCATATCCCTTCCCCGATGCTGTGTATCGCATCAGGGTCGGCCAGATGGGCGTATTTGCGCATGGTAGAGAGCGGCCGGCACACGCGCCTGCCGTTCTCCGTAGAGCATTTCGGCTCGAGCCGGGAAAACCCGGCCTTCCGCGACGCGGCGAGCGCGCCCTCGCTCATGCAGAGCTCGGGCGTGCGCGCCGTTGTCAGGACGTATCCGCCGTGCGTCTCAAGAATCTCCCGTATTTCGCGCCGGGCCCCAAGCTCCGCATCGGACGGGTAGTCCGAATACGAGGAAAGAGTCCCGTCTATATCCAGCAAAGAAATAAGCCTGCTCCTTCCCGCTTTTTCCGCAAGATCAGTATGAGCGTATGCACATTCGCCTCGTGCAAGCATCCTTAGTTCCCCCGTAAGGTACGTGCAGCCCCCATAGGCTGCCCCACAGGCGAGCCTACACCCGAATGCCTGATAAATCCATGAAGACGCCAGGCACCCGATACGCCATTGAAATCCGCGCTTTTTGCCGTATTCTTGCGCTATGCGCCTGCTTGCGATAGAAACCTCCTGCGACGAGACCGGCATCGCCCTTTTGGAAGGCCGGAATGCGGGCGACACGCTCGAAATCACGACCGTTAAAGCGGCTCTTTTGTCGCAGGCGAACCTGCACGCCGAATACGGCGGCGTATTCCCCACGCTCGCCAAGCGCGAGCACACAAAGAACCTGCCAGCGCTGTTTGAAGGGTTCAAGGGCGAGCGGTTCGACGCCGTCGCCGTAACGCACGGCCCCGGGCTTGAGCCCGCGCTCTGGACCGGCATCGAGTTCGCGAAAGCGCTCGCAAAGGAGCGCGGCGTGCCGCTCCTGCCCGTCAACCATATGGAGGGGCACATCATATCCTCGCTTGCGGAGCGCACCGGCGACGTCGCGCGCATGCGCGGCGTGCAGTTCCCGGTGCTTGCCCTGCTTGTCTCGGGCGGCCACACCGAGTTCGCGCTCAGCCGCGCGTGGTTTGAGTACGAGCTGCTGGGCCGCACGCTCGATGACGCCGTGGGCGAGGCGTTCGACAAGGTGGCGCGCATGCTCAACCTGCCGTACCCGGGCGGGCCCGAGATATCGAAGCTTGCCGCAACCGCCCGCCAGAGTGGAGTGATATATCAATCCACTGCGCCAAAACTGCCGCGCCCGATGCTTCATACCGACTCCTGCGACGTCTCGTTCTCGGGGCTCAAGACCGCCGTGCTGTACGCCCTGCGCGATTTGGGCGGCATCCAAGCGCTTTCAGGCGAGCAGGCGGCGGCGGTCGCCGCCGAGTTCGAGGACGCGGTCGCCGAGGTGCTGGTGGCCAAGTCGCGCCGCGCATTGAATGAGTCAGGCGCGAAGACGTTCGTCATCGGCGGCGGCGTGGCGGCCAACCGCTACCTGCGCGAAGAATTGCAGAAAATGGTCCTCGACGAGTTCCCCGACGTCGACTTCAGGCTCCCGCACCTCTCCATTACCGGCGACAACGCGGTCATGATCGGCGAAGCAGCCATGGCGCACCTTCTTTTAAACGATTGGCAGCTCGATTCATCAAGGTTCAACCTTGATATTAAGGCGCAAGGCAGCCTTTCTCTTGCCTAAAAAGTGTTGTAAAGTAAGGCCGTATGGCAGTGCCGGACAAATTCTTAAAGCCCTACGACGCGCAGGGCGCCGAGGATTCCATATATAAGGAATGGGAGGAATCGGGCTACTTCAACCCCGACAACCTTCCCCCCGTAGACGGCCACGAGCGCACCGAGCCGTTTTCAATCGTCCTGCCGCCGCCCAACGTTACCGGCACGCTCCACCTAGGCCACGCCTCGATGCTCGCCATAGAGGATATCCTGGTGCGCTTCAAGCGCATGCAGGGCTACAAGGCGCTCTGGCTGCCCGGCACCGACTCGGCCGCGATAGCCACGCAGAGCAAGGTCGAGAAGGAAGTGCAGAAAGCCGAGGGCAAATCGCGCCACGACCTGGGCCGCGAAGAGCTGTTAAAGCGCATTGACGCTTTCGCGAAAGGGAGCGAGAGCACCATCATCAATCAGGTAAAGCGCATGGGCTCGAGCCTCGACTGGAGCCGCTACGCCTACACGCTCGACGAGAAGCGCTACGCCGCGGTCATGGAGGCGTTTTGCGCCATGCACGAAGCGGGGCTCATCTACCGCGGCACGCGCATCGTCAACTGGGACCCGAAGGGCCAGACGACCATTTCAGACGACGAGATAGTGCACGAGGAGCGCACCGCGAAGCTCGTCACGTTCAAGTACTCGAAGGACTTCCCCATCCCGGTGGCGACGACGCGCCTTGAGACGAAAGTCGGCGACGTCGCGGTCGCGGTGCACCCCGACGACGCGCGCTACAAGGAGTTCGTGGGGCGCGAGTACGACGCGGTCTTCTGCGGCGTGCCCGTGCATATACAGGTCGTTGCCGACAAGGATGTGGACCCGGCATTCGGCACGGGCGCCTTGGGCGTCACCCCGGCTCACTCCGCGGCCGACTGGGACATAGCCGAGCGCCACGGCATTGCGCGCAGGCCGCAGGTTATAAACGAGTACGCCAAGATGACCGTCGAGGGGCCGCTCAATGGGAAGAAGGTCTTGGAGGCGCGCGCGACAGTGCTCGAGTGGCTCAAGGCCGAGGGGCTTTTTATAGAGGAGAAAGACGTCCAGCAGAACGTCTCGACCGCCGAGCGCACCGGCGGCATTATCGAGCCCCTGCCCAAGCTCCAGTGGTTCATCGACGTCAACGCACCCGTAGCCGCGCGCGGCGGCCGCTCGCTCAAGGAGATAATGCGCGGCGCGGTGTCCTCGGGCGACATAGCCATCACGCCCGCGCATTTCGAGAAGATATACATGCACTGGATAGACAATCTGCGCGACTGGTGCATCTCGCGCCAAATCTGGTTCGGGCACCGCATCCCCGTCTGGTACAAGGACGGCGAGATGAAAGTGCAGGCGCAAAGCCCCGGCGAAGGGTGGGAGCAGGACCCGGACACGCTCGACACATGGTTTTCTTCCGGACTCTGGACGTTTTCCACGCTCGGCTGGCCCGAAGAAACCGCCGACCTCAAGACGTACCACCCCACCTCGGTCCTGGAGACCGGGTACGACATACTCTTCTTCTGGGTGGCGCGCATGGTGCTTATGAGCGGATTCTTCTTGGGCGATGTTCCCTTCAAGAACGTGTACCTCCACGGGCTGGTGCGCGACGGCCAGGGGCGCAAGATGTCCAAGAGCCTCGGCAACATCATCGACCCCTTGGACATGATAGCCAAGTACGGCGCCGACGCGGTGCGGCTTTCGCTCATTATGGGCGCGGCGCCCGGCAACGACATACGCCTCGACGAGAACCGCATCCGCGGCTACAAGAACTTCGCCAACAAGGTGTGGAACATCGCGCGCTTCGTGCTTGAGAGCGCAGAGGCCGCAGGCGCCGACACCAACTCATCCATTGCGCCCGAGGACGAGCATGTTGTAACAGAGGCGCGCACGGCCGCAGCGGCGGTTGCCAAGCACATAAACAGCTTCAGGCTCGACTTGGCCGCCGACGCCGCCTACCAGTTCATCTGGAGCCGCTTCGCCGACCAGATACTCGAAGAGAGCAAGCCTCTCATAAAAGGCGCCGATTCCGCGCGCGCCGCATCGCGCGCGCAGGCGCTCCTCCAGGCGCTCGGCATCATCCTCAAGACGCTCCACCCGTTCATGCCGTTCGTCACCGAGGAAATCTGGAAAGACATGCCCGGCCGCCGCGGCCTCCTCATGGTCGAGCAGTGGCCCGCATAGGCGGTTCTGCACAGGCCCTTGGCGCGCGGCGCGTGCTACAATCTCGGCATGTCCGGAGCGGTCTTTCTCATCGCGGCACTGGGAGGCCTGCTCCCGGCGCTCTTGTGGCTCGCCTTCTGGCTCATGGAAGACCGTTGCGAGCCGGAGCCTAAGCGCTACCTGTTCTTCTGCTTTTTGGCGGGCATGGCGGCCGTGCCGCTCGTCCTGCCGCTTGAAACGGCCGCCGACATCTACCTGGACGGCTCCCAGCTCCTGCTCGCATGGGCCGTCATAGAGGAGCTTCTGAAGTTCGGCGCGGCCTACCTGGCGGCGTTGCGCTTCCGCGTGTTCGACGAGCCGCTCGACGGCGTTATTTACCTTGTCACGGCGGCGCTCGGCTTCTCGGCGCTCGAGAACGCGCTTTTCCTTGTAGACCCGGCGAGCGCGGGCGACGCCCTGCGCATGCTGGTCATGGGCGACCTGCGCTTTATCGGCGCGTCGCTCCTGCACGTCCTCGCGTCGGCCACCATCGGCATCAGCCTCGCGCTCTCGTTCCACCAGAGCGCCGCCAAGCGGCGCCTTGCGGCCGCGATAGGAGTTATCCTCGCCGTTTCATTGCATGCGCTCTTCAATTTACTTATACTTACTAGCGGCAGCGGGAAAATATTTCTCGTCTTCCTCGCTCTCTGGCTCGGCATCGTGGCCCTTCTTTTCGCGATTGAACAGGTCAAGCAGCCGGCGCGGGACTACTGTTAATCGCTAATACGCATCCAAGCATCATTTATGGCACGAGACAGGCGATCCTTGTTCGAGTGGCTCACGGGAAGCCAGGGCGAAAGCGACTATTCCTTCGACGAGCTCGAGCAGGGCGGCTCCTCGTACTCCCCCGTGACCGTGCGCGCGAACAAGCACGTGCCCATACACCACGCGGAACAGCCCGCCTTCATGGCGGAGCCCCAGGAGGAGCCCGCCGGCGAGCTCGCGGTGGACGTCTATCAGACTCCCACCCATATAATCATCAAGGCCATGATAGCCGGCGTGAAGCCAGACGATTTGGACGTGTCCATTACCCGCGACATGGTGACCATCCGCGGCAAGCGCGAACGCCACACCGAGGGCAATGCGGGCGACTTCTTCTTCCAGGAGCTGTACTGGGGCGCGTTCAGCCGCACCATCGTCCTGCCGCAGGAGGTTGAGATTGAGGAGGCCGAGGCTTCCGAGAAGCACGGCCTGCTTACCGTGCGCCTCCCCAAGCTCGACAAGGGCCGCCAAGCCAAGCTCAAGGTCAAATCGAACTAAGGAGAATCCCGCCGGAAGGCGGGATTCTCAATCCCTTTATGCTCCCCTGCCACGGCTGGGCGGTTTTTTTGCTTTCTTGATCACAACTCAAGATTTGCCGTCGCAAATCTTGGTCGCGATCCCGGCTCGCGGTTTTGCCATTGCAAAACATCGCTCCGCCTCACAAGATCGCAGAAAACCCGCCACATGGCGGGTTTTCTGTCTCCTTGTGCTTGGGGCCGGGCTCGAACCGGCGACATCTTCCTCTTCAGGGAAGCGCTCTACCAACTGAGCTACCCAAGCAATGAGGCCAGTTTAGCAAAATACGGGGCTTTAAGCCACTCCCCTACGGCCTCGTCGAAGTCCCGAAATACTGCCCGAAGAAGCCGCTTACCTGCTGCTGGAAGTCCTGCGCCGAGCCGTAGGCGTCCGCAACCTGCCTGACATACGGCTGGACGTACGTGTAGTAGGAATAGGCCGACACGCCGAGCACGAGGAGCCACCACACGACGCTCGCAAGGGTGTGCATGCGCTGGCTGCGGCGCATGGAGCGCACCATCTTGTTGGTGTCGGCATTAAGGGCGGCCTGGCGCCTCACCAGCTCCTTGAGCTCCTGCATGTCCAGATCGTTCTCCATAAGCGTATGCTACCACGGCCGCGCTAGAGCCCCAGGAGCGCCGCGGCGGCCTGCGCCTTCTGCATGTAAAACCCGTGGATGCCGCTCCAGTACCACCCGGTAGCCGCAAGCGCGAGGCACAGCCCCAGCGTAAGGTGCCACAAGGGCGCTTTCTTGCGTTTTTGAGTCTTCTTCATGTACCAAGTATACTACCCAAGTGCGCCCTCGTAGCTCAATGGATAGAGCTACTCCGTCCTAAGGAGAAGATGTGGGTTCGATTCCTGCCGAGGGCACAAGATAGGAAAAGCAAACTGCTTTGCTTTTTCGCGTACTTGTGCCGGGCGGAGCGTTGGCGTGCACTTGCACGGCCCGCGACCGCCACACCTACGCCTCGACCCCGAGCTTTGCCGCCACCTTTGCGCGGTCGAAGCCGACCATGAGCTCGTCGCCTATCTGGATGACCGGCACGCCCAGCTGGCCGGTGAGCTGTATCATCTCCTCGCGCTTGGCTGCATCAGTAGAGACGTCGTAGCCGGTGTACTGCACGTTCTTCTCAGCAAAGAATTCCTTGGCCATCGTGCAGAAATGGCAGGTCGGGGTGGTGTAGATGGTTACGTTTTTCATAAATGTAGTATATCATCCTAACTGTCAGGTCAACAAGCGGGATTAGTTCAGTGGCAGAACGAGTGCTTCCCAAGCATTAGGCGCGAGTCCGATTCTCGCATCCCGCACCCTTTACCACACGAAGAGCGCCCGGAATATCTTTTGGAATATGTTGGGCTCCTTGGGAGCGCTCGGCGTCGTGGACGCCTCGCGCCGTATGATGTCAATCTGCCCCTCCCCGGGGCGGGCCACGCCGTAGCGCTCGCGCACGCCCGCCTCTATCCCCCGGCTTGAAACAAGGGCCGCAGCCGAGGCGCCGACCTGGCTCACCTGGCTTTTCAGGGCCTCCAGCTCGGCCTGCGCGGCCGCGTCGGCCTCGCTGGCGGCGGCGAACTTCCCGTACATGCCCCACGCGCCCTTTGCCGCGAAGAACGCCACCACCGCCAGCAAGAGCACGCCCAGGACGCCGAGCCCCACCCGGGTAATGTCCTGCCGCCCCGCCCGCCTGCGCCGGTAATCCCGCATACCCCCATTGTAGCGCGGTTTCCGCTTCAACTTTCGCCCGAAATGCCCTACAATACGGGCATGTACGGAAAACACCACAACAAGGTCGTCAAAGTAGGCACCTACGTGCTCGCGAGCGTCGTCATCCTCTCGATGGTCGTCTCGTACTTTGCGGGAACCTTCTAGCCAGGCGCTTCTCCCCGCCGTCAAGCCGGACTAGTCCGATTTGACCATCTTCAGGAAGACATCCTCGGGGATATTGACCCTCCCGCGCTCCTTCATCTTTGATTTCCCCTTCTTCTGCTTCTCGCGCAGCTTCATCTTGCGCGTTATGTCGCCGCCGTACATGTGCTGGGTCACGTCCTTGCTCATGGCCGAAAGGGTCTTTGACGATAGGATGCGCCCGGTAGCGACGCCCTGGATTTTCGTGGCGAACATCTGGCGCGGCAGGATTTTATACAGCTTCTCGACCGCCGCCACGGCCTCCTCGTAGGCGCGGTGCGTTGCCACGATGCGCGTGAACGCCGGCACCGGCTCGTCGGCCACCAATATATCGAGCCTCGTCACCTCAGCGGGCCGCAGTTCCCCTATCTCGTAGGAAATGGAGGCGTAGCCCGAGGTCGCGGACTTCACCTTGTCGAAGAAGTTGCGCATGAGCTCGCGCAGAGGCATCACCACCTTCACCATCATGCGGTCCTCGCTGAAGCGGTCGGTGGACTGCACCGCGGCCTCGTGCTCGTACAGGAGCGGAAGGAGCGAGCCCAGGTAGTCCGAGGGCACCAGGATCTCGGCTTCGACGTAGGGCTCCCACACGCGCGCCGCGTCGCCGTGGTCGGGAAACAGCGGCGGCGAGTACACGACGACGCGCGCGCCGGCTTTCGTCTCCACCTCGTAGGTAATGGTGGGCGTCGTGACGATGAGCGATATGTTGGACTCGCGGCGCAGGCGCTCGGTGATTATTTCCAAATGGAGCATGCCCAGAAGCCCGCAGCGGAAGCCGCGGCCCAGCACCCCGGAAGACTCCTCCTCGAACGAGAGCGACGAGTCGGAAAGCCGCAGGCGCCCCAGGGCCTGCTTGAGGCCGGTGAAGTCGTCCTGGCTCTCGGGGTAGACTGAAGCCCACACGACGGGCCGGGGCTCCGCGTAGCCTTCGAGCGGCGCCTGCCTGCTGCCGCGCGGGCGCACCGTGTCGCCGACGCGCGCGAAGCCCGACTCCTTGATGCCGGTCACGACGTAGCCGATGGCGCCCGCGGCGAGCTCTTCCACGGGGGCCGGCTGGGGCGAGAACACCCCCACTTCGAGGGCTAGGAACGTGCGGCCGCTGGCGGCGAACTCGAGCGCGTCGCCCTTCTTAATCGAGCCCGCGAAGTTGCGCAGGAAGACGATGACGCCCTGGTGGTCGGAGTACTTGAAGTCGAAGATGAGCCCTTTGGGCTCCTTCTCGGGCAGTTCCTTGGGCGGCGGCACGCGCTCTATAACGGCCGCCAAAAGCGCCTCGACGCCCTCGCCGGTCTTTCCCGAGCACAGGTGTATGTCTTTGGCCTCGACGCCCAGGAGCTTCATGACCTGCTCCTGCACGTCCTCCAGGCGCGCCAGGGGCGAGTCTATTTTCGAGAGCGCGGGCACGATGACGAGCCCCAATTGCTGGGCGGCGCGCAGGACGGTGAGCGTCTGCGCCTGCACGCCCTGGGTCGCGTCCACGAGCAGTATGGCGCCCTCGACGGCCGTGAGCGCGCGCGACACCTCGTAGGAGAAGTCGATGTGCCCGGGCGTGTCGATGAGGTTGAGCGCGTACGATTCGCCGCCGACCGCGTACTTCATGCGCACCGGCTGCATCTTTATGGTGATGCCGCGCTCGCGCTCGAGGTCCATGCTGTCGAGCACCTGGTCGCGCATGCGCCGGGGCTCGATGGTCTTCGTGGCCTCAAGGAACCTGTCGGCAAGCGTGGACTTGCCGTGGTCGATGTGGGCGATTATGGAAAAGTTTCGTATATGCTTCACGGGGAGAATGTAGCATTTTTAGGGCCTGATAACTAGCCTGACACGTCGGTCGGCTCGAGCGCCACGCGGGGCACGCGGCCGAGCCGGCTCTTGAGCGCGGCGTACGCCTCCCGTATCTCGGGGTTCTTCAGGAGCACCAGGACCGCGCACGCGGCGCCGAGGCCGGCTATGCCGCCCGCTACCCCCTGCGCCAAGACGCCCGTGGCGGTGTTGATGTCCACCGCCCGCCCCATGCCGGTAAGGGTGAGGTACGCAGCGGCGCCGCCCAGTATCGCGGACGCCAGGGACTCGAACGTGAGCCTCCAGAGCGGCGCGAGCGCGATCTTGAAGTCGCGCGCGAGGCACCAGAAGCCCGCAATGAAGCCCGCCCACGACCCCAGCGCCATAGCGAGCGCGAGCATGAGCACCGTCGTGCCGCCCAGGTCGGCGACGCGCAGCATCTCTTCAAGGACGTCGCGCCACAGGTAGTTGCCGTGGAACACGGCGATGAACAGGAGCGCGGCCGCCACGGTCGTGCCGACCGTCACGAGGCCGAAGTAGAACGGCTTGCGGGTGTTGCCCGCCGCGTAGTACGCGCGGGCGATGAGCATGGACACCGACTGTGCGAGGAGGGAGAGGATGAACAGCGCCAGCGCCGCCGCAGTGAGCCTGGTGGCGCCCCAGTCGAACGCGCCCGCGCCCAGTATGGTGCGTACCAGCTGGGCGCGCAGGACGATGATGAGCGCGGTCGCCGGTATGGCCCAGAAGAACACGTGCCTGAGCGCCACTTCCAGGTGCCGCGCGAACGCGCCCGCGTTCCCGCCCGCGTAAAGCTTGGAGAGCGTCGGGAACGCCGCGACCGAGTAGGACACGCCGATGATGGCGAGCGGCACCGCCTGCAGGTTCCAGCCGAACATGAACACGGCTATGGAGCCCGGCGCCATGAACGATGCGAGCGCGGTCAGTATGACGAGCGATATCTGCCCCGCGCCCAGGGAGAGCGTGCGCGGCACTGAAAGCGCGAGCACGCGGCCAAGCTCGCGCAGGGACTCCCGGGCGGGCATGGGCGCCTGGGGCTTCTCGCGCATGAAGAACGGGAGCTGTACCAGCATGTGCAGGGCCGCGCCCAGCACGACGCCCCACCCGAGCCCCGCGATGCCCCAGAGCGGGTACAGGAGCAAAATGCCCGCGATGATGCCCACATTGTACAGGAGCGGCGATATCGAGTAGAGGAAAAAGCGGTGCCGTATCTGCGTGAGGTTCGCGAGGATGTTCGACGCGCCCAGGAATATAGGCTGGAGGAGGAGTATGCGGGTGAGCGTCACCAGGTCGGGATTGTCGAGGCCGGGCGCGATGAGCTTGAGGAGCCACGGCGCCGCGGCGAACGCCGCGAGCGATATGGCGCCCATCCCGACGAAGAAGCACAGGAGCGTCTGGCGCAGGAACGACACCATTTTCCCCTCGTCGCTCTCGGCCAGCCGCGACAGCACGGGCAGGAGCGCGTACAGCGACAGGAGCGACGCCACGCCCGCGAAGAGGAGGTCGGGGATGCGAAAGGCCGCGTAGTACACGTCGAGCGTGTGCCCCGCGCCGAACTGCGCCGCGAAGAGCCTGTCGCGCACCAGCGCGAGCGACTGCGAGAGCAGGGCGAAGGCCGCCAGCACGTATGCCGCCTGGTGCATGCCGCGCACCTCCCGGCCGATGACGGTTAGAAATTGCCGTACCACCCCGGTATTTTACCTTATTTTGCAAACTAAAACGCCGCCCGGGATGCCGGGCGGCGTTCCGCGCCTGAGCGCTTACTGCTCTATGGGAGCCGAGGGGCGGCTGGTTACGTCCTGCGCCGCCGAGGGCGCTATGCCGTCGAGCGCCGGCTTGCCCGCCTGCATGTTGGCGATGATGAGCTGGAGCTCCTGGTTGTCCGGATTGGCGCGGGCCAGATCGTTGAAGAGCTGGGCGGCCTCCACCTGGCGGTTCTGCGCGTAGTAGCTCAGGCCCAGGAAGTACTTGGCGTTCGCGTAGTCGCTCTGGAGCTTAATCGCCTGCTCCAGCGCCGGGATGGCGTTTGCGGTGTCGCCGCCGGCGTAGTACAGGAGGCCGAGCTGGAACCATATGGGCGCGACGCCCGGGGCCGACTGCACCGCGGCCTGCGCCGCCTGCACTGCGGCGTTAAGGTCATTGTTGGCAACATTGAGCTGGACGAGGAAGAGTATCGCGTCGGTGTAGTTGGGCTTCTGGGTGAGCGAGGCGCGCAGGTAGCCCTCGGTCGCGACGGCGTCGCCCTGGCGGGCCGCGAGGCGCGCGAGCGCGAGCGTGATGGCCGGGTTGTTCGGGTTGCGCGCCATCGCCGCCTGGTAGGTGGTGCTCGCCTGGTCGTAGGCGCCCGTCACGTTAAGCCCTGCCAGGAAGTCGTAGACCTGGCCCATGAGGAAGAACGGGCGGTAGTCGGCCGCATTGAGGCCCGCGGCCTGCTGGCCCGCGGCCAGCGTGGTCTGCAGCGCCTCCTGGAACTCCTGCTGGAGCGCGTTCTGGTCGCCGTCGGTCACCTGCGCCAGCGAGGCGAGCTTCGAGCCGCCCGCGCTTATCTGCATGCGCAGGGTGTCGCCCGTCGCCTCGATGCCGACCGCCTTGTCGGCGAGCGCGAGCGCGTCGTCCACCTCGCCCTTCTGGAGCGCTATGGCCGCCTTGCCCACGTACGTCTCGGCGAGCGCGCGACGGGATATGGTCGCGGACATGGCGAGCGACGCGAGGACAAGCACGGCGCCGAGCGCGAGGGCGCCCATGCGCACGAAGCGCGACGGCATCTCATCGGGAGCGTGCGCCGCCCTGCCCTGCCTCCACAGGAAGCCGAACGCTGCGCCGGCCATGACAAGCGCCAGGAGTATGAGGTTCTGGCTCGGAACGTAGAAGGCCATGGCCGCCAAAAGAAGGAGGCTTCCGAAGCCAAGCGCGAGCCCCAGCGCCCTGTCCTCGCGGTTAAGTACCGACATGCGCATGAGCCGTATGACGGCGGCGATAACGAGGAGGAACGGCAGGACCCACGCGAGCGCGCCGAGGACGCCCACGGTGCCCAGCGCCGTGGTAAGCGTCGAGAATCCGACATTGAAGTCGAGGCTCCAGAACGCCGACTGGTTGACCTCGGCCGGCTTCTGCGCGAGCCACACTTCGCCGAAGGTATTGGGGCCGACGCCCACTATGGCGCGGGTGAAGCTGCCTTCCCGCACGGCGGTCAGCGCCTGCGAAGTGGTCTGGTAGGACGGGCGCACCTCGAGCGACGAGACCGGGAAGACCGACGTGAGGCTCGTGTTGAAGAACGGCCCCCACATCATGAAGACGATGGAGAGGACGGCGGTCGCTGCGGCGTACCACGGCACGCGCGAGACGAGGCCGCGCTCTGCATGATGCCCCTCGGCATCATCAGCCCTGCCCTTTATGAACGAGAATACGCCCATGAAGAGCGCGCCGACCAGCAAGAGCGCCCACGCCAGCGAGAAGTTGACGAACGCCAGGAGCGCGACGCACAGGACGCCGAGCACGATGGCGCCGGCGCGCATGGCGCGGGACGGACGGCGCATCTCAAGCTCGACGAGAATGAAGAGCCCGAGGATGCCCGCGAGGAGCCCGAGATCGTTCCATTTGCCCACAAGGTTGACGGAGCGGTCGGCGAACGTGCCGCCCGGAAGGGACGGGCCGAATATGATTGCGATACACTGGAAGAGCGCCGCCGCCGCAATGGACCAGAACAGGGTGGTGTACAGGAGGCGCGCGGCGCGCTGGGTGCGGAAGAACATCGAGCTGAGCATGAAGGCCATAGCCGCCAGCGAGGCGAATATCACCGTGTCCCACTCGATGGCGTAGCCGCTCCAGGCGACCGAGCCGTCCAGGGACGCCATGGCCGAGACGACGTACGCCGCAGGCAGAAGAAGGACGGCGAGCGTGAGCTTGACGCCCGGCGAGCGCAGGAATTCGCGCATGCCGCCGCCGGCGACGAAGAGCACTGCGGCGCCCAAAAGGAGCACGGAAAACGCGGCGACCTTCGCTAATTGGAACGGGAACCACGCGGCCGGAATGACGAGCACCAGGGCAAGAACGATACCTGCCAGGAACAAGCCCCGCGACCACGCATGGAGTCGTGAGTACATGACTATATATGCTTTAAGAAGCGCACGATGCGCTCCCCTGTTAATGCGAACCTTTTTAACTATACCCCTCGTTCCCGCGCGCAAAAGGCGCTATGGGGACAATCAAGGAAGGCAAAAACCCCGCTTTAGGCGGGGTTTTTACGTCTGCGCGCGCGTCTGTAAGCCGGGTTCTGTCGTGGACAATAATTTATCTGGGCCCATGGTCGCCCATGGGCTCGAGCGGCACTCCCGATCGCTCGGGCACGGCCTTGCATCCGGGTAAGGATTTAGCCGTTTCACCTCCACCAAAGGAGCTCGTCTCTGTTCGCACCTCTTTTGCCCGCAGGAGCAAATGACAGGGGTTACCTGCTACCCTTTTAACCGATTGCTCGGTAGATGCCCGGACTTTCCTCCCGACCCGTTTGGGGCCGAGCTATTGCCTAACGCGCTGGACCTATTGTACCACGATTTTTACCCCTTCGGCAATGTCATGCCTGCGCGCCCAGCCGCCCGGCACTTCAAGCACGTAGCGCGCGGGCGTGGGCGGCGCGAACGCCTCTGGGTAGGACTCGGGCCGCGCGTCGTGCGCTATATGGACAACGGTCCCGTCCGCCGCAACCCACAGCATATCGAGCGGAATGAGCGTGTCTTTCATCCAAAAAGCCCACAAGCCGTCGGCATCGAAGATAAACCACATCCCCTTTCCCTCCTCCAGGCTCGCGCGGCCGCTAAGCCCGCGCTCGCGCAGGACGGGCGTGTCGGCAACCTCCGCGAGCACGGTCGTCGTGCCTGCGAGCAGCGTGGCGGTCTTGTATGCGGTGTCCATGGGAGCGGCAGGCGGCCGGAGCGTCGGATGATAATAAAATGCCGCAATAGCGGCGCCAACGGCAACGGCTGCCGCAAGCGCTCCAACTGCGATATTCCTAAGGGGTGGCATGAGCGGCGCTAAAGCTAAAACGGGACAGGCTGAGCCTGTCCCGTCATAGTACCCCCGGCGGAGCAAAAAGTAATTACGAGAGATGCTTGGAGACGAGCTTGGTCATCTCGAACATGTTGACGGTCTTCTTGCCGTCGAACACCGCCTTGAGCTTGTCGTCAGCATTGATGTTGCGCTTGTTCTTCGGGTCCTGGAGATCGTGCTTCTTGATGTAGGCCCAGAGCGCCTTAACGACCTCGGAGCGGGGCATGGGGCCCTTGCCTACCACCTCCGCCAAGTCATCGCTGACCTGCATCGGCTTCATGAATGCTGAGTTTTCTTTTGCCATAGCGTAAAGTTACTTATTAAAACAGCCGGGGCTGCTTGTCCATAAGCCTAGCACCCCCCGCTATAGAGCGCTAGAGGGGGTGTGGAGAGAGCGGGACCCCCTATATTCCCCCGCCTGAAGCCTCGCGCGCCCTGAGCGAAGAGTAGATTTCCAAAAGAGCGAGGCAGAGGCTGAGCGCGAGCGGTCCCAGGAAGAAGCCCAGCGGCCCGAAGAAGGAAAGCCCGCCGAGCACAGCGAGGAACACCACCAGCGGATGCAGCTGCAAGCCGCGCCCTATGAGCCGGGGGCCCAGCAGATTATCCACCAGCCCCACGGCCGCAACGCCCCACGCAAGAAGCCCCGCCGCCGCGAGCACGCTCCCGGTAAAGAACAGGTACAGCATGGCGGGCACGAGGACAAGCGACGTCCCGACAGCGGGAACAAGCGCGGCTACGGCCGCCACGCTGCCCCACAGCGCCGCGTTGGGAATCCCGAAAACAGCGAATCCGATGCCCGTAAGGACGCCCTGGACGAGCCCTATGGTCAGGCTGCCCTTGACGGAGGCGGACACGGCCGCCTCCAGCCGCGAGGCGATCATCTCGTCGTCGCGGTCGGCAAGGGGGCTCGTTTCGACAAGATAGGCCTTGAGCCGTCCGCCGTCCTTGAGAAGGAAATAGAAAGCGGTAACGAAGACGAACGTGCTCAGGAGTATCGCGGCCAGGCTCGAGAAGATAGACCCGAGATGCGAGGCAAGGACGCCGAGCGCCTGCTGCGCGTACCGGCTTACAGAAAGACCCGCTTCTGCATGGAAAGGGAGCTTCGCCTGCACCGCGCCCACTGCCCCCTGAAGGAGCTCGACCAGGCCGCCAGTCCCCGGCCCCGCAAGGGACGCGTACAATTGGGTCGCTTCCTTGAAGATCTGCGCCCCCAAAAGCCCCATAGGCAGCAGGAGGAGGACTATCGCGGCAAGGGTGGTAGCGAGCGCCGCCAGGCTTTCGCGCCCGCCGAAAAGCCGCGAAAGGCGCTTGCGCACCGGCTGGAAGAGGTAGGCGAACACGGCCGCCAGTATAAGGGGCGTCAGGAAGGGCTTGAGTATGAAGTACACGACGACCAGCGACGCCGCGAGGCAGAAGAGCAGGAAGTAGTTCGAGTAGTGGTCGTGGCGCATGGCGGAATCAAGAAGCGTATGCAAAAGCGGGAAATAGAGCCCGGCGCCGGGGCAGCAAAGCGCCGTAACGGTATCTTAGCAGAATTTTGGGGGATAAAGCATTCGGATTCCTTTGCTAAATTTGACACCTATTTGAAATTATTGACAAATAATAACCTATTTGCTATACCTCGGATAGAGGGGACATTGGAACAGGATGGTGAGGCGAGCGGATTGCGGCTTATGCGGACAGGCCTCAGCCCGCTCGTCTCGCTAAGAGACAAGCCGTAACCGAGCGGCTTCGGTAACAGGCAAAAAGGATGATTTTGATGCTGGAATCATTGAACGCCTCCGCATCGACGATTGCACGCAACCTTGGAATCAGGCGTTTCTTAACGAAGCCGTCGGGTTACGAGCTGGCCCGCAGCATCCTCGGCAAGGATTTCATCACGCCCGAGGACGTCATGAGGTCGCGCAAGGGCGTCGTCTACACGGAGGAACAGCTCTCGCGACTCGTCAGCACCGTACCCTCGCGAAAGGTGCTCAAGTGGTGCTACGACAACGAGCACATGCTCGTCGCCGGACCGAGCCGCCCCCTGTCGCTTCTCGAGATCCGCGATCTCAAAAGCGACGACTTCTTTGCGAACAAAGGAGGCCGATATGGGGGCGGAGCGTTCGCTAGCACCGACAAGGCTTGCCCTGGCTGGACAACAATCCGCAAGAGGCCGCTTCCATGGTCGCACTCAAAGGGCTGGGAGGCGCAGCAGGCCCTTCTGTCCAAAGCGGAAGAGGTTCCCAATGTCGCCGAAGCGGCATGGGGCGTGACAACCTTCAGGGCCGTCCGCGACACCCACCTGCTCACGGGCGTCTATGTCCGGACGTCGAGCGTGGAATCGGACGGGTTCCATGTTCATATCGGCGATTTCGGTCGCGGCGACGGAGGCCTGTGCGTTTGCTACCAAAAGGACAGCTACTGCTACGAACACCTTGGGATAATCTCCAGCCTGAAGCGGAAGCTCCTTGCGGCCTAAGGCTTGACCCTCGACAATCCGGGCCTCCGCGCGAATTTATTCGCCGGAGGCTCTTTCTTTTTGTAAAAAACTGTCCCGGGCGCGGTTTTCTTCCGCCAGCAAAAGGCGCCCCGGACGCCCATGCTTTTGTTTGTACGGCGGAGGCGGTGAGATTCGAACTCACGGTAGGTTGCCCTACGCCGCCTTTCCAAGGCGGTGCACTAGACCGCTATGCGACGCCTCCAATGCCTGCTAAAAATACCGCTTTTCCGGACAAAAAGAAAGGCCGGGTCCCGTGCGGGGACCCGGCTTGCAATCTTACGAGCGGTGCGGTTGCGCCTTTTCAGGCGGCCTTACGAAGAGCGCTTCAAGCGCGTCCTTCGGCCCAACGGGCCTTTCAGGGAATTTTTCCGCCACCTTCTCGTGGCGATTAGTCCGATACTGCCGAACCACTCCCTGATGAATTTCTTTTCCGCCTTTGCGCTTCGTAACGACGACTGCCTTCATTTCTTGCCCCACGGGTGCATGGACCACCGGCACTGCGCCGGGTCTAAACTCAACTATATCATACTTGACACTTAAAGTCAAGCATGTCGGATTAGGGCTTAAGTAAAGCCTTAATGCGGTCCTCTATGGGCGGATGGGTCATGAAGAGCTTGCTGAGGCCCGACATGGCCGCCTTGGGGCCGAAGGGGTTTGAAATGTAGAGGTGCGCGGTGGCGTTGTTGGCGCGCCGCATAGGCTGGCTATAGCCGCCTATTTTCTGCAGGGCGCTTGCCAGGCCCTCGGGGTAGCGGGTCAAAAGGGCGCCCGAGGCGTCAGCCAGGAACTCGCGCTTGCGCGATATGGCGAGCTGGATGAGCGTCGCGACTATGGGCGAAAGTATGATGAACGCCACCGCCACCAGCATGAGTACGGGGTTCTTGTTCTCGCGGTCGCGACCTCCCCCGCCGAAGAGGCTCGCGCGCAGGAAGAAGTCCGAGACGAGCGTCACGAAGCCCACCAGCACCACGGCGACGGTCGACACCAGCATGTCGCGGTTGCCGATGTGGCTTAATTCGTGCGCCAGCACGCCCTCAAGCTCGGCGCGGTCCATCATGCCCAAAAGGCCCGTGGTAACCGCCACGGCCGCATGCTCCTTATTGCGCCCGGTAGCGAAGGCATTGGGCGCCGGGTCTTCAATGACGTACACTTTCGGCTTGGGCAGGCCGGCCGTAATGGCGAGATTCTCGATAATGTTATTGAGGTCGGGGTACTCCGACTCGCTCGCGGGCCGGGCCCCGGACATGGCAATGACCACCTTATCGGAATTCCAGTAGGCGAATATGTTGGTCGCGACGGAGAATATGACCGCGAAGAAGAGGATGCCCGGATTGTCAAAGTAGTACGAGACGCCCCAGCCGATAGCGACGACCACGGCGAAGAAGACCGACATGAGCACCCACGTCTTAGCGATGTTCGATTCCTGGTGCGTATAGAGCGTTGCCATGAGGATTTAAGAATACCGTTTTTATGCAAAAACAAAAGGGCGGCCTTGGCAGGCCGCCCGTTTCTGCTCACACATGGTCAACGCGCTCAAGGAAAACGCGCTCGCTGAACCCTCCCATCTCAGCGCGCCTCCTTTCCTGGAAGGTCCTGACCTCGGCCATGGAAAGGCAGTGGGCCTCAAGGAAGGCGTCGAACGCCTCAAGCACGTCGGCGGCTTCGCTGATTATTTCGCCGCAATCCCTCGCGCCGGCGAGCTCCCCCGCTTCTTCGGCGACCTTCTGCGTGTAGCCTCCGCGAACTCGGCATCGCCGAGGACGCGGGTTACGGGCACCTCGCCGTTGGCCCGTATCTTGCCTGGAATACCGTCGCGTACCAGCTTAGGCACGAAAGCCATACCTGCCTCCTGTGGGGTTTATCCAAAAGCACTCTACGCTAGGTGCCGGGCTTCTTCAACCGCTCCTCTACCATCCCAATCTCGTGGTCGATGCCCTGTATCAGCTCGTACGCATGCACCTCGTCGGCCCTTACCCAGGCGAACTCCGTCGCGTCGGCGTCCAGGACGACATCCCCGCTCTCGTACTTGCAGAAAAAGCTCAGCACTATCGCCGGCACGCCGTCGGGGCGGATGAACGTGAGATCCAAAAGGTACCGCACGTCGCTTACTTCCAGGCCCACCTCCTCGCGTATCTCGCGCCTGAGCGTGTTCTCGACCGCGCCGTACCACTGCGGGCTCTCGGAGTTGGCGTACGTCGCCTCGCCGTCCATGTAGTCGCGAGTCTCCAGCCCGCCGCCGGGCACGGTCCACTTATTGGGCCAGGCCTTCTTGGTGGGCGCGCGCTTGGTAATGAGGTAGCGCAGGGAGCCGTCCCCGTCCTTCTTCCAGACGATGCCGGTGATCGCTATGCGGTGGAGGTCCGTATGGACGGGCATTGGCGCCGCCATACGCTAGGCGAAGGAAACCTTGACCGGCTCTTTCGCGGCGGCATCGGCCTCGCTAAGCTCGAAGAACTCGCGCGGCTCGAAGCGGAACATGCCGGCGATGACGTTGCCCGGAAAGGACTCGATGGACGTGTTGAGGTCGCGCACGTTGGTGTTGTAGAAGCGGCGCGCGGCCTGGATCTTGTTCTCGGTGTCCGAGAGCTCGCGCTGGAGCTCGATGAAGCTGGCGTTCGCCTTGAGGTCCGGATACGCCTCGGAGACCGCGAAGAGCGACTTGAGCGTATCGGAGAGCATGTTCTCCGCGCGGCCGCGGTCCTCGATGGAGTTCGCATCCATCGCGGCGGCGCGCGCGGCGGTCACCTTCTCGAGCGTGCCGGCCTCGTGCGTCGCGTAGCCCTTGACCGTCTCGACGAGGTTCGGGATGAGATCGTAGCGGCGCTTGAGCTGGACGTCGATGTCGGCCCACGCCTCCTTGGCGCGCTGAACGAGCCGCACGAAGCGGTTGTACGCGGCAATGGCCCAGATTACGAGTAGTACGGCGAGCCCCAGCACTATGTAGCCTGTATACATGCGCTCATTGTAGCAGGTCTGGCAGGATTGCAAGGGCCGTCCGCGCCCGCGCGGGCGCGGCAAAAAAGCGGCCCGGGACTCGTCCCGGGCCGCTTTTGCTTCGGTTTTTTAGTTAGTAGTCCTCGCCGCCCATCATATCGCCCGGAGCGGGAGCCTTCTCGTCCTTCTTGGGCTCGTCGGCTATCGCCGCCTCGGTCGTCAGCAGTATCGCGGCGGCGGAGCTGGCGCGCTCCAGTCCCGTGCGCGCGACCTTCAGGGGGTCGATGATGCCCTCCGCGAGCATGTCGTCTATCATGGCGTCATTGAGCGCATCGTAGCCCGCGCTGCCCTTGGCGCTCTTTACCTTCTCGACGACCACGCCCGCGTCCACGCCCGCGTTGAAGGCGATCTGGCGCAGCGGCATCTCAAGCGCCCTCAGCACCACCTCGTAGCCCACGCGCGACGCCTCGTCCATCTTCTCGCGCGACTTCGCGAAGCCCTCGGCCACCTTCTGCGCGGCCCTGATGAGGCTTGAGCCGCCGCCGGGCACGACGCCCTCCTCTATCGCGGCCTTGGTCGCGTTGACCGCGTCCTCGATCTTGAGCTTGAGGTACTTCATCTCGGTCTCGGTCGCGGCGCCCACGCGTATGACGGCCACGCCGCCCACGAGCTTGGCCAGGCGCTCCTCCAGCTTCTCCTTGTCGAACTTGCTCTTGGTCTCCTGTATGGCGACGCGCAATTGCATGGCGCGCTCCTTTATAGAGGCCGCCTCGCCCTTGCCGCCCACCACCACCGTCTTGTCCTTGGTGGCGATGACCTTCTGCGCGCGGCCCATCATCTCAAGCGTCGTATCCTCGAACTTCATGCCGGTTTTCTCGGAAATAACGGTGCCGCCGGTCATGACGGCGATATCCTCGAGCATCTCGCCCTTGCGGTCGCCGTAGCCCGGCGCCTTGACCGCGAGCACGTTGAACGCGCCGCGCAGGCGGTTGACGACGAGCGTCGTCAAAGCCTCGCCGTCCACGTCGTCGGCGATGACCGCGAGCTCCTTCTTGCCGGTCGCGGCGACTTTCTCGAGCACCGGCAAAATTTCCTGCACGCTCGAGATCTTCTTGTCGGTGATGAGTATGAGCGGGTCGCGCATCACGGCCTCCATGCGCTCGGGGTTCGTGACCATGTAGGCCGACACGTACCCGCGGTCGAACTCGAGGCCCTCGACGACCTCCTTCTCGATGCCGAGGCTCTGCGACTCCTCGACGGTCACGACGCCGTCCTTGCCCACCTCTTTTATAGTGTCGGCGATGATGGCGCCCAGCTCGGCCGACTCGGCCGAAATGGTGGCGACCTGGCGTATCTCCTCGTCGGTCTGGATCTTCTTGGCGAGCGCCTTGAGGGCGGTAACCGCCTCGGCGCTCGCGCGCTCGATGCCGGCGCGCACGCCCATGGCGGAAAGGCCCGCCTCGGTGCGCTTCATGCCCTCGCTCACGAGCGCCTGCAACAGGACGACCGAAGTGGTGGTGCCGTCGCCGGCGGCGTCGTTGGTCTTGCCCGCGACCTCCTTCACTATCTCGGCGCCCATGTTCTCGAAGCGGTCGGACAGGGTGATTTCCTTGGCTATAGAGACGCCGTCGTTGGTGATGGTCGGGCCGCCGTAGGACTTGTCCAAAGCGACGTTGCGGCCGCGCGGGCCCAGCGTCACCTTGACCGCGCCCGCCGCCTTGTCGATGCCGCTCTTGAGAGCGCGGCGCGCCTTTTCATTGAAGAGTATCTGCTTTGCCATGGGAGTTCGGTGGTTAGTTCAGTAAGGATGCGGGATTAAAATACGAACGTGATGCTGTCCTCGCGGATGAGGTAGTACTCGGTGCCGTTTATCTTCACCTCGTCGTAGCCGTACTTGGAGAACATGATGCGGTCGCCCTCCTTGACGCCCACCGGCACGAGCTCGTTATCGTTCCCGCGCTTGCCGGGGCCCACGGCCACGACCACACCCTGCTCGGGCTTTTCCTTCGCCTGGTCGGGAATGATGAGGCCGAACGAGGTCTTCTCTTCGGCGGCCTGCGGCTTAACGAGCACGCGGTCGCCGTAGGGTGTGCCGAGCGCGCTCCTTACGGGGGCCGGCGCGGCGGCCTTGCGTGCGGGGTTCGATGCTTTCTTCTGAGCCTTTGCGGCGGGCTTCTTCGCCTTTTTAGCTTTCTTCATACAGGACATATAGTAGACGAAACGGCGCGTTTGGTGCACTTGACACTATATATATTTGGGTGTATAATTAAAAAAGGACTGCACCGCCGGATTTTCGGCATAAAAAAGAGGCCCTCATGCGGTATCCGTTCTTAGTTGCGATTGCGCTCGTTTTTGTTCCGGCCGCCGCTTTCGCGGCGGTCATGCCCGACCGCACCATTTCGGACAAGCGACCGGACGTGATGCCGCGCGTCCCCAAGCTCACGCCGGAAAAGCGGCGCGTGGAACCGCCGCCGCTTGAAGACGCCCTGAGCGGCAGAGGCGCGCCGAGCGCGAAGCCCGACCCGGCGGATGCCGCGCGCGCCTGCGCCGCGATTGCAGGCCGGCACCCGTGGACGCTTTCGAGCACGCTGTCTTCAAAAGGGTTCGTTCTTGAATGCAGCGTACGCCTTGAAAAGCCGGACAAATAGCGCCGCGCCCGCCTATGCAGGCCCCGCCGCCGCCCCTTGAAGGGGCGGCGGCTTTTCCTTTGGGCCCGTTGCGGGGCTTTTTTTATGTGGTACTATGCGTACCAATGACTCTCGCAGGGATACTTCCCTATATCCAGCTGGTGCTGTCGGTGCTGCTCATTGCCAGCATCCTCCTCCAGCAGACGGGCGCCAGCCTCGGCGGCGCTTTCGGCGGCGACAACTTCTCCGCGGCGTACCACACCCGCCGCGGCAGCGAGCTGTTCCTCTACTGGGCGAGCATAGTCATCGGGGTCCTGTTCGCAGGAACCTCGCTCCTCATCCTCGCACTCTAAACTACCGTGAACTTTCCCAGGCTCCGCCTGCCGCTTCTCGATAAAGCGCAGCATACGCTCGATTCCTTCACCGCCTCGGGCCGGGCGCTCTTCCTCTTCTTCGCGGCGCTGTGCGCGGCCTCGACCATCGGCCTCGTGTACGTCCTCAACGCCTCGCTGCTCGTCGCGGCGCCCGCGCGCGGCGGCTCGCTTACGGAAGGCCTCCTGGGCAGCCCGCGCTTCATAAACCCCGTCCTGGCGCTCTCAGACGCCGACCGCGACCTCACCGCGCTCGCCTACTCGGGCCTCCTGCGCGCGACGCCCGACGGCGGCTACGAGCCCGACCTCGCGAGCGGCTACACCGTCTCGGACGACGGGCGCGTCTACACTTTCACCATGCGCGACGGCGCCACCTTCCACGACGGCACGCCCGTCACGGCCGAGGACGTCGCCTACACCGTGCAGAAGATACAGGACCCAGCGCTCAAGTCGCCCCTGCGCGCCAATTGGGACGGCGTCATCGCCGAAGCCCCCGACGCGCGTACGGTGCGCTTCACGCTCAAGGCGCCCTACGCCCCGTTCATAAAGAACCTCACGCTGGGCATCCTGCCGCACGCGCTGTGGGGCGGCGCGTCCGACGAGGAGTTCTCGTTCAGCGAGCTCAATTCCTCGCCCGTGGGCTCGGGCCCCTACCGCGTGGAAAAGGTCACCCGCACCGCCTCGGGCATCCCCTCGTCCTACCAGCTCAAGCCCTTCGCGGGCTACGCTTTGGGACAGCCGTACCTCTCGCTCACCCTGCGCTTCTACCAGAACGAGGACGACCTGGTGCAGGCGCTCAAGGAGGGCGACATAGACGCGGCGAGCGGCCTCTCTCCCGAGAAGCTCGCCGGGCTCAAGGGCGCCGACATCGCCACGGCCCCCGTCAACCGCGTGTTCGGCGTCTTCTTCAACCAGAACCAGTCCGAGCTCCTGCGCCAGAAGCCCGTGCGGGAGGCGCTCGACGCGGCCATAGACCGCGAGGACCTCGTCAGCAAGGTCCTGGGCGGCTACGGCACGCCGCTGTCGGGCCCCGTGCCGCCGTCCGCCCTGCCGCAGGCGGAAGGGTCGAGCACGCCCAAGGGCCTGGAGGCCGCGCGCGAGATGCTGGCGCAGGACGGCTGGGAAATGGGCGAGAACGGCGTACTAATGAAGGAAGGCTCGGGCCCCGGCGCCGAGGCACAGGCGCTCTCGTTCGATTTGGCGACCGCCAACGTGCCCGAGCTGCGCGCGGCGGCGCAATACCTGCATGACGAGTGGGCGAAACTCGGCGTGCAGGCCAACGTGAAGGTGTTCGAGGCGGGCGACCTCTCGCAGAACGTCATACGCCCGCGCCACTACGACGCGCTCCTCTTCGGCGAGGTCATCGGCCGCGAGCTCGACCTGTTCGCCTTCTGGCACTCGAGCCAGCGCAACGACCCGGGCCTCAACGTGGCGGGCTACGCGAACGCCGACGCCGACCGCGCCCTGGAAGAGCTGCGCCAGACGTCCGAGCCCGCCCGCCGGGCCGCGCTGTACAGGGAGTTCTCCGACGAGCTCGCCGCAGACGTCCCCGCCGTATTTCTCTACGCGCCGGATTTCGTGTATAGTATCCCTAACGACATTCAGGGACTCGACCTAGGCCTTATAGAAACGCCGAGCGACCGCTTTTCGAGCGTCACTCAGTGGCATCGCGAAGTGGACTATGTCTGGCCGTTGTTCGCAGCCCGCAGGAAATAACCGAGGAGCGCGTCCGGCCGGGAGCACCCCTATTTGCTCGAACCGTTTAAACAATAGCGATAACTTAGCTTAACAAGCATGGAAGAAAAGAAACACGCGGGCTCTGCCCGCCAGGCGCGCTCCGGGCAGCCGCAAGGAGGCAGCAGCCGGTCCGCGCGCGGATCCCAGGGCGCGGCGCGCGGCGCGGGAAACGGGCGCGGGCGCGGCGGCTCCAACCGCTCGGGCGGAAGCCGCGGGCGCGGGCGCCTGCGCCAGGGCGGCCCCAAGCCGCACCAGCCGCACCCCGTGCGCCCCGAGCTGGTCCAGACCAGCAGCGGCGACGAGAAGCCCATTCCGCCGCTCGCCCCCGGCAACATCCGCATCATCCCGCTGGGCGGCGTCGAGGAGATCGGCCGCAACATGACCATGGTCGAGTTCGGCGACGATATCGTCATCATCGACTGCGGCTTCCAGTTCCGCGAGGACGACACGCCGGGCATCGACTACATCCTGCCCAACACCAAGTACCTCGAGGAGCGCCGGGACAAGATCCGCGGCATGTTCATCACGCACGGCCACCTCGACCACATCGGCGGCATTCCCTACATAATCGACCGCATCGGCTACCCGCCGGTCTACACCCGCGAGCTCACGTCCGTCATGATCCGCAAGCGCCAGGAGGAGTTCCCCAACCTCAAGCCCCTCACCATCCACGAGGTCGAGAAGGACGACACCATCAGGGTCGGCGGCATCCGCGTGCGCTTCTTCTCCGTGTACCACACCATCCCCGACTCCATGGGCATCGTCATCGAGACGCCCTACGGCGACCTCGTATTCACCGGCGACCTCAGGCTCGACCACGTGGACGGCGTGCCGACCGAGCAGGAGGAGAAGGAATTCTCGTGGTTCGCGGACCGCAAGGTGCTCTTTTTGGCCGCGGACTCGACCAACGTCGAGCGCCCCGGCTTCTCCCTCCCCGAGCGCGTCGTCCGCAAGAACCTCGACGAGATCATCGCCACGACCCCGGGCCGCCTCATCATCGGCACGTTCTCCTCGCAGCTCGAGCGCCTCATGCGCATGATCGAGCAGGCCGAGCGCGTCGGGCGCAAGATCCTCATCGAGGGACGCTCAATGAAGGTCAACATCGAGATAGTGAAGCACCTCGGCCTCCTGAAGGTGGACGAGAAGACCTTCATAGACGCCGCCCAGCTCGAGCACATTCCCGACAGCAAGGTGGCGGTGCTTGCCACGGGCGCGCAGGGCGACGAGTTCGCCGCGCTCATGCGCATCGCCATGAAGACGCACAAGAACGTCAAGATCAAGAAGGGCGACACCATCGTGCTCTCCTCCTCCGTCGTCCCGGGCAACGAGCGCTCAGTGCAGAAGCTCAAGGACAACCTCTCGCGCCAGGGCGCCAAGATAATCCACCGCGACACCATGGACGTGCACGCCTCCGGCCACGCCAACCGCGACGAGACCTTCTGGATCCACCAGAAGATAAACCCCAAGTTCTTCATGCCCCTGCACGGCTACCACTACATGCTGCGCGTGCACGCCGACATCGCCAAGGCCCGCGGCCTCCAGGACGACGAGATAGTGATCCCCGACAACGGCTCGATAATCGAGATACAGGACGAGGGCAGCAAGATCGTGCGCCTCAAGGAATCGGCTCCCAATTCCCTGCGCCTCGTGGACGGCTTCGCCATCGGCGACATCCAGGAGGTGGTCATCCGCGACCGCACGGTGCTGGCGCAGGAGGGCATGTTCGTCATCATCGCGACCGTCAACCCCAAGACCGGCAAGCTGCGCAAGAGCCCCGACATCATTTCCCGCGGCTTCGTGTACCTGCGCGAAAACCAGGACCTCCTCAACCAGGCGCGCATCCTCGTCAAGAAGTCCATTGAGGACGCGGCGAAGGGCCAGCAGCCGGTCAACTTCGATTTCGTGAAGAACCAGGTGACCGACAGCCTCGCGCGCTTCCTCTTCGAGAAGACCAACAAGCGCCCCATCGTCATCCCGGTAGTGCTCGGCGTCTAGCCGCGCCTTGCGGCAAAGCGCCCCTTGCTGTAGGGTAATGCCGGACAATCGGCCAGCAAAGGAGCAGACCATATGGCCAGGAAGGCTAAGAAGGCCAAGCGCGCGTTCAGTCAAGAGCACCGCGCCGCGCTGAAGAAGGCCGCGTTGCGGCGCGGCAGGAAAAGCAAGGCGGCCGCGGCGGAAAGCCCCGGCGCGCGCAAGAAGCCAAAAATCGTCCGCTCCCACGAAGGGATCCGCATACTGGTGCGCCAGGGCGGCGGCAAGGACATCGTGCAGGGCAATGCCGAGGAGATCATACGGGCAGTGCGGGCGGTCAAAGAGATGTGCAGAACGTTCGGAGGGCGCAAATGAGCGGCGTTGGCACGGCGGTTCTCATAATCGCGTTCTGGGCGGGCTCCGGCGTGAGCACCCAGCAGGTCCCCTTCAAGAACCACAAGGCATGCGAGCGGGAGAAGAACTCCAGGCTGGACGAGCTGTCCCGTGAGTTCGTGGAGAAGAGCAGCAGCGGGCAGATGGTCGTCAGCGGAACCTGCTTCGACCTTAGATGAGGGGGCGGGACGAGCAAGCGGGGGCGCGGCGCATGCCGCGCCCTTTTTCATTTCGAATCGAGCGCCTTCGCTATCTCCTTCTCGCTTGCCCCGCGCGCCAGAAGCTCGCGGAGCTTTTTTGCGCGCTTCTGCCTGGCGCTCCCCTCGAATGCGCTCTGCTTCTTGTAGTGCGCGCTCTTCTGGTTGAGCCGCACGCCCTGGCGCTTGAGGTGGCTTCCGTAATCCATGAGCGCCGCGTAGAACTCGCGCGGCTCCATCTTCGACTCCTTAAGCGCCCGCCCGACCAGCGGCAGGAGCTCGCGGTCATCTATTCCGGTCTTTTGCAAAGCACCGGAATAGATATGGTGGAAGAACACGGTGCGGATGTTTGTTTCTATGAACACGACGGGCTCGTTGTAGGCGAACGCGCGCACGGCCGCGGCGGTGTAGGGCCCCACGCCCGGCAGCTTCCCTTCCCATCCGTCTTTTGAAATGATCTTCGCGGCCTCCCACAGGTACTTGCCGCGGCGGTTGTAGCCCAGGCCCTGCCAGGCCTTCAAGACGCGCGAGAGCGGCGCCATGGCAAGCACGCGCGCTGAAGGAAACTGCCGCATCCACCGCTCGTAGTACGGGATGACGCGCTCGACCTGCGTCTGCTGGAGCATCACCTCGCTCACTAAAATTTTGTACGGGTCATGCGTGGCGCGCCACGGAAGGTGCGCGCGGGCGCCCGTCTTATAGAATTTCTTAAGCTCGCGCAGGAGTTCCGGCACCCGCGCATGATACCAAAAATCCCCGGCCTTTTGGGCCGGGGATCCTTGCTGACCTGACTTACGCCTTGGGGCGTGCGTCGGAAACCGTGAGCATGCGACCGCCGAAGTCCTTGCCATTCCACATGTCGATGGCCTTGTCCGCGTCCGGGTCGTTGGCCATCTCCACGAAGCCGAAGCCCCGGGAGCGGCCGGTCTCGCGATCGGTCACGATGGATGCGGATGCGACCTCGCCCGCCTGGGCGAACGCATCGCGCAACTCATCACCTGTCGTGCGGTACGGAAGACCGCCGACAAAGAGTTTGCGTGCCATGATTCTACGAAAACAACTTTTTGCTAATTGTCCTTCGTAAGGCGACCCTCCTGCCGCCGAACTGGCACATGGAGAAACTTACTACGAACGCCTTTACTGTAGCACTAGAAGGCGGGACGCGCAATGACCACCAGCCGCTTGTCGAAGGTGCGCTCCTCCTCTATCCATTCGCCGTCGCAGGTAATGAGCACGAGCTGGGAGGGGCCCGTGGTTGAGAAAATCTCCGCCAAGGGCGCGCGGTCGGTGTCGTACAGGTCCGTTTTCGCGACCTCGTACACCAGCGTGCGGCCGTCTGCGTCCGAAACGGTCACGTAGTCGCCCGGGCGTATCTGCGAGAGGTGCTGGAAGACGCCTGCCTTGGTGAGCCCGTTGTTAACGTGCCCGTCGAACACGGCGCTTCCCTTCTCCCCGGGCTTCGAGCCCTCGCTCCACCACCCTACGTTCATGAAATCGGCGGGCGTGCCCATGGTGCCGTCGGCCTTGCGGCCGACCTCCTCCACCTTGGCGCTGATGCCGAGCGACGGCACCTTGAGGACCGCCGGCACGAGCGCGCCGGTCGTGCTGGCCGAGGCTTCCGGCACGAGCGCCGGAGCGGGCGCCTCGTTTTTCGGGCGCATGAGCGCGCCCGCGGGCGCGAACGCATCGAACAGCGCGCCATCTCCCGCGGCCTTGCCCGCCACGCGCGCGGTGACGTCGGCGAGGCCGTACAGCACCACGAAAATGCCTGCCGCCAGGGCGGCGTAGCGCAGGGCGCGGGCCGCGCGCGACTCCGGCTTAGCGGGTGACGATAGCGAAAGCTTTCCGTGCATGCGGGTAGAGCGCGATGGCGGCGCCCAGCATGAGCACCACGGCGAACGCGAGCGAGGCGAGCGTCTGCGGCGCGAAGCCGGTGTTGGGAAGGAGGGGGTACAGGACCGAGGTAAGCGTGACGTTGGGGCCGGGGCCGTACGCGCCGGGACCGGGGCCCAGATCGGGGAACGCGGTCGGCGCGAACGCCTCGCCGTAGCCCGGGGCGGCGACGACATTCACATAGCAGGTCGAGCGCAGGGACCCGTACACGACGTCCACTTGCGCGGGGCCCACCCGGGTAAACGGGGTCACGAAGACCGGACCCGCATCGACTATAGAATAATCATCTGCCACCCACTGGAACGGACCCTGGACATTGGAGACGACCGTAAAGCGCCCCGCGTTGCCGACCGAAACGACCGGATAAGCGGAAGCACAGGACACGTGCAGGGCGTCTGCCGGGTAGGTCCTGGCGATACCGAAGGCGGGAATAAGCACCAAGGCGGCGCCAAAGAGAGCTCCGAGGATGTTCTTCATAGCGGGCCAATCCTACCACCATTGGCGGGAATTTCAACAGGATTCCTAGCGTCCGCTAGAAGCCCGCCGGCAACGCCACGGAGCCCAGAAAGGCGGGTAGGAGGAGCGGGAGGATGAGGAGCGGCAGGAGCAGGGCGCCCGCGGTTATCCAAAAGCCCCACAGCAGGTACTTGCGCACCTTCTCGCTCGACTGGTACGCCTGGTCTATCTTCCCTTCCAGCGCTGCAAGCTGTATCTCGATGCGGTCCAATTGCTCGTTCATACGGTTAGTATACTCCGGCCTATCCGTGCCCCAAGAGCGCCTTGAGGAGGAACATGAGCACGGCGCCCAGCGCGAACCACGCGAGGTGCGCCGCGTAGTGCGACGAGCTTTTCGCGTCCCGTACCGAGTGCGGAATGAGGTCGCCGAGCACCACGGCCAGGAAGGCGCCGGCGGAAAGCCCGAGCAGCACCGGCTCGAGCGACTCGAAGGCATCAAGGAAGAAGTAGCCTCCCATCGCGCCAATAAGCACCGTGCTTGATACGACGAAGCTCCATTTGAGCGCCTTCCCAACGGGATACCCCGCCGCGCGCAAAACGAAGAATTCCGACGTCTCCTGGAGAAGCTCGTGCACGAACACGCTCAATGCGGCCGCAAGGCCGAGCGCCGGGCTCACGGCGAACGACGCGGCAAGCAGTATGCCGTCCCCGGCATTATGGAAGGCGTCGCTCATGAGCACGCGGCGCGGGTCAATGGGGTGGCTGTGCGCATGGCCCTTCTCGGGATGGTCGTGGAGCCCCGGCAGGAGCTTGAAGAGCGTCCATATGCCTATTGCCCCGAGGAAGATATACAGGAGTCCTTGCGAGAGCGACGGCGCGTGCTCGAGCGTCTCGGTCGCGAGCCCGTACGCGATGATGATGAATACGCCGGAAGAAAAGCTCACCAGGTATCCCATATTGCGCTCGAAGAACCTGCCCGCTCCGTTCGATATGAAAAAGACGCCCACGAGCGACGCGAGCATGATAGCCGCGCACGAAATAAGCAGTAATGTCATAAAAAAATAATCCTCAGTAATTAGCACGCTCGGCACGACGGGCTGAATCCGCAGTCGGTGCACACCAGATGGTGGTGGTGCGGGCGGCGCGCGTACTCGTAGCGCGCCACGCCCTCCTTCATCCCCCGCCGCAAGAGCCCCGCGCCCGCAAGCGCTTCGAGCGCGCGATACAAGGTCGCCGGATTAAGGTGCGGCAGGAGCGCCTCGAGCTCGGCGACCGCCAAGGGGCGGCGCGCGCGCTCGAGCGCGGCGAGGAGCGCCAGGCGGCCGGGGGTTGCTCTCGAGCCTGCCGCGCGCAATTCTTCCCTGCAGTCGTGCGCCATGCCCATAGCGTACTACAAACGCGAATGAGTTGCAAATAATGACGCCCTCGCTTATACTAACGCAAGACATTCGCGTTTACGATGATGCCGGCGCGCGGCGGGGGATATATATCCCGTCGCGCGCCGGCACTATCGCCGGCTCGCACATTAGGAGTTTCTATGCCCTCTCCCTGCGGCGGATGCCCGCCTTGCTGCCCCAAATGCACGTTCAGTCCGACGCCGGCCGCACAACCCGCGCGCGCGGTCGAGCTCGTATCGAAAGAAGACTACGGCTGCGTACGCCCCGACGGCGGCGCGGTAGTGCTCGCCGGCGGCGTGCTCGGCATGATGCGCGCGGGCAGCTTCCACCCCGTCACGCAAGACGGAGCGGCGTTCCTCCACGAAAGCGGAAACCGTCTGGCAGAGCACTGCTAATGCCTCCCGCCCCGGCACGCCGGGGCGGGTTTTATACGCTTACGCACCCCATTGCATGAAAGATTACCTGATGCTCATCGCGGCGATATCTACCGCCGCTCTCATATGGCGCGCGCTCCTTCTGGACCACCCCGCGCTCCTTAGCGCGGTCGAGCGCGTTCCTTTTGTAGGCGGCGCCCTGCGGTGCGGGTTCTGCAGCACGCTGTGGCTCTCGCTTGCCGGCACCTGCGCCTATAACCCCTTTGCGGCCGACTTCGCAGGACTGCCGCAGCCCGCGGCACTGCTTGTATCGTGGCTTATTGTCGGCGCAGGCGCACTCTTTTTGCGCAACGCGACAGCCTGCCTCATCGAGGCAAACGGCGCGCTAACGCACCTGCATCGCTCCTCGCACGAGAGCCTCTAATGCGAGTGTGAATGCGAGTGCCCGTGCGCGAGCGAGGCGCGGGTGGGACGGCCGTGGAGCATCCACACCGCGACAGCGGTCGTTATGGGCACCGCCAGCACGAGGCCCGTCGAGCCCACGAGCGTGCGGAGTATCTCGGTCGCGAACATCTCCTGGTTTATGGTAACGAGCGGGCCCTGCGTTGCCGTGAGCTTGAACAAGAGAAGGAGCGGCAGGTACGCGCCCACGTAGGCTATGGCGAGCGTGTTTACCAGCGCGCCGATGTGCTCCCGCCCCACGCGCATGACGCGCATGAACACGTGCCTGCGCGTGGCGTCCCTGTTCATGGCCCACAGCTCCTCGACCGCAATCGCCTGGCCTATGGCCGCGTCGTAGAGGATGCCCAAGAGGCCTATGACCAGGCCGCCCAAGAGGAGCCCGACGAAGTCTATCGACCCGTTGGTATCGAAGTTGAGGTACGCCGCCTCCTCGCTCCCGAAGCCCGTGAGCCGCGCGGAATGCACGGCTGCGTATGCCAGAAGCCCGGTCACGACGACCGTCGCCAGCATGCCCACCACGGCGGCGCTCGTGGTGCGGTTGAACCCGTGGGTGATGTAGGAGCCCGCCAGTATGATGGTGCCGGCGACGCCGATGGCAAGAAGCAGGGGCGACACGCCAGCGAGTATGCCCGGCAAAAGGACGTACGCGATGAGCGCGATGCTCGCCGCGAGCGAGATGAGGCCGCGCAGGCCCTGCAGGCCGCCGAAGGCGAACAGGCACGCGAGGAAGACCGCGGTAAAGAAGAGCAGGGCGTTCAGGCGGTACGGCGCGGAGACCGCGTAGCGGTCGGTGCCGTCGAGCGCATTGACGGTATGTATCGCGTAAAAGGGCTCCCCTTCCTTCAAGGCGAGGTAATCGTTCTCTATAGTGAGCACCTGCCCGGCGTCCGCGCCTTCAAGTATCCGCGCCTGCAGGACCTGGTGGATGCTTTCAGTGCCGGTCCCTTCTATGGCCCGCGTGCCTTCCGACACGACGCTGACCACCTCTGCTTTTACTATGGTGACGGTATCGGCCACCAGCTCCTGGGCATGCGCATGCGCCGAAGGGAGGGCCAGGAACAGGAGCGCGGCGCACGCGAGTGCTTTCATATGCTGAAAATTCTACACCAAGCGGCATTCACCCGCCATTCATTCCGGGGCGGGCATACTGCGGGCATGACTGCGAAAAAGAAACTGAGGAAAAAGGCCGGCGCGCGCGCCTCGGGCCGCACGGCGCGGACGGCGGCGAAAAAATCGGGCGCAACGGGCAGGAAAGCCGCCGCGAGCCGGCAGTACAAGGACCTCAACGAGCTTCTCGTCCTGAAGCTCCAGAGCCTGTATGACATCGAGTCAGAGCTTATCAAGGCCCTGCCCAAGCTCGCTCGCGCCGCCGCCAGCTACGAGCTGAAAGAGGCGTTCGAAATCCACCTGCACGAAACGAAGGGCCAGGCCGCGCGCCTTGAGGAGGCGATGCGCCTCTTGGGCGTCCGTCCCGCGAAAGAGAAAGTCAGCGGCATCCGCGGCATCGCAGAAGACGGCGCCTGGGTCGCCGGGCACACGAACGCGAAGACCCGCGACGCCGCGCTCATCGCCGCCGCGCAGTACGCCGAGCACTACGAAATAGCGGGCTACGCCGCGGCGCGCGAATGGGCCGCGATGATGGACCACCAGGCGGTAGCGGACCTTTTGGACGCCACCCTTCTTGAAGAGCAGGCCGCAAGCGACAAGCTCGCCGAGCTCGCGCACACCGGCATCAACCAGAAAGCGGGCGGCATATCAATGGAAGAGGACGAGCCCGCGGAGATTGATACGGTCGTGATGTAGCTAGAGGTCGGGCTCCACGAGGCCCAGCTTGACGAGGCGCGCGTGTATCGAGCCCTTCTGCCGTCCGAACTCCTTCACCAGGACCGATACGCTCGCCCCCTCCCCGAACATCCCGGCAAGCTTCTCGTCGTCCTCGGCGCTCCACGGCCGGTAGGCGTTGGGGTATTTCTGGCGCAATTTCTCCAGCTTTGAAAGCCCATCGCCCCCTTTGCTTCCCTTGGGGGCGTTCGGGTCGGGCTCGCGGCCGCCCGATGCCTGTATGAAATTCTTGTGCAATCGCGAAAGCTCTTCGGGCGGGATGTTCCCGAAGACGTCCCCGGCCGACGCGGACGCCGCGCGGAACGCCTGGTCGCGCGCCAATATGTCCGGATGCACCGCGAGCGCCCGCTCATTGAAGCCCAGCAGGTGAAGGCCTTCGAGCGTGCGCACGCGCGAAAGCGCCACGTAGCCCTGGCCGTACTCAAACGCACCCGAAAGGTCCATTACCGCAGCGTCCAAGCTCATGCCCTGCGACTTGTGCACCGTCATGGCCCATGCCAGGCGCAGGGGCACCTGGGCAATCTGCGCCAGCACGCGCTTGCCGTCCTCGATGCGCCACTCCTCGGGCTCGGCCTCTATAAGCTTGCCCGCGCGCGTGCGGACCTGCGGCCATCCGGCCGCGCTCCAGCCCTCGACGCGCCCCAGGGTGCCGTTGACGTAGCCGTGCTCAAAGTTGTTGCGCGTAAACATGACCGCCGCGCCCTCCTTGAGCGTGAGCGTCTCGGGCGACAGGCATCCGCGCTTGAGCGCCTCGACAAGCGTCGCGGAACCCGAGGCGCGCATCTGGTACACGCGTGAGGCGTTCTCGATGCGGCCCAGCGCCTCGGCGTTAAGGCGGTCGACGTCCTCGTTGTGCGGGTAAAGGCGCGTCGCGTTCGCGGGCGCCCCGCCCTCGCGGTAGCGCGTGCGCAAAAGCTCGCGGTGCTCGTCTTCGAGCGCCCCTTGGCGCATCGCGGCCAGTAATTGCAGGAACAGCCCGTCGTCCTGGCGGTGCTGTTCCGAGAGGTAGCAGACGAGCGGGTTGGCCGCCTCCCATGCCGGCGACGCGAAGGCGAACGCGGCCGGCTCGCCCTTCGACACCGGCGGCAGCTGGAAGAAGTCGCCCACGAACACCGCCTGCAGGCCGCCGAACGGGCTCTCATTGCCGCGCAGGTGCGAAAGCGCGCGGTCCACGAGCGATACGAGATTCGCGTCGAGCATGGATATCTCGTCTATGATGAGCACCTTCGCCGCGCGCACGCGCCGCACCAGGGGCTCGCGCTCCATGAGCGCCTCAAGCTCCCACTCGCCGAGGCTCTTCTTTATGCCCACCCCGCTCCAGGCGTGTATGGTCATGCCGCCCACGTGCGTCGCCGCGATGCCGGTAGAAGCGGTAATGGCGGGCTCGATGCCGCGCTCGCGCAGCCACGCCACGTAGCGATTGATGACGTAGGTCTTGCCCGCGCCCGGCTCCCCGGTAAGGAAGACGTTCGCGCCGGTTTTTAAGATATTGAGCGCTTCTTCTTGTTTCATGTTGTTGGCGAGACTCCCCAAAAGCCAAGCTTGCCGGAGTGCGGATATTTTCTGAGGAAAATTCCTATCATCGAGCGAGTGAGAGAACAAAAGCCCTGCTTTTGATTCCGAGCGAGCGAAGATGATATGCCTACATACTACGCTACGCACCGTCGTGCTCGCGACACTCCGGACAAACTTGTTTTTGGGAGTCTCGTTGCGGCGTAAAACAAGTTCGCAAGGGGCTCCGCAGGCGTCGTCTGTCGACCCGCGGGAATGAGGATCTGTCGATTTTCACCAGGAAAGTCGTGTACCCTTGCGGACTTCGTTTTACAGAGCTTACTTCTCCCCCTCCCCGAACTCCATGCAGACCGAGTTTATGCAGTAGCGCGCGCCCGTCACCGTCGGCCCGTCGTCGAAGAGATGCCCCAGGTGGCTGCCGCACTGCGCGCACACCGCCTCGGTGCGCTCCATGCCACGGCTCGCGTCGGGCACCTCCTTGACCGCGCCCGGCAGGGCCTGGTCGAAGGAAGGCCAGCCCGAGCCGGAGTCGAACTTCGCATTGGACGAGAACAGCGGGTTGCCGCACGCCGCGCACTTGAACACGCCGTCGCGCTCCTCGTGCAGGAGCTTGCCCGTAAACGGCGCCTCGGTGCCCTTTTGGCGCAGGGCCTCGTACTGCTCGGGGGTCAGCTTATCCTTCCACTCCTGTTCGCTGTTAGGCATACGCTTGAATTACGCTGCTAATCGCCCGCTACTCCCAAACATCTTCAGCAATGGCGGTGACGTCGTCCGCATCCGTATCGGCCACGGCGGCCGGTATGACGCATAATACCCTGCCCGCTATCTTGAAGTCCTCGCGCAGGACTATCGGCTTGTACTTCGGGTCCTTGTTCTCCGGGTAGAGTATCGTCACTCCGTCGCGGCGCTCCAGGCGCTTGACGGTCACCATGTCGCCCACTATCGCCGCCACGCGGTCGCCGGACTTCACGTTGTCGGTGAACTGCACCAGTATGTAGTCGCCGCTTTGGATGCCCGCATCGAGCATCGAGTCGCCCACCGCGCGCACGGCCACTATCTCGCCGTTCTCCTCGACAATCTTCTTGTCTACCTGGAGGAACTCATCGTACTGCTCTTGGGCGAATATGGACAGGTCGTCGCAGCCCACGTTCGCCACCACCGGGACCGGGACGAGCGTCTCGGTGCGGCCCTCGGCGTCTATGGGGCGCAGTTCAATATTGCGGCGGGCATACTTGCGGCGCACCATGTAGCCCTTGCGCTCCAAGATGTCGAGGTACTGCACGACGGTGCGCAGGGACTTGAACCCGAGGTTGCGCCGGAGCTCCTCGAGCGTCGGCGGCTCGCCTTTTGCCTGGATGTAGAGCGATATGTTCTCCAAGACCCGCTTCTGCTTGCCAGTGAGTGTGTTCATATGTGTGCCGCTACCTTAGTAATATACACATATTAGCACAATTCAGGCTAAAAAATACACAAAATACACAAATTCTTGGGGACAAGCTATCCGGAAACGCAAAACAGGCGATGTCTAGCCCCCAGGCGGCGGCGCCTTACTGGGTATGGGTCTCGCGGCGGGACGGCAGGGCGAACACCTCCTTCGCCCTCATCTTTGCGACAACGAAGAGGTAGATTATTTCGAGGATGCCGAACGTGTTGACGATAAGCAAAGCGAGAAACCACCAGTACTGGCCGCGGCGCGCGGCATGCCAGAGCGCCAGCCCCTTCCATATGAGCGCCCACAGGACGAACAGCACCGCGAACGGCATGAGCGCCCCCAGCCAGAACGGCAGCATCCAATCGTGCCCGCCCTGCACCACCACGGTGTGCGCCTGCCCCCACTCGCCCGGCCCGTACATGTACGTATTCATGCCTTATAGTATATACCCGCTAAATGACGAGGAGCGCCGCCGACGCGAAGCCGCTCAGGACGCCGGCAATGGTCACCGACGCCAGCGAGCGGTGCACGCCGTACATGGTCCACACGATGTTGTTGCCGAGGATGACCCACAGCGTGAGCGAGGAGAGCGTGTTGGGCACGCCGAGCGCGAGGATGAGGTATATCTGCGGGTAGAGCGCGAGGCCGGACACGGCGCCGTTGACGACGGCGAGCTTGTCGATGAAATGGTGGTGGCTCAGCGCCTCGATGGGAGCGGTGCTCATTCGGTAAGTATACCTTGCGCCGCGAGGGCTTTACGGCTTTACCACGGACCACGCGCCGCCCGCCCCCTGGCCCCGCGCATCATACGGCGAAGCGTCCTTCGAATAAAAATAGAGCGGCGCGCCGTTGTACGTGACCTGGAGCGCGCCGTCCGCGCGCGATATGGTGCCGACCTCGCCCGTGGTCGCGGAAGAAACGTGGATATCGGACTTTGATTTGACGGTGTACGGCGGCCAGGTTTCAGCGCAGACGCCCGTGCACGCGGACGCGCCGGGCGTCTGCTTGTCGGGCGCGTACGCGTACACGGTCATGCCGTTGTACGCGGACAAGTACGTGCCTAGCGCCTCGGTAGCGCTGATGCCGAGAATGAGGTTCTGCCCTACGCCGGTCCCGTCGCCCTGGCCCGGCACCGAAGCGTCGCCCAAGCCCGGATCGTCGGCCGCGGTGCCGCCGCCAGAGGCGGCGTCCTGCCCGGACGGCTCGGGAGCGCCGGTAGGCGCGCTAGGCTCGGGGCACGGCGCGAAGGCGCAGTTGGGGCCCGTGCGGCCCACCGAGGAGCCGTCGGGGCACACCATCGCTTCCATGGTGCAAGCTTGCATGCCGCCCATGCCCGGAATGGCCGGGCCCCCGTGCAGGGACCACCAGTACCATCCGCCCAGCACGGCGAGCGCGGCAGCAAGACCCCCGATAACGAATGACGTACGCATAATGAAAGTATACCCTAGAGCATGAGCGCGCCCACAAGGCCCGCCCTGCCGCCCAGCGCGCCCAGCTTGAGCGGCGGCATCTGCGGCACCGGCGCCGGCAGGGCGGCGTACCGCTTGGCGATGCGCTCGAGAAGCCCCGGGTTGCCGGTAATGACGGAACCGCCGAATACGATAATGTCGGGCGACCAGAACGCGACCGCGTTGTGCGCCATGACGGCGAGCGCGTGCGCGACCTCGTCCTGCGCCTCCTCGCTCGCCTGCGAAATGTGCACGCCATGCTTCTTTTCGATGGCGCGGCCCGACGCTATCGACTCGACCGTGGCGCCCGACGCGTAGTCGATTATCTCGTTGCCCGGCTCGTAGCCCGCCGAACGGGGCGCTATGGCCCCGTCGACGGCGCACGCGCCTCCCACGCCCGTGCCCACTGTCAGGTACGCGACGATGTTCGCGCCGCGCCCAGCGCCCGCGCGCGCCTCGCCCAGGCACGCGGCCGCGGCATCGTTTTCCACTACCACGCGCGCGGCGGGATACCGCTCCTTGATGGCGCCCGCGATGTCGGCGCCCTCCCAGTCGGGCAGATTGCGCGACGGAAACAAGAGCGCGCTGTCGTGCACCACGCCCGCCACGCCGCCCGTAATGGCCTCGGGCTTTTCACCCGCGGCCGCCTCTTCTAAAAGGCGCGCGAGCGCGGCGCGCGCCTCGCCCCACGCCTGCGGCGTATCCGCGACGAGCGGCTCGGCTATGCCCGCGCCGTCCGCGGATGCCGCGACGCGCATATTGGTCCCCCCTATGTCGAACACGAGCCTCATGCGATGCGCTTCTTGAATTCTTCTATAATGCGCGTGTCGTCAGGGTCGGCGCCGCGCTCGAGCGCGAGCGCGCGGGCCCGCTCCTGCGCGAGAAGCGCCACGGCCACGAGCCTCTTGAGGGGCTCCGCAGGAACGGCGATGTTCTCGACGGCGACGCCGCGCTCCTGCGCGAGCGCCGCAAATACGTCCATGCGCTTTATGACGCGCGGGTCGTCGCTTTGGTCGCGCAGAAGCATGACGCGCGCGCCAGCGCCGCCTTCAAGCGTCGCTATCATCTCGTTGTGATTGAGCTCAGGGAAGGTGTTCGCGAACGCCGGTACTTTCGATGTTTCGTTGAACTGGACCTTGAAGTACTGAGCGAGCGCGGCATTCTTCTGCGAGGAGTATATGAGCGGCACGGCCCGCCCCAACGGAGCGCCCTGCGCCTGCGCTCCGGCGGACGATGCGGCCGCTGCGGCGCGCAGCGCCGCAAGCTCCCGCGCGCGGCCAAGCAGCGCCAGGAGCGCCACGGCGTGGTATCCGACGCTCGCGCGCGGCGAGAGCGGGCTGTGCGGCAAAACAACGTGCGGGATATTCTCCGCGAGGGCGTACTCGATGAGCCTGCCGCCGAGGCTTATGGCCGCGCACGGCAGGCCGCGCTCGCGCGCGGCGCGCAAAAAGTCGAGCGTCTCCTCGGTGTTGCCCGAATGCGACACGGCGATTGCCAGGGTGCCCTCGGACACGGCCGGCAGGCCGTAGTCATGGTGCGTCGAAATGCCTAATTCGGGCGCGGCGGCGGATAGAAGGTCGGCGGCCAGATGGCTCCCGCCCATGCCGCCGACCAAAACGCGCGCGGCGGCGGGCGCCGCGCCGACGACGGCCGGCTCCCAGGAAAACTGCGAAAGGAAACTGTCGCGAAGCGTGTCCATATTATCCCGTAGTATGCGGCTGCTCGAGCATATCGACAACCAGGCCGCCCCAGGTAAAGCCTTCCGCGCCCAGTCCCTCGCCGGTCACGGGGTTGAAGTACTCGCGGAAGCCGGATTTTTCAAGGAGCCGTATCGAGCGCTCCAGCACGCGCGCGGCGTCCTCGACCATGCCGTAGCGGATGAGCCCGCGGTATATGAACCAGTTGGGCGCCATCCAGGAAGGCCCGCGCCAGAAGCCCTGAGGGTCGAACGATGGCTCGTCCTGAGACACGGTAGGCACGCCGTACGGCGCGTCGAACTCGGCCGCGTTGCGCAGGTGCTTTTCAACGAGCGCCTGCGCCTCTTCCTTGGTCGGAATGCCGGCGAAGAGCGGCGCGAAAATGCCCCACGTCTTCGTCTTAATCTTCTCGTAGTGCTCGCCGTGCGTCGACCAGAACACGCCGTCCTCGAGCATGAGCTCGCGCATCGCGGCCGCCACGCGCCCGGCCTCGGCGTCGAAGTAGGCCGCGTCGTAGCTCTGCTCGAGCTTCTCGGCGATGCGCGCGAGGCAGCGCAGGTTCTCCACCATAATGGCGTTGAACGGCACATCCTTGACCCAGAAGAAGTTCTTCATGCAGAAGGGCGCGTCGAACTTGCAGGTCCGGTTCTCATCCACCAGGGTCAGCCGCTGGGCGAAGTTCTCTATAAGCGTATGGACCGGCGGCAGGCCGAGCACCCCGTCGAAGCGCGGGCTGTTGTCCTCGCCCGACTCGTCGGGGTTGATGAGGCCCACCAGGTGCCGCGCGTGCGGGTCGCGCTCGTGCAAAAGATACTGGTAGAAGTGGAAGAGCTTCGGGTACAGCTCTTTTAGGAACGCCGCGTCGCGGTCGCGGTTGTATACCTGCCAGGCCGCGTAGGCGAGCATGGGCGGCTGGGTGATGCTCGACGTGCCCTCGCGGCCCCAGTCTATCTTCACGAAGTCGGCCTCCTGCCAGTAGATCATGTGCGGGATCATGCCGTTCTCGAACTGCCGGGACACCAGCGAGCGCAGCTCGGCCTTGGCGTCCTTTATTGATATGTGCGAGAGGATGATGGCGTGGAAGCACGAGTCCCACAGCCACTGGTACGGGTAGGTGGCCGGCGACGGCAGAGTGTACTGGAACCCGTCCGTCGTACGCCTGTTCTGAAGGAGTATGTCCGCTGCCTGCCGCTTCAGCTTTTCCGCGCGCGCCGCCGCGGCATCCTGGGGCGCGGCAATGCCGCGCGCCGCCGCCGTGTCTGGTTGCATGCCTTTCATTCTACCCCATGCTGCCGGGAGCTTCCCGGGCGGACTCCGCTGCGGGGTATACTTGGCCCATGGAGCGCGAGGCGACCAGGGTATGCATCGCGGGCGGAGGCCCGGCGGGCATCATGCTAGGCTATCTCCTGGCGCGCGCAGGCATAGACGTTACCGTGCTTGAAAAATGGCCGGACTTCTTCCGCGACTTCCGCGGCGACACGATACACCCTTCGACCATGCAGATACTCCACGAGCTCGGGCTCCTCGAGGAATTTCTCGCGCTTCCCCATAGCGTCATGCGCCAGATGGTCCTGCACGCGGACGGACGGGAGATTCCCGTGGCCGACTTCGCGCGCATCAGGGCGCGCTGCCCCTATATCGCCTTTATCCCGCAATGGGACTTCCTGAACTTCCTCGCAAGCAAGGGCCGCGCGCTCCCCGCCTTCCATCTCCTCATGGAAACCGAGGCGACCGATCTTATCCGCGAGGACGGCGCGGTCGTAGGCCTCAGGGCGAAAAACAAGGACGGCGCGTTCGATATAAGGGCCGAGCTCGTCGTGGGCGCCGACGGGCGGCACTCGACCGTCCGCGAAAGGAGCGGACTCGCTTCGCGCGCGCTCGGCTCGCCCATAGACGTGCTGTGGTTCAGGCTCTCCGCGCGCGGGAGCGACCCGGAGCAGTCCTTCGGCTACGTAGGCCGGAGGCAGGCGCTCGTGCTTTTGGACCGCCGCGACTACTGGCAGTGCGCGCGGCTTATCCCCAAGGGCGGGTTCGAGGACATCAAGGCGCGCGGGATCGAGGCGTTCCGCCAAGACATCGCAACGCTCGTGCCCATGCTGGCGCCAAGCGTGGGCGAGCTTGCGTCATTCGACCAGGTAAAGCTGCTTTCGGTGGCCATAGACCGGCTCGGCACCTGGCACGCCCCGGGCCTCCTCATGATAGGCGACAGCGCTCACGCCATGTCGCCCATAGGCGGCGTGGGCATCAACCTCGCCATCGCCGACGCGGTCGCCGCCGCTAACGTGCTGGTGCCGACGCTCAAGCGGGGGCCCGTGCGCACGGAAGCCCTGGCCCGGGTCCGGGCGCGGCGCATGCTCCCCACCCGCATAATCCAGCGCATGCAGGCGCTTATGCAGGACCGCGTGCTCGCTCCCATGATAGGAAGCCCGGGCGCGGCGCGATTGCCGCTCGCGCTCAGGCTCTTCGCCCGCATCCCCGCCCTGCGCGCGCTCCCCGCCTACATGATAGGCATCGGCATCCGCGCCGAGCACATCAGGCACTAAAAGGGCCCGGGATTACTCCCGGGCTTTCTCTTGGACCCTCCAGCTGCGCACGCTGGACAGGATGCGCCGGAGCGCTTCGCACATGCTTTCCTCCTCCGTATCGTTAAACGGGACGCCATGCATGAGCGCGTGGATTTCCTTGAGGTTCGCGGGCACCTGCATGCGGAACCAGTCCGAGAAATTCCCCGACCTTTTGTAGCGCAGGTACCCGCCTGTCGCTTCCACCAGGCGCGCGTACTCCCACATGGACAGCACGCCGAACTCGTCAGACGCAGCCGCCCGCCTGAACCGGGCGTATTCTTGGCGCAGTACGTCGAACGCGTCCGCGCGCCACCCGCTCCCGCAATGCAGGCGCGCATGCAGGCCTCCGGCGTACGCGGCGGACGCCTGCTCGGGCGGCAACGGCCCCCGTTTCTCGCTTCGCGGCATATCTTCCTCCTTGCAATGATCGCTCGCCCAAGAGTAGTCCAAAACAGGCAAAAAGAAAACGGCGCGGCCTTTCGGCCGCGCCGCGCTGTTTTGGAGGGGCTTTCGTCCCCACCCTTACGCACGGCTACTCCGGCATATTACGCTTGAGCCTGTCGAGCCCCCGATAGATGTTGTCAGTTATATAGTGCGTATCCTCGGGATGGTCTATGGCCCTGCTGACGCCGCGCATGACCCTCTCCAGTCCGTGGGCGTGCTCGATTGGTCCGTTATCGGCGCTCCTCAGTTTCTTCAGCAAGAGGTTGGCAAGGCCTTTCAAGGCTTCGCGCTGCTGCCCGTTCTCCTCGAAATTGCCGAGCAGCCTCTCGGCTAGGTTCTCGAACTTCTCCGAAGCCTCCTCATCGAACGCGCGGCCGCGCGTCCTAACGTCACCCTTAATCATCAGATTCTCCCGTAGCGTGAGCGGTGGCGGAAAAACTATTCCGTTATGTATTACATACCAAGTATATATATTTGTCAACAATACAAAGCCGCCCTCGCGGGCGGCCCTTTCAGCTATTAGCGGGCGTGCGCTACCCTACCACGACCTTGAAGCCGGCGTAGGCCATGCGCTTGGGGTCGTTGGGCATGACGAAGTCCTTCTTCTCGGCGTAGGCCTTGTCGAAGTGGGCCATCACCTTCTTGTTGACCGCGTTGCGGTGCGCCTTGTTCTTGAACGCGATGTAGGAGAACCAGACCTGCTCGCCCGGCTTGGGCTTTGCCATCTTCCCGAAAGTGGTCACGACATGCTTGGGCGCCGCGTCGTCAATAACGCACTCCTTGTAGTCGAGCGCGCCGAACTTGAGCCACGCCTCCTTCCCCTCGGCCGCCATCTTCTTGTACGCGGCCGCCTTGGCCTTGGGAACGACCAGCACGAACCCGTCTACGTATCCTGCTTTTGTCATATGTTTGCGCGTAAATTATAAAAACTCCCGGCCGGACGCGCGAGCCCGAAGCCCGCGTACCGCCAAGTGTACCAGATGCGGGCACGCGCGCTATGGCGCGCAAAACAAAAGACCGCCTTACCGCAGATACCCGATAAGGGGTCTTCTGCAGTTAGGCGGTTTGGAGCTGCTCGCGCTTGATCGGATACCACTCGAGTTCTGACTTCCAGAGGGAATACCTCTTTGGCCTTTCGGACACATCGAACCCCTTTCCGTGGGCGCACTGGCCGAACAAGTGGGATCCTTGCAGATCTACCAGCACTTCGCTGCTGGTTAGGTTTTCATCGGGAATGAGGCCGAGATGCACGTCCCATGGCATGAGGCGGTAATTGCGGGCAAATGCCTCCTCAATGCTTACCAGTTTGTGCTTATTGCATTCGAAATTTTCTGCAATACGCTCGTCCCACCACTGGAGATGCTTTTCCCACGCTTCACGCTCCCTACGCATTTGCTCTTCCGTATATTCCTGGTAACACGGGCGGCAATGATCGAGCTCTTCCTCAAGCGTGAGGAATGGGCCGATGAGTTCTTCGAATCTCCTGAATACCGGCAGAGGACACTCGATCGAGCGCCAACTATCGACATACGGGGTCCCTCCAGGCTGACGCTCATCATCCTTAAGGAAGAGTGCCTTGAAACAGTAATATCCGCGAGAAGCGCCGTGGCCGCTCCCATTATGGGTCTGCATATCGCAGAAGCGCACATCATGCCAGCCAAATCCTTCTTTTCGGCGGATACGGCTAATGACTTCTCGCGCGCAAAGCACCAAGCTTTGCCCGTACTGGGGACTCGTGCTGAACACGCAGATCGGGCCAGGAATATGCGGGCCTCCGTCGTCGAAGATCGCATACTCCAGTTCGACGTCGTGGCCTGAATGCCCATCGTGATAGGCAAGATGCTTCAGATAAGGAAGTTCTGTTATCTGGTCCATCGGACCCTCCTGTTAGTTTGAGTGGATTATGAAAGAATAGTTCTGTTATAAATTATATACTATTTATATCTATTTGTCAAGTATCGAAAAAACAGGACGTTAAGCACCCGAAACGACGCCCCTGAAGTGCCTCCAGATCTCGACCATCGCCAGGGTGTCGAGCTTGCAGTACTCGAGCATGCCCTTAGAAATTATCCTCTTGCATCTGCAAGCAGACATTCAAAGCAACATTAATCTGAAAGATCTACCAATTTACAAAAAACATTCAGTAACATCATTTCGCTTATAGAGCCCGCCTCTGCGCTGGCTATCCGGGGATCAGCGACCACAACAGCCAGACACTGAGCTCTAGATATGGCCACATTGACTCGGTTACGATCGAGAATAAAGGCAAGGCCGCGCGAACCGTACTCCCCAAAACTAGAACAGAGCGAGAGGATGCAAACAGGTGCTTCTTGCCCCTGGAACTTGTCCACACTGCCGACGCGGGCACCGACCGGCAACTCAGCTTGTAGCGCTCGAACCTGCGCATTATAGGGAGCAATGAAGAGAAAGTCCTCTAGCGTCAAAGGTCTTACGGTTCCATCGGAAGCCGTGTAAAGACGCCCTACCATCTCTTCATAGACTGCCACCACCCTCCTTACCTCTTCATGGCTCTGCTGAATATTTCCATCATGCACAACGCCGCTAAACACAATGCCATGCTCTTTGACCACCAAACTGGCACTGGCCGGTACTATAATTCTCTGATTAAGACAGTCGATATAGGAGCCCAAGCGTCCCTCGTAAATGCTTTCCGATATAAACCGGCAGACTGACGGGTGCATACGACGGGATTCTCCAAGAAAGAGTCCGTAATCCAAAGGCACAACGGCGTGATAGATAGGCAGGTCTGCTTGGCTGGCTTTTAAATCCTTAAGGGCATATTGCAAGGACGAAAGACCCGCATCGCCAGGATGTGTTCCCTGTATGGGTTGCTCAAGCTGCATCTGGTCTCCAAGAAGGACCATGTTTTGTGCGGCTCGGGACATTGCGATAGCGTTTGCGAGCGATACTTGCCCAGCCTCATCTATGAAAAGAAAATCCAAAGCGCCCTCCCATTCAGGCAAGGTGAAGAGCCATGCAGTACCGCCGACGACTCCGGAAGTGTAAGCTCCGCGAGCATCTTTATTACTTTGGATGTGCTTGAACGCGGGGTTATCCGAAAATAACGCGCCCTCATCATCTCCCCCAACCTTTATTCCATTAAAGACTTCTCCCTGCTCCCTGACGGCCTCGCCGCAAGCGACAAGCAGATTTACAACGGCTTTGTGGCTATTTGAAGCGACACCGACTTTCTTCCCGGCCGCAAGCAGAGCTTTTATGACACGCGCTGCCGTATAAGTCTTGCCTGTACCGGGAGGCCCCTGAACAACAAGGCAGCCACCAGCCATCGAGCCCGTTACCCTGATGCCCGCATCGACAGTGACCTCTCCGGACTGTTGCAGAACAAGTGCAGGAGATATCCGCTGCAATAAGGAAACAACGGGAAGATGCAGGCCTTCTGAAAGATGCCGTACGGCCACTTCTGTCAGCGCTTTTTGTATTGAAGTCGCAGGCACGTACTCATAAGGAATCAGCGAACCGCGCTGAGGAAAGGCGCCATCGAACTTCTCATCCAAAGCCCTGTTCCCAATCTTAAGCTGGAGGGTACCCTCAGCCATATCCAAGCCCACCAAGGTTAGCTTTCCTTCAATATTGTGCGTAAACATTACGGAAGTCTTGCCATCTCCAGCAAGCTTGCATTCCTGAGACGGGTCGAATTTGTATGTTTGTACCAGTGATTGCTTTTCGGCAACTGGCGATCCTACGGCCTGGACCCCCTGCATGCATCCGGAATCATCGCGCAGCTCTTCAGCAGTCGCCTCGACGCGATCGAACATGCGCCACCACACAGGCTTCTCTTCCCGTCGGTGAAAATCAATCAGGTCAGCAAGCGTTACGGACAGATAATCGCTCCGCTTGCGTAAATTAACAACCGCCTCCTGTCGCGCGATAACTTCCGGCGGCACTTCCTTTGGAGTCTCTGAAGAGGAGCCGGTTGCCATTGAGGGCCGAGACACCGCGATATTATGTTCGCTTGCAATCCTTCTTAGCCATTGCAGCAGCTCAACAGTGGACTTGCAGTCGTCTTCATTGTAGTCGCGGATGCTCTTGAGGAGCGGGCTTTCCTGCCAATTATGTGGCTGCCTACTTTCCATCCAGTTTGCATACTGCACTATGGAATCGACCGCAGTACCAACCTCAGTTGTACGATGCGGCCTGTAGAGATGCTCGACCGACTTGATAGAGTAGCTATCCTCGCCGATGCGCAATCCGTGCCGAACAATCTTGTACAGGTCCACAAAGACCCCGGCGCGGAGCAAGGCATCAACTTCGTCCTGCCTGGTGTCATGACGGGTACTCAAGCGGCTTACCGCGCTCTCTTCGTAAGCGGCGTAGTGGTAGATATGCATGCCGGGGTTTTCCCTCCAGCGCTTATGCACCCAGTCTATAAAACCCTCAAACGCGGATTTTTCCTCTTCACGGCTGTGCGCCCACCAGTCGACAAAATTTAGTTCTCCAGACGGGTCACGGAAAGAGACCCCGAAAAGATACTCTAGTCCGCCAGGAACAAGCGGGTACCCTTCCATATCGAAAAAGACATCTGCCTGATGATCAGGCGGGAGCGCAGCAAGTCCCACAGGCACCCCGTTCTCTCCGACCTGAGACAGCAGCTCATATCGTGCCGGCGCACTAGCGTTGCCTAACCGATCATCGCGCGTCTGACACTGCAAGCGAGCTTGCCCCACTAGCTTTTTCATCGAGTCTTCCGCAAGCCTGGGAACGGACTTGCCCGATGCCGCAGCAAGTCCTGCCATCGTTGTAATGCCCGCCCCTTTTAGCTTTTTTATCTGACCAACTGTTATATTGGCCACCCTCGCGAGAGAGTCCGTATCATCGAAAAATTGATTTGCGTGCGACCCCCAGCAACCATGTCCGGCGCCAAGCACAGGTTCCGGCCTATCAACCATATTTCCAGTAAAGCCGTCCTGGAGAGCAAGGAAGCTTTTCTTTAGTCGCCGGTAGTAGTGGATGAAGTCCTCGACGCGAAACTCCACACGGTCCTTGTTGCCAAGTATCACGCCAAACTTTTCCGGCATTGGTTCGCCAGTCGCCGCAGCAAGCATCTCTGAGTAGCAACAGAGTTGGATGATGTAGTAAGGCTTCGGGGAACGGGCGAGCTTAGTGTCCCATATCTGGTAATGCCCCGATTCGTCGAGTATAAGAAAGTCAGCAAAACCCGCAAATTGCCCCTCATTCAAGGCGGCTTGATAGATGATGGGGGCTTTTGCTTTGATAGCCGCGATAGTAGCTTCTCGGGCAGCAGCTACGTCCTTTTTAGAAATCTCTACCAAGCCGGGCTCAGCCGCCTTAAACTCCTCAAGTATCATGCGCTCATGCTCATCCCCCGTGCGAGCAATAAGCTTTTGGTCTTCAGATTCCTCATCAGGCGATACTGCTTTTGGGTTTTCCAAATAATAGCGATCCATCCAAGAGGCAAAGGATGATTTGACATAGCAAACCAAATCGCTTGGAGAATATACGAGTTTTCCGGATATTTTTTTCATACCACCCCTGGGGCCATACGTAGTGCAAACAGTAGCGCCTAAGAGCCGCCAGGGCAATACACAAATCATGGACTACATAGTTAATTGCGCAATTAGGCCGGCAGCCCTACCAACCCACGCTTGTTACCAATCCGATCGAGCCTAGTATGCCCGCAACGCGCTCGCAATCCGCTCTTATGCCGCGATATACGACCGCGCTGCCGCTGGTGTGGACGATATTCGCCAGCTGCGCCGCAGCCGCGGCCGAACATCCCGTCGCCTTAATCAATTGGCCTATTACGTCGTCAAAGGTGTGGCACTCGCAATTAAAAAGGGTCGTCTTCCACCCGGCGACAGTTGCGCCAAAATCAAGCTCAATCTTAATGATATTTTCGACTTTAGGTTCCATTGTTACAACCACGTAGTTAAACAGCTATTTGCCCTTCAGCGCAATCGCGATCCGCTCGACGGACCTAACCGGCTTTTTCTTTACGTCGTGCTCCCATATCCTTACGACCTTCCAGCCGAGCTTTTTGAGCTTGGCGTTATTCCTGCGGTCGCGGCGCATATTCTCCTTGATTTTCGGGAGCCAGTATTTCTTTGGCAGCCTCTTGCCCTGGTTCTTGAACTTATACCCGTGCCAGAAGGCCCCGTCCATGAACACGGCAACCTTCTTGGACACGAACACGATATCCGGCCTCCCGGGGAGCTTGCGGTAATGGATCCTGTAGCGGTAGCCCTTCTTGTAGAGCGCGGCGCTCACCAGCTTCCGCAGGGCGATCTCGGGCTTGATATTCTTGGAGCGTATGAGCGACATGATCTCGCTCCGCCTCTCCTTGGAAAAGATGTCGGCCATCTCAAGCAAGCATACCCCGCCGGCCACACAAATGCCGCCAAATCTATCTAAACAGGTCCCTGGTCGAAACTCCTAAAGATATTGCCAATTTCTCAATAGTTTGAAGAGTAATGTTTTTCTTACCGCACTCAATCCTGCTTACATAAGCCTTGTCTGCACCTAGAAGTTTCGCTAGGTCTTCTTGGGACAATCCCTTCTTAATTCTCAACTGCTTAATTGTGTACCCAAAACGGGAAAAAATGGTCTGCATCCTTATTCACACCATAAACCCTTTTTATTTGATAGCAAGTTGTATCATAATACAACTATAGCAAATTGGAGGCTTTTCGGAAGATTATTTTGCTTGATAGGCTGAGAAAGATATAATTTACACTCTATGGCTTCTCTTAAAAATAAGAAACCAACAATCATAAGCCTCTTTGCAGGGGCTGGCGGACTAGATATCGGCATGAAGCAAGCCGGATATCACGTTGCTGTTGCGCTAGATTTTGACCACGATAGCTGCGAAACCTTAAAGACCAATTTCAAGGACTCTGCAGTTATCGAAGGCGATATTACACAAGTATCGACTGAGCAAATCCTTGAAGCTGGAGGTTTAAAGGTCGGCGAAGTGGATCTTTTAATCGGAGGACCTCCATGCCAACCATTCTCAAAATCCGCATTTTGGAATGGTTCAAAGGGTTTAAAAGACCCCAGGGCCGTAACCCTTCATGAGTATGTTCGAGTCTTACGGGATACAAAGCCTAAGGCTTTTCTTTTGGAGAATGTGTTTGGTCTTCTATACAAAAACAACAGCGACGCATTTTCTTTTTTGCAGGACGAATTCGGAAAGCTGGGGTACGAAATTGTTTACAAGGTAGTTAATACTGCGGACTACGGAGTACCGCAAACCCGCCAACGCTTGATCATACTCGGATCCAGGAAAGGCAGACTAGCATTCCCTGAGCAGACCCACCGCGACCCTTTGAAGGAAGAGGGGCTGACATTATTCGAGAAAAAATTACCGACCTACATTACAGCAAAAGAAGCATTTAAGGGATTGAGACACGACTGGAAGGAAGTGCCGGCAGAATTAACTGTAAATGGAAAGTGGGGCCATTTATTGAAAGATATTCCACCCGGAGATAACTATCTTTTCTATACTGAGAAGAAGGGGCATCCAAATCCCCTATTCGAATGGCGCTCTCGCTATTGGACCTTCCTTCTGAAGTTAGATCCAAAAAGACCATCTTGGACCATCCAGGCTCAACCGGGGCCTTACGTCGGGCCATTTCACTGGGACAATCGGAGAATGACTCTTGCGGAACGGAAAAGGATACAAACTTTCCCCGATAACTACATATTTGTTGGCAAGAGAGGTTCTGTGCAGAAGCAAATCGGCAATGCTGTCCCTTCAGAACTAGGGCGAGTTTTAGGCAAGGCGATTAAGGATCAATTATTTTAAAGCTTTCTCACCTCGGCGAGGTATTCTTGCCCAGTGGTCATAAAATTCTTGCCGCGATTTGAATTCGCCACGCTCTTCGCGAATGCGGTCTATCTCCATTACCGCACCAACGTAGTCTCGTGTAGCGCTAGAAGCCGTATGCGATGCGACTTTCCACGGCTCAACAACAAGAAGCTCAAAATTGCTTACCTTATTGGCTGCCGCATCAACATCAAAAATGGCTATCAAATCTATATGATGCGTATAGTCGGCAAAGGGGCGAATAGTCTGTGGGAATTTCTTATCCTGATGCTTTAAGTAGGTCCCGAAGGAGTACAGGGTTATTCGAGACTGAGTACGGTTGGGATTACGACCACGTCTTGCCGCCTTAATATCGAGGGCGACCAACGCGTTCTTAAAATGCTCCCCCGTCAACTCCAAGTCCGGATAGTGGCGCATGCCACCTTCCGTTACGGACACGCTCTTCAGCTTATCCGTCTTACGCTTGAGATGAGCAATAAGGGCCCCTTCGATAATATTACCTAGTGTTCCAGGTTCAAGATCCAGGGGAATAATTTCTCCCGTACTAGTGGCAAAACCGATAATATCGAATACGAAGTCCGAGTACATTTCACGCACCCACGCCTTCATTTCGTTCACATTGGCTTTTTTGAGACTTGCCATAATGCTATCCTACACCGGTATCTTATTTATTGACAGAGCTTAGATTTTATACCACTATCTCAAAATTACACAGGTTATTACGTAATCGGAAATAAAAAAGCTGCCTCATAGCGCCCACAAGAGCCTCATGTTTATTAGGATTATTGGCTGCAGATCCCTTTTGCAAAAGTAATTAAATATTAAAGCTTACGAAAAACTCAAACCAAACATATCCTGAAGCAGTTTCTCAACTATTGCCTTATAGTCTTCTACTTGCTGGTCGGTTACGTTTGGAGTTGCCCTGACATGATTTAAATCACATCTCAACTTGTAGTAATATTCTATTTTTTTTAATGTATTGGCATCAATAGGTAGAGTCTTAATAACTTCTTTTTGCAAGTCGGATCTATTTTCAATTATTGCCTTAAACTTTGCCGCCCCCAATCCTTGCTCGTTTATTAAGTACTCTTTATAAGCAATGTCGACGGTACTATCCAATACAATAAGGGCAATTCTATTCTTTTGACTAAAAGGGAACTTCGATATGAGGTCAGCGGCGATGACACTTTCCAGCAGCCCTGCACTCCAGGGCTTCTCGGCAACTATCAACTCATTCGCGCCGATGACTTTTTGATGCCATTTTTGCTTACTTGCCGGCGCTTTTGGTAAGTAGTTCTTTGGAATGCTAGTAATAGTGTCTAGCTTTTCTTCCAAAACCACGCCAGTTTTATAAGGAAAAACTTGAGTATCCCATTTACCCTGAAGACTCCTGGATACTTGAGCAAATTTTTTAGTCGCATCAATGACACTCTGTTGCAGAGCCTGGAAGATGGGATGCTTGGTATTAATGCCTGACTTACTACTGTCCCAAGGCATGTCGCGCGACTGCCCCTTTATTCTTACTATAGTACGCACCAGGGAAATATTGTAATGAGGATTGCCAACCATGCCCGCAGAAAAACCGACCGAAAAGTCATTCAACCCTCGTGCAATCAACCTATTGTTACAGTATACAAATACCCCATAAGACTTATCCGGGTCGCCCGGATGGTCAATTAAACCTGCCAATATCTCAACGTCAACCTCTCTGCCCTCTATCGGTATCACTCCGGAGAACTTTGTAGGGAAAAGGCCGGGCGGATAAGACCATTGGTCATCAAAGTTTACGGCTTCTATTTTATCTCCATTGATTGTAATCATGGCGCCCCTGTCTAAAAATTTTGAATACACTTCCGATAGATGGACTTTTAAATTAGAAATCCCCTCCGGGGTCAGATGGACACGAAGCTTACTTAGTTCAATTAAGGTAGTGTACGGGCTGAGAGTGTTATGTGATTCCGCATAAGGGAGCTGCCAGCTTGGATCATCTGTAATCCAGTGTTCGTCAAATTTCACTGTATAAGACTTTGCATTTTCATATCTAGAATGAATAGCGATATCCTGCGCTAAAGCAACAACCGCACGCTTACTGCCCACTCCAAAGTATCCAATTACACCATCACCAACATCGTTTGTTGTTTTGCCCGGACTAACAACATGGTCGAGTTTAGATTCTTCTATTCCTCCCGCATTGTCTTCTATTGATATAGTCTGCTGGTTTTCATCAATGGATATCTTTATCTCTAAATCAGCGCGCTTATTTTTTGACCAAAGATCAATAGCGTTATCGATAAGTTCGCATATTGCACGCTTCAAATCGTATTCTGAAATTATGGAAAGGAATATTCTTTTTTCAGGCGTAGCATCTAATATTTTCGGGTGCATATATAAAACAAATCTTACGCACAAAGAATACGCCTTTTAAGGCTCTTTACAAGGCCTCAACAAAGCGACCCATCATTTCCCCTTCCAGTCGCGGATTATGAGCTTTTTGTTCTTCAGGTCCACTTGCACGGTAAGCTTCTGCTTCTCCTTCCAGCCGAACTCCTTAATAGCCTCCATGGGGAGGCTTATCGAATAGCTCCTGCCCGCCACCTTGGTGATCTTGCGAACCGGCTTCGCGCTCAAACTCGCCTTGGGTCGTCCTGCCATACCGGCATTTTACACCCAGAATCGCGCAGCTAATTGCGCAATTACCATCCCTTTCCTTCTTCTCCTCCCAGCCTCGCCCCTCTCCTCGCTTTCCCCGCCTCACCCCTCCCAATCTATTCTAGTGTTTTGCAAAATTCCAGAATAGATTTGCCGCGAGGCGTTATCTTATGCCGGACGCTGTTGCCATCGCTGCGCTTAAGGACCAACCCGGCAATGGCGAGCTTGCGGATATGGTCCGAGGCGTTGATATAGCCGATACGGAGCCGCTCGGACACCTCGGCAACCGAAAGCTCGGGACTGCGCTGCAATACGTCCAATATCTGCAGCCGGCGGTGGCTGGCCGCCCCTTTTATAACCCTCTCGATCTTCCTAAAATTCGCCTGCGCCATGGCCGGCACTATACACCATGCTGGTGTTTTGCAAAATTCCAGAATAGATTTTCTCCTTGGATGAATTGAGCCGCATACCTGCGTAGCTAATTGCTAATTAGCTACATACTATTGACACTTTTCGCTATACAGAGTAATTTGCTCTCCAGCAGTTCCCCTCTCCGTTGTGCGTTAGCAAACACCACCCGGCGCCCCGGTTACGGGGTATTGCTAAGCAATCCATCACAAATGGAGCGGGTTATGGAAAACGTTAAAATTATCGCATCTGGCCTGCCTGACAGCACTGTTATCGGAGGCATTGAAAACAACAGCGGCAAAACCGAGGTTGAGAAAAATTACAGAGGGGTCAATGCAAGGAACCTCCCTGAGCTTTTCTCAAAAATCGGAGAGATTGAGGGTTACTTCGAAGCTCTGGCTACGCTCTGGTGCGATGGCGAGCTAACTCTTGTCATTGAGAAGGGTTCTCACTTTTTCTCGGGAGTCCTGACAACCTATGAGGATAATCTCATCGAGAGGACGGTCAAGATAATTGATCGTCTTGCAGTCGAATTGTCCCAAGCGAAATATGATGCTGATAGTTACAAAATAACCTACAAATTCTCGCGCGCGGTAGAGTTTAATGACTTGGTAAACGATATCATTCCCCGACACTAAATTCTGCGCAAAACTCCCCGACCGGATACGGTCGGGGTTCTTTTTTATCGAGATCCGCTGCACGCGCCTGAAGCCCAGAGGCCGCGGCCCAGCAATCGGGCCTGCGCCTCTGCGGCCCTGAACTCCGCCTGGTACTTATAGGGCGCGCTGTAGGTGTACTCGTGCGCGTAGCCCTGCTCTACCAGGTATTCGTTTACCGGCAGGCCGTCGCTGCGGTACACGTACGCGAGCAAGCGGCCGTATTTGTCGCGCTCGCCTTGCGAGGGGTCCTTTTCAAGCATTACGCGCTGGCCCGCCAGAAGCTCTTTCGTCTTGTCGGAGGCCTCCTTGCCGAAGCACTGCACCGCCTTGCGCGGGTCAACCGTCTCGGGCGTGTCGATGCCTATGAACCGGACGGTTTCCGTTTTGCCTTCAATGCTTACGGAAACAGTATCGCCGTCCACTACCCTTATGACGGCGTACGTGCCGCTAGCGGCGGGCGGTATTGTTGACGCTTGAGTGCTCGTCGCAACAGGCGTCTGCGGCTGCTCGTGCGGAGCCGCAGGAGCGGGAGCGTCGGGCGAAAAGAACCCCGCAAGCGCGAGCAGCATAAAAATGCTCATCACTGCAACTGCAGTCCATCGCGCTCGTTTGCCCATGCACACAGTGTACCGCCCGTCTTTGATTTTTTTGCAGAGAAAAACCCCGCGCCGTAGCGCGGGGTGCTTTTTGCGGATTGCCTCTAGAAGTCATCCAGGGCCGATTCGGAATCGGGCTGCAAAACGGCGCCTTTCACATGCCCCTTGAAGGCCTCCATTACGTAGCCCGGGCAATTGGCGCGGACATTCCTATCAACAAAGACGCGCTTCGCATCGCTTCGCGCAAGGAGCACCTCCACGAATCGCACGCTGCCCGGATTGTCCGGCCCGGCCCGGTTACCATCCCTCTCAATCCATAAATGATAGAACCGCAGAGATCCTATCTCCCTGCCCTCGGAGAGTGCGATAGCCTCGGCGGCGCGCGGGCAATTCAGTATGAAGGAGCGGCTTGCGCCGTGCGCCAGAGTGATGACGCAGCGGTTGCCGTGGAAGATAGCATACGCCACGTAGACACCGGCACCATCATCCGACTCATAGCTTCTGACCTTTAATTCCGCCGGTATGTAGTCCTTTTCCCTCGGGAGGCCGCTCCGAGCGGAACGAGGCTCCTCCTTCTTGGGCCACCGTCCGTTTCCGGTAAGCTTTTGGAACCACTCCCAATGATCCGGAAGCGGTTCGCCCGTCTTCGGGTCGATGATTACCATTCTTGGCGTGCGCGCTCCTGATACAGGGAATGCATCGGCAGGCGTCCCGCTTTTCGTTTCTTCTTCAGGCTCGCCGGACATAGCCATACACCCTGCAAGAACCGCAGGCTCGCTGTCCGCGCCGATAGCCGCAGCCTCTGCCGTTCCTACCGCAGACTGCTTTTGCTTCTTTGTACGCGTTAAGAGCTTTTTAATACCCAATGGAGTCTCCTATGAGAAGCATCATGATGAAGCGAACTGCCCATCTGCGCGTATTAGACACAAAAATTGCTTTAAAGTCAATATTCTGCAGAACATTAACGCGCAGTGACAAGACGGCGCGGCATGGTAGGGTGAGGGCAGCCACCACCCACAGGAGAGTTCCTTATGACAACGCACGTGCTCCCGCCCGAGGCCGAAAGCCTCGACGTTATGCGCTCGCTCGCGCGCAGCGCGTTCCTCGAGGGCGAATGCTACGCCTTCGCCATCGCGGTGCACCGCGGCACCGGGCTTCCCATCTTCGGGCTTATGGAGGGCGCAGTGCCGCGCCACGCATTCGCCTACTGGCCCGATAAGGAAGCGTTCGTGGACGTGCGGGGCGAGCACGCCATGCACAGCCCCGAGCTCGGAGCGCCTTTCGGCCACCGCGCGCCCTACCATCTTGAAGAGATATCCGCATCGAAACTCTTCCGGCAGAGGCCCGTATGCGACAACTCCATAGGCTTCGCCGCGCGCATGGCCGAATTCATCATGCCGCACCTTCCGTGGAAGAAGAGCCGCGACGAGCGGGCCCGCGAGTTCTGCGACGAGCTCGAAGCCCTATGCCGGAAGCGCGGGTTCTGGATACGCAGCCCCTACCCCGCGCAAAAGCCCATCCTGTACGAAGGAGACGCGGACGAGGCGGGCTACACGATACAACCCGCCGACACCGGTATGGGGTACACGATAGACCGGCGGCTCAAGGGAGAGCCTGCCTGATAGCAAGCGCCCGGCCATTGTATGGCCGGGCGTTAGTATTTTAGCGCACGAGGTGCAGGACAGTCTTCGGGTCCGAAAGAGGCTCGTCCTCGTCGCTTATCCGCACGTCTTCGAACGCAACGCGCTTGAGCGCGCATGCGCGGATCAGCGCCCTCCTGTAGGGCCCCCACTGCGGCTTGGACTTGCTATAAATCCACAGCTTGCCGATGCGGTGCTTTGCCAGCTGGGCCGCGGCCTTCTTGGCCAACCGCTCGATATCCTCCTCCCGCTCAAGGAGATACTCGTAGCCTAGGATCATATCGTTCTCATGCAGGAGCCCGTGCTTGCCCGAGAATATGAAGAACTCCCGGCCCTTCCCTTGCGCTATTTCGCGCACTTTGGATATATGCTCCCCCAGGTAGCGCTTGCGCGCCTGCATGTAGTTCTTGCCCGGGTCCTTCTCCCGGCTGCACATAGTGCATACGGCCTCCATGGCCAGCTCCTTTCGAGTTGCAAGAATGGACAGTCTGCCGCAAGCCTACCACAGCGGCGCGCTTTTCCTAGGCGCCGTGGGCGCGCTCGGCCAGCCGCAGGAGGCGCCGCAGGTCCTTGTGGTTGGGCAGGGCTTCCGCGACTAGCGCCCAGAACGCCGGGCCGTGGTTGAACTCTCTGAGGTGGCACAACTCGTGCACCACGACGTAATCCAATACCTCCGGCGGCAGGAACAGGAGCTTGTAGTTGAAGTTGAGGTTGCCGGCGCTCGAGCAACTCCCCCACCGGCTTGTGGAGTTCTTTATGAAGATGCGCCTGACCGCGTGGTTGTAGTGGCGGTTGTAGTGCGCCACGCGCGCGTGCACGAGCGCGCGGGCCGCCTCCTTGTGGCGCAGGTAGTGGCGGTGGTCGCGGCGGCGCAGCATCCCCTTACTCTACAACCGCCCTCCGCAAAACCCCAAACCGGCGCGCCGGGAGAGGCGGCAGGAAGCGCAAAAAGCCCCGCTTGCCGCGGGGCTTTTTTGCGCGCAGGAAAAGCGCGATTACTCGCGCTCCATGCTGTAGAGGCAGTAGCGGCCGGCGCCCACCAGGAACACGGCGAACGCGCCCACCGCGAGCATAAGCTCGAGCTCGTGCGTGCCGCGCGGGATGCCCACCAGCGCGAGCGCCACCAGCATCTCGATGCCGAGCACGAGGCCCGCCAACCGCGGCGCGATGCCGAGCGCGAGCATGAGGCCGCCGATGACCTCGATGGCGGCGATGAAAGCCGCCGTTCCCGGAGGCAGGCCCAATCCGGCGAAGAAGCCCTCCGTGCGGCCCAAATCCTGGAGCTTCATCCAGCCATGGCTTATAAACACCCAGCCCGTAGCGAGGCGCACCAAGAGGAGCCCCATGGCCTTGTGGTACGCGAAATGCGTGACTTTCTTTATCATGCTCGAAACTGTTACCTTGTAAGCGAACTAGCGTAAGTATACGGCCAAAAAAACGGGCCTACTTGAGCATCGCGGCCGCCTGCTGCTCTATCGCCTTCTTGATGCGGCCCTCGAACATCTTCAGCATGAGCGGGAGCTTCGCGTTAAGGTTGAAGTCATTGTCGCGGACCTCGAACGTGCCGGTGATGGACTGCCCCTGCACCGTGAATCCGAAATTGAGCGTGTCGCCCGCCCACTCCTCCTTCTCTATGGTGGCCTGGCCGTTAAGCTTCGCGTGCGCCTCGCGCAAGGCTATCATGACGCGCTCCTTCGCCTCGGCCCTGGTGAACTTGTGCGGGATGGTTATCTGCATATTACTTGAGTTCTACCGAGGTTATGACCATGGGCTCGACGGGCCTGTCGTTCTGGCCCGTGGGCGCGCGCTCTATGGCCGACACGGCGTCCATGCCCGCGACGACCGTGCCGAACACCGTGTGCTTGGAATCGAGGAAGGCGTTGTCGGCCGTGTTTATGAAGAACTGGCTGCCGTTGGTGTTAGGGCCCGCGTTCGCCATGGAAATAGTGCCCGCGGCGTTATGGTTGCCCGCGGCGATCTCATCGGCGAACTGGTAGCCCGGGCCGCCGGTGCCCCAGCGGGCCTGCATCGAGTCGTCCTTCGTGAGCGGGTCGCCGCCCTGTATCATGAAGCCCGCGATGACGCGGTGGAACTTGGTGCCGTTGTAAAAGCCCTCGCCCGCGAGCTTGGTGAAATTGGCGACGGTATTGGGCGTCGCGCTTGAGAACTCGATAGTTATGTCGCCCTTGTTCGTGTGAAGTATCGCCTGCATTGCTTTTTTATTAGTGCTTGTACTCGTTGCGGGACCCTGGGACGCCGCGGCTGCGGCTGCGGCCTGCTGGCCTTGCTGGACGGGCGCCGCCTGCCCCGTGCCGTATAGGTGCGCCGACGACGCGGGTTCTGGACCCGCGCGGCCCGCCGCGTACCAAATCCCGCCAAAGAGCACTACCGCTGCGGCGATAGCGAAAAGAGCGCCTTTATCCATGCGCTCCAGTATTGCACATTTATTGCCCGAGCGTAAGCGTGCGGCGGATGCGGTCGAACTGCGCGAACAGCGCCGCGCGGTCGAACTCCCGCACCTCGCCCTCGGGGTAGTTCCCTATGGCGCCATAATGGACGAAGTAACGCACCGCCATGCAGCCGTTCTGGACCGGGGTTGCGAACACCACCTCATCGTAGCGGTTGCCCGCGCCCGCGCCGGTAGACGTGGCAACGGAGTAGCGGCGGCCGTCCTCGTCGACGAACCCCGCCGGATGCGCATCGCTGAGGTATATCCCGGCGCTACAGGAATTGACGGCGCCCGCCATCGGCTCGACGCTTACGTACGAGTCGGCGGAAAGGTTGGTGCCCGAGGCTATCGCCGGATCGATGACGAACCTGGTGCCCTTGATGGTCTGCACCGGCCCCAGGCCCGTGTAGGTGTAATGCTCGTCGAGCGAGTAGCCTGCGGGGTAGCGGATGGAGAACCCCTGCGTGCCGCTGGAGTAGACCTGCGGAAGGCCGCCCGGATCATCCGCCACTTCTATGCAGCCCAAGTAGGACTTCTGCTCGTTGTTCTCCAGCACGAGCGCGGCCTGGCCTTTTGACCAGAACACGAAGGTCTCGGCGCCCGCCTGGCCCTGCGCTGCCTGCGGGTTTCCGTCGGAGTAGCGCGCGCCGTCGGCCGAAACGGTCTGCTTGAGGGCCAGGTTGCGCCCGTCGGAGAGCGCGAGCTTGACCGCGCCGCCCGGCTCGGGAGGCCCGCCGTTCTGCCCGGGCTTGTCCTCGCCCTTAAAGTACTGCGCCGAGATAGTCCTGCCCGCATCGCACGAGTAATTGGCCGACGCCACCGGCGCGCCCAGGCTGGTGGGCGCGGTCTGTCCCAGGCGCAAAGAAAGCCACACGCCGAGCGCGAGCGCGAGGACGATGAGTATGCCGAGAGTCGTTCTCATGGTAAGCGCTGGGTAGAAGACGCGCCCGGGGAAGCGTTCTTACGCTTGCGCTTTACGCACTCGTCCGCCGCGAGCGCGGCCGCGGCGCACGCTATGGAGAGGTCGCGGAAGAGGATCTCAAACTGCGCCGGATTGAACGCGACGATGGCGACGAGCGCCGCCGCCGCGGCGGCGGCGGGCCATTCAATGCGCCACCCCGAAAGGATCCACAGCGCGATTGCGACCTCGATGGCGCCGAAGCCGTGCAGAAGCACCGTATCCGGAACGCCGGACGCGAGCAGGAACCGCGGAAGGTAGCCTATCCAGCCGTCGGGAGCGGTAAGCGCGCTAAGCGGCGGATACAGGAACGCGAACGCCACCCCTATCCTCAGCAGCCAGTGCGCGGGAATGCTCATGGATTATTGCACCGTGACGACCCCCGTATGCTCGGACGCCGCATGGTTATGGAACGGGAACGTGCCCGCTTCGGTAAAGACGAACGTGTAGGAGGAACCCGACTGGCACTGGTCGAACGGCGTCGGTCCGGTGTAGGCGCCCGAGCAGTGGGTCTCGCGGTCGCTTCCGTCGAAGCCGGTATGGGTCGGATGCTCGTCGGAGGCCACCCACATGCGGCTGGACGTGTCGTTGACGAACGTAACCTTCTGCCCCGCATCTATCGTGACCTCCTTAGGCTCGAACCCCGCCGCAGTGTAGTGGACGGTCGGGCCGGTTATCCGCTCCGTAGTCGAGGCGGGCGCGCCATCCATGGCATCCGCGCCCGCTCCTTCGGGAGCGGCCGCCATGTCGGGAGCGGCGGGCGCGGGCACAGGCGACTGCCTGAAATACCACCACCCCCCGACAAGGATGAGTATCATCGCGACAATGGTAACAGCCCATCCGGTAGTGCTCATATGGTTCAGCTTTTGATACTGCTAAGTCGATCCGGCCTAGTACGCATATCATAGCACCACGCCGCGGCTGAAATGCCCATGAAGCGCTCGAAAAATCCCGCGCTCTTCGCAGAGGGCGGGATTGGAGGAGCCTAGCGGCCGCTCGTTGTCAGGTACGCCAGGCAGTGCAGGCATTTGGCCTGGCCGGGGCGGGTCTTGAGGTATTTATTGCCGCACTCGCAGACAAGTATCGGGGTCTTCTTTATCTTCACTATCCAATGCCCGTCCTGCTGGAAGGTCTTGGTCGGCCCGCGGCCCATGCGGGTCGGCTCCGGGCGCAGCTTGGACGCGCGCTCTGTCTTTACCGGTTTCTTCGCGTTCTTCTTCATGGGAGTGCTAGCGGCCCTCTATGAACGTGAGCGCCTTGCCCCGCTTGCCGGCGCGCCCGGTACGGCCTATGCGGTGGATGTAATCCTCGTGCGTGCTGGGGAGGTCGTAGTTTATGACGTGCGAGACGCCGTTTATGTCCAGGCCGCGGGCGGCCACGTCGGTAGCGCACAGTATTTGGACATGGTCGCGCTTGAAGTAGTCCAGGGCGCGGACGCGCTGGCCCTGGGTCTTGTTGCCGTGTATGGACTCGGACTTGAAGCCGCGCGCGTTGAGCTGCTTGGAGAGGCGCTCGACGCCGTGCTTGGTGCGGCCAAAGATGATGACCTTGTCGAAGCCCGGCTGTATGAGGAGGTCGTGCAGGACCTGGAGCTTGTCGGCCCCGGCGGGGACGCGCACGATATCCTGGTCTATCGAGGCCGACGTGTCGCGCGTCTTGACCGAGATGCGCACCGGATCGCGCAGGAACTCGCCGATGAGCTTCTCAATCTCGGGAGAAAGCGTGGCCGAGAAGAAGAGCGTGCGGCGCGGGGTAGGCAGGAGCGCCAGGATCTTGCGCATGTCGTGTATGAAGCCCATGTCGAGCATGCGGTCGGCCTCGTCGAGCACCGCCGCGGAAAAGTCGTCGAGCTTGAGCGCCTTGCGCTCGAGGAGGTCCTTCAGCCGGCCCGGCGTGCCGATGACGAACTGCGGACGGCGGCGAAGCTCCGACATCTGCGGGCCGATGGAGGCGCCGCCGACGCACACGGCCGCGTACATGCCCAGCCCTTTCGCGAAGCCCTTGAACTCGTCGAATATCTGTATGGCGAGCTCGCGGGTGGGCACCATGACGAGCACGCGGCCCTGCCCCGCCTTGAGCCGCTCGTTTATGAGCGGAATGAGGAACGCGGCGGTCTTGCCGGTGCCGGTGTTGGCGATTCCCACGACGTCGACGCCGCGCAAAACGTGCGGAATGGAGCGGTCCTGGATGGGCGTCGGGTCGACGTAGCCCTTCTCGGCGATATTCCGCTTGACGCGCTCGTCGAGCGCGAAGTCCGCGAAGCGGTGCTCGGGAACGAACGTCTCCACCTCTTCGGTAATGACCGCCTTGTTGACGAACTTGGAGATATCGGAGAAGACCTGCGGCTTATGGCCCGAGCGGCCGACACGCGCGCCTCCCCTGCCTCCCGCGGGGCGCGCTGCGCCCTGGCCGGGGCGCGCGAAAGAGCCCGGGCGGGAGCCGGGACGGCTAAACGGCCTGCGCGGACGCGAGCCGGTAGAGGACCCTTTGGGTCCCTTATTGAATCCATGAGTAGGCATCAATATATTCACTATAGCACAATGAACCCATAACCGTCAATACGAATGGGAGGCGCATTACGCGCCTCCCGTTCAGGCCCCTCCGCGCGCTCCCTACTTGAGAATGCTCCACATGGCCGGGTCCTGCGCCCCGCCGAGCGAGAATACCGCCACGCCGCGCAGGCCATAGTGGCGCGCCTGGTCTATCTTCTCCTTTATCGCGATAGCGTCGCTCCAGGTTACGTAGTTGAAGGGCTGGTTTCCGGAGAGCTGGCTGCCGAGATTCTGCGTCGTGCCCGATTCGGGCTTCTGCTGGGTCACGGTCGTCTCGTCGCCGGTCGGCGCCTCGAGCCTGGACGGGTCGTACGTGAAGCCCATCTCGTTGGCGCTCGTGCGATGCGGCGTAATCCCGAGCTTCTGCGCTATATCGGTCGCGTAATTGGGGTTGAACGCCCACAGCATCTGGTAGTCGAAGCCGCCGCCGCCCTTGGGAGTCACCTTGTACTCGTAGCCGTAGGTGGCGACGCCGAGCACCAGCTTCTTCTTGTCTATCGACTGGGCGGCGAGCTCGATCATGGCGCCGGTCCAGCCCGGGTCGGCCACCGGCGCGTAGGGCGCCGAGCGCGCGGAGTTGAGCAGGCGGTCGACGATGCCCTGGTCGTAGGCCATGATCTCGACGCGGTCGCAGTACTTGTTCATCTCCGAATAGTCGTTGGCGTAGTCGAGCGAGTCGGGCGGGATAGTGTCGCCCGGCAGGTAGCGGTGGCTGAGCGGCGAGCGCGACTCGATGGTGCAGTACACCCATTTTTTGCCCATGGCGGCATACAGCTCCTTGAGGAATGTCGAGAAGTAGTCGCGAGTGCGCGCCTGCTTTGCCTCGAAGTCGATGTCTATGCCGTCGAAGCCGTTCGCGTTGACGATGCTTACCAGCTCCGTGACCAACGCTTTGCGCTTTGCCGTATTGGAGAGCACCTCGTGGTTCGTCGGGCCGTCGCCGATCACCACCGAGGGCACGACGCGCACGCCCTTTGCCTTTGCGTCGGCGATGAACGTCTTCCACGGCTCGATGGTCGGGATGAAATCGCCCACCACCTGGCCCGCGAAATTGACCTTGTAGCCGAACGGCATCACGGACGTGAGCTGGTCGAGGTGCGGCGTTACGTCCGCAACGCCCTGCTCTGCGCGCCAATCGGGCACCCAGCCGGAGAATTCAAGCGGGCCGGTCCATTTGGGGCCTATAGACTTGCCGGTGAGCACGCCCTGCTGGCTGGGGTCGGAGCCCGGTATGACGCCGGGCGGCGCCTTGGCGGTCGAGGGACCGACCGAAGGATCGCTTGTCGCGGCGCCCGCGCCCGAGAGCGCGGCCTGGGTCTTGGGACCGGCTATGCCGTACGAAGAGCCGGAGCACACGATGCCCTGCGCGCACTGGAATTTCTTTACTGCCGCGAGAGTCGCGGGACCGAAGTGCCCGTTGGGCGTCGCTGAAAGGTAGCCCTTGGCGCTCAATTGGGTCTGGAGCGCCTTTACGTCGGCGCCCGACATGCCCGAGGTCATGGTGCGCGCGGACGCGCTTGCGGGAAGCGCGGCTGCTATGAGGATAAAAGCGGCGGCATACGCGCCGAGATATTTTGAACTATGCATATGTACAGTATAGACGAAGCGGAACGATTTGCATTACGCCGCTATTCGTCGCCGTATGCGCCCGCCTCCCGGCGCGGCACGAACTCGTACACGGAGCTGTCGTCCTCCTCTATGTGCGCGAACGCGAGCCCCTGTTCCTCGAAGATATCGAAGAACTCGCTCCAGCTCAGGCGCACCATATCGGCATCACCCTCGCCCCAATCGAAGCGCAGGCCCGATTCTGTGCCCTCGAGGATGGCCGGCATCCCGCCGCGCCCCGCCGCCCAGGCGCGTATCTCCTCATGATCGATGGTGAATGTCTGCTGCATTCCCCGTTTGTACCCCGCGGCGGGTGTTGCGGGGATGAATTCCTTCCAATCGCGTGAGGTTCCGGTTAAGCTACCACCCGAGCCCTCGCGCGGCGAGGCCTACCAACAGGATGCCGAGGAAGTTCATGGAGTAGGAAATGGCGAAGAAGTAGCGGCGGTCTATGCGCGCGAACCCCAGGAGCGCGAGCCCCAGCTCGTCGGGCAGGGGCGACGCGATGATGAACGCGCCGATAAAGGGCAGCACCCGGCGGAAGTGCGGGCGCTTGAATACGAGGAACATGCGGCGGAAGCGCGGCCCGCGCAGGAGGTACGCGGCGTCCCGCGACACGCGGTCGCGCACGAAGGCGAAGATGAGATAGTCCCCGAGCACGGCGCCCAGCGCTCCCACCAGCGCCACGACGAACAGGTTGCCGGTGAGCGACAGCTCTCCGAGGACCGCCATCGCGGGCGCCGCAGTGACGAGCGAGGTGAAGAAAACGCCCGCGACCAGGCTCACCCACACGACGCCGTCGCCCGCCTGCGCGAGCACGTACTGCACCAGGTTGAAATGCACGATTATCCACGCCGCCCACACGCTGGCGACGATGGCGAATATGTCCTGCAAGATATGCGCGCGACGCATCACCCCAGTATGGCACGTTCCGCGCTACTCCGTCGTCGAGCCGTCCCAGTGGTCATTCGGCTCGTCGGCCTCCGCATCGGCTTTCGTCTTGTGCACGCATCCGTCCTTGTGGTTAGGCGGCGAGTACACGGTGTAGAGCTTGAGCGGCATCTCGGGCGACGTATTTATGACATTGTGCCTGGCGCCCGCCGGCACGGTAATAGAGAACCCGTCGGAGAGCGTGTGCTCGATACCGTCCAGGACCGCCGTGCCCGTACCCATCTCGACGCGCAGGAACTGGTCCACGTCGTGCACCTCCTCGCCGATTTCCTGCCCCGGCTCTATGTGCATGACGACGAGCTGGCTCTGCTTCGTGGTGTACAAGACCCTCCTGAAATCCTCGTTGGCGAACGTGTCTTTCTCTATGTCGGTTACGTATCCTTTTTGCATGCATAAAGTATAGCAAAACCGTTTTTTAAGAGAAAAAAATCCCGCCAAGAGGGCGGGATTCCTTCATGCAAAATTTAGCGGGTGCGGCCGCCGGGCTGCTTGCGCAGGCGCACGCTCTTGGGCGTCACCTCCAGGTACTCGTCGCCGCGCATGACCTCGAGCCCGCGCTCGATGGACAGCTCGTAGGGCGGGATGAGCTGGATGGCCTCGTCGGAGCCCGAGGCGCGCATGTTGGTGAGCTGCTTGCCCTTGGTGGGGTTGGCGAACATCTCGTCGCCCTTGGCCGTATTGCCTATCACCATACCCTCGTACACCTCGGTGCCCGCACCAATGTAGAGCATGCCGCGGTCCTGCAGGTTGTACAGCGAGAAGCCCAGCGCCTTGCCCGCGGCCATGGACACCATGGAGCCCACGGCGCGCTTCTCTATTTCGCCGGCGTACGGGCGGAACTCGATGAAGCGCGACGAGAAGATGCCCTCGCCCTTGGTGTCGAGCACGAACTGCGAGCGGTAGCCCAGAAGGCCGCGCGTCGGGCCCTCGAACACCATGCGCACCACGCCGGAGCCCGGCTTCATGTCCTTGAGAATCGCCTTGCGCTTGCCGAGCTTCTCTATAATGGCGCCCTGGTACTCCTCGGGCGTGTCGATGGTCACCTCCTCGAACGGCTCCTGCTTGACGCCGTTCTCCTCATGGAAGATTACCTGCGGCTCGGATACCTGGAGCTCGTAGCCCTCGCGGCGCATATTTTCCAAAAGGATGGCGATGTGGAGCTCGCCGCGGCCGTACACGCGGAACGCGTCCGACTGGCTGAAATCTATCTTGAGGCCGACGTTTATCTCGAGCTCCTTCTCGAGCCTGTCGCGGATCTGGCGGGTCGTCACGAACTTGCCCTCGCGGCCCGCGAACGGCGAGTTGTTGACGAGGAAGTTGAGGCCGATGGTCGGCTCGTCCACCGCGATGGTCGGCAGGAGCTCGGCGTCGGCCGACTCGCCCACCGTGTCGCCGATGTAGACGTCGCCCAAGCCCGCGACGAGCACGATGTCGCCGGCCTGCGCCTCGGGAATCTCGATGCGCTCGAGGCCCTTGAACGAGAAAATCTTGATGACCTTCGCGGCGTGCGACGCTCCGTCGGGCTTCTTCACGAAGACGTTCTGGCCGGACTTGAGCACGCCCTCGTAGACGCGCGCCACCGCCAGGCGGCCGAGGAAGTTGTCGTAGCCGAGATTGAACGGCTGCATGCGAAGCGGCTTTGCGGCGAGCGACTGGTCTACCGAAGGCACATGCTCGAGTATCGCATCCAGAAGCGGCGTGAGGTCCTTCGAGTCGTCATCGAGCTTCTTCTTGGCTAGCCCCGCGCGGCCTATCGCGTAGATGACCGGGAAGTTCGACTGCTCGTCGTTTGCGCCGAGTTCCAGGAAGAGCTCCAGTACCTGCTCCTCGGCCTGGGCCGGGTTCGCGGCGGGCTTGTCTATCTTGTTGATGATGACCATGGGGCGCAGGCCCAGCTCCAGCGACTTCTTGAGCACGAAGCGCGTCTGGGGCATCGGGCCTTCCTGCGCGTCCACCACGAGCAAGACCGAGTCGATGGAGCGCAATACGCGCTCGACCTCGGAGCCGAAGTCGGCGTGGCCCGGCGTGTCGACGATGTTTATCTTGGTGCCCTTGTACTCGACGGCGGCGTTCTTGGCGTAAATGGTGATGCCGCGCTCGCGCTCGAGGTCGTTGGAGTCCATGGACGTGCCCTCGGGCGAGGAGTTAGTCTGGCGCAGGATGGCGTCAGTGAGCGTGGTCTTGCCGTGGTCCACGTGGGCGATGATGGCAATGTTGCGTATCTCCATATGATCAAATTCTTTCTTATAGTCTCCCCTGGGCCCTGGCGCCTCCCAAATGAAAAGGCGGGCCGGTCCCGCTTTTCATAAGAATACCGCACATTTTTGCGTGCCGCAAGGCTAGTAGCCCGTAAATTCCTCGGTGCGGATGTCGTCATTCGAGACGCCGATGCCATTGAGGAGCTCCCGCATGGCTTTGACCATTCCCGCCGGGCCGGCGAGGTAATAGACCGGTTGCGTTCCCTCCTCTATATACTGCTTCACGAGCTCGGCATTGATGAGTCCGCGGGCACCCTTCCATTCGGCCGATGCCTCCGGATCGGTCATGGTCGGCACGAAGGTGAGGTTCGGGTTCTCTTGCGCGAGCGCCGAAAGCTCCTCCAGGAACGGGGCGTCTTTCGGGGCGCGGTTCGAGTAGATGAGCGTGATGCGGTGCGGGAGCTTGCGGTGCGCCGCGTCGGCGATCATCGAGCGGAACGGCGTTATCCCGATGCCGCCCGCGAGTATGACCGCCGGGCGCGCGGCATTCTCGTGCAGGACGAGGTCGCCGAACGGGCCCTCGAGCGTGAGCGGCGCCCCTGCGGGCAGGGACTTCAGCACGCGCTTGAAGGCCGTGTCGCGCATGCGCGTCGCAATCGCCAGATGCTCCTCGTGCGGCGCCGCGACTATCGAGAACGCGCGCTTGTTGCCCTCCGCGTCGGTTTCGGGCGGATTCACGAGGAACAGGTCTATGCTCTGCCCCGCCCTGAATTCGAATCCCGAAGGCTTCTCGAACAGGAACATCTCGGTTCCTTCGGCCACCGTCTTCGCGCCAATCAGTTTAGTATCCATGCGTTTATTGGACTGCCTTGATAATAGTGCGCACCAGCTCGTCGTCGAGCCTCGGGCGGTAGTAGACCACGCGCCCCTCCTTCTCGCGCGACAGGAGCCCCGTTATCTCGAGGATCTTCAAGTGCTGCGACGCCAGGGACATCGATATGCGCAGCGCATGCGCGATGTCCGAGACGCACAGCCGCTCGCGTTCGAGGAAGCTGCGGAATATCCTGCACCGGGTCGGATCGCTGAGCGCGCTGAAGACGATAGGCAGGCGGTCGTCCTCGCGCGTAAGCAACGAGCGGAGCTTCCCTATTTCGCGCGCGTTGAGCATACGGACAGTATACGGCTTAGGACGCCTGCTTCACCAGCTCCATCTCCTCGACCGCGACGGTGAGCTCCGTAATGGCGACCGTAAGCTCCGCGAGCGCGAGCGCGCCGAGCGCCAGGAGCACGTCGCGCACGGCGATATCGACGTATCCGAGCATGAGCAGGTTGACGGAGATGAGCGCGAGCCACGCGACCGAGAGGTAGCCGCCCAGGCGCGGCCAGCGGGTCATGAGCATGATCGCCACCGCTATCTCGATAACGCCCACGGCGCCGAGGAATACCCCCTGCGGCACCGGCAGGAGCCCTGCAACGAACGGGCTTATGTACTTGGGCCAATACACTATCAGGTTGGTGCCGATGAGCTTGTCGAGGCCGGCCAGGAGCACCACTGTCCCGTAGCCGAACCTGAGCAGGTTCCATGAAAACACCACCCTCTTGCTTCCTTTCATACAATTAAACAATTAATTAATTTAATAACTATTAAACTATACAGGGAAAGGGCATTTTCCGTCAAGCGGCAAGGGAGCGGGGTTGCCGGCCCCGAGCGGCTATTTGGACAAATCGAGCACCTCGTCTATGCGGACCTTCTCCACGAAGTCGGGCACGTGGGAGACCAGGATCATGGGGCCCTCGAACTGCGAGAGCGCCTCGGCAATAACCGGCAGGTGGCGGAAGTTGATGTGGTTGGTGGGCTCGTCGAGTATCAGGAGGCCGGGCTTCAAAAGCACCAGGCGCGCAAAGGCGACGAGGCCCTTCTGTCCCTCGCTGAGCGTGCCGATTTTCGAGTGGAACAGCTCGCCGGAGATGAGGAACCCGGAAGCGACGCGGCGCACCTCCTCTTCCACGGGGCGGCTGAGCACGGCCGAGAGCTCCTGGTAGACGGTCTTTTCAAAGTCGAGGTTGGAGAAATCCTGGCGGTAGTAGCCGATGCGCGTCCCCTTCTGCAATACGGCGCCCTTCGCCGTGCCGTCGGCCAGGGACTGGAGGAGCGTGGACTTCCCTATGCCGTTGGGGCCGGCGAGCAGGAGGTGGAAGTTCTTGCGCAATGACGCCTTCTTGGTGCGCTCGACCGGCTTGTGCTTCTGTATCACGGTCATGGACGATATGGCGAGTATCTCCCCTATCAGGCCCTCCTGGAACGGGATGCGGAAGGGGCGTATCGCCTTGTCCTCGCGGCGGACGTCCACCTTCTCTTCCTCGAGCTCCTCAGCCTTCTCGCGCATGCGCTTGGCGACCATGCGCATCTGGCCGCCCTTGTTGGCGAAGAAGTTCGCCTTGTCCTTGTTGGCCTGTATCTCTTTCGCCAACAGCGCGTTCGCGCGGTTCTCTTTTTCGATGCGAGCGGCGATATCCTTTAACACGTCGTCGTAGGTGCCCACGTACTGCTCCACCTTGCGCGTGCGGGCGTCGAGGTAGAGCACGCCCTGCGTGAACGCGTTGAGGAACTCCGCGTCGTGGGAGATGACGACCACGGTCTTCTTGTAGTCCTGGAGGAACTTGGTCAGGTGCGCGATGCCCTCATGGTCGAGGTTGTTGGTCGGCTCGTCGAGCAGGAGGAGGTCCGGGTCCTGGATGAGCGCCGACGCCAGGAGGAGGCGCGCCTGCTGGCCGCCCGAGAACGCGCGCACGACCTTGTCGTGCGGGGCGTGCAGGTTGACCACCTCGAGAATCTTGTCGATGCGCGGGTCTATGTCGTAGACCTTCTTAGGGAATACGCTCTGGAAGAATTCGCGCACAGTGAGGTCGAGCTGGTCGCGCGGGATGACCTGGCGGCCGAGCGCTATGGTAAGCCCGTGCTGTATCTCTATCTTCCCGTCGACCGGCTCCGAGGCGCCGGTAATGAGGCTGAATATGGTACTCTTGCCCGCGCCGTTCTGGCCCATGAGCGTTATCTTTGAGCCGCGGCGTATTAAAAAATCGACCCCATCGAGGATGGGTTTCTTGATTCCGAAGTCGTAATGCACTCCCTCGAACCGGACAATGACCTCGCCCTTCGCCATGCGCTATAAAATAACATTTTTTAGCGAAAAATCAATGCGCCGCATTCGCGGCGCATTGATTCCTTTCGCTCTTGTTCCTTTTTAGCCTTTAGAGCTCGTCTTCCGCGTCCTGTGCGTAGCCTTCGGCGCGGCTGGCGAGCGATTTTGCATCGTCGTAATTCTCGTCGTCGTACTCGTCCTGCGCGTCATCGAGCGCGTTCTTGGCCTTTTTAAGCAGGTCTTCCGCGTCATCGACGTCGTCGCCGTTGTCGTCCGCCTCGTCTATCGCGTCCTGCGCGTCGTCTATGGCATCCTGCGCGTCGTCTATAGCGTCCTCGGCGCTCTTCTTGTCGCCGCCAATGGCGTCGAGCGCGTCGTCTATCTGGTCGTCGGCCTCCTTCGCGAGCTCCTCGGCCTCTTCGGGGTCGTTGTCGTCGAGCGCGTCATTCGCCTCGTCGAGGGTAGCCTCGGCCTTGTCGAGCAGCTTGACGGCGTCGCGCACGTCGTAGCCCTTGTCGTCGGCGCGCTCTATCTTGTCCTCGGCGGCATCCAGCCTGTCCTCCACTTCCCTGACGAACGCCTCCGTCTTATCCTCCTCCGTCTCGCCGCCCGCCGCCTGGAACGCGTCCGTCGCGTTGTCGTAGGCGTCGTCGGCGGAGTCTATGGCGTCGTCGAAGTTGTTGCGGAAGTACGAGGACACCGCCTTGAAGAAATCGTCCTTGGCGTCCTCAAGGTCGCCCTTCGCCTTCGACAGATTGGCCTCGCCCTCGGGGTCGTCAATCTGCTCGCTCGCGTCGTCTATCATCTCGAGCGCGGAGCGTATCTGCTCGCCGGCCTCTTTCTGCTCGGCGGAACCGGCGGACGAGGACGATTTAAGCGCGTTGAGCTGGGAGGTGAGGGAGGACACCTGGGACGTGAGGGAAACGATAAGCGACGCGTCGCTCCCGGAGGAAGGCGCGGGAGGCGCCGGAACTTCCGCCGCATCGCCGGCGCCGCCCGCGAGCGCCGCGTACTTGGCGCGCGACTGCGGGCCGAAGTAGCCTATGGCCGGCGAGAGGCCGTTGTCCTTCTGCCACTTCGCCACCGCCTCCCGGGTAAGCGTCTTGAACTGCGTCGTCTCGCGGCCGGGCGATCCTGCGCCCGTGGCCGCTATGGCGTACCCCGTGCTATTGAGGAACCTCTGCAGGCACTGCACGTCGGACCCCTCGTCATCGAGCTCGAGGTTGCGGGTAAAGTCGCATGTCGCGGCCGCCCGGGCGCCCAGCGGAACGGCGAAGACGAGCGTGCACGCGAACGCGGCGGCTGGCAACAATAAGGCGTATTTCGTACTGGTCATGCTTGTAAGTATACGGCAGCAGGGGGCGCGCAAGCGGCCTTGTCCACGCGGCAAAGCGCCGCCGTGCGCCCCGGAAAATGAAAAGGCCGCCCTCGCGGGCGGCCTGTCAGTAGGCGCGCGGGTACCGCGTTCTGAATACCCCGTCTTCTATCGCTTCGATGCGCGCATAGTACGCCCGCCTGGTCCTTGCCGGCTGGATACGCCACGGCAGGCCCTTGGACACGCGCAGCATGTTCCACACCAGGCGCGCCGTGCGGCCGTTGCCGTCCACCCACGGATGGATGCACAGCAGCCAGTCGTGGAGAAAGAGCGCCGCTTCGGCGTGCCGGCCGTCCAAGAGCGCGTACTCGCCGGCAAGCTTCTCCCAATCCGACATGAGCGCGGGCACTTCCTGCCAGCGCGGCATGCGGCGCGAGCCGACGCGCATGCCGCAGGTCCGCATCCGCCCGCCGAAAGCGCCCAGTCCGGGCACCCGCCGGGCAAGCACGGCGTGCAGGTGGTGCGGGCTCGCGACACCCGCGGCGGCCATGCGGGCCGCCGCGAGATGCCCGTCGTATTCCGCTTCGCCCGGCCGCGCGCGTATCCCTTCTATCAGGTTGCTCTCAATCACGTGCCTCCGCAAGAGGCCGTCATGCGTGCTCATGTACTCTCCCGTGCTTTTCTATAGGAAATGTAGTGCGCCGCGCGGAAAAAGTCGAGCCGACCGCCGGAGCCGCGCACCCGTCCCGCGTGTTCAAGCTGATAATTTTTAGGGACTGATCATGCCACCATTCGAGCCTTGCAAGGCAAAAGCCCCGCACTGTTTCCAGCGCGGGGCCAAGGGACAAGGCTCCAAGAGATAAATTGGCCGGGATTCAAAGCACCAAGTTCAACTTGCCAACACAGCCGCGGGGTAGTCGCCGCACCAGTCCCAGGAGAGCAAGTTGAAGCCCCAGTCCCACATGATGCCGTTCCAGTGCAGGTAGCGGACGCACAGGCTGCCATAGCGGAGGGGGTTGTAGACCGTCCCCCAGAAGAAGATGCTGTAGCGAGTATTCCCCGCCTTGTCCGCCTTCCAATCGTCAGGGATGAGGTTGGGGTTGGCCAGCAGATAGTCGAGGACGTTCGCGTTCAGCACAGGCTCGTCGGCCAGCCGCTGACGGAGCTTATCGCCCACAATGTAGCTGCCGCGCTTCTGGCTGTCGTCGAGATAGAGCTCGATTTGCGACGGGTCGAAGGTGAACTGGCCGTCCCGCTTGTGCTCTTCGACCGTCCAGCCTGCAATCACGAAGGGATCGGCGTCGCAGTCGATGACGATGGCGCCTGCGTCCTGCCCCTTGATGAGCTTGGCGACCCCTGCCTTCACGCGGCCCGACGACTTGCGGAACCGCTTGAGATGGTCCCGCCCCACGCCCAAACAGTCGAGGACTTCGAGAGTGGCCGTAATTTCGGAATACGGCGTTTCAGTAATCAGGCTCCCCATTTCGGGTCTCCTTGTTTCTATACGCCAGCAGGCTCACCAAAGAATTCGGTTCGCCATAGCGGGAAACGGCCTTATGCAAGCCTCTTTCCGCTATGGCGAACGCAGGTGGCACATTAAAGAACTCCCCGCTACTATGCTACGCAATAGGGATATTTGTCAAACCATACCGCTGCCAATCGGAACTGAGCCCGAAAGCCCCAGACAGCGCGCTTCGCGCAGCAAATATCTTACCTTGAAGGATTTTCGGTTCCTTCAGTCGGAGGCTTTTCCATTTCCCCTGCCTGCTTATTCGATGGAATCCTCTCTGTAGCTTCCCAATACCTTGACCTCTTTTGCGATTCTCCTCAGGTCGTCTATCGCATGCTGCACGTCAGGGTCTTCGATTGAGCCTTCGAAGTCGAGATAGAAAAGGTAATGCCAGGGCGATTTCGGCACGGGGCGCGATTCGATTTTCGTAAGGTTTATGTTCCTGGAAGCAAAGCAGCCGAGCGCGGAGTATAAAAATCCGGTCACATCGCCGCCGGAAAATACCACGGAAGTCTTATGCGCACGCTCGCCGGACTGCTCAAAAGCAGGAGCCTTTTTGGCGATAATCAAAAAGCGCGTGTAATTTTGCAAATCATCCTGCATATCAGGCCGCAATACTTCTAGCCCGTGGATATTCGCCGCCTTTGCGCTTGCAATGGCCGCCTTTGACGGGTCATCCTGCTTCTTGATGAATCCGCAGGAAGCCGCCGTGTCGAAATACTCGACAAGCTTCGCCTGCGGCAGTTTCTGGTGAAGCGTATGCTGGCACTGGGCAAGCGCCTGCCAATGCGAATACACTTCGCGGATATCCGCGATATTCGCCCCTGGCAGGCCGATCAACTGGTGGCTCACGTGAAGGTACGCCTCGCCTATGACCGCGAGATCATGCTGCGCGAGCAGGTCGAAATTGCGGTACACCGAGCCTGCCAGGGAGTTCTCGATCGGGACGATGCCGTATGCGAACTCGCCGCTGTCGGTCTTCTCGAACACCGTGTCGAAATCCTCGCAGCCCCGCAATACGGCCCGCTCGAGAGGCAGGCCGTTCTGGGCGAGGAATTTCTCAGCCGCCATTTCGCTGTATGATCCGGGAACGCCCTGGTAGCCGATTGTAAATTGTTCCATATCCTGGCTATTGTACCGTTTTGAGTGCCACCGGCTAAGCAGCATTACGCTGCGCTACATGCTGGCCGTCTCGTGTTAGAACCGTGGTCGGTCAAGCCCCGCTTAGTCCGATTGGCTTCCTTTTAGCTTATCAAAACGACGCGTCTCGTGCGCCTAGTTATGGTCAGGACAACCACTCTTCGTGTAGCTTTCGTATGTCGCCCATGTAATCGGGGCAACTCCGCTAATTGATTTCTTGATGAAATCTAAGTCCTCAGGGGTTAGCTCTTCCTCCTTTTCATAAGGCCCCCATTCAGCCATTTTCTCAATTAAATGTGAGACAAAGTAGGACGTTTTTGAACCGTAAGTGCTAGATAGCTTTAAATTGCAGGAGAAATTATTTGAATGGGTCAGCACCACTGCGAGAGGTGCTTCCTCGGGGCCAGAGATAAAAACAATCGGGTGATAGGCCTCGGCGAAGCTTCTCTTTTTGCCGATTAATATGTCTCCTTCTTGAAAATTATTCATATTTAAAAAGTGACAAAAGTGACACTTTTTACCAAAAACTAGAACTGAACAAAAATCTGCTTATGATCCGAATCAATCCTTATTTGATTACCATAAGGCATTGGTATTTGCGGTTCGGTGTGCCCAAAGTCCATATTCTGCACAATAGGTATTTCCTTGTTATACGCTCGTACTGTTTTAACTATTACTTCTTGCTGTTCTTTCCGATAGGCATCTCGCTCTTCTGGATTTCGAAGCTTATCAAATTCACGAGCCTTAGCTCGTCCAACAACTACTCCTTTGATTCGTTCAAGGATGCCTCGTTCTCCAAACGCCCTAAAGACTCGATTTACATAGTCAGCCGAAGGTATTTCTTCAGAAGTTTCCATCATGAGTACAATATTCTCAAATTGTTCTAGCGACGGAATCTGTACTCCGTGTCGTAACATTTCGTCAACTGACTCTACACAACCACCCCAGAGCAAGCCCTCACCATTTTTATTACCATCCCAAGACCAACCTGCATTTGGCTCATATTCACGTTCTTTGTCTAATTGAGTTTTGTCACCCCAATCCAGTCCAAGATCATTGAAGGACTCGCTGGGTAGTAGCTCAAATTCACCATCATCAAACAGAGCATGCTTTATGTACTTAACCGTGTACGGATTCATTTCTTTTTGATGTGCAAATTGTGTAAATAACGCCGCTCCGTAAAAGGATGGAGTTCCATTTAAAAAAAGAAAATTAGCAAAGTGAGAATTGTCGCTAAAGCCAAAGAAAGGTTTTGGATTATTTGCAAATGGTTCACTTGGTAGGTTTTTAACATAGGTCACCTGAATATCCCCACCAAGCGTTGAAATGACAGCTTTTATATTTGGGTCAGAGAAAGCAGCGATTAGATCGTTAGCTTTCTCTTCCAGAGTAGCGTCTAACTTTGCTGTGGCAGGGTATTCTATCGGCTCAAGCTCAAAGATCTCTCGAAGACGTTTTAAACCAAGTTCGTGTACATGCGGCCAAACAGCAGAAGCAGCGAAGCTTGGTGAAATGATTGCTACCTTGTCTCCTTTTTTTAGTTTCGATAACTCTTTCATAGATTTAAAAATTTACTCTGCTCTTGATTAAATCAAACATCTTTTGATACCCCTGAGCATTTGGATGAAGTCCGTCAGCAAGGTCTGAGGTAGTATCCAAAACATCAAACATATCAATGAATTGGAAGCCGTGCTTGTCAGCTGTATCTTTCATGACTGTATTGTATTTCTGAATTTCATCATTGAGAAAACGACTGCCCTTTGCCGAACGCCACTCGTCATTAACCTTGGTTGCACCGATGACGGTGATTTTGTTGGTAAAAGCTTTTGCTTGTGTGATGAGTTCTTCAAGGTTCTTCTGATAGTTAGTCAAAGGGACCTTATTAACATCAGACTCGTTCGGGTACTTTGAGTCATTGATACCGATAGCAAAAATTATATCTGACGGCTCTATCACTCCCGCTTCGATACTGAATCTTTTCAAAAGGTCTTCGCTAGTCTCGCCACATACACCAAAGTTGTATAGATGACCGTAATCATCTGAAGATAGTGTTTTTCGTAGTCTTCCAGCCCAGCCCAAAGCTTCGCTATCGCAAGAGCCAAAAGTGATACTGTCTCCCCATACGCCGATTGTCATAATTAGATTATATCAAAATTACTTCAATCTCGTTGTCTCTTATAAAAATGATACTTTTTGACGATTTTCCTGATCGACAATGTGTGAAATATAGAACTATATGGCGATAAATAAGTCGACTTTCCGACAATTTCATTTCGCAGTGCGATATCCACTCTCCAACGAGAACGACGGATGTATAATGCAAGTACAAAAGGATCTACACAGCGGGTGACCTCTTAAATGACGGCCTGCGTATCTCTCGAAAGGATACGTGGGCCTTTTGCTTATTACCTAAGCAAAAACACAATGGAACAACTACAGTGGCATAACGAAGAACGAAAGGTCGATGACCTCCTTCCTCACGGGAAGAGCCCACGCAAAATCTCCAAGGAGCAGATGGCGAACCTCAAGAAGAGCCTTAGAATCTCCGAGGATATATTTACCTAAAGTTGTTTGATAAAGCACCTTTTTCATATGACTTCAATTGGATACACATCGGTTGCTGGCTCTTCGTATGGATGTGCGTCTCGAATCGCTTTTAGAACATCCTGAAGCTTGTCTTGTGAGCAAACTGTCTCAATACGCTCTTCAAGAACCTCTTCGATTTTACCCACAGACCCGATTGTAGGATTCGCACCCTCCTCCGGTTTAAAACGACCTACACCTTTGAGAGTGAACGTGCAGTGGGAGTAGTTACCAATCTTTCCAGCACCAGCGTTACCCATAGCTTCACGCAATTTATCCGCATGGGATTCTGGGACATATACGACTATTTTGTAACGCTTTTCCATGGCTTTAATTGTATCGCGTTTGGAACAAAACCGCCTCAGCGGCGGTTTTGTTCATCGACGCGTCTCGTGCGCGATAACCTCGCACGACTTGGCTGGCCGTCTCGGGTTCGAACTTTTCTGCATCAAGCCCTGCTTAGTCCGTTTAGCGGGTTTTCAAGTTGGAAACCGACGCGTCTTGTGATATTGACAAAACTATATAAACCTGTATAATACTACAAGTAGTATTTCTGTTCCCACCATTTCCAGCCAGCCCTAAGGAGGGGCATATACCATGACCAAGACTTCCCGTGATGTCCTCAGCCAGCTTGGCATTCTTTCCGCCGCCGTGGCCCTAATGTTCTGCGTCGCGGCACTCAACGCCAAGTCGTTGCCGCAGGCGGTCGTCACCGAATCCGGCATCGAGAACGCAATGATCGCCGAACCGGGCGCCATCCGCGACGGCCTGCCCGTCGGCGTCTCGCTCGCTCGATACAGCGTCACGACCGGCAAGGTGGTTACCATCTATGGCAAGCCGATCACGACCTTCTGCAAGAGCGCCGGCTTCCCGAGCCACCAGATCCGTTGTCGAGATACCGCGTCGCCGTTCGACCTAAACGTCGCCGGTACGCAGCAGGCTGTCCGTCTCGGTCCCTGGTATACAGCCTCCTGACCGAGGACTCAAACGAACCCCGCCCGGACGTGATTTATTTCACGGCCGGGCGGTTCTTCTTTATTGCTTATGTTTCAGGTCTATATTTACATTCTATCGCTTTCAGCAATTTTGCTAAGCGATGCGTTTCGGGCGCTCAAGACCCGTAGGTGTCTCGTGCGCCAGAACCTCGCACGAATTGGCTGCCAGACTAGGATTCGGTCAAGAACATTTTTCTGCGCCGTCGCTTGAAAAATTTCTCGACCCTGCCGCCGCGACCCGGCCCGCTGGCCGGGTGCCCGCGGCCGCTTTCGAATCCCAGCGCGGCAGAAAAACAACATGCCCGCGGAGGCATGCTCCGCGAGCATTTGTTTTTTTGCTGCCAGACTAGGATTCGAACCTAGATAAACGGATTCAGAGTCCGTTGTCCTACCATTAGACGATCTGGCAATACCCAGCCACGATAGCAAAAAACGGCCGTTTTCGCTAGGCGACCTGGCGCTCGTTCGCCGCTTTTACAAAAGCCATAAAAAGCGGGTGCGGGGACAGCGGGCGCGAGAGGAATTCGGGGTGGAACTGCGTCGCTAGCATGAACGGGTGGTCGGCTTTCGGGAGCTCGGCGATCTCGCACAGATTATGCTCGGGATTCATGCCGCTGAACACAAGCCCCGCCGCCGCGAGCCGCTCGACGTACTCGGGGTTCACTTCGTAGCGGTGGCGGTGGCGCTCCTTTATTTCCGCCTTGCCGTACGCCTCGCGGGCGATGGTGCCGTCCTTGAGCGCGCAGGCGTAGGAGCCCAGGCGCATCGTGCCGCCGTAATCGCCCTTGGCCAGCATGTCCTTCTGCCCCGGCATGATGTCGATGAGCACGTGCGGCGCGTCCTTGTCTATCTCGGCGGTGTTGGCGCCCTCGAGCCCCGCCTTGTGGCGCGCGTACTCGACCACCATGAGCTGCATGCCGTAGCACAGGCCGAAGTACGGGATGCGGTTCTCGCGGGCGTACCGCGCCGCCGCGATGATGCCCTCGACGCCGCGCGTGCCGAATCCGCCCGGCACGAGTATCCCGTTGTAGCCCGAAAGCTCCTTGAGCTTTTCGGGATCCTTCTCGTATTCCTCCGAGTCGAGGTACGAAAGCTCTATCTTCGCGCCGTTGTGGTAGCCGGCGGCCTTGACGGCCTCCAGCACGGAAATATAGGAATCGGCCAGCACGTAGTCGCCCGTCTCGAAGTACTTGCCCACTACGGCCACTTTGAGCGTTTTTGACGCGCCCTGCGCCAAGGCGCAGAACGCCTCCCACTCGCTCAAGTCGGTGGGACGCTTGTCGAGCCCCAGCACGTCGCACAGTATGTCGCCCATGCCGTCTTTCTCGTAATTGAGCGGCACGTCGTAAATGCTCTTTACGTCGGGGGCCGAGATGACGCGCTCGGGGCTCACGTTGCAGAAGGTGGCTATCTTCTCCTTGCGCTTGTCATCCAAAGGCACCGCCGCGCGCGCCAATATGACGTCGGCCTGCACGCCGGTGGAGTTGAGCTCGCGGCTGGCGTGCTGGGTGGGCTTCGTCTTCATCTCGCCGATATTGCCCGGGATGGGCACGTAGGACAGCAGTACCACGGCGACGTCAGCAGGGTGCATCTGGCGCAGCATGCGCGCCGATTCTATGAACAGGATGTTCTCGTACTCGCCCACCGTGCCGCCCACCTCGATAATGGAGACGTCCGCGCCCGCGGTAGCCTGCGCCTCCTTGATGCGGCGTATGACCTCCAAAGGGACGTCGGGCACCACCTGCACGTTGCGGCCCTTGTACTCCAAGTTGCGCTCGCGGCGTATCACCTCCTGGTACACGCGGCCGGTCGTCATGTAGTTGACGCTCGGCAGGGTTTCGTCCAGGAAGCGCTCGTAGTTGCCCATATCCTGGTCGGTCTCGTAGCCGTCCTCCATGACAAACACCTCGCCGTGCTCGGTCGGGTTCATCGTGCCGGCGTCGACGTTTATGTACGGGTCAATTTTAAGCGCGGTGACCCTGTAGCCCTTTGACTTGAGTATCCGCCCTATTGAAGAGGTAGCGATCCCTTTCCCTATCCCCGACATCACGCCCCCGACCACGAAGATATACTTGGGATTCGCCATTCCGCCTACTATATCTTGAGGTAGCGGCGCACGGCAAGGAACGAGGCTATCGCGCCCAGGACGACGCCGGTGCCGACGATGACGCCGAAGAACATGAGGAAGTGCGACAGGTAGTACTGGAAGACGTTGACGCCGCCGAAGAAGCTGGCCGTCGCCGCGCCGAGCCACCAGGTGAGCGGGTAGAACAGGAGGAGCGTTATGATGCCCGCCACCAGGCCGTAGAGCATGCCCTCTATCATGAAGGGCGCGCGGATGAAGAAGCTACCCGCGCCCACGAGCCGCATGACGTGGATTTCGTCGCGCGAGCTGTATATGGCAAGCCGCAGGGTGTTGAACGAGATAGCGATGGTCGTGATGATGAGGATGGCGATGACGATGAGCCCCAGGCGCTGGGCCGAGTCGGTCACGCTCTGGAGGCGGTCGAGCGCGACGCGGTACTTGGCGTCATAGAAGCTTATCTTGTCTATGGAAGTGGCGGCACCCTCGGTGGTGTCCTGGTCCTGGGCGAACTGCGCTATCGCCTCGTACTGGGAGATGTCGCGCGCGCGCACCTGGAGCGACGCCTCGAGCGGGTTCTGCCCCAGCTCTTCTAATGCCTGGAGCGCCAGCTGGTCGTCCTTGTAACGCTCGCGGAACTGCGCCAGCGCCTCGTCGCGCGACACGTAGCCGACCGAGACGACCTCGGGGCGCGCCTCAAGCGCGGACTTCAGCGAGAGGATGCGGTCCTCGGGCGTGTCCGTCAGGAAGTAGACGCTCACGTCGACCTTGTTCCTCAGCTCGCTGATGGTGGAGTTGAGCATCACGCCCGCGAATATGGTGATGCCCACGGCGAAGAGCGTCACGGTCATGACGAGGATGGAGGCGAAGGAGACGAACGCGTTGCGCCAGAAGTCGAGGAAGCCTGCGCGGAATATCCTTTTTATGGTCACCCATTTCATAATTGTAGAGGTAGGTTAGAGTATGTACTTGCCTTCCCTGTCGTCGCGTATGACCTTGCCGCGGTCCATGGTGATGACGCGCTTCTTGAGGCTGTCGATGACGCCCTTGTTGTGCGTGGTGAGTATGACGGTGGTGCCCAGGTCGTTTATCTTCTTGAGTATCTGCACCACCTCGAAGGTGTTCACGGGGTCGAGGTTGCCCGTGGGCTCGTCGGCCACGATGACGTCGGGCTGGTTGACTATCGCGCGGGCAATGGCCACGCGCTGCTGCTCGCCGCCCGAGAGCTCGTCCGGGAAGTTGTTCATCTTGTCGCCAAGGTCTACAAGCTCGAGGACGTGCGGCACGTCCGAGCGGATGTCGGCCTCGGAGCGCCCGGCGGCCTCCATGGCGAAGGCGATGTTCTCGTACGCGGTCTTCTGCGGCAGGAGGCGGAAGTCCTGGAAGACGGTGCCTATCTTGCGGCGCATCTCGCCCATGCGGTACAGGGGCAGGTCGTGGATGTTTATGGACTCGAAGAAGACCGCGCCGGCGGACGGGCGCTCCTCTGCAAGCAGCATCTTGACGAGGGTGGTCTTGCCTGCGCCGGAATGGCCGACGATGGAGATGAACTCTCCAGGCTCGACGCTGAAGGACACATCCTCCAAGGCTGCGGAGCTGTCGGCGTATATCTTGGATACGCGGTCGTAGTAGATCATACCAACCCGTGTATTTTACCCTACTTTTTCCTTTTCCAAAAAGGGCTCTATATCCCCTTCCAGCACTCCCTCGGCGTCATGCACCTCTGTGCCCGTGCGGTGGTCCTTGACAAGCTTGTACGGATGGAGGACATACGAGCGGATTTGCGAGCCCCACTCGATCTTCTTGCCGTCGGTCGCGAGGTCGGCGATGGCGTCCTTGCGCTCCTCTTCGAGCTGGCGCAGGAGCTTCGCTTTTACTATTGAAAGGGCCTTCTCGCGGTTGGCGCCCTGGGTGCGCTCGCCGTCGACGTGCGCCGAGATGCCGGTGGGAAGGTGCACGATGCGCACGGCGGTCTCGCGCTTGTTGACGTTCTGCCCGCCCGGGCCCGAGGAGCGCGCGACGGTAATCTCCAGGTCTTTCTCGTTAAGCTCGATGCCGGCGATTTTCTCGACTACGGGAAGGACTTCCACCAGGACGAACGAGGTCTGGCGCTTCTGGTTGGCGTTGAAGGGCGACTGCCGCACCAGGCGGTGCACGCCGTACTCGCCCTTAATGGCGCCGTACGCGCCCTTGCCGCTTATTTCGAAGCTCGCGTTGCGGTAGCCGCCGTGGTCGTTCACGTTCGAATGGAGTTCGCGCATGCCCCAGCCGCGCTTCTCAAAGAATTTGCGGTACATCTCGACGAGCATGCGGGCAAAGTCCTCGGCGTCGGCGCCGCCCGCGCCCGACACGAACGAGAGTATCGCGCCGCCGCGGTCGTAGGCGCTGCCGCCCTCGGCTTGCGCCTTCAGCTCCTGCAGCTCCTTTATGAACGCCTGCGCCTCGGCCGGGTTCTGCCAGAAGTCCGGCGCGGCCATCGCGCCTTCGAGTTCCCTGATGCGGTTTTCCAACTCGGCCTTATCCACTTGGAGCCAGAGGCCGGGATTGAACCGGCGACCTGCGGTTTACGATACCGCCGCTCTACCAACTGAGCTACTCTGGCACTCGCTAGCCTACCCAACGCAGCCCACGCTAACGTGAGCCGAAGGCCGGAATCGAACCGGCGACCTACTCCTTACCATGGAGTTGCTCTACCGACTGAGCTACTTCGGCGCGAACCCTGCTACAGTAGCCCATTTCAAGCCGTTTTTCAACGGCTGGCGCCCCGCCCCTACACCGAGCCCACCAGGCTGCGGGCGAACTCAAGCACGAGGTTGAGTATCGATATGAAGAACGTGATGACCAGCGTCAGGAACTGGAGCAGGAAATCCAATATGATGTGGAAAAAATTGCTTATGGCGTCCATGGGGGTAGTATACCAACCTTTTGCAAGCACTGAAAATAATAAAGCCCCGCACGCAAGCGTGCGGGGCTGCCTCTGGTGCTTCCGAAAAATTTACAGCTTAGAGCGGTTGAAAGATATCATTTCCGCGAGGAGCTGGTTCTTGACAACCTCGACCGCGCGTTCGTAATTCGCGCTGCCGCGGGGAAGATGCGCGTTTGTCTGCTCAACGAACCTTTCAGCGTGCCAATATACGTCGCAGACGATATTGGGCACCGCGCTGTGATAGCGGATATCATGAAAGTAGCTGTACCCGCACTCTGCCGTTCTCATTCTAAATCCCCTTCTGTTGATACTTCTGATTTTTATTATATCATATACTCAATATTTGTCAATTACATGTAAGTGCGCCTTGTTAATAAGGATAGGACTTGGCCAAGCGCTCGCTCGTCGCCGTCGCAAGGAAAAGAAAAGACGGGACTTGGTCACAAGTCGGCTTTGGCCGTCGCCAAAGTCGCTCGCGACCCCGGAGTTCTGGTTTTTTGACGGGACTTGGTCAGGCGTTCCGAATGCGCCGTAGAGGGAAAATACATACGGGCTTGGTCACCTCGAAATTTTGCCGTCGCAAAATTTCTCCTCGACCCCGGAATTCTGGTTTTTGCCGCTGCAAAAACATCAGAATTCCCTTCAAGTCCCGCCGCCGCATGCGGCTACAGTCATACGAACAAGACCGGCACGGAGCCGGTCTTGTTCGATGATGCGCGAGAGACGGGACTTGAACCCGCAACCTCCGCCGTGACAGGGCGGCGCTCTAACCAGTTGAGCTACTCCCGCAAACAGAACGATTCTACACCAAAACCCCCGTCCGGGAAACCCTCGCCTACCGGCGCGCCTTGCGCCGGACGCGCTCGTGCTCGATGGCGCTCCCGCGCTTCTCGTGCCTCTGCCTGAGCGCCCTGAACTCCTCCGCCAGCTTCTCAAGCTCGGCGTCGCTCATGTTCTCCACGTCTATGAGCGCGTCGCGCGCCGGGTCGTGCGCGCGGATGAGCTCGTCGAGCTTCAGGTGCACGGCGTGCGAGTCGCGGTTCTGGGTGTTCTGGATGAGGAACACCATGAGGAAGGTCAGTATCGTCGTGCCGGTGTTTATAACGAGCTGCCAAGTGTCCGAGTACGCGAACACGGGGCCCGCGACCGCCCACGCCACTATGAGCAGGAACGCCATGACGAACGCCCACGACGTGCCCACGAGCTCGCTCGTCCTGTGCGCTATGCGGCGGAAGAAATCCTGCATGGCTTCCAGTATACGCCAGTTTTGTGTCGGGGGGCAGGATCGAACTGCCGACCTCAGCGTTATGAATGCTGTGCTCTAACCGACTGAGCTACCCCGACATACTCTGCCCGCGGCAAAGTGTCCTCAAAATAGCATTTTTCCCGCCGCGCGGCTAGGCGCGCTCCTTGAGCCAGAGATACACGTGCGCGAACGCCAGGAACGACACGGGAATGGTGACGAGGAGGCCGACCAGGAGCGCCAGGAGGCCCAGGATGTTGAGGCCGAGGATGGCGAGCATGAATAGCGCGATGCGCCACTTTACGCCGCTCGTAAGCGCGGTGCTTTTCGAAAGGCTCTCGAGCGCGCCTGCGCCGTCGATGACCGCGAGGCGGGCCATGGAGTAGCGGATGGCGAAGTAGAACGCGGCGCAGGCGGCCATGGCCATTATGACGATAGCGCCGGCTATCGCCCCGCCGTGGCCCGGCACCGCCGTCCCTTCGGAGAGGTTGATCGCTCCCGCCGACAAGAGGAGCGCGAGCGCCGCGAGCGCGCCGGCCGCCAGGGGCAGGAAGGAAATGATGCCGGTGAGGAGGCTCGCGCAGAAATACTTCCACACCAGGCCCACCGGAGGGATGATGTCGCGGTAGCGCGCGGGCTCCCCCTTCGCGAGCCTGAGGAATATGAGGGTCATGCCCGCGCCAAGGAAGATGCCGAGCACCGCCAGGACGACGGAGGCGACTGCGCCCATGAGCGTGTCCTGATACCCCCTCTGCACCGCGGAGGAGGCCACTTGAAGCGCGAACATGGTGAGCGTCACGCCGAACACCAGCCCCGAGTGGGCCCGTACCTTGCGCCACCCGAACAGGACCGCCTCCTTTATTGGGAATGATTGCGCCATACGCTGATAGTACACAATGCGGATGAAAACTACCACCACACGCCCGGGACGCCGGCCGCTTTCATTTGCGCCCGCGTGACAGGGCCGAAGTAGCCCGCCGACGGGGCGACGCCGCGCGCCGCCTGGTACTTAGCGAGCGCGGCTTTTGTGCGCGCGCCGAAGAAGCTGGTCTCATGCCCCGGCGCGCCCGCGCCGCTTGGCGCGAGGACGAAGCCGCCCGCATTGAGGAGCTTCTGGAGCGCCAGCACGTCATCGCCCGTCATGCCGAACATAAGGTCGCGAATCATTATATTGTCTGAAGACTTAGTAATGACACTTGTGGAAGTCCCGAGGTTCCCAAAAAGATGCGGCCACTGTGACTTAAGGGCATTCGCTGCCGCTGTATTTCCCATATCCATCAGGTTCTTGACCCGAGACTGGATCGAGGAGCCGGAACGTGAACGAGAGTTCGAGCTGGAATCCGTCGGATCAGAAATGACAGAGCAATCGCTCGTTGTAAACGACGCGTCGGGTTGCGTGCTGGTGCCGGCTATATTTACGGCATACGCCGCGTAATGGTAGGTCGTGTTGCACGAGAGGCCCGAGATCGATGCCGTGAACGCTCCGGCACTGAAGCTACCCGTCTCGGTGGTGGTTGCGGTATAGGAAGTGGTGGTGCCGTAGGCAAAGCCTCGGACCGTCACCGTGGCACTCCCGACATCAGTGATGGTACCGTTCCCGGTCACGCTCGTGGAAGCGATCGCGCTTGCCGCACCGGTCGTGACGACTGGCGGCGTGCTGAGTACGCCAGTCCAGACATCAGCAGATCTGACGACTCCGGCGACCTTCGCGCCGTCAGAGGATGACGTGATGGAGTACCATCCGCGGGGACCCGCACTCGTCTGAGCTGCCCACGTCGCGCCTGAGTCAAAAGAGGCGTAGTTATAGTCTGCGGTCGCAACGGCCGCAAGCCTCGTACCGTCGTCTGAGGAGGCTATAGATATCCAGCTCTTGATGCTCGAATTCGTCTGCTCGGTCCAGGTAGCGCCAGAGTCGGTGGAGGTGTAAATGAGCCCGTTATACACCACAGCGGCGAGCTTTGTGCCATCAGAGGATGAGGTTATAGCGTACCAGTTGCGGGTACCGGCATTCGTCTGCTCGGTCCAGGTGGCGCCGGAGTCGGTGGAGGTGTAGATGTCCCCGCCTTGGATGACTGCAGCGAGCTTCGTACCGTCATCTGAGGAGGCTATAGATATCCACGTACCACTACCAGACGCGGTCTGCTCGGTCCAGGTGGCGCCGGAGTCGGTGGAGGTGTAGATATAGCCTCCGTTATCCACGGCGGCGAGCTTCGTACCGTCGCCAGAGGAAGCAATGTCATACCACCCCCGGATACCAGACGCGGTCTGCTCGGTCCAGGTAGCACCGGAATCGGTGGAGGTGTAGATATAGCCTCCATTATCGACGGCGGCAAGCTTCGTGCCGTCGTCTGAAGATGTTATGGAGGTCCAGTTCCGGCTACCGGCGGCCGTTCGATCGGTCCAGGTGGCACCGGAATCGGTGGAGGTATAGATATCGCCTCCGTATACGACAGCGGCGAGCTTCGTGCCGTCAGCGGAAGAGGTTATTGCGAACCATTCTCGACTACCGGCCGCAGTTTGATCGGTCCAGGTAATCGTTGCAGCAAACGCTGATACGGGAAGAATAAGACTAACAAGCAGGAGCAGTGCAGCTGAAGAGGCTCTAAGTCTGACTGCGCGATTTCGCATCATGTACATAACATTAGCATAAATCATGCTCGGTAGTCCGAAGATAAATGGACTTAATATCCATGAGCCTTTTACCCCCACTTCTTGAGTCGCATCGGAATAGCGAACAGGCTTTTATATGCAATGTCATTGCAGTTCGATTCCCGTCCCCTGTCTCAAAATCGGCCTTCCTGCTCTGTGACAACGACACAAAACTCCTCCGAATACAAGAATCGGAATCGAACTGGATATACGTTGAAAACGCTACACAACAGAAAGAGCCAGCAACATATTTGCTGGCTCTTTCTGTTGAACATGGGGACCGGTACCGTACTGGCTTTGATGCCTGTCGGTACTGGTTCCTGGCGTCACAACCGTGTTGCGGGGGCAGGAATTGCACCTGCGACCTTCAGGTTATGAGCCTGACGAGCTACTACTGCTCCACCCCGCTATGCGGCATAGTATAGCAAATCGCGGCGGATTGCTCAACCGCTGCGCGCCCCAACTTGGAGGCGCCGCCTCCTGGCGCCGGATTCTTAAATCGCGCCGAATTCCTCAAACACGCGGCGGTACTGGTCTATGGCGGCCCTCGTGTCGCGCTCGGTAAGGGCGTAGGACTCGCCGCCGTGCGCTATCTCGTTGCGCACCTTGTGCGCCTTCCACGCGATATCGAGCGTCGTCATCTGGAACGGGTTCGCCATCTTGAGCTGCTCGCCCACCGACGCGCCCTCGTAGCCCGCCTGCGCGAGCACTGCCGCGAGCATGATGTCGGCCTCGAGTATCGCGCGCCGCCAATCGCTCGGGTTGCCCGATGACGCAAGCTCCATGACGCGCCTCCACCGCTCCTGCTGGGGCGGCAATGAAGCGGAGGCGTCCGCCGCCTTGACCGCGCGGCGCAGTTCCTTGGCATGGAACCCCTCGTGCTCGACGGTGACGAGCCGTATCTGCGTGTACACGACGAGTATGAGAAGGAGGAGCGTCAGCACCATGCCCCAGACGGCTATCTGCGTAGCCAGGAACGAGGCCCACGACGGCAGGGTATGCCAGATCCCGCCCGCGTCGAAGCCCCCGAAGAAATCGTAGACCCGGGTGAGGAGGTACTCGATGTTGAAAAAATGTACCGTACCGCTTTCCACCAAGCTATTGTAGCTCCTTTCCAAGCGCGAGGATCCCCTCTTCATCCCCATGCGCGCCCGTAAGCTGGAAGCCTACCGGCAGCCGCGCGCCGTCGCGCTCCACCGTCCCCATGGGCACGGAGAGCGCCGGGTTGCCCGTGATGTTCGCCGTTACGGTGAATATATCCAAAAGGTACATCGACAAGGGGTCGTGCTTCTCGCCTATCTTTATGGCCGGCGAGGGCGCGGTCGGCGTCGCTATGGCGTCGACGCCCGCAAGCGCCTCGGCGTACGCGCGCGCGAGCATGTTGCGGGCGGCAAGCGCGCGGCCGTAGTACGCGTCGTAGTAGCCCGACGAGAGCACGTAGGTGCCCAGCATGATGCGCCGGCGCGCCTCGGGGCCGAACCCTTCCGCGCGGCTCGCCGCATAATCGTCCGCCAGACTGCCGCCCTTGCGCGAGAGCCCGTAGCGCACGCCGTCGAAGCGCGCCAGGTTGGACGACACTTCGGCGGGCATGATGACGTAGTACGCGGCGAGCGCGAGCGACGGCGACGGCAGCTCGATGTCCACAAGCTCATAGCCCTTCGCCTTGAGCGCTTCAAGCGACGCCTCGAACCGCGCGAGCACGTCGGCGTCCACACCTTCTTTTAACAGCGCGCGCGGCACGCCTATCTTCTTTACCGCCGCGCGCGGCGCGTACAACCCGTCCCCGAAGGTCGTGCTGTCCAGCGGGTCGCGGCCCCGTATCGCGTCGTATATGAGCCGCGCGTCCTCGGCGGTCTTCGCCAAGGGCCCCGCCTGATCGAGACTCGACCCCATGGCGATGAGCCCGAAGCGCGACACGCGGCCGTAGGTGGGCTTGAGCCCGGCGAGCCCGCAGAAGCTCGCCGGCTCGCGTATCGAGCCGCCGGTATCAGTGCCCAAAGCGCCCAGGCACATGCCGGCCGCGACCGCGGCGGCCGAGCCGCCCGAAGAGCCGCCCGGCACGCGCGACGGGTCTACCGGATTGCGGGTCGGGCCGAACGCGGAATTCTCGGTCGAGGAGCCCATGGCGAATTCGTCCATGTTGGCGCGGCCTACGAACACCGCGCCCGCCTCCTTGAGCTTGCGTATTATCGTCGCGTCGTAGGTCGCGACGTAGCCCTCGAGCATCTTCGAGGCTGCCGACGCGACGCGGCCTTCTATAAGTATGTTGTCCTTTATGGCAAGGGGGATGCCGAGCAAGGGGTGGCGCTCGCCCGCCGCACGGCGCGCGTCGGCGGCCTCGGCCTGCGCGATGACGTCGTCGTACACCTCGAGGAATATATTGAGCTCCTTGTTTTTGGCTTCGATTTCCGCGAGGCACGCGCGCGCAAGGTCAACGGCGGTCAGCTCTCCCGCAGCCATCTTCTTCCCCGCCTCGGCAATTGTAAGATCCGCCAAGCTATTCATTTTTCTGTATTATCTTGCGCACGACGTTGAAATCCCCTTCGCGTGACGGGAACGCGGCGCGCAGGGCCTCTTCCTTTCCGGCGAGCGGGTCTTCTTCGCCGCGCGGCGCGTCCTCGCGCATCACGTTGCGCCACGCGCCCGGGTCCTCCTTCTTCTCCGGCATGGGCACTTCGGAGACCTGCCCGACGTAGTCGAGTATGCTCGATATGTCCTTCTGCAGGACCTCCTCCTCCTGCGGCGAAAGCCTCAGGCGCGCGAGCCCCGCCAGGGTGCGTACGTCGTCCAGGGAAATCATGAGGCCACTATACCCTACTTGATGAGCTTTAAAAACTCCGCCTCGGAGAGGACTTTCACTCCAAGCTCGCGCGCGCGGTCGAGCTTCGAGCCGGCCTCGTCGCCCGCCACCACATAGTCCGCCTTCTTCGAGACGCTCGACGAAACAGCGCCGCCCAGCCGGCGTATCGCCTCCTTCGCCTCGTCGCGGCTCATGGACTCCATGCCGCCCGTGAGCACGAACGTCTTGCCGGCAAGCGGCAGATCCTGCTTGCCTGGCACTTTTTCTGGTTCTATTTTTATATGCTTCTTAAGATTCTGCACGAGCGTCATGTTCTCCTTTTCCCTGAACCACTCAAAAATCGCCCGGGCGACCACGGGCCCGATGCCATTGATTGCCGCCAAATCGTCCTCGCCCGCACCCGCGATATCGTCTACGGTCCTGAAATTGCGCGCGAGCAGGAGCGCCGTCTCCTCGCCCACCTGCGGAATTGACAGCGCGGTCACGACGCGCGACAGGGGCGCGCCCCGGGATGCCTTCTTGATAGATTCTATTAATTTTTTTGCGGAAATTTCCGCAAACCCTTCAAGCGCAAGGAGATCGCCTTCCTTGAGCGTGAAGAAATCGCTCGCGCGCTCGACCATGCCCGCCTCAAGGAGCGCGTCGACCGTCGACGGGCCCAGCCCCTCTATATTGAGCGCGCCGCGCGAAGCGAAATAGCGCAGGCGGCGGCGCAGGACCGCGAACGAGTTCTTCTCCTTGCAGCGCCACGCGGCCTGTCCCGGCACGCGCTCAATGGCGCCGCTCTCGCCGCACTCGGCCACGGAAGCCGGCCAGCGGTAGGGCTTCGTGCCGCGGGGGCGCAACTCGGCGAGCACCTGCACGATGTCGGGGATGACGTCGCCCGCCTTCTGGAGAATGACCGTGTCGCCCACGCGCACGTCGAGCCGCCGTATCTCGTCCTCGTTGTGGAGCGTCGCGCGCGACACGGTGGTGCCCGCGACGAGCACGGGCCGCAGGTGCGCCACGGGAGTGAGCACGCCGGTGCGCCCCACCTGGAGCACGATATCCTCGACAACCGTCGTCACCTGCTCGGCCGGGAACTTGAAGGCGATTGCGAAGCGCGGCGCCTTGCCGGTGTAGCCCAGGCGCTCCTGCACGCTCCGCTCGTTTACCTTAACGACGATGCCGTCTATCCAGTACCCCTGCGACTTGCCCTCCCCCTTCCACTCCTCCCAGTACGCGAGCACCTCCTCGATATTTTTCGCGAGCGCGTAGTGCCTGTTGACCCTGAACCCCAGCTCCTTTAAGTATGAAAGCTCCTCCGTCTGCGTCGCGGGCAGGGGCTCCGACGAGCGCGCGACGTCGTAGATGAAGGCGTCGAGCCCGCGCGAGGCCGCCACGCGCGGGTCGAGCTGGCGGACGGAGCCGGCCGCGGCGTTGCGCGGGTTGGCGTACAAAGGCAGGCCCTTCTCCTTCTGCGCTTCGTTGAGCTTCGCCAGCCGCGCCTCGCTCATCCACACCTCGCCTTCGACGATGATGTCGACCGGGCGCGAGAGCGAGAGCGGCACCGACCCTATGGTGCGCACGTTGTGCGTCACGTCCTCGCCCACGGCGCCGTCGCCGCGCGTCGCCGCGGTCTTTAAAACGCCCTTCTCGTACTCGAGCACCACCTTGAGCCCGTCTATTTTCAGCTCGCAGGCATACTCCACCTCCGCGCCGCCCGCCGCCTTCCTCACGCGCTTGTCGAAGTCGCGCATGTCCTGCTCGCTGAACGCGTCGTTGAACGACCACTGGGCCGCCTTGTGCGGCACCTTCTTGAACCCGGCCGCAGGCTCGCCGCCCACGCGCCGCGTCGGCGAGCGCTCGTCGGCGAGCTCCGGGTAGCGCTCCTCGAGCCGGCGCAGCTCGTCCTCGAGCTCGTCGTACGCGCTGTCGGAAATCTCGGGAGCGTCGAGCGCGTAATACAGGCGGCGATGGCGCTCGATGAGCGCTCTCAGCTTTTCCGCCCGTTCCCTTGCCTCTTGTAAAGCCACGTACCTACTATACGCGATGCGGCGGGGTCTTAGTAGCTCACCTTGAGCGTGCGCTCGAGCCTCGCGACGCCGCCTGCGGCGCAGTTGTTGTAGCCCTTCGCGATGATGGTCGTATAGAGGATGCCGCCTATGGTCGCCTTGCCTACGTCTACCACGGCGCAGTACGGCTGGGCGGGAAGCATGGTGAGCGTGAAGGTCGTCGTTGCCGCCTCCGCCTCCGAGGCGATGGTCCAGGCGCTCCAGCCGGTGGGCGGGGCCGCTATGGGCGCGGGCGGCGTGCCGTTTGCGGCAATATCCTGGCCGTTGCACAAGACGTCGGTCGTGCCCCACGTCGAGCCGGTCGACGTGCCGAACGCGGTGCCGTTGCCCCCGTATTTCGAATCCCAGTACAGCGCGCATTCGACGCCGGTGTCCGCCGCGTAGATGGCGAACTGCGACTGACTCGCCGCGGCCGACAGGTCTATCTCGCGCACGGTCAGGTCGTATATGGCCAAGCCTACGGCAAGGGCCAGGCTTCCTACCAGCATCGCGAAGAATATCGTGAATCCTTTCATATCATTGCCAGTCGAGGAGGTTCTCCCGCACGAATATGTTGCGCGTTACGCCCGACTGCGCGCGCCACGAGACGGTCACCGTGAGCACCTCCTCGTCCGTGGCCCCGTCGGGCGGCGGTTCGAGCTTCACCGTGCGCCTGAACAGCTGGGGCGTCTGGTTGCCGTCGGTATAGCTGTAGTATACGTGGCCCGCGCCGTCATCGTACCTCTTTATGTAGGCGCACGCGCCGCTGCAGGCGTCGATGGTGCCCGACGACGGGTCCACCGTGCAGCCATCCGCGCCCGTGCACGCGTCGAGGCTGGTGAGCCACGGGTTGCCGGAGAGCTTATTGGTATCGCGCACGAAGCGCACGTACTCGACGGCGTCCTGCGCCAGGTAGAACGCCATCATCTGGTCGCGGGCTATGAGCGACGCGGAGAGGCCCTTGGAGGCTATGGTGAGCGGCGCCGCTATGGCGGTAGAGAGCAAGAGCACGGCGACGAGCGTTTCGATGAGCGTGAAGCCCGCTGCCCTCCCGGCGGCGTTCTTGATGTGAGCGAGCGTGCGGCGGAGGTTATTGGTCATACAATCGCTGGGTTACGCTGGTCTGGAGGTCGAAGGTAGAGGTCTGCGACACGCTCACGTCCACTTCGCCCGACAGGAGGATGACTATATGCGGCTGGACCTGCGCGTCGGTCGCGCCGGTCACGTAGAACTGGAGGTTCGTGATGGTCACTTCGGTCGACGTGAGCGGCGCGTAGGAAGACCCGTTCTTCGACACCAGCACGGCCGTCCCCGAGGAGCTGCAGGCGTCCCCGTTGCCGCGGCAGTACCGCACGGTCTGCCCTTCCGCCGACAGGAACGCGATGGACGACGCGCCCGAGCTCGACTGGTTGCAGTCGCGCGGGTCCGTAACGGGCAGCACCGAGACGTCGCAGTGGTAGTTCACGCCGGTGCGCATGGCGCGCGACATCGCGTCGAGGGAGAAGTTCAGGTTATTGATGACCGACTTGAGCGCCTGCGCCTTGCGGTCGCTCTCGGCCATCGCCAGGAGCGCGCCGAGCGCTATCGTCATGACGGTCGTGAATATCGCCACCGAGACGAGCACCTCGATGAGCGTGAACCCCTTCTTGGACTGTAGCGTGCGGTATCTCATATCAGCAGGCGGCGACTCCGGCGGAGTCAAGGTTAGGCTTGCACACCACAATCTGCCCGGTGCCGGTTATCTTTATGGTGCGGTAATTGCTCCCTCCGGCCGCCTTCACCTGCACGTAGGCGTAGTCGTACACCGGCGCGGCGCCCTCGGCGCACGCCGCCGCGCTCTGGTCTGTGGAAAAGCACGCGTCGGGGTTGGGCCGGCGGAAATAGGCATTGAGGTAGGTTATGGTTGGGCTGGTACCGACACCGCACTGGTCGCCCGAGCTGGCATGGACGCAGAAATTGCTTATGAGGTAATCGGTCCCCTTGCCGTTGCCTATGGTAAAGCGCGGCAGCTCCTCGCCAGCATCATACTGGCCGCCGCCGTCCGCGTCGGCGTACATGAGGTAGTGGCTGTTGTCCACGAGCCCGTTGTTGCCGAAGTATACGCCGTACCCGCTCGCGAACACGCCCGAGCCCGCGGCGCTCTCGCGCACCGAGTTGCCGTACACCTGCGCCTGCCGCATCGTGAGCGCGATGCTGTAGGAGAGGCTGCGCAGAAGGGTCGAGCTGTTGAACCCCTGCTGGCGGAACAGGATGAAGCCGGTAATGAGCACTATGATGGCAGACACCACCAAAAGCTCGATGAGCGTGAAGCCCGCCGCGGCGCGCGGCAGGTTGCGGCGCGCGCGGAGTCGCTTAGAAAAGAAGCTCGATATGCGGGAAAAGATCGGCATGGAAGAAATAAGCGATGGCGCACCCGAGTACGAGGAACGGCGCGAAGGGCACCTCGCTTCCCATTGTATATCTCTTTTTCGCCATCGCGATGAGGAGCACTCCCGCTATGGCGCCCGTCCAGAACGCCGCGAGGAGCGCCGTAAGCCCGAGCGTTATCCCCAGGAACCAGCCCAATGAGAGCTCGAGGACGCCGTCGCCCCACCCCATCCACCGGCCGCCCGAGACGAGCGATATAAGGAGGAGCGGCGCGGCGAGCGCCGGGCCCGCCCACCACTGCCCCATGGCCCCGCCCGGGTATCCTGCGGCGCCGAGCGCCACCCCCGCGAGCGCGAGCGCCATGAGCGCCAGCGACGCCGACCACGGGATAATGAAATGCCGCAGGTCGTACACGACCACGAACAGGAGCGTGAGCCACACGGCGAGCCAGTACGCGAACCACGGCGTCGGGCCCGTCTGCAGAAGCACCCCGACGGCGAGCAGGCCCGCGATCGCCTCGACCGCCGGATACTGCCATGAAATTTTTGCGCGGCAGTAGCGGCAGCGGCCGCGAAGGAACGCGAAGGAAAGCAGGGGAACGAGGTCGGCCGCTTTCAGCTCATGAGCGCAGCGCATGCAGGCCGAGCGCCCGCGCAGGACCGACGAGCCGGTGTTAAAGCGGAAGAGGAGCGCGTTGAGGAAGCTTCCGAGTATGGCGCCGAGCCCGCCGGCGTAGATAAGCGCGGCAAGCGTCATTAGGGGGCGACGTCGTAGCAGGTCTCGGTGCCGCCCGGCTGGGCCGTCCCCCCGGTGGCGTTGCAGCCGGCAGTCGCGGCGCTCAGGCCGTTGAAGGTGGATGCGCTCGCCGTGCACCGCGCAAGGTTCGTATACAGGTATGTTCCCCCGCTGTCGGCATCGACATCCCTGGTAAGCCCGCCGTCGGTTATATCCTCGAGCGTGGCCCCCAGGTGGTAGGACAGGGGCGGGCGCGACGAGTCATTGCACACGAGGCTGCCGCCCGTGGTGCCCGGCGTATAGGCGACGTACTTGTAGCATCCGGTTGGCGTACTGCTGGTGCACGCCGAGCTGTTAGTGGGGTCGGTGGGCACGACGGGCAGATAGGCCGGGGCAAGGCCGCTGGCGGGAGCGGACCCGGACGTGGAGTAGATGTTCACCGGATACATGCCGTTGTCGGTGTAGTAGAGCGAGAGCGCCAGCTGTATGGACTTTATGTCCGCCTGGCGCCGCGCGTCGCGCGATTTCGCCTTCGCGCCCGAGAGCGAGACCATGACGATGCTCGCCAGGATGCCGATAATCGCGATGACGACCAGGAGCTCGATGAGCGTGAAGCCTTTGGTGGTGCGCATGGGTTCAGTATACCCCCTTGTTTCGGGCTAGCGCAGGCCGGTAATGACCCAATAAGGCTCCTGAAGAGACTCCGAGCCGTAGGCGGGAGTGTCCCACTCCCGGTCGTCTACGGTCATGACGTAGTATTCGTCCGGATTGAACGCGCGGCCGAGCGCCGAGAAGTCGGCGACCCAGTGCTCGCCGTCGCCGGAAGGGTTCAGGTGGATGGTATCGCTCAGGTCTTCCCAATCAGGGCAGCTGGCGGCGTGCGAAGCGTCGGCGAAGCAGCTGATGGTTATAAGCCAAGGGTGGAACAGATTCCACTCGCCGTAATTCCAGTCCTTGGAGAGCGTGACGGTCTGGATGACGCCGCCGCCCATGCCCGAGCCCGGACCCAGGTCAATAGTGGCCACGGACGACTCGGGTGTATCCGTAAAGCCGGAGGCTCCTTCCAGATCGCACTGGCGCCAAGTGCCGGTGCTTTCCCCGCACAAGTAGCTCTCGTCGGGCTGGGAGGCCATGACGTACAGCTCCGGCTCGGCCGCTACCTGCTCGACAATCACGGAGAACGTGCTCGTGGCGCCGTTGCCGGCGGCGTCCTGCGCCGCGCAGGAGACCGTAGTGGTGCCTACAGCGAACGCGGAGCCGGATGCGGGCGCGCACGACACCTCTACGGACGCGTCGACGTTGTCGGTAGCGGCCGGAAGCGCGTATGCCACTTCGACGGCATCTTCGGTAGTGGTCGCGAAAACGTCCTCGTGCGCCGCAATGACCGGCGCTTCGGTATCGGCCGGAGGCAGAACGCTTACGGTAAACGACGACGGTATGGCCGCATTGCCCCAGCTGTCGGCCGCCGTGCAGGAAACAAGCGTATTCCCCACCGGGAAGAAGTATCCCGAGGCGGGCGCGCAATCCACCGCTACCAAGTTTCCGTAATGATCGGTCGCCGGAGGATTGACGTACTCCACCACCGAACCCGAGGCGGGGTCCGCGAGCTGCACCGAGATATCGGAGTGGGCCGCGATGACGGGCGGAACGGTATTAGTGCCGACGCGCACCGCCCCGGAAAGAGCGAAGACGCCTCCGGCCTGCTTGCCGCAGTTATTAGCCGCGTCGGCGATGAAATTCGCGTTATAGAGTCCCGGCTGTCCGGGAGCCTTGATAGTGAACGTCTCGGTGAACACTCCCTCGTCATTGTTGCGGGTCCCCTCCTTGGCGTTCTTGGTGTTGACGCACGTGCCCGTCACGGATCCCGTACTGACGCCCCAATTGACGCCCTTCCACTTGCTGGAATCGGTAAGCTCGGCCGTGACGGAGACCGTGATGTTCCCTCCGGGATCCACCTGCACCGAGGAGCCGTTATTGAGGGTGGCGGAAGTAATCGTGACCGATGCCGAAGCGAGCGCGGGAACCAGGAACCCGAGGCTTATAAGGAGACCGGCGAGTGCTTTTGTCATATGCCTTTACGGTAGCACGCCCCGCACGGGGCGCAAACGGAAGGCCGCGCAAAAAACACCCCCGGCCGCATGCGGCCGGGGGTGTTTTCCAGCGGATTTACTTGCAGTTCGCGGTGCCGGTCATGATGCTCGACGTGGCGTTGCTCATGCAGGCTATGACGCCGGTCGTAACGCTTCCAAAGCCGGTTTCGAGGTACGTCTTTATCTGCCAGTCGTTGAACAGGGGCGCGCCGGTCCCGGCCCTGTTTGATACAGCATAATCGCACGCGGCCGACGCGCCCGACGTGCAGGCGGTAGTGGCGCCCGACGGATCACTGAAGGCCGTTAGGTTGGGCGACGTGCAGGCAGAAGCGCGGTTGTTGCCGGCAACCGTGCATCCGGAAAACGCGGTCGAATTGTCAGTGCCCACGAGCGCGATAACGCGGGTTGCCTGCTGGAGCTCGGCGACGCGCTTGGCGTCGCGGCCCTTGGCGCGGGCGCTGTTAAGGGAGACGAGCACGATGCTTGCCAGAATGCCGATAATCGCTATAACCACCAACAGCTCGATGAGCGTAAAGCCGCGCTTGTTCATATAACACAAGGGTAGCATTCAAATCCCCGACCCCGCCGACTTGTCCACACAAAGCAAACCCCCGGCCGATGGCCGGGGGTTTGCTTGCCACAACGACTTAGACTAGCTGGCGCACTGATACGGCGTAGAGGTTGCGCTGCTGATGCACACGCCTCCCGAGATCAAGCTACCAGCACCGTTCTCAAGGTAGGTGCGGATGCGCCAGTTCTGGGTTGATACGTTGTTGGGGGCTGCGGCATCTGCCGCGCCGCTCGCTTGAGATATCGCGTACTGGCACGTCGCAGACAAAGGACCAGTAAGGCCGCAGGCCGTTCCCGAAGTAGACGGATCGAGGAACTGCGAGAGGCTAGGGGTCGTGCAGGTGCTTACGTTAGGGAACGTGCCGCAAACAACATCCGTAGCCGGATCGCCGTCAGCGAGCGCCATAGCGCGCGCAATCTGCTGGAGGGAAGCTACGCGGTTTGCGTCGCGGCCCTTGGCGCGGGCGCTGTTAAGGGATACGAGCACGATGGATGCGAGGATGCCGATGATGGCGATAACCACCAAGAGCTCGATGAGGGTGAAGCCCTGCGCGAACTTCTTCGAGAACTTTGTATGCATAACGATAAGCTAAGTAATAAATCTGCGTTTTAAGAGGTAGCCGCAGGTACCCTTAGTATAGCGACCTTATAAGGGCGCCTGCCTGGCGCCCTGTGGATAAGCCCGGCCCCTGCGGCGGCGCGCTCCCCTCCTTAGAGCGCGGCGGTGGTGTTGTATATGGGGAGCAGGACCGCCGCCAGGAGGAAGCCGACGCCCACCGCGAGCGCCACGATGAGCGCCGGCTCGATGAGCGACACGAGCGTGTCGACCGCGGCATTGACCTCGCGGTTATAGAACTTGGCCAGGCGCTCCAAGAGCGTGCCCATCTCGCCCGTCTCCTCGCCTATCTGTATCATCTGGGCGAATATCGGCGGGATGTCGCCCGGGCTGTAGCGGGCCATGGACTGCGAGAGCGGCGCGCCGCCCTTCACCTTATCGACGGCGTCGCGCAGTATCGCCTCGTACACGTCGTTCTCCACTACCTCGGCGGTGATCTCGAGCGCGCGCACGACCGCGATGCCGGAGGTAAGCATCACGTTCATGTTGTCGGCGATGCGAGCGAGGTAGAGCTTCTGGTAGAGCGCGCCGATGTAGGGCGGCGAGAGCTGGAGGCGCGAGAGCGCCATGTGGCCCACCGGCGTCTGGACGTAGCGCCACAGGAAGTAGCCTCCCACGATGAGCGCGACGAGGATGAATACGCCGTAATCGACCAGGAAGGTGCTGAGCCCGAGGATGACCTGGGTGTAGACCGGCAGCTCCTGGCCCGAATCGCTCAAGATGCCGCCTATCTTCGGGATCACGACCGTGAGCATGAGCGTCATGACGCCCACGAACGTGAGCATGATGAACGCCGGGTAGATCAAGGCGTTCCTCGCCTTGGCCGTAAGCTCGTAGGAGCGGTCGATGTAGTCGGCGAGGAAGAGGAAGGTCTGGTCGAGCTTGCCCGACTCCTCGCCGGCGCGCACCATGTTGACATAGAACGGCGAGAACACCTTGGGGTGCCGCGCGAGCGACTTCGATATCGAGTTGCCGCCCTGCAGATCGTCGCTTATCTGCGCCAGCACGCCGCGTATGTAGGGCTTGTCGGCCTGCTCGGCCAGGAGCCTGAAGATGCGCAGGGCCGAGACCTGCGCCTCGAAGAGCGTCGCTATTTGGCGCGAGAGGAGCACCAGGCCGCGGCTCGACACGCCCTCGAAGAACGAGAACTTGCCCAGCGACTGCATGAGCCCGGCCTGCTGGCCGCCCGTTATGGAGGTTATAGTGATGCCCTTGCGCTGGACGAGGTCTATGGCCGCGTCCTGGGTATTGGCGTTGACCGCGCCGCTCTGCGGCTTCCCCATCTGGTCGAGTCCTTCGTACTTGAATTCCATACAATTAAGTCGGGCTGCTCCTTAGGCTACATGAGGCGCTGGAGCACGTTGGGGTTGAGCGAGCGGCTGTAGGCGCTCTCGACCGATATCTCGCCCTGGCGCACGAGGTCGGCCAGAGAGCGGTTCATGTCTATCATGCCCTCCTGCGCGCCCGTCTCGATGACCGTCTGTATCTCGTGCGAGCGCTTCTCGCGTATGAGGTTCTGCACGGCCGAGTTGGTGACGAGGAGCTCGTAGGCCGGAATGAGGCCGCCCGATATGCGCGGCACGAGGCGCTGGGAGAATATGCCCGCCAGCGAGCCTGCGAGCTGGAGGCGTATCTGGTCCTGCTGGTTGGCGGGGAAGCTGTCGATGATGCGGTCGATGGTCTGCGCCGCGTTGTTGGTGTGCAATGTGGAGAACACGAGGTGGCCCGTCTCGGCCGCGGTCACGGCGGCCGCCATGGTCTCAGGATTGCGCATCTCTCCTATCATCAGGACGTCGATATCCTGCCTGAATACGCTCGTAAGCGCCTGCGGGAAGTCGGCCGTGTCGACGCGCACCTCGCGCTGCTCGACGAGCGACTTCTTGTTCTCGTACAGGTACTCTATCGGGTCCTCGATGGTCACGATGTGCTCGGCGCGCTCCTGGTTTATCTTCTCCAAAAGCGCGGCGAGCGTCGTGGTCTTGCCCTGCCCCACCGGCCCCACCACCAGGAAGAATCCCTGCTCCTTGGCCGCGAAGGACTCCAGGACGGGCGGCAGGTTAAGCTCGGCGACGGTGCGTATGACGCGCGGGATGAGGCGCAATGCGACGCCCATGTTGCCGCGCTCGAAGTACGCGTTGCCGCGGAAGCGCGCCTTGTCGGCGTGCGCGTATGAAAAGTCGGCCTCGCGCGTTTCGAGGAACTTCGCCTTGCGGTCGGGCGGCAAGAGCTCGGCGATGAGCCCCGCCATGTCCTCGGGCGTGAGCTTTGCCTCGGAGAGTATCGGGGTGAGCGCGCCCGAGACGCGTATGATGGGCGCGTTGCCGGTCGAGAGGTGCAGGTCGGACGCGCCCTGCGCGATGACAAGCTCCACGAGTTGTGCGAGTTTTTGCTTGTAGTCCATGGCTATACTTCTATATCTGCGCTCTTGTCCGGCTCGATGGGCCCGCTGGTCTCATCGCCGCTCTCGCTGATGTTCACGGGGCTCGGCGCCGCCGCGGCCGCGGCATCCTCCGCAAGGTCGAACTGCCCGCCGAGCGTGTTTACCTCCTCGAACGGCACGACACCCTTGGCTGACTTGATGATAGCATCCTCTTTCATGGTGAGCATGCCCTGGCTGCGCACTATGGCGAACATCTCCTCCTCGGACTTGCCCGCGAGTATCGCGCGCTCGAGCTCCGGGGTCATGTCGAACACCTCGAAGCAGGCGATGCGGCCGTGGGTGCCCGTCGGGCACTCCGGCGTGGGCTCCAGGCGGTACACCTGCGAGAGGTCGGGGATGTCCGCCCGGTGCTCGGCCGGCACGTCGGCGAATTCCTTGTCGAGCATCGCCTTGGTCGATTCGTCTACCGCGACCTTCTTGCCGCCGCCGTCGCACAAGGTCTGCACGAGGCGCTGGGCCACGCCCAGGATGAGCACGGGCGGTATGAGGTACGGCTCCACGCCCATGTCCAAAAGGCGCGGCACGATGCCCACCGCGTTGTTGGTGTGTATGGTGGAGAGCACGAGGTGGCCCGTGAGCGCGGCCTGCACCGCCAGGTTGGCGGTCTCGCTGTCGCGGATCTCGCCGACCATGATGATGTTGGGGTCCTGGCGGAGCGTCGTGCGCAGGCCGTTGGCGAACGTGTAGCCTATTTCCGGCCGCACCTGGCTCTGCGACACGCCCGGGATGACGTACTCGACCGGGTCCTCCAGCGAGAGCACGTTGAAGCGCTCGCGGTCTATCTCGTTAAGCAGCGTGTACAAGGTCGTCGATTTTCCCGAGCCGGTCGGGCCGGAGATGAGTATGAGCCCGAACGGCTTCTTTATGGCGGTCCTTATGAGCTCGAGGTTGCGCGAGGTGAGGCCCACGCTGTCGAGCTTCCAATCCTTGGTCTGGACGCCCAAGATACGCATCACCACCTTCTCGCCGTAGTAGGTCGGGAACGTCGAGACGCGGAAGTCCACCTTCACGCCCGATATGCGCGCGCTGAAGCGCCCGTCCTGCGGCTTGCGCTTCTCGTCCAGGCGCATGTTGGACATGACCTTGATGCGCGCCACCACCGCCCCGTGCACCTTGGCCGGGAGCGTGATGTTCGTGATGAGCACGCCGTCTATGCGGAAGCGCACGCGGGTCTGGTCCACCAGCGGCTCGATGTGGATGTCGGACGCGCGCTCCTCGCTCGCGTGGCGCAGTATGGTCGACACTATCTTCGTGACCGGCGCGTCCTCGCGCAGGGCGGACGACTCGGTCTCGTTAATAAGGTCGTCGTCCAGGACGCTCTTCTGCTCCTTCTCGCCCTTTTTGGCCTGCGCGGCACCCGCCGCAGCCGTCTGGGTCTCGAGCTCGCCGAGCGCCTTGCCCACTTCGCCAGAGAGCCCCTTGTACTGGTCAGCCAGCTTGTCGAAATCGGCCTGCGATATCAGGAACAGCTTGTAGGGCATGCCCACTTTCGAGGATATGAAGGTGAGCGCGTCGCGCGCCTCGAGGTTGTCGGGGTCGACGATGCCGACCTCAAGTACGCCGTCCTTTATGCCTATAGGCGCCAGCTGGTAGTGGCGCGCCGACTCCTCGGGGACGTACGCGAGTATCTCGAAGGGCACCGCCGTCGTGCCTATCGCGCGCGTGGGGACGCCGTAGAAATCGCCCTTGACCCTGAGGAGGTCGGCCGGTTTCACGCCCGCCTTCTCCAGTTCCTGCTCGACCTTCGCGTCGGGCTTCGACAGCGTCACTTCAAGCTCGGGTATCTGTCCCCGCTCGATGAGGTGCGCGTCCGCCAAGAGCTCCAAGAGGTTCATCGTAAGTAAGTATACCGCGCCGCCCGCGCGCGGGCGGCGCGCTGTCAACACGCTGCGCGGCAGGCGGCGCTACCGGGGCGTGCTCGTGCCGGCGCCGGTCGGAGCAGTGACGCCGGGGGCCGGAGAGGTCGAAGTGGAGACGACGGTCGTCTTCGAAGCGCCTCCGCCCTGCCCTACGGGCGCGAACGGGTTGCGGCGGCCGGCGGCGGCGGGCGGGATAGTGACGCCGAAGTCCGAGAGCGAGAGGAAGAGCGGGTCCTGGAAGAGCGAATCGTCGAGCTTTATGGTGCGCAGGTTGCCGAGCGTCGCCAGCACCTCGTGCGATATGGGCGAATCCTCCTCCATGGCGCTCGTCACGGTCGCGGAGCCGCCGCTATTCGACGAATAGAGGTACAGTCCCGCCACAGCGGCGATGATAACCCCTATGACGACTATGTTTTTCTTGAGGAGGTCTAGCATGGTGTCTTAATGGAGCCAGTAGGTACGCAGGGTGATATTGAAGGTGTACTTGCCGCCCTGCTCCTGCGCGAAGGCGAGCCGCTCTATGTCGAGTATGCGCAGGCTGTGCTCCATGTCCTGCAGGAACGCGAGGAAGTCCTCGTAGCTCGCCGTTACCGAAAAGCCGAGCGACACCGAGCCGACAGGGTCGGAGGAGGGCCCGACGGCGATATTCGTCGCCGCGGACGATGACTTTGACACCTCGCCCAAAGAGACGTTGGAGACGACAAGCCCGCGGCGCGCGGCGATGTTGTTTATGTCTATGATGAGCCGGATGTTGTCGACCTGGTCAGGGAGGAGGCGCGTGAGCTTCTGCTCGTCCTGCGGCGAGAAGGTGGACCGCGCCGACAGGAGCTTGTCGCGCAGGCCCCTGAGCTCCTGCGACTTGTCGAGCGCGTCGTTATACGCGCCCACCTTCGCCTGCGCCCCCTTGAGCCCCTTGTACGTCGGGTTGGTGAAGACCACGAAGAGCCCTATGGCGGCGATTGCGAGTATGACTGGAAAGAGGTATCTCATGGGTTAGAGGGCTTGGGGGGCGCCGGACTGCTGGGGAGACGGCTCGGCCGCGGACACGGCGCCGCCGTTCTGGCGCGCATAGCTCAGCAGGGACGGGTCGACGCCCGCCGACAGCGAGAACTTCACGCCGCCCGACGCGCTGTCGTTTGAGATGCCGGAGAAGACGACGTCGCGCAAGGACTTGGCGGCGCTGAACTGGTCGGACTGCAGGGCGAGGCTCGAGAACGAGTCGGCGACGCCTTCAAGCACGATCTTCGCCGACCCGTCCTCGTTTATATCGAGCGCGAGCGAGGTGAACTGCACGCGCTCGAGCGTGGTGGCCGAGAGGAACGTGAACAGGCCGGAGGGGGCTACGTGCGCGGACAGCAGGTCGCGCGCCTGCCTCAGGCGTATGTCGAGCCTGCTGAGGTCGACAATCGAGGCGGTATCGAAGGCGCCTTCGGCCTTCGTGAGCTGGGCGTCCTTGTCGGCTATCGACTTCTCAAGGAATTTGCCGTAGGCGAACACGCCGCCCGCCGCGGCGAGCGAGACGACGAACATGAGGATGGCCCCGAGCATGACGAGGCCCATGCCGCCCGGCGAGCCTCCGCCGTCGAGCGGTTTCTTCGGTATGAACGATGTGGGGACCTGCGGATCCATTTACATCCAGTATATAGGCATTAATTCTGCAACCCCCCGCATATCAACATGCGCGGGGATTAGCCCAAATCCTGCAGGCGGCGCAGGGCGAGCCCCACGGCCACCGAGAACTCCGGGCCGGCCTCCTTCAGTATCGCCTCGAGGAACGCGGGCGCCTGCGTCTTGCCGAACGGATCCGCCATGCGCAGCTCGTTCTGCACCTTGCCCTGCATAAACTCCTTGAGCCCCTTGAGCGTCGCTCCCCCGCCGGTCAGCACCAGCGCGCTGAGCGCCTGGTTGTGCACGCGCTCCCACTGCGCGGCGGTGCGGGCTATTTCCGAGGCTATCGGCGCGAGCGAAAGCTCGAGCGACTGCTTGATGCTGTTCTCGGGCAGGGCCTCGAGGCCGTACTTGCGCTTGCGCTCCTCGGCCTGCGCCACGGTGATGCCGAGCGCGCGCGAGGCCGCCAGGGTGAGGTCCTGGCTGCCGTGGTTTATGATGTGGCTCTCGCGGATGAGCCCGCGCTCGACGACGTAGAACTTCGTGGTCGCCGCGCCCATGTCCACCACCGCTATGGGCGCGAGCCCGTGGTCGAGCGACGCGCGCACCGACGAGAATACCTCTATCTCGAAGAACGCGACGCTAAGCTTCGCCTCGGACGCCATCGAGCGGAACTTGGCTATGGTGTCGTTGTGTATCGCCACCAGCAAGACCTCCATCTTGCCGTCCTGCGACGGGGCGCCTTTGCCGCCGGTCACGACGAACCAGTCCAGAAGCACCTCGTTAATGGGCACCGGGATGTACTTGCGCGCCTCTATCGGCATGACCTGCGCCAGCTGGCCCTCGAGCGCGGCCTGCAGCTTGACCAGCGATATGAGGCTGGAGGCGTACGGAATGGAGATGGCCGCGTCCGTCGTGGTGACGTTCGCCTCGCGGATGACATCCTTGAGCGCTTCTGTTATCTTCTCGCCAGGAAGCGCCGTCGCGCGACCTATCTCGACCCCGGCATACGGCCCGAGCGCTATGGCGCCGTAGGTCTCGAGCACCACGCGGCCGTGCTCGCGCCTAAGCTGCACCACCTTTATGGACGATGTGCCGATGTCTATGCCGAACACGCTTTGCGCGGGCCGCGACAGCAGCGAGGAGAGTGACGAAAGCGAGAACGCCATAGCTTCAATTATATAGTATATATGCTCTCCAGATTGCCGCTCAGGCTCCTTGCCTTCATACTCCCGCCGCGCCAGAGCGAGCGCGCGGTCGCTTCGCTCGCGCCCGAGGACCTCTTTGCCTTGCAGGGCGCCGGAGGCCTTCCCTATTCCAACAAGGACGTCAGGGCGCTGGTGCGGGAGCTTAAGTATTACGCGAACCCGCGCGCTGCCGCGCTCGCGGGCGCGCTCCTGGCCGAAGAACTGCTCGCCATCGCGGGCGACGGGTTGGGCCGGCCGCTTTTAGTGCCCGTACCCATGCACGCGTCCCGCCGCCGGGCGCGCGGCCACAACCAGACCGAGCTCTTGTGCGAGGCGGCGCTCAGGCAATTGGACGGCGCGTGCGAGTACGCGCCCGGCGCGCTCCGGCGCACGCGCGCGGCGCCCGAGCAGCGGAAGCTTCCGCGCACCCAGCGGCTTAGCAACCTCAAGCATTCGATGCGCGCCGAGCCCGCGTTAGTAAAAGGCCGCGCATGCGTGGTCATAGACGACGTGCGCACCACGGGCGCCACGCTCAATGAGGCCGCCCGCGCGCTCAAGGAAGCGGGCGCCGCGCGCGTGCACGCCGTTACCTTGGCGCAGTCATAGCGAGCTGCCCGATTCGCGTACGCGGTACTCGTTCACGCGCAAGTGCGCCCGGCGCGTGTACTCGGGCAGGCGGTGCCTTACAACGCCCGCTTTTACTATTTCGACGCTCTCTTCAAGCGTCACAAGGTGCCCTGCCGACACAAATACCGGCTTGACGCCCCACTTAGTGCGCACCGCGGCGCCGATAACCTCATCTGTCTTAGGGTCGCGCATGCACGACACGCTTCCCGGCTCCGCGCCCGGCTCCTTATATATGCCTGTTAGGACGCTCTTGGCGCAGCCCAGCGCGGGGATGCCGAGCATGAGCCCCAAATGGGCCGCGATGCCCATGCGCCTTGGGTGCGCGATGCCCGTGCCATCGGCCACTAGCACGTCGGGCTTGGTGCGCAATTTTTCCCACGCCTTCACGAGCATCGGGATCTCGCGGAACGAAAGAAGGCCCGGGATGTACGGGAACGGAATCGCATCCTTAACGACCGCATGGTCCACGACTTCCAGTTTCTTGTTTAGGACGACGAAGCCTGCGTAGCCTTCCGTAGCGAATCGGTTCATGCTTACGTCGCACCCGCCGATGAGCTCCGGCTCGCTCTCAAGCGGCACCAGCCTTATACGCCCGCGCAGCTCCTTCTGCATCGCTACCGCTTCCTTGGGCGGAAGGTCCCATCTATGCATGAGAAAAGTCTATCAAAACGCGCGGAATCCCTACCCTTTCCTGAACAGGTAGGCGGCTACGGGCACTGCGACCAGCACGGTGCCGACGCACCACACGACGGCCCACAGCGCATGATCGCCCATCGGCGTGCCGACCATGAGCGAGCGCATCGCCTCGATGACGTGCGTCACGGGCTGGTTCTCGGCGAACACGCGCAAGACCCACGGCATACCCTCGGTCGGCACGAACGCGCTCGACGCGAACGTCAATGGGAATACGAAGAAGAATCCCATCCACTGCACCGCTTCTACGGTGCGCGCCAAAAGGCCCATTATGGCCGCAAGCCACGATATGGCGAAGGTGAATACAAGGAGTATCCCGAGTATGTAGAGCCACTCTATGGGCGCCGCCGTGGGACGGAAGCCGACCAGGAACGCCACCGCGATGAGTATCGCAGAGGAGAGCACGTTGCGCGCCAGGTCGGCAATGACGTGGCCGGTCATGAGCGCCGAGCTTACCGTGGGCAATGACTTGATGCGCTCGACGATGCCGCGCTGGAGGTCGGTAGCGAGCGAAAGCGAGGTGGTGAGCGCGCCGAACGCCGCCATCTGGATGAGTATGCCTGCGGTTAAAAAGTTCACGTACGTGGTCGAGCCGGTCTCGATGGCTCCGCCGAACACGTAGCGGAACAGGAGCATGAACATTATAGGCTGTATCGCCAGGCCCAAAAGCTGGTCCTTGTTGGTGAGGATGTGGCGCAGGCTGCGCTGGGTCAGGACCCACGAATCGCTCAGCGCCCACGCGAATGCCGACTTCTTTGCGGGTTTGTAGGGGTTCGTGGTCATACGGTCTCGGTCGTCTTGCCTTCCGCTTCATGCCCGGTGAGCTTGAGGAACACGTCGTCGAGCGTCGGCTTGTGGAGCGACAGGCTCTCTACCGCCACGCCCGCCGCCTCAAGGCTCTCGAGCGCGCGGCGCACCTCGCCGACATTGGCCGTCTCGATGCTCACCGCGCCGTCCTCGCGCTCCACGCGCGCGCCCTGCCCCATCGCCTGCGCGGCCGCATCGAGCGCGTTTTCCTTCACGATAATCTCCAGGCGCTCCTTGCCCACCTTTGCCTTCAGCTCGTCGGCAGTACCCTCGGCGATGACCGTGCCGCGGTCTATGACCGCGATGCGGTCCGCAAGCTTGTCGGCTTCCTCGAGGTACTGGGTGGTCAGCAGTATCGTCGCGCCGCCGCGGCGCAGATCCTCTATCACGTCCCACATCTGGATGCGCGAGCGCGGGTCGAGCCCCGTCGTCGGCTCGTCTAGGAATATAATCGGCGGGGTCGCGACCAAGCTCGCCGCCAGGTCGAGCCTGCGGCGCATGCCGCCCGAGTAGGTCTTGGCAGTGCGCTCCGCGGCATCCACCAGGCTGAACCGCTCGAGCAGTTCCTGCGCGCGCTTCTCGCTGTCTTCCTTACTAAGGTGGTACAGGCGGCCCATCATCACCAGGTTCTGCCGGCCGGTCAGGTAGTCGTCTATCGCCGCGTACTGGCCGGTAAGCCCTATGACGTGGCGCACTGCGTTCGCCTCTTTCACCACGTCGAGCCCGTTCACCTTCGCTTCGCCGCCGTCGGGCGGAAGGAGGGTCGAGAGGATGCGCACGATGGTCGTCTTGCCCGCGCCGTTGGGGCCGAGCAGGGCGAGCATGGTGCCGCGCTCCACGCGCAAGTCCACGCCCTTGAGGACCGAGAGGGCGCCGTAGGACTTGGTCAGGCCTTTCGTATAAATCGCCGCGGTATCTTCCATGAGCAGTACAGTATACCAGACCGCTCCCGCCCGCATCCCGCCGCGCCGCGCCTAGTTGAGCCCCTGCGCGTTCTTCTCCTGCGCCGGGAACGGGCGCTCCTTCAGCGCCTTTGCGAGGTGCGCCAGGTTGCGCGCGAGCGTCACGGCCATCGCGTTCGTCGAGCCTTTGGTCTTGTAAATTTCCATGAGCCCCGCGGCATCGACATCGTTCCACCCCAGGTACGACAAGCTCGGCGCGGGCGGCACCGCAAGCCCGTTCCACGCCATGAAGTTAGCCAGCGAGCCGATGACGCTCTGGGTGCCGTCCTCGGCGCCGGTTATCACCATGCCGCCCGCCTTATTAAGGAGCGCTGACGTGCCGTCCTTTATAAGCGCGTCGTTGACCTCGTCCATGCGCTCCACCACCCTCTGCATCAAAGACGACATGTTCCCCCACCAAATGGGCGTAGCGAACACGATGATGTCGGCCGCGCTCATGCGGGCAAAGATGCCGGGCCACTCGTCCTGCCTGCCATCCACCATTCCCATATCGGTCTTGGTGCCGGGCGGAATATGATGCCCGACGAGCGCCACCATCTCGCTCTCGACGCCCTGTTCCTTCAGCTTCTCAATCAGCAGGTCGCAGAGCACCCCGGTGTTGGAGTATTCGCCCGCTTCGCGCCGCTTCAGCGACGCCAACAAGAATACCGCTTTCATATTACGCCTGGGGAGGATTAGGGTCGTGCCAGACCGCTTCTATATTATTGCCGTCGGGGTCGCGGATGAACGCCGCGTAGTAGCCCGGGCCGTACTCGGTGCGGTAGCCCGGCGCCCCGTTGTCCGCGCCGCCGGCTTCGAGCCCCGCCTTGTGGAACGCGTCCACTTCCTCTTTCGTCTTCACCGCAAAAGCCGTGTGCCCGCCGCCCGCCGGCTCTTTAATGGAAATCCAGAAGTCGCTGTGCGCCGTGTCCCCGAACCCGCACACCTTGTACTCCTCCATGTCGGCGCCAAGCTTGTAGCCTATGGGCGCGAGCGCCTTTATATAGAACTCCTTTGACTTCCGGTAATCGCTGACGCCTGCGGATGCGTGGTCAATCATGCTCTCCATAGTACCGCGCGTTTCTGAAGGAATCAGGAAGCCCCCGAGGGTACTGGACAAACTTCAGAAAATACATATAATATAAGCATATCCGTTAGAGGGCTCAATAAGGCCCTTTTCGCGCCAGAATCGCCCCGCTCGGGGCGCTTGCATATCCCATCCGCATGAAGATTTTTACCAACACCCAGACGTCGCACGTAGCCGGCATAAGCCGGGTCATGTCGTCGTTCGCGAGCCATGTGCGCTCGCTGCGCGCCCAGCGCGTGGAGCTGGTATCGGTATCGCTGGCAAAAACGCCCGGCGGAGCGCAGGAATGGAGGACGGAGCGCGGCCCGGGCTGCAGCGCGCTTCATGAGTACCAGGCGCCGCTGCCGCAGTTCGGCGAGGTGATCCGCGCGGCGCGCACGCTCGACGATGTCCGCCGCGCGTACGCGCCGCTTACCGAAGCCCTGCGCCAGAAGCTCAAGGAGGAGCGCCCCGACGTGGTGCTGGTAAACGGGACGTACTTCATGCCATGGTGCCTCATGATGGCGGCGCGTTCCCTGCGCATCCCGGTCGTGCTCTATTACCACGGCTCGCTCACCAAAGAGACCGCGCACTGGGACGACCCGCGCGCGCGCCGCCTGCTGACGCGCCTCGAGGCGTCGTTCGACCGCGCCGACGTAAAGCACATATTCCCCTCCGCGCTCATAAAAGAATTCGTCGAGCGGGAGGTATTCCTGCGCCCCCTTCCGCGCCGCAGCGCGGTAGTGCTGCCCAACCCCGTACCCGAGGCGTTCTTCAGGGCGCGCGGCCGCAAGACCAAGCCGCGCATCGCATTCGTCGGCCGCTGGGCCCGCGTAAAGAACCCCGCCTTCCTGGTGCGGCTCGTCGCGCTCAACCGCCGCGCCGGCAGCCCTTTCGAGATATGGGTGCTGACCGACCCCGAAAGCCGCAAGCACGCGGCGAAGATACTGCACGACCGAGTGCATTTCGCGCGCCCGCGCTCGAAGAGCGCCGACCTCGCGAGCTTCTACCGCCGCATGAGCGCGGTCATATGCCCTTCGCATTTCGAGACGTACGGCAACGTGGCGCAGGAGGCGGTCGCCGCAGGGACACCGGCGTTCGTCAGCCGCAACATGGGCGTCGCTGAGATACTCCGCAAGGTGGGGCTCGATGAGCTTATCGTTGATTTCAACAACCCGCGAGAGGTGTTCAAGCTGCTGCAGGCCGCCGCCGACACGCAGGTAGACCGCACCGCGCGACGCGCCCTGCGCCGCATCGCGGGCGCGCCCGTCGTGCACACGAAGCTCCTGGAGTACCTGCGCGCATAGCGCTTCAGGCCACCGACTCGCCCAGATCCAGGATGCGCTCGAAGTGCTTCCCGCTCACCGGCTGCACCGAAAGCCGCGTCGCTTGCGCGAGCACCATCCCGCGCAGCACCATGTCGGCCTTGACCTCGCCCAGGGTCACCGGGCGCTTAAAGGTCTTTACGAACGCCACGTCCACGAGCATCCATCTGGGCTTCTCTTTCGTGGCCTTCGGGTCGAAGTAGTGGCTCTTTTCATCAAACTGCGTCGGGTCCGGGTACGGCTCGCTCACCACCTTGGCGACGCCCACGCATCGCCTCTCATCGCCCGAGTGGTAAAAGACGCACAGGTCGCCCTTATGCATCCCCGTCATGTAGTTGCGCGCCTGGTAGTTGCGCACGCCGGTCCAGCCGGTCTTCTTATCGCGCCTGAGGTCGTCGATGGAGTAGGTGTCGGGCTCGGATTTCAGGAGGTAGTAGTTTTTCGCCATGGCCATATGGTAGCAGACGCGGCACGCATGCCCGATCGCGCCTTATGGTGCCCGCTAGGGCCTGTTCATTGTCATGATCGCGAACTGCAGCACCATGGCAAAGCTCACCCATGCCAGGTACGGCAAGTTAATGTACGCAACCCAGGGCGCGAACGGCACTATCGCCATCAGCGCCCAAATAAGGGTCGTCCAGACAAGGAAGATATCGGCCGCCGCGAGCGCGAAGCTGCGCAAGCGGAATTGGACCGCGGTGAACAGGAAGTTGAAGAGCAGATTGAGCGCGAACGGAACCGCGGCGGCGGCAGGCAGGGTTCCCGCAGCCAATGAGTATCCTACGTATCCGAACGACAGCGCCATGAGCGCGTACAGCACCGCCCACACCGGCGCAAAAAGCCGCGCAGGAGGCGCCCATGAAGGCTTTTTGTAATCGCCGTATTGGGAGCGGGCGCGCATACGCTATTCGCCACCAAGCGGTATTTCTCTCAATACATGCTCGCTGCCTTTCTGCTGGAACGCGTAATCCCCCCAGCGCACCCATGCCGGCTTGATCCATATGACTACGCGCTCCCTGGGATCGAGCTTCGTTATCGGGCCGTAAAACCAGTTGTTCGAATTGAGCGCGTCGATAAGCCCGGGCATCTTATCCTTCGCCTCGTCGTCAAGCGATATGTCCATGGCGACGCCCTCTATCTGGAGCGTCTGCGGCACGTCCGATACGGATACGGTAAAGGCGACCTTGGGATTGGCCTGCACGGCGGCGAACTTGCGGCTGCTTATGAGCGTCAGGATGTATACGTTGAAATCGTCGTCGGCGGTGTAGTACACCGTGCTCGCATGGGGCTCGCCGGTTGCGGAAACCGTGGCAAGCACGCCGGTATTGTGGCCCTTGAGGAAAAAGCGGGCGTCCAGGAGGGCATTATTGCGTTCGGCATCCATGCGCTTATTATTGCATTACGGAAAGGGCCGCTCCCAAATAGAACGGCCACAACACGAGCGCCAGCACCCCCTGCCAGAACCCCAGGTGCAGGTATCCGATAGTAAACAGCCAAGCGGCGACCCACACCCCGCCCGACAGCGTATGATGCTCGATTTTTATCTTCTCCATAGCATGATCATACACCCGTTTCCTGAAGGCAGGGCGGGTATCGGGAATTGCCGGGGGCCGGGGCCCCGTCCGCCCAAAAGCAGCTATCAACTTGACAGTTTAGGAGTTTTGCAGTACTATCGCGGCGTACTTGGATCTTTGGCACGCATAGAAAGGAGCCAACATGCTCACCACTTCCTCGCTGCTCTTCGGATTATTTACGGGCGCCTTATTCTCGTCCATCTTCTGGTTCGGATACAAGCACAAGCCCTTCCCGCCGGGAGCCAACATGACGCTATTGGCGTGCATGCTGGGCACGCCCTTCATTCCCGCGATGGCGTCCCTTGTCTTTGCGGACGGCGGCTGGATGCGGGTATTCGAGAGCGTCGCTATAAACGCGTCCGCGTCCGCTCTCGCGTTCGCGGTCGCATTTGCCGTCGTATTAGCATTGCGCGAGTATCTAAAGTCCCGGCGCCTGGTCTGAACTGCTGACTCCCGCCTACCCGCGCCGATTGAAAAATCGGCGCGGTTTTTCTTTTTTAAAAAAGCGGTTGCCGGGGATGGATTCGGCCACGCATAAAAATGGCCGGCGCTTTTGGCGCCGGCCGGTGTCTTTTTGCTCAAGGATACGCGCGGCCCATGACGCGGCGGAACCAGTCCGGACCGGATAGGCCTTGCCAGCCATTGGCGCGGTCGCGCATCAGCTCGTCAGGAAAGGCCTGCGCGCGGGAGAGGAACGCCCCCACATCATGCATTCTTTCCTTGTTGTTCCACCGGGCGCACTCGTCCCAGCATGGCGTTCGCCCTTCCCGCTCCATCGCGCACGGCATGTGCGCCCTCGCGAGCGCGCAGGCATTGCCCCGGTTGTCTATCATCGCGCCCGCCATGCCGACGAACCCGTAGAACGGGCACTGCGGCCGGCGCGCGCTTGTTTCCGCCTCCTGCACAGGAGGGGCATCGACGCCGCGCAGCAATCGCATGAACCGCGCACCGAGCCCCGCTCCCCTCTTGTACTCCGAGGAATCGGGCTGGAACGCCGCGCTGTTTCCGAATAGTATCCGCATCGCGCATCTCCTTTTTACACTGCAAAGATTCAGTCCTACCGGGCACTATAGCAAACGGTCGAGATTTTTGGGAGGGAGGGATTCAAAATTAGAAATACCCCTAGGCCTCAGAAATACGTTGCAAAATATAGTCAGCGATATGCAGCATTAGTCAGGTTTTATCACTTTTTGGGCAACCGGTGGTCAACCGGAAATTACCAACCCAAGGAGCAGTACAGGCGAAAGTGATAAAACTGGCTCACAAACTACCGCCCAGGCGGTAGTTTTGTGTTTTATTGAGAACCCAACTGAGGGGGTATGGGCTTTAATATTTCTACCTGAGCCGGGTCAAGTTTGACTGTTTGTGTGTTAAAGAAAGCTAGCCAAATGGAAATAACAGAAGATATGACGATAGCGAAGACAGAAATCCCGATAGCCCACATAGAAAGTGTTCTCGCCTCTCTTGAAGCCTCCCTAGCAAACTTCAACTCTTGATAATCGAGGTACTTAAAGTGTGCGTCCAAAGTTAAGCTGTAACGATGCGAATCATCTTGAAATAGTGAGTTGTGTGGATGCCCAAGTAAAAGAAAAGGTGTTTCGTTATTACCACTTTCACCCATCACTTTAGATTGACGAGCGTTTGTATGAGCACTATGAAGATACTTCTCTACTATCGCTTTCTCCCACCTCAAAGTATCTTCTGTTAAGCCAAGGCCTTCAATTATTTCTTTATAAGAAAAACCACCAGGATGTTCAAGGCCAAAAGCAATAGCTTTCAGAAAAATATTGTCTTCAATTTGCGCTTCAAGTTTCCTTTTCTGAATGTCCTCTATGGAAGAAATCTTCATAAGAATATTTTACTGTTCAACAATGAACTTTGCTCTTTCGTACAACTCGTCAAACGTGACGATTTCAATTCCACTTACTTGCTGCCTATACAACTCAAAAGAAGATAGCTTTTCGTAGTTGATACCTGTTTCAGTTTTAAAGTCATCTAGCTTTCCTATAACTACAATGCCGCGGGGTTTAACAAAAAGTATTTCTTCGCCAGTAGGATTACCATCCTTGTCAGTAGGCTTGTGGTAGTTGTTTTGTATCTTGAGAGTAACTTTATGTATAGTCTTTTGTATTTGAGCAACTGCACCTCTAAGTTCTTTTGCAGGAACAAATACACCTGGCCTCTCATACGCTTCAATCAATAAGTCAGGCAAGTGCGTTTTGATTTCACAAAATAGGAACTTTGAAATACTGCCTTTGGTCTTCAGAAGTGCATCTATTCTCTTTCCACTACCGTCTATCAGATCGTTACCGACCACCGTAGACTCTAATTTTTTATCATCTAGGCCCTCACAAGCTACGAGTTGTAGACCGTAACCAAAAATCCAGGGATTTTCCTCAAAAAACGCTTGCCATACATCTTCAGTCTTTTTATTCTCTCCTAGCTTTTCTCGTTCTTGTGCAAAAAAGTCAGCATCGTTAAGAAGTTTTTCAAAATGTTCTAGCTTGGAACGCCTATCCTGCAATAAACCAATGTCTTTATCTGAAATCTCCTTACCGTACTTCTTTGCAAATCCTTCTAGAGCAGCCTCTTTAGTAAGGTCATCAAATATATCCTTCTTTGCCTTATCAACTACTGAGTAAGTAGCAGAAGCGAAGTCAACACCTTGTCCCTCAAAAGTACGGATAAAACTTACCAATTTTTCAAAGTTCTCATGGCAACTATCTAGGCTAACTTTTGCCTTTATTAAGTTTTGGTCAATTGAGTCCTTTGAGAAAGTCTCAATTGCTTTCTTGGTAGTATTCCAGATTTGAAAGTCGAATCTAGGGGTAAATCGTCCATTTGCTCCCTTAATCAAAGTCACCGTGCAGGACTTCTCTGTTTGACTAGTAACTTGCAACACAAAACGTTTTATCAAACCCTTTTTCGAATTTTGAAAATACCAGAATCCTTCAATTTCTGGAGCTGATGCTATGAATACGTCCTCAAAAGAGTCCCGGCCTATTACAAAGTCAGTATTGCCAAAAGAAGGATAGACCTTATAGATGCCCATATTTTCTGCCATTTCTTTTAGAGATGCCATGTGAAAATTTATTTAACACGCCAATAGAACCATAGTCTTTGCCTATGGTAAAGAGCTAGCGTGGGCAGGCATCCGAGGCGCCCTACGGAGCTTCGTGCCGCGCCTAGCGGCATGAAGGGGCGGGCTGCCCGCGCTAGCTAAAAGGTCCTTTACGGACAGGAGTTTCAGCTTCTTTTTCCGCTCCTGGCTTACGAGTATTTTCTTCTATCTTCTCAAGCAAATTTACTATTCGATTTTGCTTCCAGGGGGATTAGGGCTAAGCTCTTTAAGAAATTACTATTCGTGGTCTTTTATTTCTGAGGGAGGGATTCGGTCAGGCGTTCAAAGCTTGCCGTCGCAAGCTTTGCCGCACGACCCTGCCTCGCTCCCGCGCCTGCTGGCGCGGGACCCGCTCCGGCTTTCGAATCCCTCGCGCAAAGCGCCCCGCGCTTTGCTCCTCTCCGCCAACAAAAATGGCGCCCAAACGGCGCTCATGTTTTGTCTTGGCGGAGAGGGAGGGATTCGAACCCTCGATACGGATATTACCCCGTATGGGGGATTAGCAATCCCCTGCTTTCAGCCGCTCAGCCACCTCTCCTTTTATTTCAATTCCCCGCCCCAGGCATATCCCCTCGAGCGAAGCGACCTCTCCTTGCCTGCCTAATTTACACCAAAAAGCGCTCCGATGCACCCTATAGAAAAGCCCGCCCGAGGGTATCGGGCGGGCGGGCGTCTTCTATTCCGTAACAGCGGGCCTCGGATGGCGGACGTACAAGGGGTCCAGCTTCAGCTCCATTATGAGCTTCTCGCGCCAGCCCGGCCGCTCATCGAGCTTTTCGCGGCCGTCCCGCGGCCGGATCCCTCTCCGCGCATCCTGCTCCAAATGGCGGAGCGCCCGGGCGGCATCAAGCTTATCGAGCGCGCCGCTCAGGCCGACTATGTTCCAGTCCGACAGGGACAGGGTGGCACACCCTACCGTCAAGCCGACAAGCTCGCCGGTAGCGCAGTCTATCGCCGGGGACGCGTTCGAGTCCCCAGTCAGCCAGAACCCGTGAAGATACGCGTACTGGTACCTGGCCGAATAGACGCCATCCCAGCCGTCGGCATGGAGCGCCAGCCACGGGACGCGCCGCCACTCCTCCTTCTGCGCGCGCACGTACGCGCGGACTCCTGCAACAAGCTCCTTGCGATCGGAACGTATCTTCCCAAGCAAATCCTCCACTGCACCCTCCGTTGTGAACAAAAGCCTGGGCAGAGCGTACTCCAGGACGCCCCGCCGGGCAACCCGCGCACCAGCGCCGGACAAAAAACGCCCCGGGAGTCCGGGGCGCTTCCTATAGTCCCATGGACGTCGCCATAACGTTTATGGTGGCGTTCGGGATGGCCGCATGCGGGCAGTCGGCGAATATGGCGCATGCGTCCTCGTGCGTTTCCGCCTGCACTACCTGCAGGAAGCTGAGGTCGTTGCGCCCTGCGGCGTGCCTGCGGCCTGAAACCCGTGGCATACTTACAAGCGTTACCAGTAACCAAGCTTTCGCTATTCGCATGTCGCATAAATTCTTGCGCGAGGCCGCCAAGTTCTGCGCAGGCCTCGTCGCCGCCGATTTCCTTACGCTCATGTGGGCGTGGTCCAACGACCTCTTCCCCGTGCAGACGTGGGGCGTGTCGTGGAGCGCCGACGTGGTGCTCCCGGCCGCCGCGTTCGACATCGGCCTCTTTATCATCCTCGTGCACTACGGCTGGCACCTGGGCCGCATCCCGCGCCCCAAGGAGCGCATGTACCTGCTCGTCGCGGGCGCCATATTCAGCGTCGTTGCCGTAGCGCACCTCGTGCGCATCTTCACCCAGGGCGACTTCGTCCTGTGGGGCTGGACGGTGCCGCTGTGGCTCTCGTGGCTGGGCACGATGATAGCCGCTTACCTCGCGTACGCGAGCTTCCACTTCAGCGCGCGCTCGCGCTAACGGCGGGACGCGGGCAAAAAAAGGCCGGCGCATGCGCGCCGGCCTTTTTCCTTACAGCGCCCGCAGGGGCTCGGGGCCGGGCGCGACGCCCGCGCCGGCGTTAATGATGAGATGGTTCTCAAGGACGGGCGCCACGATGTTGCGCCTTATTTTCTGCTGGGCGATGAGGACGGTCGAGAGCTTTATGGAGGCGTCCAGCGCCTCGGCGAACGCCGCGTCCGCCGCGTCGTAGTCGCGCGCCTGAAGGGCCTCGTCGCCCGCGACCATGAGCGCGTCTATCTCGCTGAGCTTGCCGGTCACTTGCGCGGTAGTCGAAGCGTCGAGGCTGTCCTTGGTGTCGTTGAAATTCGCGCGCACGTAGACGACCGCGCTCTGCGCCCGGCCCATGAGCTTGCTCGCGGCGCGCTCGCGCTCGGGATCCTCCTCAGGCGTCGGCGCGGCGGCCGTAGTGCTGGCGCCCCCGGTAGTCGAAGCGTCCTGCGCATCCGCGGCGATATTCGCGGAGAGCATGGCCGGCTCTGCCGCCGTACCGGCCTTCATAAAGGCCTGGGGCGCGGCCGCCGATCGCATCATGCTCCTTGCGGGCGCGTCCGCGCGCTCGGCGCCCGCGCGGGCGAGCACGCGCACCGCGATGCCCTCCGAGGCGTCGCCCACGCCGTTGTCCTGGCCGAGCGCCGCGAGTATCGCGCCGTGGGCGGCGAGCGACGAATCGAGCGCGGCCTTGAGCGAGGCGCCCGTGTCGGGGTCGCTCTTGGCGACGTCATCGGCCAATTCGGCCGCGGCCTGCGCGTGCGTCTCGAAACTCGCGGCGAGCTTCTCGGACGTGCCGGACGTCAGGCTCCCCTGCGCCGCCAACGCCTCCGCCTCCTCGATGCGCCGCTGGGCGAGCTTGGCCTGCACCTGTGCCTTCGCGACGGGCGTGGTAGCGAGCGCCACCTCGACCGTTTCGTTCACGGACACCTTCACCGCGTAAAGCGCGTCGCCCGGAAGCGCGCCGCGCGCCGCGAACGCCGTGCCGGTCCCGGCGAACACCGCGAGCACCGCCGCCAAGGGCGCAAGGACGCGCACGCGCATGAACTGGTGCGCGAACATGAAATACGGGCTCTGCCTGGGCGCCTTCGCCGCGGGCGACGGCATGCCGAATATCCGCGCTTTCATCGCGGCCTTTTCCCCGGGCGTGAGCCCGAGCTTCTTCGATTCGTTCTTTATATTGGTGAGTTCCATTCTTTTATTCCCGCGCTGGCCCGTCCTCCAGGAGCACTTTGAGCTTGCGCAGTCCGCGGTGCACGCGCACCGACACCACGTTCTCGCTCGCGCCTATGAGCCCCGCTATCTCCTGCGGCGAAAGCCCGTCGACGTAGCGCAGGGCGACGGCCTCGCGGTAAGGCTCGGCAAGCTCCCTCAGCGCCGCGAGCGCGCGTGCGCCCTCGTGCCTTCCTACGGCCGCCTCCAGCGTGTTGCTCTCGTCGGGGCTCATGAAGTCCTCGACGCCCATGTCCGCCTTCTCGGCCATCGCCTCAAGCGAGACGACCTTGTGCTTGCGGTACTCGTCGATGATGAGGTTGCGCAAGGTCCGGTACAGGAAGGGCCTGATTTCCCGGATGTCGGCGGCGCCCTTCTGGGCGTACGCCCAGGTCTTCATGAAGGTCTCCTGGGTCAGTTCCATGGCCCGCTCCCGGTCGCTGAGCCTGATGCTCGCATGGCGAAAGAGCTCGTCGCTGTAGGCCTCGAAGGCCTCCTCAAAGCTGTGCCGTAGGTCATCCATATGCATAGACGCGCCAGCGCCCCGAACCTTTCAAGCGCAAGTACCTTATAGTGTACCGCGCCCGCATGCAAGCCCCCGCATGGCGCTAGCGCATGGCCCGCGCTACCGCTTTGGCTACCCCTTTTTCAAACGGGCCGGGTATTATCTTGCCGGCCGAGGGCTTCTTAACGAGCGCCGCAAGGTTGCGCGCCGCTTTGACCTTCATGGCGTCGGTTATCATGCGCACCTTATTATCGAGCGCGCCGCGGAATATGCCGGGAAACGCCAGCGAGTTGTTCACCTGGTTGGGGTAGTCCGAGCGGCCGGTCGCCACCACCGCCGCGCCCGCTTCAAGCGCCAGTTCGGGGAGTATCTCGGGCGTCGGGTTGGCCATCGCGAACACGACGGGCCGCGGCGCCATGGAGCGCACCATGTCCTGCGTGACGACGCCGGGCTTGGAGACGCCGATGAATATGTTGGCGTCCACCAGGGCCATGGACAGGTCGCCGCCCTTTTCAGCGAAGATAATCCCGTCGCTTATGAGCTTCTTCTTCGTATCGTTAAGGTCCGCGCGGCCCTTCCACACCACGCCCGCGCTGTCGGCCGCGACGATGTTCACGCGCGGCGCGGCGAGCTTGATGAGCCTCATGATAGCGACGCCCGCGGCGCCGACCCCGCTCACGACTATCCAGCAGTTAGGGTCGTTGAGCGACTTCTTCAGGACTTTCGCCGCATTGATGAGCCCCGCCAAGACGACGATGGCGGTGCCGTGCTGGTCGTCGTGCATCACGGGGATGTCGAGCCGCTTCTTTAATTCGTCTTCGATATAAAAGCACTTGGGCGCGGCGATGTCCTCTAAATTGATGCCGCCGAAGCCGGGCGCGACGGCCATGACCGCCTCGATTATCTTGTCGGGGTCCTGCGTATCGAGCACCAGCGGGAACGCGTCCACGTCCGCGAACGCCTTGAAGAGCGCGCACTTCCCTTCCATGACCGGGAGCGCGCCCACGGGGCCGATGTTGCCGAGCCCCAGCACCGCCGAGCCGTCGCTTACCACCGCGACCGTCCTGCCCTTTATGGTGTAGTCGCGCGCGAGCTTCGGGTTCTTCGCCACGAGCGAGGACACCGCCGCCACGCCCGGCGTATATATAAGCGAAAGATCGTCGCGGGTTTTGACCGGCTGAGCGGGCACCACGCGCACCTTGCCTCCGAGCTTCTTGTGCAGGGCCAGGGCCGCCTTGGATACGTCCTTTCTGCCGCGCGCTGTGCGGGAATTTTGCATAGGTGCCAGTGTACCACGCGGCGGCCGCGAATTTCATATAATAGGCCCATGCATCCCGACAGCGCGCTCACCGAGCACTTCCGGCTCACCGACCTCCAGCGCGCGGCGCTCGGCAAGCTCGGCATCCTGACGGTGCGCGACCTGTTGTACCACTTCCCCTCCCGCTACGAGGTCGCGGGCGAGGGCGCGGAAATCGCGGGCCTCGTCGCGGGCCAGGAGGCATCGGTGGTGGGCGCGCTCGAGAAGCTGGAGGCGAAGAAGGGCTGGAAGTCGCGCATCCCCATGACCGAGGGCTTTTTGCGCGACTCGACCGGCCGCATCAAGTGCCGCTGGTTCAACCAGCCCTACATCTCAAAAATGTACGCCGACGGCACGCTCGTGCGCGCGACGGGCAAGGTCGCAGGCAGCGAGGGAAAGCTGTACCTCGCCAACCCGCAGCTTGAGAAGGTATCGGTGACGGAGGGCGCGCTGTTCGAGAAAGAGAAGGTCATCAATGCCGACTCGGGCGAAGACGTGCGCGAGCTGTTCGCCATATACCCGGAGAGCCGCGGCACGACGTCGCTCTGGATGCGCCATGCCGTCGCGAAGTTCCTCGCGGGCGGCGCGCTTGAGAAGCTGGAAGACCCCATCCCTGCCGAACTCCTGAAGCGGTACAATCTTCCGACCCTACGCACGGCCCTGGTATGGGCGCATACCCCGCACGAACTGAAGCAGGCCGAAGCGGCGCGCAAGCGCTTCGCGTTCGAGGAGGTGTTCATGATCCAGCTTGAGCGCGGCCGCGAGCGCGCGCTCCAGGCGAAGGAAAAGAGCTTCGTCATAAGCACGCCCGAGGAAAGCGTGCAGGCGTTTATCGACGCCTTCCCGTTCGAGGCAACCGACGCGCAAGTGGGCGCGATAGAGGCGATACTTGCCGACATGCGCGCGGGCCACCCGATGTCGCGCCTGCTTGAAGGCGACGTAGGCTCAGGAAAGACCGCCGTTGCCGCCGCGGCCGCCCACGCGGTCGTCGAGACGCGCCCCGAGGGCCGGAAGAACGGCACGCTCCAAGTGGCCTACATGGCGCCCACCGAAATACTGGCCAAGCAGCACTTCGAATCATTCATAAGGTATTTCGAGCGCTTCCCCATCCAGATAGGGCTCATCACCGGCTCGGGATGCTTCAAGTTCCCGTCCAAGGTGTCGCCCGAAGGGTACACCGCCATCTCGCGCGCGCAACTCTTGAAGTGGGTCATGAGCGGCGAGATACCGGTGCTCATCGGCACGCACGCGCTCATACAGAAGGCGGTGCAGTTCAAGCACTTGGCGCTTGTCGTGATAGACGAGCAGCACCGCTTCGGCACGGGCCAGCGCCGCGCGCTCGCGCGCAAGGAGGCCCGCCTGCCGCACCTCTTGAGCATGACCGCCACGCCCATCCCGCGCACGCTCGCCCTGACCGTATACGGCGACCTTGATCTTACCCTGCTCGACCAGATGCCGCCGGGCCGCAAGCCGATCATTACCGAAATTGTCAGGCCCGCCGAGCGCCCACGGGCGTACGCAAAGATGCGCGAGCAGCTCGCCGAGGGCCGGCAGGCGTACGTCATCTGCCCGCGCATCGACGAGCCGGACCCGGACAAGGCTTTTGCCCTCCAGGCCAAGTCGGTTACGGCCGAAGCCAAGCGGCTTAAAAAAAGCGTGTTCCCTTCGCGCGAAATCGGCATCCTCCATTCGAAGATGACGCCCAAGGAAAAAGACGATGTCATGGCGCGCTTTTCCAGCCACGAGATAGACATACTGGTGGCGACGAGCGTGGTCGAGGTCGGCGTCAACGTCCCCAACGCGACGATGATATTCATAGAAGGCGCCGAGCGCTTCGGCCTCAGCCAGCTCCACCAATTGCGCGGGCGCGTCGTGCGCTCGAACCATCAGGCCTACTGCTTCGTCTGCCCCGAGAGCCGCGGCGAGCCCACATTGGCCCGGCTTAAGGCGCTCGTGACCGCGAAGAACGGATTCGAGCTGGCTGAGCAGGACCTGCTTCAGCGCGGGCCCGGCGAACTATCGGGCCGCAAGCAGTGGGGCATCTCCGACATCGGCATGGAGGCATTGAAGAACCTCAAGCTGGTCGAGGCCGCGCGGGCAGAGGCGCTGGCCGTTATCCAAAAAGACGGAACGCTCGCCCGCCACCCCCTGCTTTCCCAGGCGCTCGCGGCCCGGGCCGCGCAGATGCATTTGGAGTGACGGTGCGCTATAGTGGTCAGCATCGGGCGCGTAGCTCAGTGGTAGAGCCGTCGTCTTATACACGACTGGTCGCAGGTTCGATCCCTGCCGCGCCCACAATGATTCGCAAATACGGCCGGGGGCCGTTTTTTGCGAGGCATCATTGCGAGGATGCGACAGGGGTCGAATGCCGGAGCAGCTTGGCTGCGAGGCGGGGTCGCGCAAATTTCCAGCAGGAAATTATGCGTGACCGATCCCTGCCGCGCCCACTTCCATACATCCCCCCTCCGTGCTACCGTGCTTCAGGACTTCTTTCACCATCACCCACCGGAAGGATACTCCAATGAAGCTGAGAGGCATACCGTTCAAGCCCTGCTGGGACGCTGCAGGCCTGCGCGGCTGGGGCGGCGAGGGCTACTGGTTCCACCATGCGCCGGTCATCCGCCGCATGTACGACTTCAGCGGCTCCACGAGGGTTGCCAAGACCACGACCATGTACCAGCACAGGGGCAACATGCCCCTGAAAGGGCCGGCGGAAAAGTACGCGCCCAAAGAGAGCTTCCCGCGGTGCGTCTGGTGGTCCTTTGCGGGCGGCCGGACGGTCAACGCCGTCGGGCTCTCGGGACCCGGCGCTCACCTGCTCGGAAACGACCTGTTCTGGGCAAGCGACAAGGAGCCGTACATGATTTCCTTCATGTCCGTCAGGCCGGCTTTTGAGGAGCGGCTGGAAGAACTGGCCCAATTCTGCACGCTGCTCGACGGGCAGCTGCGAGGGACTGAGCAGGCACAACGGATAGCCCTGCAGATAAACCTGAGCTGTCCCAATACCGGGCTTGATACCGGGCACCTCATGCATGAGGCTGCCCGGATGCTCGACATAGCGGCACGGGCGCCGGTGCCGAAGGTTGTAAAGGTCAACATACTGCCGCCAGCAAAAGCGGTCGCGGAGATAGCACGGCACAAGGAGTGCGACGCGCTGTGCTTTTCCAACACCCTGCCGTTCGGCTCCTTGCCGGACAAGATAGACTGGAAGCGCCTGTTTCCAAAGGGGTCGCCCCTGCTCAGAAGGGACGAATGCTTTGGCGCCGGCGGATACTCGGGGCCGGAACTCCTGCGCCTGGTATGCGAGTACGGCCGAGCACTGCGCGAGGCCGGGGTCGAAAAGCCCTTCAACCTCGGCGGCGGCATCCGCAAGCCCCGCGACGTGGACTACGCCGTAGCGCACGCAGGGCTGCGCCGGGGCAAGGACTCGGTGTTCTTCGCGTCGGCGGCAATGGTGCGGCCGTGGAATATCCGCGGCATCATCAGGCGCGCCCACGAGCTTTTGGGCTGACGCAGACGCCGGCCCGGCGCCCCCCTTGGGGTGGCGCCGGGCTTTTTCTTTTGGTACAGTCTGCGCGGACAAAGAACGCCAACAGCAAAAGGAACAGCACTCAATGGACCAGCACTCCATAGACCTCGTTTTTTCCGATCCCGAGCCTGCCCCCGACTATCCCGCCGCCGTTACCGTGCCGGCCGTGTTCAACAGCCACGGGCACCCGCGCGACACCGTAGCCGAAGGCGACGGCCGCGCGGAGATGATGGTTCCGCTCTACGCGGAAGCGTTCGGCGACGTAATGGGCATGGGCAACACCATGCAGCCCCTCGTCACCGCGGACCTGGCGCGGCGCAAAGGGGCGCAGTGGCGCGCGCTCATACCCGGGGGCAGCCCGCTCAGGATCCACGTCGCAGGGCTCATGCACGAGGGCACCAGCGCCGACGAGGTACTCGCCGGGTACGACGCGCCCGGGCATGAGCAGGCGTGGATCGCGATGAAGATGTTCATGCGCTCGGTGTCCAACTCGAGCGGCGCCGACGTTGACGACCTCTCCCGCGTCATGCCCGTCATACGGGCGATGGCCGGGGCCGACTTCAGGTACCGCAAGGGGCCGATGCCGCTGTGCGTGCACGCCGAGCGCAAATACTATCCCGGCGGCAAAAGGGTGCACTTCCTCGACCGCAGCAAGGAGTCCATGGAGCGCGACATACGGCGCATCTTCAGGGAAGCGCCGGCGGCCCGCGTCATCGTCTGCCACGTCAGCAGCAAGCACGCGGTCGGCGTGATACGCGAGATGCGCGGCAGGAGGTTCGACATCTGGGGGGAGATCGCGCCGCACTACGCGCAGTTCTCGTGCGACGACCTCTTCGAGGGGCCGGGCGGGAGCACCAAGTTCAACTCGCACCTCTTCTGCCTGCCTATATTCGGCACGGAGGAGGACCGCAAGGCCATAAAGGAGGCGATGCTCTCCGGGGAGCCGTGGTGGTTCTACGGCGATGACGGGGCGTGCCATTGGGACGACCCCGCCCGCCCGGGAGGGGTCAAGATTGACTCCGACGGGTTCGTCACCGGAGGGCAGGCGCAGATCCCGCGCGCGGCCGTCTCGTACGTTATCGAGACGTTCGCCGAGGCGGGCAAGCTCGGGCTTCTGCCGGACTTCCTCTCGCGCAACGGCCGCAGGGCGTTCCACTTGCCCGAGGCCGGGCACGAGGCGGTGTTCGAGCGGCGCGAATGGAAAGTGCCGCGCGAGATTGCGCTCGACTCCCCGGCCCTGGGACTGCGCCGGGCCCGCGTGGCCATGGGCGGCAAGACCCGCCGCTACTGGCCCAAAGGAGTCCCCCTGGGTTCGAACGACGACCCTTCCGAAGGCTGAGAGAAAGACAGCAAGCGCCCCGGCTACCAAGCCGGGGCATTTTTTCGCGTGCTACACTGTATTTTTAGAGCACTCGAAGAAAGGGGCGCGCAGATGCGCAAGATAGATTACAACCTCCCCCATACCCATCCCCACAACATAGAGACCGCCCGCCTGCTCGGGCTCGTCTGGAGCGAGCGGGACCACCTGTACGTCAGCGCAGCCGACGGCTCCATCCCCGCCGGCTATGAAGGCGAGTTCGACAGCATATGGGGCCGCCTGAGCAGGAGCGACAAGGTATACGCGCACAAGTAAAGAAGACCCCCGGCTCGCACGCCGGGGTTCCCTTTTTAAAACGCGCGGTATATAGTGCGCCAAGCGCAACGTTCTTGGAGGAAGCTTGTGACCGCAGGCAAGAAGGCAATCGGCTACATCGACCTGGCAGCAGACGCGTTCTTCTCTTTCTGCCTCACGCCCTTTATGGGCAGGAAGGCTTGGAGGGGCTTTCCGCGCACCCCGGAAGCCCGCTCAGTGCTTAGGGAGTGGCGCAGGAAGCGGCACGCCCGGCAGTAGCGGCAAAAAAAACGCCCGGCTCATGGCCGGGCGTTCTTTTTTTATAAGCCTTATGCGAGCGGCTGGTGCTCGATGTCCTTCTTCTTCTTGGGCGTGATGCCGCCGGCAATGAGGAGCTTCTCGAACTCGTCGCGCTCCAGCGTCTCTTTTTCAATGAGCACGGCGGAAATGGTGTCCAAGAGGGGGCGGTGCGTCGTGATGATATCGAGCGCCTTCGCGTACGCCTCGTCTATGATGAGCTTCACCTCGGCGTCTATCTCGCCCGATATCTTCTCTGAGTACTCGCGTCCGTCCACCCCGCCGCCGAAGAGCGCGCGGCCGCCGTCCCCTTCCAGGGCAACCGTGCCCATCTTGTCGCTCATGCCGTAGCGGGTCACCATGGCGCGCGCCAGGCTGGTGAGCACCTGCAGGTCGTTGGAAGGCCCGGTCGTGATGTCGCCGAACACCTCCTTCTCGGCGATGTAGCCGCCGAGGCTCATCGCGATATCGTCGAGGAACTCCTTCTTGCTCTGCATCTTGCGGTCCTCGAACGGGAGCTTGAGCGTGTAGCCCGCCGCGCGGCCGCGCGATATTATGGAAATCTTGTGCACCGGGTCAGCGTACGGGAGCACGCTCGCCACCAGCGCGTGGCCGGCCTCGTGGTAGGCGGTTATCTCCTTCTCCTTCTTGTTGAGGACGTGGCTCTTGCGCTCCGGGCCGAGCATGACCTTCTCTATCGAGCGGATGAGGTCGTACTGCGCGACGGTCGTGCGGCCCTCGCGCGCGGCGAGTATCGCGCCCTCGTTCATGAGCGAGAAGAGGTCGGCGCCCGAGAAGCCCGGCGTGCGCTCCGCGATGACCTCGAGGTTCACGTCCTCGGCCAGCGGCTTGCTGCGGGCGTGCACCTCCAGTATAGCGAGGCGGTCGCCGCGGTCGGGCAGGTCTATGGTCACGCGGCGGTCGAAGCGGCCGGGCCTAAGGAGCGCCGGGTCGAGCACGTCGGGGCGGTTGGTCGCGGCCATGACGATGACCTTCTCGTTGGGCTCGAAGCCGTCCATCTCGACCAGTATCTGGTTGAGCGTCTGCTCGCGCTCGTCGTTGCCGCCGCCCACCCCGGTGCCGCGCACGCGGCCCACGGCGTCTATCTCGTCGACGAATATGATCGCCGGCGCCGCCTTCTTGGCGGTCAGGAAGAGGTCGCGCACGCGCGAGGCGCCCACGCCCACGAACATCTCGACGAACTCGGAGCCCGATATGGACATGAACGGCACGCCCGCCTCCCCCGCCACCGCGCGCGCGAGCAGGGTCTTTCCGGTGCCCGGCGCGCCCATCATGAGGATGCCTTTGGGTATGCGCGCGCCGATATCGAGGAACTTCTTGGGATTCTTGAGGAAATCGACGACCTCCAGCAATTCCTCCTTGGCCTCCTTGGCGCCCGCCACGTCCTTGAAGGTGATGCGGGTCTCGGTGTCGTTCGGGTCCTGGATGCGAGGCTTGCTTTGGCCGAAGCTGAACGCCTGCATGCCGGCGCCCTTCACCTGGCGCGAGAGGTACCACACGAAGAACGCGATGAGGATGAGGGGCGCCAGGAAGGGCGCGAGCGCCGCGAGCCAGAACTGCCACGAGCTGTCGCGCTGGACGCTTATGGTGACGCGGTCGAGCGCTTCTTTCGCGACGCCGTAGTTGGCGAGCGTATCGGTCAGCGCGGCGTCGGGCTCCTTCTTCGATTCCTTCTCAGTGTCGTCGACGTAGGTGATGTCGAGCTTGTCGCCGTCTACCACGACCTTGCTTACCGATCCGCGGCCGATGTCCTGCGCGAGCTGGGATACCGCTATCTGCTCGGGCTTTTTAGCGCCGGTTTCCGCAAAATAGCTGTACGCGCCCGCGAGCATGAGGAGGAGGAGGACCGACATCCCGAGATTGACCCAGAAAGAGTCTCCCTGGGGGAGCTGGGGCATGTTGGCGGGGCGCCGCGGGCGCTTCCCCTTCGGGGGCTTCTGTGCGTCGGCCATGAGACACTCATCATACCATTTCCCCCGTATTTTAAAAGAAAACGCCGCCGAGCCATGCTCGGCGGCGAAAGCGCCTCTTCCCTGCTTTTTCAGTCGGTCGGCATCACGTACGCGTACACGCGCCCGCGCGGGACCACTGTTTCAAGAACGCGCCTGCGGCTGGACCCCTGGCCCCAGGTGTTGCCCGATACGACAACCGGATTGCCGCGCTTGTCGATGCCGCTCACGACGCCCACGTGGCCTCCGCCGCCGCGCCGCCCCATGACGGCGATGGCGCCGACCTGCGGCCCGTGCACGCGCCGCCCGTAATGGGCGTAGCCTCTTGCGAGATTGCCGCCGCCCCTGTGGCCGGTGCGCCTCAGGACCATGTCCACGAAGTGCCCGCACCATACGCGCGACCAGCCGGTCGGGTTGGTCCCGATATGGCTGCGCGCCTCGGCCACGAGGCTATTGCCTGACGCCGAATAGCTCCAACCCCGGCTCTCCGAGCGGTAGTGCCGCGCCGAATGCCTGCGGACCCGCCTTTGCGCGCGGTAGTACCCTTCTGGGTACTCCCACGACCAGTCTGCGCCGTAGTACGGCGAGTACTGGGCCTGGTAGCCCCAGCTTGCCCGGTAGTGCCGCGCCGATGCCGGCGAAGCCGCGAACAGGATGGAGCAGAGCGCAAGGAACAGGATCCTGCATATATTCGTTCTCACTACTAGTCTCCGTTGCTGTTTCAACAAGGAAGGCCCCGCTTGCGCGCGGCGTTCTGCCGTAAGGACTTCCTTTTTCTTAATACCACACTTCTGTACAAATGCAAGTATTTTGCGCCCGGGCGTGGTATAGTCACCCCATGGCGCTCATAGAGCACAAGAAAGCCAGGCTCAATTACGAGATCCTCGAGGAGTTCGAGGCGGGCTTGGAATTGCTCGGCAGCGAGGTGAAGAGCCTGCGCCAGGGCTTGGGCAAGCTCGAGGGCAGCCATATAATAGTGCGCGGCGGCGAGGCCTACGCGGTCGGGATGCACATCCCGCCCTACCAGCCGCTCAATACCGCGCCCGACTACGACCCTGACCGCTCGCGCCGCTTGCTCCTCAGCAAAAAGGAGCTTTCGCGGCTCAGCGACTACGAAGCGCAGAAGGGCTTGACAATAGTGCCACTTAGGGTGTATAATAAGGGGAAGTATCTCAAGCTCGCGCTGGCGGCCGCGAAAGGCCGTAAGAACTACGACAAGCGCGCCGTCTTAAAGGAGAGGGACACCAAGCGCGAGATAGAGCGCACCTTGAAAAACCAATAACAGCAGGCCGTGTCTGCTGGCATTCGCGTACGGAGCCCCTCCCCTTTTTCTTCGGAGGGGCCCCGCATGGGGATGCCAGGCTTCGACAGCGGGACCGCTGGCGCGATGCGCGAAGTAGAAGCGGGAATCTTCTTAAAAATATCCCACCCAATAACTGCCAAGTCAGTTGCATCGCCGTATTTCTCGGCGAACCAGTTCTCTTTCGCTTACGCGAGGGCGTAACTGGCATCCTCCAATCCTCGTCTGATGGATTGGTCCGGGTGTTATAAACCAGACTATAGCTGGTGGCCGTAATGCAGCCATCAGCCGAACAAACGCATTTGCAGACCTAAGGTATTTCGTCCGCTTTACAGCCTTAGCGTCTAAAGAAGCCTAAAGCAGACTACACTTCGTAGAAGCCCGCTGCCTCGCCCCGTTGCACGGGGGTTCGATTCCCCCCGTCTCCACCCGTTAAAACATTTGCGCCCTTTCGGGCGCTTTTGTTTTTTTGGGTGTAGACGGGAAGAGCGTTTGAGCGCTCTTCGCGGGGGAATCGAAGGGCGCAGCATTGCGCCGCACTGGCGGCGCCGCGAGCCGGGGTCGCGAAAAATTTTTGCGACGGCAAAAAGTTATTTGTGGCCGACTCCCCCGTCTCCACAAAATCGCAAAAGCTCCCTTCGGGGAGCTTTTGCATTTGCGGGACGGAGAAATGTCCGGAGGACATTTCGCGGGGAATCGAAAGCCGGAGCGGGCCCCGTGCCAGCAGGCAGGGTCGTGCGGCCAATAGTGCGACGGCACTATTGGAACGCCTGACCAACTCCGCTTATTCTCAATAAAGATGAAAAGTCTATTTATTCAGTTGTACTTTCAGTGTAACAGAGCCCAAAAGCCCGCTCTAGTGGGGTGGATTTGACCCATATCTTCAGATATACCCTCCCCCGTTTGACCGAGGTTTTCCGAGGTTAAGGAGAGCGTGATAAGAAGCGTCGCGGGCGCGTCTGACGCGTGCTCCCGGCACAAAATTAGACCTTAAAGCTATTAGCAGTAAGATGGTGCCATGGCTAGCCGCCAACAAAAAAGAGAGCTTTTAAAACGCCGTAGAGCCGAGCAGAAAAAGCTGCATGGTATGGGAGAACCCAGACCAAAAAAGACAGTGGCGTACAAAAAGCCCTGGGTAATAAATAAGCAAGACATGGTGATGGTACCCAGCCCTCTGAAAGGTCTGACTCATGCACAAAGAATAGAGATTGTCAGGGCGATAGTAGAGAAAGCGAAGGAAGAATTTAATACCAAGTACCCAAAGATTCAAGAGTGGTTTAAGGAGTATGACGCCCTTTACCTTTTGTCTTTCTGCGCAGTTTACTTCTTGTCCCACCCTGAAGGTATAGACCCTGAAGCTGATGGCTCTCTGGACTTCTACCCCTACTACATAGAAATAATGCAAGCTTTTGCGCTTTCACAAGCTCGAAGCGGCTCTGGTAAGCCATTGCTTGAAAATGCAATGAGGCTACAGAAGGAAATGAAGGAAATCGGCCAAGCTACATCGATACGAATGATAAAAATTCCTTCGGAGGAATCCGAGGAGAGTGAAGCTTTCTCTCACAAGCTCCTGATGGAAATGCGCTCAAGTACGACGGCCGTAAGAAACTGGGCTTACTTCCACCAAATGAAGCGTGTGATGTTTGACCTTGCTCAGCTAATGGACCCTGAGTTCAGGAATACTTACGGAATAAGTTGTAAAAAGTTTTTTGAGGTGTTTTTTGCTCTAATCGAAGAGCGCAACGACTTACTTCATGAGCACCTGACAAAAATTAGAGGCTTCTATAGGCTACGAAAAACCGACCACAAGACAATAATCAAAGCCTACAACGAGACCTTCCCCGAGAACGAGCAGGTAAAAGAGGAAGAGATGGAGGAACTATGGGTGGCTGCGGGCAAAGACAAAAGGAGTTTGGCAGGGATGCTCGTATGTCATGCCGACCTTAAACTCGAGGATATTTTTTCATTCTCTATATCTCACGCTAAAGAAATTCTTAACGAACCCGAAAGCGAGCAAGCACTGGGGACACTGCTCGACAGACTTTCCATTGCTTTTGGAGAACTAGAAAATGCCAATAAAGAGCACCTAATTCTGAACAATCCAGTTACTAGAAGGCCATTCATAAAAACAAGCAAAGAGACCTATTTCACCTCAATATGGGGTACCCTAGCTCACTTCTCACTCGACATTCTGGAAGACTTGGTAGAGGACTCTGAGGAACTAAAAGAGAAGTACAATCGCATAAAAGCAAAGTACCTTGAAGACGAGGTGGAAAAAATGTGCAGGGAGTATTTTCCTAGCGCCCAGATTTACCGCGGAAGCCTATGGGAAGACGGTGCCAAGAATATCAAAGGAGAAAATGACCTAATTGTTCTGATTGGAAAGTTTGCACTTGTCATAGAAGCAAAGTCTGGCGGTATTCGAGACCGCGCGAGGCGAGGAGACCCTGCTGCCCTATTCGACACACTTAGAGCCCTAATTGAGGAGCCTTCAGAACAGGCCTTCAACTTTATCGAACTTCTCCAGAGAGAGAAAGGCGCGCACGAGTTCCGCACAAGAGACCACGGAACAAACACGATTGATAGCACAAATATAAGTTATTACATACCTCTCGGAGTGACTTTCTCTAACCTAGGAGGTATAGGTGGCAACTTAAAAAAGTTGATAGACGCAAAGGTCATAAATAAAACATTGGAACAGCTAGCTCCTTCTGTTAGCTTTACTGACCTTGAAACAGTTCTCGGGCTCTTAGAATCTGAACCCGAAAGGATTCATTACCTTGCTCGCAGAAGAGAATTCGAGGCTCATATGATATATGAAGGCGATGAATTAGACTTGCTAGGATTTTACCTAGACAACAGCTTTAACATTGGGGAAACGGAGTATGCCCAAGATGTGGTATTAAACATCGGGCTTAAGTCAAAAGAGCTAGACCCATATGTCGTGGCGAAAAGCGAAGGCAAGGTCGTAGAAAGACCAAGGCTTGCCATGACTCAATGGTGGCGGGATTTAATAAACAGAATCGCCGCCAAAAAACCCGAAGGCTGGGTAGAGATGTGCTTTGTACTCTTAAACTCTTCCAAAGACGACCAAGAGAAGTTTGAGAAGGCTTTAGGTAGACTAAAAGGCCGTATAAGAAAGGGGCGTATCGAAAAGCCACATAACTGGGTAGCGTTTTTATCTGGCCCCGAGCGGAGGAGGTATCTTATTGCTGGATACCCGTACGAGACCGAAGATAGGAGTCTGAGAAACAACATAATGAATCAGATAATTGACGACGAGAGCGCAGCAAATACCAGAGGCGCCGTAATAATCGGCGTCAAAATGGGCTCAAAAGATTATCCATACTCAGTACTAGCCAACAGAGCTTCTACAGACCTATTCGATGTGCTCACACTTCCACCTAAACCCGAAGATGAGCCATCCGCTTAGATTCCATTGGCTCCATGTGACCCATACTCCCCTGCTAAGCCAAGGCAAAGTCCCTTGCTATCAGAAGCTCGTACTGCTCGTAAATACTAGAAACAAGGCGGTTCCAACTTTCAGGATGTATGTCCACAAAATCGCAAAAAGCTCCCTCCGGGGAGCTTTTGCTTATAAGAAAAACCCCGGCCGATTGCGCGGCCGGGGCTCGAAAGTGCGGGACGGGAGGATCTTGCGCGATCAGCTTGCGAGATAGGCGTCCGCCCTCTCGCAGACCTCCCGGACCTTCTCCCGGGCGCGGCCCACGTAATTGTGCGGCTCGCGAAAGAGGCGGTGCAGGTCGCGGGGGATGTTGTCCCACGCAGCCTGCAGTTCGCGGTCCTCTTTCGCAAGGGACTCCACCGCCTGCACCAGGGTGACTCCCCCGGAGACGAGCGGCATCGCCTTATGGTTGATGACCTCGTGCGCGTCGCCCGGATAGCCGTGCATCTGGAGGGCCAGATAGAGCGGCTCGGCCAGGATAATGTCGCCGCACGAATCCAGGTTGCGCTCGCACGCATCCTTATTGACCGCCAGGCGCGCCAGGAATTCCCGGCCGTCCCTGCCCTTGCGCAGAAGCACGTCCATCTGCGACACCAGGTTGACGATGAGCGTCGGGAAGTCGCGGCTGACCGAGCTGCCGACCAGGTCGCGCTGATGCTCGCTGATCATAGTATCGAGCACCTTGCCGAACTCGTTCCGGTTCTTGATCCACGTCCCCTCGAGGTTCTCGAAGTTCAGCGGATTGCGCTTGTGCGCCATCGTCGAGGAGCCGACCTGACCCTTCTCAAACGGCTCCTGGAGCTCGGCGATTTCGCTGCGCATCAGGTGCCGGGCATCGCGGCCCAGCTGCCCGAATGCGGCGGAAAGGCCGACCGCCGAGAACAGGTAGTACGCCAGGGGCTCCGGCGGCAGGATCTGCGTCGAGATGGGCGCCGGCTTGAGATTGAGGCGCTTGAGCACCCGCTCCTCGAACGCGGAGCCTTCCCCGCCGCTGATGCCGAGGCCGACCTGCGCGTTGTACGCGCCGACCGCGCCCGAGATCTTGCCGACAAGGCCGCCGGCATGCCGCTCCAGCTCATCCGCGTTGCAGAGCACGCGGCTGAGCACGGTTGCGAACCAGAAGCCGGCCGTCACCGGCAGGGCATGCTGGCCGTGCGTCCTGCCTATCTGCCCCGTATCGGCATGCTGAGAAGCCTGCTCCTTGAGGAGGCGGACGATGCGCGCGATCTTCGGACGCACCGCGCATTCGTGCGCCCGAGAGAACTGCAGCGCCCGCGCCGTGTCGATGACGTCGTAACTGGTCAGCGGCACATGCACCCAGCGCCGCAGCGGCTCGGGCAGGGTTTCCTGCATGAGGCGCACCAGGGCGCGGATGTCGTGCCTGGTCACCTCCCGCTCCACCCTGTCCATTTCGGTCGTGGTGATAAAAAACAATTTCTGCTTGATATCCGGGGTCAGGAGCGCGTAGTCCTCCGCTTTTATGATGCCCGCCTCCGCGAGCGTTTCCAAGGCCGCGAGCTCGACCTCCAGCAGGGACCTGGCGAGATTGTCGTAGCCAAACATGCCGACGAGGTCCTCGGGCTGATACCGGGGATTGCCCGGCATAGTGAGATTGGACATGAGCCTGCTCCTTGATTGATTGAAAGGTCGGGCGCCGAACGCGCCTTGATCCGAGCGCACTATACGCGGCCCGGGCCGCATGTTCAACCCTGCCCGAGCGCCATGCGCCCCAGCGTTCACCCCGCCTTTAGCCGCCTGCGCGTATAGTGCTTGGGCCGCTACTACCAGCCTAAACGAACAATGCTTATGGACAGCTACGCGAAGAATTACATGGAGTGGTGGGACGGGGTCGTGAAGGAAGAGGCCGCCAAGGCGCAGAAAATGGATGCCGAAGAGCGCATGGAGCACAATAGGATGCTCGAGGACTTCAGCGCCGAGGCGTCGGCCGCCGCCGACTGGGCCGAGGCGGACTGGGAGCAGTTCAAGGGCCGCGTCCAGCAGTGGGCCAGCAGCACACAGATGAAGGCCGACAGCGCGCTCTAGCTCCGCTCCCCGCTCCCGTTCCGCGAAGTGCGCGCGAACGAAAAAGCCCCGGCATGCGCCGGGGCTTTTCCTGTCTGCGAAGCTTCTTAGTTCGCCTTGAAGATGACGTCTACCCAGTAATTGCTCGACTGCCAGGTTGAGTTGGGGAACGCGCCGGCAGTATTGGTAGTGTACCTGTACACCCCGTTGCTCCCCGAGGGCGCATGCAGCGTGCCCGAGTTGACCGGCGCCGTGAAGTACCCGCTGTCGCCCGCGTAGCGGCCGTTAGGAGCCAGATACGACGCCACGTACGTAGTGCCGGCATTTACGCTTATAGGCGTCGCGAACAGCGCCTCCTGCCAGCCGGTCGCGGTCTCGCCCGTAAAGGTGACCGTGCCGAGCTTGGTGCCCGTACTGCTCCACAAGTGGCCTAGGTGGGTGCCGGTGTTGCCCGCGCCCTTGTAGAAGCGGATGCCGTAGATCTTGCCGGCGATGTCGGAGGTGAACTTTACGCCCACTTCGACCGACGCCGTATCCGGATCCGACGGGTTCGCCGGAGCCGGGTTGGACGGCCACAGACTGAGCGAGGGCGTCGACGTCGGGGCGGCCGCGACGCTGAAGGACGAGGTGAACGTGGCCGAAAGCGCGTTGCCCGCGGCATCCTTGGCGCCCGAGGCTCCGCCCAAGACCCGGACCGTGTAAGACGCGCCCTGGACGAGCGCGGCGCTCGGCACGAGCGTCGCCGAGTTCGAAGACGAAGCGTAAGTGACTATTCCCGAGACAGCCGTGCTTGAGGCATTAAGCAGCTGCACCGTCGCCGTCGTGATGCTCGAAGCGCTCATCGGCTCGGAGAACGCCACCGTGACGCTCGTGGTCGCAGCGACATTCGCCGCGTTATTGGCCGGAACCACGCCCGTCACCGTCGGGGCGGTGGTGTCGGAGGGCGGCACGGGGAGCGTCGAGGTGCTTGCCGATGCCGAGTTCGCGGACTCGTTCTGCGCCGCGTCGAACGCCGACACGGTATAGGAGTACGAGGTCGACGCAGTGAGGCCCGTGTCAGTGTAGCCGGGCGTCGTGGTCGTCGCGATGCGCGTCCCGTTGCGGTTGACGTGGTAGCCCGCGACGCCCACGGCGTCAGTCGAGGAAGCCCAAGACAGGGTGATTTGCGTCTGGGTGACCCCCGAAGCGGTTACGTTCTGCGGCACGGTCGGCGCAGTGGTGTCTTGCGCGGCGCCGGCATAGGTCGCGGCGTAATTGCCGCCCAGCGCCTGGAACTGCGCGTACTGGACGCCCTTTATGGTAGCGAGCGTAAAGCTTACCGGCGAGCCGTCGCGCGTGAGCGATGAGAGCGCGCCTGCGGCGGCATTGGCCGGCAGGAGCGCGTACAGGTTGCGCGCGGCCGGCGCGGCTGTCACGCCAAACGTGAGGCTGTTGCCGTTCCACGAGAGAGTGTCGAAGCTCGACGCGTTGCGGCCGTCGGTCCACGTGAGGAGCTGGTCGGCCGACACCATCTGCACCTGTCCGTTGTAAGACTGCACCGCCTGGAGCATCTGGGCCGGGAAATTGTCGCTGAAGTCGTAGTGCGTGCCGAACGCGCCGTAATAGCCCTCCGGCCCGAGCGCCTTGTCTATCATCGCCGTAATGCCGGCCGGGTACGAAACGCCGTTCTCGTTAACGAGGTGCGACGCCTCCTGGAACACGTCTATTATCGTGCCGTCGGTGTCGGCGTAGCGCATGGGCATGCCGGAGCCGTTCATGAAGCCGGGGCGGTTCTGCACCCAGGCGGCCGGCCAGTAGTAGTAGCCCATGTCGATGCGGATGCCGTGCGCAGCCTCTACCTTGGGCACGCTCGCCCAGTCGCTCCACGCGATGCAGTGGATGCGGTTGCCGGTCTGGGGCTTGATGCCCGGGTAGGCCGCCTTGAAGCCTTGGAGCTCGCTTGCAATCCTGGAATCGAGCTGCGCTTGCGAAGTGAAGTTGGTGCAGCCGGTATCCGGGTGGACGCCCAAGTCGAAGCCCTGCGTCTGGTACTGGTTGGCCTCGGCGGACGAGAGGCCCGTGCTTCCGTAGAGCCAGGACGACGCGCGGTAGCAGGTCCAGTCTTCGACCGAGCAGCCCGCGGGGCTCGCGGCGAGCAGGTCGTCGAAGAAGTCCTCCGTACCGCTCACGGTGCCGTGGTCGTCGCTTGCGGCGACGATTACCGCCTTGCCCATGTTCGGGAAGTACCAGAAGTGCGGCAGCGGGCTCTTGCCCTGGCCCGTACTCATCATGGTGAGCATGTTGCCGAGCAGGCGCTGCGCCTCGTCGGCCTGCGGGATGGCCACCTTGTTAAGGTCGAGGTAGTCGGGATAGAAGAGCTCGTCCGGGCGTATGACGCCGGTCTCGCCGTCGCGCTCCTGCCCCGCGTACGCCGGGTTGCCCTGGCGGGTGTACACGATGGAGCGCGCGAGGTCGAACGCGAACGCCGCCGCCTGTCCCGAGCCCGCGGAGCGGATAGTGACCGCCGGGTTCGCGGTCGGAGCGGAGGCCGACGAGTACAGCGTCGCGACCGCGCGCGCGCCGCTGAGCGTATAGAGGTCGGCGGTGCCGTGGAACTGCATGGTCTGCGACACGATGCCCTTCCCCGGATCCTGCGTCGTGTCGACCAGGAAGTACTTGTCGGCAAGCGCGCCCGCGGCCGGGGCGATGCCCAGGAGCGAGGCGAGCTTCTGGTCGGGCTTCATCGCGATGAGATTGCCGCCGGCATTAACCCAGTCGGAGAGCATGGAAGCCTGCGCTGCCGTGAGCGGCATGTCGCCCAGGATGGCCTCGTCGAATTCGCCCAGCACGGCCGGCGTAATCGCCGAGATGTCAGCGCTCGAGTACGCGTTGAATCCTTCCGCTTTGAGAATCTCGCCGTAGTAGTTCGTGAACTTATTGGCCGCCGAGGTGATTATGAGTATCGGATTGCTCGCGGGCGGCGCAGCCGGCATGACGCCCACGGTCACGCTCGCGGTCGTCGTGCCCGCGGCGTTGGACGCGGTGAGGGTGTAGGTGGTGGTGGCCGACGGCGTGACCGAGACCGAGCTTCCGCTGACGGCGCCGACGCCCTGGTCGATGGACAGCGACGAGGCGCCCTGCACCGAGAAGGAGAGGGTCGCGCTCTGCCCCGCTACCACTGCGGCCGGGCTTGCAGTGAAGGAATTGATGACGGGAACCGACTGCGCGGCGGAATCCTCGAAGACGACGTCGACCCAGTAGTTGCTCGACTGGTACGAATCGCTGGGGAACCCGCTCGCGGAGCCGTAGCGGTACACGCCGTTGGTCCCCGAGGGCGCGTGCAGGGGCGAGTTGTCGCGGGCGGTCCCGAAGTAGCTGTTGTCGCTCGAGTAGGAGCCGGAGGGGGCGTAGTACGAAACGACGTACGTGGTGCTCGCGGCGACGGCGACCGGGCTTGCAAGCGTCGCCTGCTGCCAGCCGCTCGCGGTCTCGCCCGCGAACGTCACGCCCGCGAGCTTGGTGCCGGAGGCCGTCCAGAGGCTGCCGGTATGCACCCCGGTATTGCCCGCGCCCTTGTAGAAGCGGATGGCGGTAATGTAGCCGGGGCGGTCGGTGGTGAACTTCATGCCGACCTCGACGGCGCCGGGGTCATTGGTCGAGGGGGTGCCGGGCACGGCGCTTGAGGGGAACAGGCTGCAGGGGCAGGCCGACGGCGGCGGCGGCGCAGCCGGCATGACGCCCACGGTCACGCTCGCGGTCGTCGTGCCCGCGGCGTTGGACGCGGTGAGGGTGTAGGTGGTGGTGGCCGACGGCGTGACCGAGACCGAGCTTCCGCTGACGGCGCCGACGCCCTGGTCGATGGACAGCGACGAGGCGCCCTGCACCGAGAAGGAGAGGGTCGCGCTCTGCCCCGCTACCACTGCGGCCGGGCTTGCAGTGAAGGAATTGATGACGGGAACCGACTGCGCGGCGGAATCCTCGAAGACGACGTCGACCCAGTAGTTGCTCGACTGGTACGAATCGCTGGGGAACCCGCTCGCGGAGCCGTAGCGGTACACGCCGTTGGTCCCCGAGGGCGCGTGCAGGGGCGAGTTGTCGCGGGCGGTCCCGAAGTAGCTGTTGTCGCTCGAGTAGGAGCCGGAGGGGGCGTAGTACGAAACGACGTACGTGGTGCTCGCGGCGACGGCGACCGGGCTTGCAAGCGTCGCCTGCTGCCAGCCGCTCGCGGTCTCGCCCGCGAACGTCACGCCCGCGAGCTTGGTGCCGGAGGCCGTCCAGAGGCTGCCGGTATGCACCCCGGTATTGCCCGCGCCCTTGTAGAAGCGGATGGCGGTAATGTAGCCGGGGCGGTCGGTGGTGAACTTCATGCCGACCTCGACGGCGCCGGGGTCATTGGTCGAGGGGGTGCCGGGCACGGCGCTTGAGGGGAACAGGCTGCAGGGGCAGGCGGCCGCCTGAACGGCGGCGGGACGGCCCGCAAGGATAAAAAATCCCGCCAAAGCGGCGGCAAGCAGGCCCAATAACAGGACGGGACGCGCTAAGGCGGATATGCTCTTTGAGATCATACGGCTACGTGATTATACTTACTCAATTAAAAAGCCCCGACCCGCCCCGGATTCACCGCCCCATTCTATAGCAGATAGAATGCTACAGCCAAGCGCGTGTAGCGGACATGAACGGCGCCCTGTCCCGCCCCTGGCGCGAGCAGGCACGGCTCGCAGGCGGTACACTAGGCAGGATGGAAGAGATCGTCATATACGAGAAGCGGTCCTGCTCGACGTGCCGGGCCGCGCTCCACCTGCTCGACGAGCGCGGCATCCCCTACCGGGCCGTGCGCTACCACGACGCCCCGCTTGCGCGGGAGAAGCTCTCCGAGCTTATCGGGAAAATGGGCATCGCGCCCATCGAACTGCTCCGCACGAAGGGTCCCGCGTACGAGGCGCTCGGAATGGACCCGGCCACGCTTGGCGACAGCGAACTCATAAGCCTCATGATCGAGCATCCGGACCTCATGCAGCGGCCGATACTCGAGCGCGGCAGCCGGGCCATACTCGGCCGACCGCCGGAGCGCATCCTCGAATTCCTGAAGGAAGCCTAGCGCGCCCCGGGGCGCTTCTGCTTCTTGGCGAACACTTTCACGTACTCGTGGTACGCGCCGTAATCGGCCGTAAGCTCCTCGCCTTTCTTAATGGCGCGGGCAGTGACGAATTCCTCCCCCTTGCCGCGCGCGGCCATGTTGGGTCTTTTGGAATGGTTCAGGAAGTACGACTTGTCTATCGCGTCCATGCCGTAGTCGGGCACGAAGTAGACGCCGTCCTGGAGGGCGCAGAAGTCGCGCACCAACTGCTTGGCTTCCTCGGGCGCGGCGCTTTCCTCCAGCTCTTTCTCGGGCAATTCCAGCACGTCGCCGAACGGGTCGCAGCGCTTGAAGGGGTCGACGCCCTTGGGGATAGGGCGTATGGCCACGACGCCCACGCCGTGGCGCGTGACCGCCAGCCGGCAGTAGACGTCGTTCAGCGACCGCAGGAACTGGCGCTTGTTCACCCCATGAGTATCTCACATGCGGCCGGGCCGCGCAGGGCGGCGCGGTGGTATGCTTTCCGTATGAAAGGAACGCAGGCGGAGCCCTTGGGAGTGGACATGCTCTTCGTCATCCCCGACATCGGCGGGTACACGCGCTTCATGCTGCGCCACGAGAAGTCGCCCGAGTACGCCCAGGGCGTCATCCGCACCCTCATGGAGGCGATGCTGCGCGCCAAGGAGATTCCGCTTAGGGTCTCGAGCATCGAGGGCGACGCGCTGTTCCTGTACGCGCTGCGCGAGAGCGACGAGCTGTGGGAGCGCGAGAAGGCCACCGTCGCCGCGACCATAGAGAACTTCTTCGTCGCGTTCTACGCGGAAGCGAGCCGGCTCATGCGCGAGGAGCGGTGCGGGCACGGCGCATGCGAGGACATAGGCGGCCTGGATATAAAGGTGGTCGTGCACGTCGGGCGCTGCGTCGTCGACCGGCTCGACCGCTTCACCACGCTCAACGGCGTCGACGTCATCATCGCGCACCGCCTGCTGAAGAACTCGCTGAGCGGGAGCTACCTCTTCGCCACCCGGGCCGCCTTCGAGGCGTGCACGTTCCCCCGCCCCGAGCGCTTCCGCCCGCACGCGGAAACCTACCCCGACGTCGGCACCATCGAGGGCTTCGTCTTCAGCGGCGACTAGGCCGCCCCGCGTCACGGTCTCTGTCAGCGCTTCTCGTTACACAGCGAGAGGTGCCGACGCAAACAACAACGCCGCGCTAGGCTGCCCTTGCGCCTGCTTTGCAGGCTTTTTAAGCGGCCTGCCGTCCGCTGGACCCTCAGGAGCGCTCTGGCATAACCAAACCATCCGGTCCCTGAAGGCCGGATGAATTCGGTTACTCGTGCCCTGCCGGATAAGCGTACGGTTATTCCCCCGGAGCCGGCGCGCCCGCGCCGCCGTTGCCCGTGGACCCGCCGGCGGTCGGCAGGTGTATCTGGATATTTGCGCCGTCCTGGGCGGGCGCGCTCCCGTAGCGCATGTACCAGAACGCGATGCCCGCGATGACGACAATCAGCACAATGACCGCGACCGCCCAGCCCGCCGATGAGCCGCTCTGGTCGCCCGGGGTCGGAGTATTGACTATGGTTGCCATATCGAAATTATGGTTCGGTCGGATAGGCTTTCAGCGTACCGCCCCTGCTTGAACGAAGCATGAACAAGGGTGTATGCTTAGCGCAGGCACCAGCACAGGAGGAGAGCGTGTCGAGGCACTTTTACCACGGAGAATCGAAGCGGACCGAGCCGTCTATCGAGGCGAAGACCAGGGCGCTTGGGCTGCTGTTCTCGGCCCTTGGCCTCATGTTCACCTTCGGGCTCTGGGCTATTCCGGGCTACTGAGGCGCCCCGCCATACACAGAGCCCCGGCACTCCCGGGGCTCTTGCGCGCCCTCCTTTATCTTTATGCCCCCGCGTGGTACAGTTAGCCGCACACCGCTTTGGATACCACCCGAGTCAACCACCACATACGCGCGAAAGAGGTCCGCGTCGTCGGCGCCGAGGGCGAAAACCTGGGCGTGTTGCCCCTTTCCGAGGCTATTCAGAGGGCTCAGGACCTCGGATTGGACCTCATAGAGATAAGTCCGAACGCCGTCCCCCCGGTTGCTAAAATAATGGAATATGGTAAATTCCAATACGAAGCTCAGAAGAAGCGCCGGGAGATGAAGTCCAAGTCCCACACGACCGAGACCAAATCGGTCCAGGTCAAGATCGGGACCGGCGACCACGATATGCAGCTTAAGGCCAAAAGGGCCGCCGACTGGCTCAAGGAGGGCCACCGGGTCAAGGTGGACCTGTTCTTGTGGGGACGCTACAAGTACATGGAGTTCGCCTTCCTCAAGGAGCGCCTTGAGCGGTTCCTCAAGCTCATCCCCGAGGACTACAAGCTCGCCGACGCGATACAAAAGGGGCCCAAGGGCCTCACGACGGTCCTCGAGCGCGCCAAGAAGCAGCAGTAACACGACGATGAAAACCAACAAATCATTCTCCAAGCGCATCAAGGTCACCCGCCGTGGCAGCCTTGTCGCGCGCAAGCCGGGCAAGAACCACTTCAACGCGAAGGAGGGCCGCTCCCTGCAGATGAACAACAACCGCACCCAGACCCTGACCCTGACCCCGAAGGTGCTCCAGCGCTACATCGGCAACCCGGTCAAGGCTAGCAAGTAATACCCGAATTTTTTATGGCACGCGTAAAGGGAGGAACCACCAGCAATAAGCGCCGCAAGAACATCCTTGCGATGACCAAGGGCTACCGCTTCGGGCGCAGCACCAAGAAGCGCATGGCCAAGGAGGCTATTGCCCACGCCGGCAAGCACGCCTTCGCCCACCGCCGCGACAAGAAGAACGACTTCAAGCGCCTGTGGAACGTCCAGATCAACGGCGCCCTCGACGCCATGGGCAGCGCGGTGTCCTACAGCAAGCTCATGGGCGCCATGAACAAGAAGAAGATTGGCCTCAACCGCAAGATGCTCGCCGAGATGGCCAACCGCTCCCCCGAATCCTTCTCCCGCCTGGTCTCCCAGGTCTCCTAATACCGCAGAAACCCCCGGCTTCAGCCGGGGGTTTTCCGTATTGCACGCATGCGCCCTAGAGGCGCGCGGCGATGGAGGCCTTCTCTGCCCCGGCCTCGAAGCGGAAGCTGGCGCGGTTGAGCCTGTCCTTCTCCACCAGCTCCTTCACCCGCTCAACGAGCGCCTTGGGGTCGCTATCGAAGAGTATCTGGTCGTTGGGGCGGCGCCCCTTCTCGATGATGTAGCGTATCTCCTCGTCTATATCCCAGTCGGCCTCCAATATGCCCATGGGCTTCTTGTCCTCGAAGGCGATGGTGAACTCGTGGATGGTCCCGATGCGGCCGCACCCGAAAAAGACCGCGTCGCAGGAACGGGTGAATATGAGGTCCCGGCCGGGAAAGCCGAAGCCCGTGTAAATGATGAGGTCCATGTACTCGACCGGCAGGTTGTACGCCTCGATGTGCTCCTTTTCGGTGGCGGCGGGAGAGAACCCTACCGTGAAGCCCTCGGCCTCCTTGGCGCCCATGGCCGCCCATAGCGGGAAGCCGGTCGTAGCGCCGTTGACCAGGACCGCGTTCTGCTTGGCGATCTCGCGGCCGAGCTGAAGCCCCTTGTCGTAGGCATCGATGCCGCAGTGGCCGGTCTCGGCCGCGCCCGATACGCCGAATTTTATCTTTAGGTGCTCGTTCTTCGGGTCCATGTCCTTCAATTATAGCTCGATATCGGCACTGTCCCCTGCCGAAGGGGCCGTGGCATCAAGCCCCAGGTAATCGCGGATGCGCTGGGTGAGGAACTTCGCGGCGGCAGGCTCGCCCTGCACGACGAACACCCGCTTGAGCGAGTCCCGGGCGCCCTCGACCAGCTCCAGGAGCCCCGCGCTATCGCGGTGCGCCGAGTAGCCGTACAAGGTCTCCACATGGGCGCGCACGGGTATGACCTCGCCGCGGCCCGCATGGAGCTTCTTCTCGCCCTCCAGGAGCCGCCGGCCTATGGTGCCCGCCGCCTGGTAGCCCACGATGAGCAGGGTCGAAGACGGGTCCGGCAGGACGTAGCGCTCGTGGCTCAAGACCCGCCCGCCGTTGCTCATGCCCGAGCCCGCGAGGATTATCTTGGGTCCCTCGTGCCCCTGTATGGCGCGCGACTCGCGGGTGTCGCGGGCGAACTTCAGCTCGGGAAACCGGAGCACCTGCTCCCCCGCCTTTATGCGCGCCTTGAGGGCCGGCGCGAAGTACCCGCTGTTGCGCTCGAAGGTTTCGGTTATATTCTGCGCCAGCGGCGAGTCGAGGAACACCGGCACCGAAGGTATTTTCTTCTCTGCCATGAGCGCGCGTATCTCGTACACGAGGTCCTGCGTGCGCTCGGTCGAGAACGCCGGTATGAGCAGGGTGCCGCCGCGCGCGATAGTCTCTCGTATCACCTTCTGGAACAATTCCTTGCGGTCCTTGTCCTCGGGGCGGGTGCGGTCGCCGTAGACGCTCTCTATGACGAGGTAGTCGGGCGCGGGCAGGGCCTCGGTCTGCGGCAGGAGCGGCGAGTTGCCGGCGCCCAGGTCGCCCGTTACGACCAGGCTTTTCCCGCCGCGGCTGAATTTCGACATGGCCGAGCCCAGGATGTGCCCGGCGTCAAAAAATTCATGCACCATGCCGCCTTCGAGCTCCAGCGGCTCGTGGAGCCCGCGCGGCTCCCACAGCTTGAGCGCCGCGTCGATGTCCTGCTCGGCGTATATAGGCTCGGGCGCGCCGTGCTCGTGCGCGCGCACCATAAGGGAAAGCGCGTCGCGCATGATGAATTCGGCCACGTCGCGCGTGGCGCCCGTCGAGATAATTTTCCCCTTGAAGCCCGATTTTGCCAAAAACGGGATGCGCCCCACATGGTCGAGGTGCGCATGGCTCACGAACAAATGCGAGCAGTCGCCGGGCGCGTAGGCGAACGGCTTGTAATTGTCCTCCTCATGGCTCCCCTGCTGGAGCCCGCAGTCTATAAGGAGCTTCTGCGCGCCCGTGTCGAGCATGAAATTGGAGCCGGTCACGGACCCGGCCCCGCCGTAGAACGTAAGCGTGGATGTCATTGCGCTCGTAATTGTAGCAAAAATGCCACCCGAAGGTGGCGTTCTTGGTAGGACTTCTAAAGCAAAGCGTCTACTTCAGTGATAGGTGGGTGCCCGCAGACCCGAACCAATGGCGCGGGAAGATGTAGGGCTCCCTGTAGAACACTTAGTAACTTTTGCCTTAGAGCGTCCTACCCGTAAGTATACCAAACCCCGCATGAAAGCGGGGTGGATAGGGCATTTGGGTTCTCTGAACCTATTCGTCAATGCCGAAGCGCTTGTACTTGTACACGGGGCTCTTTCCAAACCAGTGCTTTATCTCGTGCGCAGCCTCTTCAGGGGTCTCGCTGGCGTGGATGAGGTTGTACACCGCACGCTTCTCGATGTTCGCGCTTATGGCAGAGTCGGCCGAGTAGTCGCCGCGGATGGTGCCCATTTCCGCCAGGTACGGCATGGTGGGGCCCACTATCTTGCGCACCATGTCCACCGCGTGCACGCCCTGCACGACCATTTTTACCATGGGAGCGCTCGTCATGAAGTCGATGAGCCAGCCGCGCACCTCCTTGCCGATTTTGAGCTTGTCGTCGGTGCCGAAGTCGCGCTTGACGCTGTGCCCGTACTTCTCGTAGGTGGTGGTGGTCTTGTCGCCCAGGCGCGTGAGCCACTTCTCGTCCTTGGGGTAGTGGTTGTCCATCTCCTTGCGGGTCGAGAGGAACATGTCCATGGCGACGACCTTCAGGTCGCGCTGCTCGAACCGCTTGATGACCTCGCCGATAAGCCCCTTGCGCACGCCGTCGGGCTTGATGAGCACGAACGTCTTCTCCTCTTTTGGATGGATCATATGTGGCCCCACAATAGCCCAGGCGGGCCGTTTTTACAAGAAGCGCGAGCCTGTATACTTGCCCCATGTTCATGGATATAGGATTCGGCATCCTGCTTTCCGTAGGGGCGTCCTGGCTGTCGGAGGCCCCGCTCACCCCCGCCCTGCTCGCGCTCGGCATAGGGAGCGCCCTCCTGCCCGACATAGACATACTCTGGTTCGGCATCGGAAGGCTCTTGGGAAGCAAAAAAGCCGACCACCGCTCGTTCACCCACTACCCATTGCTCTGGGTTCCCGCAGTCGGCGCCCTGTACGCGCTCTTCGGCGGGCTCGTCGCGTCGATGGTCGCGGCAGGCGTCGCACTGCACCTCATTCATGACACCGTGGGCCTCGGCTGGGGCATCGCCTGGCTCGCGCCCTTCTCGTATAAAAAATACCGGCTCCTGCCCGTGCCTGCGGGAGACGGCCGGTGGATTCGCGCCCATTACCTGCGGCCGGGCATCATCGCCTACCTCGAGTACGGCACGCTCCTCGCGGCGCTCGCCTGCCTGTATTCGTACGCGCTCTAGGCTTCTCCAAGCGCGAAGCCATGGCATGAAAAAGGCCGGCGGAATATCCGCCGGCCTGCCTGTTCCCTGTTACGCCGCTCTGCGGGACCCCTCCAAAAGCGAGCGGACCAGCGAAAGCATCTCGCCCTTCGCGGTTTCCAGGTCGTCATTGACGACCCGGTGGTCGAAGAAGTCCTTTTGCGCGAGCTCTATGCGCGCGGTTTCGAGCCGGAGCTCCATGCTCTCCTTGGACACGTCGCCGCGCCCGAGGATGCGCTTGCGCAGGGTGTCGAAGGCGGGCTCCGCCGGCAGGATGAATATCGTCTCCGCCTCGGGCATCTTTTCCTTTACCTGCTTGGCGCCCTCGATTTCTATCTCCGCAAGCACGGTCGTGCCCTTGGAGAGCTTTTCGAGGATGAAGTCCTTGGGCGTGCCGTAGAGGTTCCCCGCGAACTCCGCCCATTCGAAGAAATCGCCGGCATCGATATGCGACCGGAACGCCTTCATGTCGATGAAGTAGTAGTCCTTGCCGTGCGTCTCCCCGGGCCGCGGCGCGCGGGTCGTCGCCGACACCGAGAACCAGCAATTGGGCACATTTTCGAGAACATGCTCGATGAGCGTGCGCTTGCCGACGCCTGACGGCCCGGTTACGACGATAAGCTTTCCTTGGGTATGCATGATGGTCCTTTACGGAAAATGCGGCCGGGAGGCCGCAGTACAACCTGTACGCACTATATAAGAATTCCTCTACGCGGTCAAAATCTCCGCGCCGTCCTTGGTTATAAGGACCGTATGCTCGGTCTCGGCCGAGCGGCTGCCGTCGGCCGTCACGTACGTCCACTCGTCGTCCAGAAGCTCGATATCGCCCGCTCCTTCAGTGAATATGGGCTCTATGGCAAGCACGAGGCCTTCTTCAAGGACATGACCCTTGCCCGCCGTGCCCGTGTTGGGCACGAACGGCGGCTCGTGCGGGACGCGGCCCAGCGAGTGGCCGCCCAAATCCTCGACGACGCCGAGGCCGCGCTTCTTCGCGACCGCCTCAATCGCGGCGCCGATGTCGCCCGTGCGCGCGCCCGGGCGGGCGGCCTTGAGCGCCGCCCTGAACGCCTCCTCGGTCGCCTTGATGAGCGCCTTCCCCTTCTCGTCGCAGGCGCCCGCGCACACCGTCGTGGCCATATCGGCGAAGTAGCCGTTAAGCGAAAGCCCTAAATCGAGCATGACCAAGTCGCCTTCTTCTATAATGCGGTCCTCCGAGGGGATGCCGTGCACGACCTCGTCGTTTATGGACACGCACAGCGCGGCCGGGAACGCGTAGGACGCGCCCTCGGGCTTGTAGTTTAAAAACGCGGGCGCGGCCCGGCGCTCGCGGATGAACGCCTCGGCAGCCAGGTCGAGCGCCGAGGTAGCCACGCCGGGCTTCACAAGCGCCGCGGCATGGCGCAAGGCCTCGGCGAGCAGCTTCCCCGCCGCGCGCAGGCCCTCGATCTCTTCTTGAGTCTTCGCAATCATAGTCCGAGGGCCTCCAGCACCTTCTTGTGCACGTTCTCCACCGTATCCATGCCGCTCACCTCGACCAGGACGCCCTTCTCGCGGAACAGCTCTATGGCGAGCGCGGTGTGCTCCTCGTACTCGACCAGGCGGCGGTCGACCGTGTCGGACTCGTCGTCGGAGCGACCCTCGACGAGCTTGCGCTCGGCGATGCGGCGGTCCACCTCTTCGTCGGGGATGTTGAGGAACACCGCCTTGTAGGGGCGCTCGAGCCAGCGGGCCGTCTCGTCGAACGCCCGCGCCTCGTGCAGCCTGCGGCACGCGCCCTCGAACACGATAGTCTCCTGCGGCGCGAGCTCCAGCAGGGCCCCGACGAACAGGTGCGAGGAGAACCAGTTGGGCAGGAGCTCGCCGCGGTCGATAGTGCAGCGTATCTTCTCCGCCACGTAGCCGCTCCCGCGCGCCATCTCGCGGAAGCGGTTCCCCGAGGAGTAGATGTCGCACCCGAGCTTCTGGGCGAGCAATTTGCCCTGCGTCCCCTTCCCGCTCCCGGGCCGGCCCATCATGACGAATGTATGCGTGTCCATATGCTACACAATAGCAGGATTATGAAGAAGGCGCCCGAGGGGCGCTTCTAGTATTCCCTGATGGAAAGCTGGGCGTCTATGCGCCGCGCGATGTCGAGGACTACCGACACGACGATGAGGAGGCCGGTGCCGCCTATGGCGAGGTTCTGGATGCCGGTCAGGTTCTGCACCGCTATAGGCAGGACCGCGATGACGCCCAAAAAGAGCGCTCCTACGAACGTGATGCGGGTTATGGTACGGGCGAGGTAGTCGCTGGTGTGGCCGCCGGGGCGGATGCCCGGGATGAACGCGCCGTTGCGCTGGAGGTTCTCGGCTATCTGGGTGGGCTCGAAGGTGACCGCCGTGTAGAAGTAGGTAAAGAGGAACACGAGCACGAAGTAGATGCCGCCGTAGAGCCACTGGTTCTGTATGAAGCCGAGTATCACGGCCGCCGTCGAGGCGAGCCACGGGATGCTCGATGCCTGGAAGAACGTGCCGAACATCTGCGGCAAGAGGAGGAACGAGAGCGCGAAGATGATGGGGATGACGCCCGCCTGGTTGAGGCGCAGGGGCAGGTAGGTCGAGGCGCCGCCGAAGAACTTCATGCCGCGCACGCGCTTGGCGTAGGTAACCGGCACGGGGCGCTCAGCCTCGGTAATAGCGACGACCGCCGCGATGACCGCGAGGCCGGCCGCCAGGAACATGAGGTACATGGGGAGCTGGGCCGCCTCGAACGAGAAGAGCGTCTGGCTTATGGCGGAGGGCAGGCCCGCCACGATGCCCGCGAAGATGACCACCGACACGCCGTTCCCGAGGCCGTACTCGGAAATGAGCTCGCCAATCCACATAAGGAGCATGGAGCCGGCGATGATTATCATGAGATTGATGCCGAACTGGAAGGGGCTGAGCGCCGGCAATACGCCCTGGCGCTCGAGGAGTATCAGGAAGCTGATGCCCTGCACGGCGGCGATGGGAAGCGTCAGGAAGCGCGAGTACTGGGCGAATTTCGTGCGGCCGGCCTCGCCCTCTTCCTGGTACATGGCCTTGAGCTTGGGGCTCATCATGGTCGTAAGCTGCATGACGATGCTCGCGGTGATGTAGGGGCCCACGCCGAGCATCACCAGGGAAAGGTTGGCGAGGCCGCCGCCCGAGAAGAGGTTCAGGAGGCCGAAGAACTGGTTATTGGCGAGGAAAAGGCTGAGCTGCGCCGCATCGATGCCGGGAATCGGGATGGCAGAGAGGACGCGCGTCACCGCAAGGGCGCCGGCCACGAACAAGAGCCGGTTGCGCAGTGCCGGGTCGGAGAGGAGCAGGGAGAGTTTCTGGAAAGGGTTCATGGGCTAACGGGCGAACGAAGGCGAACCGGGGACGGAGGAAGGTTACGCGACCGAACCGCCCGCCTTCTCTATCTTCTCACGGGCGGAGCCGGACACGGCGCAGCCGGTAACCACGAGCTTCTTGGACAGCTCGCCGGTGCCGAGGATTTTTACGACGGCCTTCTTCCCGCGACGGGCCTGCACGACCCCGCGCTCCTGGAGGGTGGCAGGGTTGACCGCATCGCCCGCGGCGAATACCGCCTCGAGCGCGGACACGTTGACCACCGAGGGCTTGTCCTGGATGCTCGTGAGGCCGTGTATGCCGCGGCCGCGGAGCTTCGGAAGCTTCTTAAGCTGCTCGCGCACCTCGGGGCGCTTCTTGTGGCCGGCGCGGGCGTTCTGGCCCTTGGTGCCGCGCCCGGAGGTCTTGCCCTTGCCGGATGCGCGGCCGCGGCCGATGCGCTTGGAGGCTTTCTGCGGCGTTTTGCGTTGTAGTTCGTGGAGCTGCATAGGATTTAAGCTTTGAGGGTCTTAAGGGCCTCGACGGCGGCGCGGGCGTTATTGAGGCCGTTCTTGGAGCCCGAGTGCACCTTTGCGACGATGTTGGAGATGCCGGCGAGCTCGAGGACCGGGCGCACGGAGGAGCCTGCGACGAGGCCGCGGCCGCGGGCCGGCATGAGGGTCACGCGCGAGGCGTTGAACTTGGCCGACACCTCGTGCGGGATCGAATTGTCCTTGGTGAGCGCGAGCGTGATCATGTGCTTCTTGGCGTCGCGGGTCGCCTTGTCTATGGCGAGCGTGGTGTCCCCCGCCTTGCCGAGGCCGACGCCGACGCGGCCCTTCTTGTTGCCGATGATGATGGCGACCGAGAACGAGAAGCGGCGGCCGCCGGCGACCACGCGGGACACGCGGCGGATGGTGATCATCTTGGAATCGAACTCGCTCTTCTGGCGCGGAGGGCGCGGGCCGCGGCGGTCCGAGCCGGGGCGGCCTCCGGGGCGGCCGCCGCGCATGCCGCCGCGCGCGCCTGCGCGCGGTCCGCGCGCCGGGGAGGCGGCAGGAGCAACAGCCCCTGCAGCGGGAGCCTCGGGTGCCGGAGCGGTCGTCGTTGTGTTCAGTTCTTCAGCCATATCTTTATTCAGTCGGGCGATGCATTAAAATTTCAAGCCGCCCTCGCGCGCCGCGTCGGCGAGCACCGCTATCGCGCCAGTATAGCGGAACCCGCCGCGGTCGAACACCACCGCAGTGACGCCCTTCGCCTTGGCGGCCTTCGCTATCTCCTCGCCCGCCTTCTTGGCGTCGGCGATCTTGATGCTCGCGAGCGTCATGCCCTTGGTGTCGTCGATGACCTGCGCCTCGAGGTAGCGGTTGGACTTGTAGACGCACAGGCGGGGGCGCTCGGCGGTACCCGAGACCTTGGCGCGTATGCGGTTGTGGCGGCGTGTGCGGTTAGTGTCCATACGTTAATTTATGCGGCCTTCTTGCCCTGCTTGCGGCGTATCACCTCGCCCTCGTAGCGGATGCCCTTGCCCTTGTACGGCTCCGGCTTCTTGAGGGCGCGGATGTTAGCGGCGAACTGGCCCACGGCCTCCTTGTCGAAGCCCGAGACCGTAAGCGCGTTCTTCTCGGCGACGACGGCAAGGCCCTCGGGGATGTCGACCACGACCGGGTGGCTGAAGCCGAGCGCGAGCTTGAGGGTCTTGCCCTGCACCTCCCACTTGAAGCCGACGCCCTCGACCAGGAGCTTCTTTGAGAAGCCCTCGGTGACGCCCTTGAGCATGTTGCGCACGTGGCTGGCGTACGTGCCGACCGCCGCGCGCGACTCGATGGACGCGCCCTTGCGCGCGACCTGCACGCCCTCCGCGCCGACCTCGATGGTGACGAAGCGGCTGAGGGGCTTCTGAAGGGTGCCCTTGGGGCCCTTGACCACGAAGCTGTCCCCCGAGACGGTTATCTCGGCCTGGGCGGGTATGGCGATGGGGCGTTTAGCGAGGCGTGACATAGTGGTTACCAGATTTCGAACAGGGCTTCTCCGCCGACGCGCATCTGACGCGCCTCCTTGCCGGTAAGGACGCCGGCCGGGGTCGAAAGGACCAGGAGGCCGTGGCCGCGCTTGACGGGCTGGACGTCGCGCACGCCCATGTACATGCGGCGCGAGGGCTTGGAGATGCGCTTGACGCCGTTTATGGCCGGGCGGCCTGCCGCGGTGTAGGAGAGGCCCACGACGAGGGTGTTGTTCCTCTTGGAGACCTGGGTGAGGTAGCCCTCGCGCTCGAGGATCTTCGCGATGGCGCTCTTGATGCCCGAGAACGGCAAGGACACGGTGGAATGGCCCACCATGGAGGCGTTCTGAAGGCGAACCAGGAAGTCTGCGATAGGGTCGTTTACCATAGGATTACCAGGAAGATTTGCGGACGCCCGGGATGAGGCCCTCGTTGGCCGCCTCGCGGAAGCACACGCGGCACATGCCGAAGTCGCGCATGAACGCGCGGGCGCGGCCGCAGCGGAAGCAGCGGCGCACGACCCGGGACTTGAACTTCGGGGCGCGATTCGAGCGTACGACGGTAGATTTCTTTGCCATTTGTGGATGTTTTGCCCGGAACCCGGTCCGGGATACTCCCTTGCCTAGGAGTTACGATTCTGGAGGTATGCCTCGCCCGAAGACTAAGCGGCACCTGGCAGAAAAAAGGAGCCCTACTGGGCGTGGGGCTACTGTAGCATAGCCGCTACGCGAGCGCAAACGACACGTCTTCTGAGGCCTTCAGCTCCGGTTCATTGACACGCTTGTTTTTTTAGGTTAATTTTTAAAAAGACACGTAGCACGAAAGGAGCATTGCTTGCCGACAGAACCATCCCTCCCCTACGGAGAGAACGTATGCCTGGACACACTGGCGACCAGGATGACGTACGTCGGTCTCAAGACCATATACGACTGCCGGGCCGAAAATAACCCGTCAAAGCCGATTCCTCCGGACGAGAGGATTTCCAAGCTTGCGGCGTTCCTCAAGAAACGCTCCATACGGAACGGCCCCGATAATTATCTGGGCAGTGCCGATATTAAAAACGTAGCGTAGTACCTTCCACATTTCCCGTTGGGGGTCCTCCAGGACTCCCCGACAGCCCGCCTTGCATATGTCCTCCGCCCCCGACAACAGCAAGGCGGGTTTTTTCTTTTGCGCGGCGCGCGGCCGGCCCGCAGCGCGCTCATTGACTCAATGTAACTTTTAGTGTCTAGTACCACGCAGTTGCGTACATCATCCGTTCATCCGTACATCCCAAGGAGGGCGTTGTGGCCGTCATCATTCGCATTACCCGCGATTCCGACCCTGAAGAGACCGAAAGAAAGAAGGAGCGCCCGCCCGAGCTGCCCGTAGCGCTCCCGGCGGCGATCATGGTACTCATCATCACGTTCTTCTGCGTCACCGCATGCGTGCAGATGTGGGACAAAGGGGCCAAGAACCCCTACGCCCTCTGCGCGCTCCTGTCCCCTCTTGCCGTTGCCGTCTTCGCCATAGCGTTCTCTTTGGCCGGCCCGGCACGAAAGGCCGCACGGCCGGCGCCGGAACGCCGTCCCGTCAGGGCGGCCATGGCGCTCCTGTTCGCCCTGGCCTGCGCAGCAGGGTGCGCGCTCATCGCGATTGAGGTGGACTGGAGCAGGGCGCTGAAGAGCTGGGACTGGATTCCGTACGCTCTGCTGTGCGCGGGACTGGCCCTAATCGCCGTGCAGCTGCTCAACAGCAGCCTCACTTGGTACCAGGGACCCCCGCAAAGCGAGAGGCGCCGCAAGCGCGTGTAAGCAAGGCGCCAAAGGCCCGGAGCGATGCTCCGGGCCTTTTTCTTTGGACACCGCCCGGTTGCGCGTGCGCAAATACTGGCGCATGATTGCCCAAGACGCCCCTTACAGGAGTATCCGCCATGAAAGCGCTTGCCGTACTGCTTGCCGTATTCATAAGCAAAGCCGCGCCCATAGAGCTGTGGAGGACGCCCTTGCCCAGCACGCTGGTCGAGATCCGGCTCGCCAAGGACCGGCGCTTCTACGCCCCGACCCCGCTCTATTTCAAGAACCTCCAGCTAGGCTGCGCGCTGGTAGCGAAAAGCCTCTCTGAAATTGCGGACTGCCAGCGCCTGGTCAAGGATATCGCAAGGCTGTCCTCGTTCATGGTCGCGGAAGCGATTCATGCGGATAAGCTGCGAAACTGGGGCCTGCTGGGGGTATCGGACAGCTGGAGCCTGCGCGCGCTGGAGAAAGCCGCCCTTGAAGCGGCCGACAAGAGCGCGGCACCCGCCGAACGCTCGTTCGACGAGCTCCTCAGGCGCTACCCCTCCCTCCCCGCCTTCGGCCGCCTGCCGAAGCGCAGGGAGGCATAACGAAAGCCCGCGCCCAGCAAGCGCGGGCGCTTTCTTGCACGCACCATCGGCGCAGTTGACAGTACGAATCTATGGGTGTGTAATGGCAACCGGACGCCGCAACTATTCGTACTAACCGCACGCCTCAGGAGGGCGCATGGATACCGACGAGCCTACTCTCTGCCAGAAGATAGCCATAACGCTCCCGCTCGCCATCGCCTGCATCATGACAATGCTACCGTTAGGAAGCGCTGCCTGGTACGGGAGATGGTACGGGGCATGGAGCGAAACGGATTGGGAGCCCCTAGACCGTATTATTTTCGCGACAGCATGCCTGACGGTCCCCGTTTGCGGGACCTATGCGTGGAAGTACCTTATCGCCAAATGCCGCGAAGCAAACTGCCGCAAGGCCAAGTACTACAGGCAGTACCAGTAGCATCCGCCCCCGCAGCGGAACCCGAAAGCCCCGGACAAGTCCGGGGCTTCTTTATTTCGCTCGCATCAGCTGATGCTTCCGCTTTTCGCGCTTTAAAATCTAGGCTTTCTTGAACGGGAAGCGCGGGCGGAAAGGGTCCGGGCTTTTCTTATTCTTTTTCGCCTGCCGGGAGTATCCCTTGGCGCTGCCACCGCTGCCACGCCACCTCCTTGTTGCGCGCCATGCCCCACAGCGAGCGGAAAATCGCATTAATCTCGACCAGGGCCATTACATACGACAAGACCCAAGCGATAGGCGTCAGCAGGAGGAGCTTCAGGTCGTGCTCGCGCTCAAACGCGAAGACAATGAGCGCCATAAAGGCCGACAGCGCCATGATCATAAAAAAGGGCGCGAAGTTGTGCGTCATGGTGCCTATCGCGTAGAACGCGAGCAGGAAGAGCGGCTCGAATATGAGCACGATATCTCCCAGTAGCGCGATGGGCAGGACCAGCCAGCTCAGCGCCTTGCCGTGCCTGCGGTCGGCGCTGAAGAAGAGCGCCTTATGCTCCCTGAAGGTATCGATGCGGCCGCGCTTCCACCGCAGGCGCTGCTTCATGAGGCCGCCGAGGTCGCTTGCGCCTTCCGTGTAGATGACCGCCCGATCGGCGTACACTATCCTCATCCCCGCGCGCTGTATGCGCACCGACAGGTCTATGTCCTCGGTAATATGCTTTTCATTGTACGGGCCGACCGCGTCGAACACCTCCCTGCGGAAGGCGCCTCCCGCGCCGCCGATGATGTAGATCGAATTGAGCACGGAGTCCGCTTTCTTGAAGTAGAAGGAGAGCGCGAATTCGAGGTACTGGACCATGGAAAGGAAGGAGCCCGGATTCCCTATCTTCACGTTGGCGACCGCGGCCATGACGGACGGATCGGCGAAGCATGACACGATGCGCCCGACAGCCTCGCGATCGACCACGCAGTCCGCATCGACCGACATTATGATATCGCCGCTCGCGAGCGCTATGCCGAAATTGAGCGCGCTTCCCTTCCCGCCGTTTTCCTTGTAGCGGTACACCAGCCGCGCAGGATCGCCCCCGCGGCTCGCGTTAAAGCGCTCGGCATACCGGGTCATGATGGCGTCAGAGCGGTCGGTGGACCCGTCGTTTACCACTAGTATCTCCAGGTTCCGATACGTGCTCTTAAGCAGCGAGTCGACGGTGCCGACAATGCCGACTTCCTCGTTCCAGGCGGGTATGACGACCGAGACGAGCGGGGCGTAGGGGCGGGTCAGGCGCGGGCGCGAGGACTCATGCCACGGGCTCACCATGAGGTAGAAGAAGTAACGGAACACCTGAATAAACGCGAGCGCGACGATGGCGTTGGCAAACCACAGAAGCGGGCCTAGTTCAACCTGAACGCGCTCAGCCGAAATGGCATAGGCTATGAGCCCGAGCGTTATCGCATACAGAACAGCATAGGGCATCCCCCGCCGGGCAACAGCAAGCAGCGCGCGCATTCTTATTCTTTGCTGAGATGGCGCGCCATCTTGCTCGCGACATTGGAAAGCACTACGCCCATCATGCCGAATTCTATTAATTTCACAGTTATATCAAACATAGGCATATTTTGCGGATCCTTCAGGAAATAAGACGGCTGAGCGCTGTCCCGCTTACCTCCCAATCGGACATCTCAGGGGCGGGATCCGGCCAGGCAAATAAAAACAGCCTTAATCCAAGGAGCAAGGCTGTTTTTGCAATGCTTATTTCTTGAAAGGAAAGCCGAGGTGGGCCAGATAGGCCTTGGCCTCCGCCTTGCTCTTGGCGGTAGTGACGACCGTCACCGCCATGCCGAAGACGTCCCTGATGTCCTCGTCGGCGGTCTCGGGGAACACCGAGTGCTCCTTGATGCCGAGCGTGTAGTTGCCCATATCGTCAACGGAGCTGGCGCTGATGCCCTTGAAGTCCTTGGTGCGCGGCAAAGCAACATGGATGAGGCGGTTGAGGAAGTCCTCGGCGCGCTTGCCGCGCAGGGTGACCTGGTAGCCCACCTTGTCGCCGATGCGGGTCTTGTAGGTGGCGATGGCCTTCTTGGCGCCGCGCACGACCGGCTTCTGACCCGTGATGCGTCCCAGGCGCTCGGCGACGAGCTCCACCTTGTTCTTGTCCTTCGCCATCTTGCCAACGCCAACGGACACGACGACCTTGGCCACCTTGGGGGTCTGCATGACATTGCTCCAACCCAAGTCCCCCTTGAGCGTATCAAAGGTCTTCTTCTGGTTGTCCTGGATGAGGGGGGTCTTGTGTGCCATACGATTTACTTCTTGAGGGCTACCTTGCTTGCGTGTATCGGGTGCTGCTTCTTGACTATCTGGCCCGCCTGGCCGGCGCGGCGCGGCTTCTGGTGCTTGGTACGCATCCCGATGCCTTCCACCACCACCATGCCGAGCTTGGGGTACGCGCGGGTCACCTTGCCGGACTTGCCCTTCTCGTTGCCCGAGAGGATGACTACCGTGTCGCCTTTCTTAACGTGGATCTTGTTCATACAGGTGGTTATACGACCTCGGGGGCGCGGGAAATGATGGTCTGGTAGCCAAGCTCCTGGAGCTCGCGCGGTATCGGGCCGAAGATGCGGCCGGCCTTGGGCTCCTTCTTATCCTTGGCGCCCCAGTCGAGCACGACGACCGCGTTATCGTCGAAGCGGATGTAGCTGCCGTCCTTGCGGCGGAAAGGCTTGCGCTGGCGCACGACCACGCCATGGAGCACGTCCTTCTTCTTCACCGCCTTGCGCGGCTCGGCGGACTGCACCGAGAGGATGACTATCTCCCCTATCTCGGCGTAGCGCTTCTTGGACGCTCCGGGAATCTTGAAGATGCGTCCGATCTTCGCGCCGGAGTTGTCTGTAACAGTTACGAGTGTGCGGTCTTGGATCATACGATTTACGAGTGCGAGGCGGCGCCAGAGACGATCTCGAAGCGCTTGGTCTTGGAGAGCGGGCGGCACGAGCGGATGGTGACCTTGTCGCCCTCCTTTGCCTTGTTGCCGGGGTTATGGGCGGCGAAGCGCGAAGTCTTCTTGAGGTACTTCTTGTACTTGGGGTGCTTTACGTAGCGGGATACGGCCACTATGGCGGACTCCGCCATCTTGTCGGATACGACTACCCCCGTGAATTCTTTGCGCTTTGTTTCCATATTAGTTCGATGCCTTGCCGGCCTGGGTCAGGGCGCGGGCCACTTCCTTGCGCAGCGACCGGGCGGCCTTCACATTACGATTCTTACTACCTGCGACGCCAAAGCGCAAGGCCCTCAGCTCTTCGCGCTTGTCCTGGGCGAGCTTCATGAGCTCGGCTTTGGAGTGTTTCGTGAGGTCTTGTTTCTTTGCCATACGGGTATTATGCGATGAATGCGCGGATTAATGGCGCGCGACCACCTTCGCCTTCAGCGGGAGCTTCTTGGCGGCCTTGACGAGCGCCTCTGTAGCGACCGCGTCGCTCACGCCGTCCACCTCGAACAGCACGCGCCCGGGCCAGATCTGCACCTCGTAGCCCACCGGGTCGCCCTTGCCCTTGCCGAGCTTCACCTCGGGCGGCTTCTGGGTGTAGGGCTTGTCCGGGAAGATGCGGATCCAGCTGCGGCCGGTCTTGCCAAGCGAGCGGGCGATGACCTTGCGGGCCGACTCTATCTGGTTGGAGCGCACGCGGGCGGACGTAACCGCCTTGAGCCCATGGCTCCCGAAGGCCACGGTAATGCCGCGCGTGGCGACCTTGGCCTTCTTGGGGTTAACGCGCATGGTGTGCGACTTGCGGAATTTTACTTTCTTAGGGAAAAGCATAACGGTTTATTTCTTCGCGTTGGCGGCAAACACCTCGCCGCGGTATATCCACACCTTGATGCCGACGACGCCCAAAGGCAGGTTGGCGCGCTCGCGGGCGAAGTCGATGTCGGAGCGGAAGGTCTGCAGGGGCACGCGGCCCTTCTTGAGGTTCTCGACGCGGGACATGGAGCCGCCGCCGAGCATGCCGGATATCTGGACGCGCACGCCCTTCACGTCGCGGTTGGCGCCCACCTTCTCGATGGTCTGCTTCATTACGCGGCGGAACGGCATGCGCTTCTCGAGACCCTCGGCGACCATGTAGGCCACTATGGCTGCGTTGCTCTCCGGCGAGCGGATCTCCTCGATATCGAGCTTGATCTCGGGGACCGGGAGCTTGCGGCTCTTGAGGAAGTCCGCTATCTGCTGGCGCAGCTTGGTCGAGCCCTCGCCGGAGCGGCCGATGAGAACGCCCGGGCGGGAGGTCTTTATGATGACGCGCAGCTGCTTGGCGTTGCGCTCTATCTCGAGCCCGCCCACGTACATGCCGCGCAGGGACTTCATGAGGTGCTCGCGCAAAAGGACGTCCGCCTTGAGGTTCTCGCGGTAGACGGGGCCGGAGGCGTACCAGCGATGGCGCCAGTCCTTGATGATGCCGAGCCTATGGGCGAATGGGTTTACTACTTTAGACATATTAGTTGTGTGCGGCTTCCGCTTGCTCAGCCTTCTCTGCCTTTGCGGCCTTCAGGGCCTTGCCCTTCTTGGGAGCCTTCTTGGAGAGAGCGAGCGTAATGTGGCTGGTGCGCTTGAGGATCTGGCTGGCGCGGCCGCGGGCGCGGGGCATGTGGCGCTTGAAGACGATGCCGCCGTTGACCTGGATGGAGGATACGTAGAGGTCGGCGGCGCCCATCTTCGAGTTGGCCACGGCCGACTCGACGAGCTTCTTCATCGGCTCGCCGGCGCGCTTAGGCAGGACGGAAAGCAGGCTGATGGCATTGGACGCCGTCTTGCCGCGGATGAGGTCGGCCACGAGGCGTACCTTGCGGGGCGCCTGGCGGTAGTTTGAAAGCTTTGCGGTAGATGCGGTGTCCATACGGGATTACTTCTTCTTGGCGTCGCCGGCGGCCTTTGCAGCCTGGGCGGACGCGATCTCGGCCTGCTTGGCCTTCGCCTCCTGCTCCTTCTGCATCTTGCCTCCGTGGCGCACGAACTTCTTGGTCGGGCTGAACTCGCCCAGGCGGTGGCCCACCATGTCCTCGTTTACGAGGACCTCTATGTGGGTCTTGCCGTTGTGGACGCCGAACTTGAAGCCCACCATCTCGGGGGCTATCTGGGAGCGGCGCGCCCACGTCTTTATCATCTCAGTGGTCTGAGGCTTCTTCCCCTCGATCTTCTTGAGGAGCTTCTCGTCGACGTAGGGTCCTTTCTTTACTGAGCGTGCCATGTAGCAATTTAAAATCCCTGCCCGCCACAGTCAGGAGAGCGACTGGGCCTTGCGGCTGGGAGTGGGTCTAATGTACAGGAAAGCCCTCCCGGAGTCAAATCGGCTTGCTCGAAGGAACTGCGCGGTATAGCTTTAAGCGGGAAAAGAAGGAGACGCCCAATGCGCGCCTACACGTTCCGCTACATCGACGGCACCTCGAAACCCTCCAGAACGCTCCACGCCAAGGATGATGGCGAATTTTATGAACTGCTCAGGGAATTCCTGGGCAGTGACAAGCAGTTCGTGCCGGGAAGCATCGCGTATGTTGAAACCGGCAAAGTCGCCGACCCTCCCCCGCACACAGGCGCCTAGCGTGGCCCGGAAACGAACAACCGCCCCTTTCGGGGCGGTTTTTTCTATTACTTGTTTCCGCGGGTGCGCTTGCCCACCTTGCGGCGCGAGACGATGAGGTAGTTGGAGTACTTCTTGGGCGCGCGGGTCTTCTGGCCCTTGCCGGTCGGCTTGCCCCAGAGCGACTTGGCGCGCTTGAGGCCGCGGCCCTGGCGGCCCTCGCCGCCGCCGTGCGGGTGGTCTACCGGGTTCATGGCGGTGCCGCGGACGGTCGGGCGCTTGCCCATCCAGCGGGAGCGGCCCGCCTTGCCTATCGTGCGCAGGTGGTGCTCGTCGTTGGACACTTCGCCGATGGTCGCCCAGCAGGTGTCGAGCACCTTGCGCACCTCTGAAGACGGCATCTTGAGGTCGGCATAGCCCTGGTCGCGGGCGATAAGCTCGATGTAGGTGCCCGCGGCGCGGCCCAGCTTGCCGCCGTTGCCCGGCTTTATCTCGACGTTGTAAACGAACGAGCCGATGGGGACGTTCTTCAGAGGCATGCGGTTGCCCGGAGCGGCGAGCGCGGTCTCGGACGTATCGATGGTCTGGCCCACGGTTACCGACTTGGGGAGGAGCATGTAGCGGCGCTCGCCGTCCGGGTAAAGCACGAGGCCGATGAAGCCCGAGCGGTTCGGATCGTACTCGACGGTCTCGATTTTCGCGGGGATATGCTTCTTGTAGCCGAAATCCACGTCGCGGAAGAGGCGCTTGTGGCCGCCGCCCTTGTGGCGCACCGAGATGCGGCCGGCGTTGTTGCGGCCCACATCGCGCTTGCCGCCGCGGGTGAGCGCCTTGTGCGGCTCATTGGTCGTGACCTTCCCCTTGAAGGTGACGGTGGTCATGTGGCGGCGCGACTTGGTGTAAGGTTTGTAGGATTTCATAAAAGTATGCGGGCTAGACGAGCTCGATGGTGTCGCCCTTCTTCAGGTGCACGTAGGCCTTCTTGCCCGCGCGGGTCTGGCCCTTGCGGTTGGTGCCGCGGGTCATGGTCTGCTTGCGCGGGGTGTTGACCACCGTCACGCGGCGCGGGGTCACGTTGAAGGTCTCGCGTATGGCGGCGGCCACCTGCGCCTTGTTGGCGTCGCGGGCGATATTGAAGACGTACACGCCCGTTGCGGCCAGGTAGGCGGCCTTCTCGGTGATGCGCGGCGCAAGCAGTATTTGTGAGGAAAGCTTTTTCATAATTTTATTTCGCGGCCTTGCCGGAAACGGCGGCCTTGGCGGAGAGCTTCTTCTGCAGGGTCTCTATGGCCGCCTTGGGGTCCGCGATGACCAGGTACTTGGCGCTGAGCACCGAGACCGGGTTGAGGTCCGCAAGCGCGCCCGCGCGCACGTGGCCCATGTTGGCGAACGACTTGAGCGTGTGCGCGTTGCGCGAAGGCAGGGCGACGTAAGCGGCGTTGCGCGCCTTGCCGAGGCCCGAGAAATTCTTGCCGAGCGCCGTCATCATGGCCTTGGCCGTAGCGGTCTTGGGAGCGTTCATTTCGAGCGAGTCGACGAAGATGACCTCGCCGTCCTTGTGCTTGCGCGAGAGGGTGACCAGGAGGGCCTTCTGGCGCATGGCGCGGTTTATCTTTACCTCGTAGTTCTTGTCCGCGCGCGGGCCGTGGGTCACGCCGCCGCCCTTCCATATGGGAGACCTGCTGGAGCCGTGGCGGGCGCGGCCCGTACCCTTCTGCTGCCAGGGCTTGCGGCCGCCGCCGCGCACCTCGCCGCGGGTCTTGGTGTGCGCGGTGGACTGGCGGGCGTTCGCCTGCATCGAGGTGACCACCTGGTGGACCAGGTCGGCGTTCCAGGGCAGGCCGAAGATATTCTCCGGCAGAGCCACCGTGCCCGCCTCCTTGCCCTCCATGTTGTAGATCTTGGTTTCCATAGTGGTATTCAAATGCGTTAGCCGCGGATTTCTACGACGGTGCCGCGGCGGCCGGGCACGGCGCCCGCGATCACGAGCTCGTTGGTCTCCGGCAGCACCTGGAGCACCGCGAGATTGCGCACCGTCACCCTGTCCTGGCCCATGCGGCCGGCCATGCGCATACCCTTGGCGACGCGGCCTCCCGCGCGGCCGCCGGAGCCGCCGATGGAGCCCGGTGCGCGCTCGGAGTGCTTCTGGCCGTGCGAGCGCGGGCCGCCCTTGAAGTTATAGCGCTTCACCACGCCCTGGAAGCCGCGGCCCTTGGAGATCGCCGAGACAACGACCTTGTCCCCCACGGCAAACGACGAGACATCCACCGTCGAGCCTACCTCGGGGAAATTGGTGTCTATCGGTCCGTTCTTGGTGGCCGGGCGCGGGCGCAGCTCGCGGAACTCGCGCAGGGACTTGCCCTTGGCGTGGCCCACCTGGGGCTTTGCAATGCGGCCGTCCTTGGCCTCGAAGGCGCCCAGCTGCACGGCGGCGTAGCCGTCCTTCTCGGCGGTCTTTATCTGGGTGACGGTGTTGGGGGCGGCGTTGATGACGGTCGCGGCAAAGGCCCGGCCCTCCTCCGTGAAGACAGTCGTCATCTTGCCCTTGGTTCCAAGGATGAATTTCATGGTTTCTATTGGTCCCACTGCGCGAGCCAAAGCTCTGGGACATGGACAACCCTATGTCTAGAGAGTCCCCAAGACTATACACAACCGCCCGGGTTTACGCAAGAAACGGAAAAGCCGCCGGCGGGACGCCGGCGGCTTAGCATCTTTCATGGCTAGACAGACACCATGGCGTCTGGCGGGCGCGATCCAGGCGAACCCGGCTGCCGCCATTCATCGACAATAAGGCCGATAACGTACCCCGCCTCAAGAGCCACTATTGCGGCTGCCTGTATGGCAAAAGACCACCAGGTGCCATGGACCACGAAGTGCGCCGCGCCGGCACACACCAAGGCTATGAGGCACGGAATAAGCATGTAGACCCTATAGACCATGCCCACGAGGACGCCGCATACGAACGAAACGAGTATCGCAAGAAGCAGTATCACGACAAACTCCCTAAACGGACAACTGCGCATAAGTATGCCATACGGCACGCGCATGCAGAACCCGTTCGGGCTTTTGCGCCGAGCCTTTCCTGCTACGGCCAGACGGATATGATGACCGCCATGACGAGCATCGACGCCAGGTAGTAGCCGGCGCTTATCATCCAGAAGCGCAGGGGCTTCTTCTCCCACAACACCGGACCAAGAAGGACCGGGGCCACGAACCCGGCCCAGAACCAGAACGCGCTTATGAGCGCCGCCGGCACGCCGGAAGAGCCCAGGTAGGCGTTGCCGAAGGCGATGCCGCGCGAGAGCACGAACGCCATCACTAGAGCGCCGGCGAACGCGATGGCGTAGCCGCGGTACATCTTGGAGGGATTCTTCTGCGCCGCCTCCATATCGGCGCGCGTCATGCCCGTGAGCGCCATCCATTGCTTACCGAACAGCGGGCCGTACCAGACGAAGCCCATGAGCATGCCCATCGCCCCGCACGCGAGTATCGCCCAATAATTCACCGCCATATCCATATGCAAATTACAGCTTAATGACTACTCCCTCATCCTAGTATAGGCGGGTTCGGAACGCGAGGATGCGGAAAATCCCCCATGCATGGGGGATTTTCCGCTTAATTCCTTTACTCGGCGCACAGGTACTGCCCTGGGATTGCATGTCGAGTAAAAAAAGCGACGCCTAGAAGTCGCTCGGAACTTGCATTATTTGGCTGCAGACAAACCAATGAGCACCTTTTTCCGAGTATACGCTACCATGTTCGATTCATCAAAAACAGCCTTGTGGAAAAGAAAGAATCCCCTCGTGCGAGGGGATTCTTCCAGACCGTCTTTCCTTTTTATCAGCGGAAACGGCTATACCATTTTCACGTCGATGGTGACGCCGGACGGGAGGCTGAGGTTGGTCAGCGCCTCGATGACCTTCGGGGTCGGTTCGAGGATGTCGATGACGCGCTTGTGCACGCGCATCTCGAACTGCTCGCGCGCGTCCTTGTAGACGAAGGTCGAGCGGTTGACCGTGTACTTCTTGATTTCGGTCGGCAGGGGTATAGGGCCCGCCACCTTCGCATCGTAGCGCAGGGCGGTGTCGAGTATCTGCTTGACTGAGGCGTCGAGCACTTTGTGCTCGTACGCGCGGACCTTGATGCGCAGCTTCTGCGCGGGAGCTTCTGCCTTCTTGGCGCGCTTGGGCGCCGCCTTCTTCGCTTCGGTAGCCATATGTTGTCTGGGCCTAGTTCTCCCCTCTTTAAAGGGGTAACCTATGCCCGATTAGCTTACGCTTACAGATTAATGTCGAACACGTAGAGTATGCCCTACTCCCTCCCTTTTAGCAATAGAAAAGCCCCGGCGGATGCCGGGGCTTTTCGTTCAAACCTTAGAGTAAGTTAGGCAATGATCTTCGTCACGACGCCGGCGCCTACCGTCTTGCCGCCCTCGCGGACCGCGAAGCGGGTCTTGTCCTCGAGCGCGACCGGCGCTACGAGCTTGACCTTGAAGGTGATGGTGTCGCCCGGCATGACCATCTCGGTGCCTGCCGGAAGGGTTACCTCTCCGGTCACGTCCGTGGTGCGGACGTAGAACTGCGGCTTGTAGCCCGAGAAGAACGGCGTGTGGCGGCCGCCCTCGTCCTTGGTGAGGATGTACACCTCGGCCTCGAACTCGGTGTGCGGGGTCACGGAACCCGGCTTGGCGAGCACCTGGCCGCGGTGGATGTCATCCTTGGCGGTGCCGCGCAAGAGGATACCCGCGTTGTCGCCCGCCTGGCCCTGCTCGAGCTGCTTGTTGAACATCTCGATGCCGGTAATGGTGGTCTTGGTGGTGGGCTGGAGGCCGACGATCTCGACTTCCTCGCCAACCTTGACGACGCCGCGCTCGATGCGGCCGGTCACCACGGTGCCGCGGCCTTCGATCGAGAAGATATCCTCGACCGGCATGAGGAACGGCTTGTCGAGCTCGCGCTCGGGGTCAGGGAAGAACGAGTCCATCGTATTGACGAGCTCGAGCACCTTCTGCGACCACTCGGAATTGATGTCGGTGGACTCAAGCGCCTTGAGGCCCGAGCCGCGGATAACCGGAGCGCCCTCGTAGCCCTGCTTGGCCAGGAGCTCCTTGATCTCCTCCTCGACGAGCTCGAGAAGGTCCTTGTCCTCGACCATGTCGCACTTGTTGAGGAAGACGATGAGCTTCGGTACGCCGACCTGCTTTGCGAGGAGCACGTGCTCGCGGGTCTGGGGCATGAGGCCGTCGGTCGCCGCGACCACGAGGACCGCGCCGTCCATCTGGGCGGCGCCGGTAATCATGTTCTTGATGTAGTCGGCGTGGCCCGGCGCGTCGATGTGCGCGTAGTGGCGGTTAGGGGTCTCGTACTCGGAGTGGTGGAGCGCGATGGTAATGCCGCGCGCCTTCTCCTCAGGAGCGTTGTCGATGCCGTCGACGCCCTCGAGGCGGGCGCTGTAGCCCTGCGCCTTCGCCATGTCGAGCGTGTGGAGAATGGATGCGGTAAGGGTGGTCTTGCCGTGGTCGACGTGACCGATGGTGCCGACGTTCATGTGCGGCTTTGCCCTCTCAAATGTTGCCATAAATAATCCCTAAATTAATAACTCGATAATCTGCTAAGCACAGGAAAGCACCCCTAGTGCATTGCGGCTAACTATAACCCAGTGGAGTGAGGAGCGCAAACTTGTTTGCGGCTCCGAACGGAACGCCGGTTATATGGGCTTCTAGCCCATATACCCCAGTGGAGTGAGGAGCGCAAACGCTTCCCGGCCTAGTAGAGACCGGCCTTAAAGAGCGCGCTTGAAAGCCCGTCGGTTATGACGTGCAGGGGCGCCATCTCGACCGCGGCCATGAAATCGGTGGCATTGCCTACGGTTTCATACAGGCTCTGCGGCAGGAAGGACACCGTCGCCCAGAGCGACTCCCCCGCCGGCGCGCGCGCGTACGCGGGCTCCGGAGCGAGCGTGGCCGCGGCCGCCTGCGCGACAGCGTCGATTGCGAACAGGTCCACGTAGGCCGAGAGCACGCCGGCAAGCGCGTAGTTAACCTCAAGCACCTGGTCTGCAACGATGTTTATAGAATTCGCCGCCGCGGTCATCGGCACCATGGCGACGCTTGCCGCCAAAGCGGACGCGTCTACCTCTATGCGGTAGGCGGCGGGCGCGTGCCCGGGCATGGGGTGATGCGGCATAGGCGGCACGCCGGGCACGGGAGGCATGGGCGGCACATGCGCCGCAGACGGCGTCGGCGCGTACGACACGGGCTCCGGCGCCTGCGCAGCCTGCGAAGCGTCGGCAGTCCGGCCTTCAAGCACATCGCGCACGTCGCCTATGGTCGCCTGGGGCACGTCGTACGCAGAAAGAAGCTCCGCGACCGCGTCCAGCTGCTGGCCGGTGAGGCCGGACGCGCTGGCGGGCGCCGGCATCGCGCAGAGCGCGAGCGCGCAGGCCATTGCAAACGCAACGAACCCGAGGCGCAGGTCGATAGTAAGGCTGAGGGAGCGGGCGTGCGTGGTGCTGGCGTTCATATGTTCTATAAAGGACTGCTAATTTTTTAATAAGGCGCACGGGAGCGGAGCGACAAGCGAGCCGAAGGGGGCGACAATAAACGAGAAAGAACACCCAGCTTTCGCCGGGTGCCCTGATATAGCCAGTATAGCCTTCCCTGCCAGCCTTACAAGCAGGAGGGTGGGGATAAATGGCAAACTGCTTTGCCATTTATCCGGTGCCGCAGGCAAGCGCCGATGCCGAAGGCAGGCGCTAGGTGGGAGATTAGCGGTCTATCGTGAAGGTGCCGCTGGTGTCGCTGTCGAGGACGTCGCCGCCGTTGAAGCCGTTCCCTTCTACGAGGCTCGCCTTTACGTAGTAGTCGCCGTCGAGGTCGTAGCCGCACAGCCCGTTGGGGAACTGCTGGGTGCAGAAGGCGCGGCGCACGGGGACGCGCCAGCTGTAGCTGCCATCCTCATCGTCCGAAACGGCTATGGTCCCGACGCGGTCGCCGTCCTCTTCGTAGAGCTCGAGCACGACCGAAGCGTTGCGCGGCGCGTCCTCGCTGTCCCAGGAAATCCTGAGGGTATCCCCCTGCTCCACGTCGTCGCCGGAGGAAGGGCGGGTCACTTCTATGGAAGCATCGTCGTTGTCGTTGGCGTCGTCGTCCGTTTCAGTGACGCGGAACGCGGCGTCGCGCGCGCCGATGTCCCTGACCTCGATGTTCCAGCCGCGGAAGTCCACGTCATCGCCGTCTTCGAGCGTATACGTCTGCGACGGCGCGTAGAAGCAGTACGTGCCGCGCGCGCAGCCCTCGGTTACCGTTATGCGCACCGCCTCGGGCTCCTGGCTGTAGTAATAGCCGTAGCCGTACTGGCGGGTCACTATCTGCGCCAGGGTGATGGTGAGGTTCTCGTTGCGCAATTCGCCCGTCTCACCGACCTTGAGCGAGAAGTCGCGGTCGAGGCGGAAAGTGACCCTGCCGCCGTTCGGATTCGGGTACGGAGTATAGCCGCCGCACGCACGCTGTATAGCCTGGCGGGTCAACGGGCCCACGCCGCCGGTTACCGGGTACACGCCCTGCTCCTGCTGGAAGCGGGACACGTAGTAGGTCGTGAGCTGGCCGTAGTAGCCGCCTACAAGGCGCGCGTCGCCGTAGCGGGCGCGCAGGAACGCCTGCAACTGGGACACCTGGCCGCCGGTGGAGTAATCGGTCAACCCTATGGTGAGGTTATAGGAAAGCGCCGGGCACGAGCCGTACTGGGGCTGGGGGTACTGCTGGGGATAGTAGTAGCTCTGGCTGAATGTCTGGGCCATTGCCGGAGCTGCGGCAAAAAGCCCGCAGAGCGCGAGAATGCCGGCACAAAAAGCATTGATGCGGGTAGTCATAGCGAATGAGTATGTTAAATGGCCCCTTAATTCGACGCGCTTACAGTACCACAAGACGGCCGGGAGGCAACCTTGTTACAGGTGCCGGGACCGTCCGGCCCCTGGCGCAAAAAGCGCCGCTCCGGATGCCGGAGCGGCGCTTTCGGTACCCGCATTGCGGAGGCTTACTTGCGGGACGCGACGATGGTCGCGGCAACCTGCGGAGGCACGACCTCGTAGTGGTCGAACTCCATGGTGAAGCTCGCGCGGCCCTCGCTCATGGAGCGCAGGGCAGTCGTGTAGCCGAACATCTCCGAGAGCGGCACCTTGGCCTTGATGACACGGGCGAGGCCGCGCTCCTCCATGCCCTCTATCTGGCCGCGCTTGGAGTTGAGGCTGCCGGTAACGTCGCCCATGAACTTGTCGGGGGTTACAACCTCGACCTTCATGATGGGCTCGAGCAATACCGCCTTGGCCTTCTCGGCCGCTGCCTGGAAGCCCATGGACGCCGCGATTTTGAACGCGATTTCCGAGGAGTCCACGTCGTGGTAGGAGCCGTCGTACAGCTCGACCGAGATGTCCACCATCTTGAAGCCGGCAACGAAGCCGCGCTCCATCGCCTCGCGCACGCCGTCCTCGACGGGGCCGATGAACTCGTTGGGCACGACGCCGCCCTTGATGTTGTTTATGAACTCGAAATGGTCCTCGCGCGTGACGTTCTTGGCCTGCTTCTTGTCCTCGTCGACGGCCTCAAGCGGCTTGATGCGCAGGCGCACGTGGCCGTACTGGCCCTTGCCGCCCGTCTGCTTGATGTACTTGCCCTCTGCCTCTGCCATGGCCTGGATGGTCTCGCGGTACGCCACCTGCGGCTTGCCGGTATTGGCCTCGACGCCGAACTCGCGCTTCATGCGGTCAACCAAAATCTCCAAGTGCAGTTCGCCCATGCCCGATATGAGCGTCTCGTTGGTCTCGGTGTCGGTGGTGACGCGGAAGGTCGGGTCCTCGTCGGAGAGCTTCCTCATGGCGATGCCCATCTTCTCCTGGTCGGCCTTGGTCTTAGGCTCGATGCGCATGGAAATGACCGGCTCGGGGATGATGATGCCTTCAAGGACGACGGGGTTCGCCTCCTCGCAGAGCGTGTGGCCGGTCTTTGCGGACTTCAGGCCCACCGCCGCGGCAATCTCGCCGGCGAACACCTTCTTCACCTCCTCGCGCTTGTCGGCCTGGAGGCGCACTATGCGGCCCAGGCGCTCTTTCTCGCCGGTCGAGGAGTTGATGATGTAGGAGCCGGCCTCGACGGTGCCCGAGTACACGCGGAAGAACGTCAGCTGGCCCACGAACGGGTCGGCCTGGAGCTTGAACGCGAGCGCGGAGAACGGCTCGTCGTCGGCGGCGTGGCGCTCGCGCGGCTCGCCGGTCTTGGGGTCGGTGCCGGTGACCGGCGGAAGGTCCAAGGGCGACGGGAGATAGTCGACGACCGCGTCAAGCACCAGCTGGACGCCGCGGTTCTTGAGCGACGAGCCGGCGTAGACCGGGAATATCTTATTGTCGATGACCGCGCGGCGCAGGACGCGCTTGAGGTCCTCGAGCGACGGCTCTGTCCCGTCGAGGTACGCGGTCATCAGGGCGTCGTCGTTCTCGACGATCTTCTCGACGAGCTCGGCGCGGAACTTCTTGGCGTCCTCCATCATGCCCTCAGGGACGTCGTAGGTCGAGACCAGCTCGCCCATGGAGCCGTCGAACTTGTAAGCCTTCATGGTAAGGAGGTCGACCAGGCCGTCGAACTCGGACTCGGCGCCGATGGGGAGCTGCATGCGCACCGCGCGCGGGCTCAGGCGGTCGATGATGGACGCGAACGACTTCTCGAAGCTGGCGCCCATGCGGTCCATCTTGTTTATGAAGCACAGGCGCGGGACGCTCGCCTCGTCGGCGTAGCGCCAGTTGGTCTCGGACTGCGACTCGACGCCCGCCACGCCGTCGAAGACGCATACGGCGCCGTCAAGGACGCGCAGGGAGCGCTTCACCTCGACGGTGAAGTCGATGTGGCCCGGCGTGTCGATGACGTTGAAGCGGTACTTCTTGGAGGCGTCCTTCTTATCCTCCTCGTCGGTCTTGCTCCAGAAGCAGGTGATGGCGGCCGCGGTAATGGTGATGCCGCGCTCGCGCTCCTGCTCCATCCAGTCGGTGGTGGCCTCGCCCTCGTGCACCTCGCCTATCTTGTGCTGGCTGCCGGTGTAATAGAGGATGCGCTCCGAAGTGGTGGTCTTGCCGGCGTCGATGTGGGCGATGATGCCGAAGTTGCGGATCTTCTCGAGTGGATAGTCGCGATTCATAATGATATGGAGTAAATAAAAGCCGCCTGAGGCGTTACGGCTATAGTAGTTCAATCGGGGCAAAAAGCAAAGGGCGGGCGCTTCAGCGCCCGCCCCTCTTTTCCAAGCGAGCCTTCCCTGCCGCGGCCCGCTTAAGCTCGCGCTCTTCCCACTCGGCGTACGGGCGCAGGTGCGGGGGCTCGAACCCCTGCGACCGCATGCTGCGGTCGCTCGCATAGTCGGCCGCCGCCCACCCCGGCGGGCACGGGTCGCTCGGATCGAGCGGCGCCCGCGGGTCGATATAAGGATCGAACTTGTAGCCCACTCGCGCCTCCTTTCCTTCCTTCTGAAAGTATAAGGCCGCGGATTTTTGAAGTACACTGCCCCTATGGATAACGTGACCGAGCCGTACTTCGAGTGCTGCCATTGCTCCCTGGAGGTGCGCCCGAGCGGGGCGATGGGAAGCGCGCACCGCAACCACTGCACGCACTGCCTGTGGTCAAAGCACGTCGACACCGCGCCCGGCGACCGCGCCTCGTCCTGCGGCGGCTGCATGGAGCCCGTGGGCGTGACGCTCAAGCGCGAGGGCGCTGACAAGTACGGGCGCGAGAGGCTCGGCGACGTGATGCTCGCGCACCGGTGCGCGGGGTGCGGGCTCGTGAACATAAACCGCATCGCGGCCGACGACCCGGAAGACCTGGTACTGGGCGCATTCGAAAAGTCCCTCGCCCTGCCCCAAGAAGCCCTGGACGAACTCGCTAAACTCGATATCGCCCTGTTAGGCGCGGATGAAAAGCCGCTCCTAATGGAGCGGCTGTTCGGGAAGCCTTTTTAGCGGATTACCAGGCGAAGTGGGCGAACGCCTTGTTTGCTTCCGCCATGCGGTGGGTATCCTCCTTCTTCTTGAAGGCGAAACCCTCGTTGTTGGCCGCGGACATGAGCTCGCTGGCGAGCTTCTCGGCCATCGGGCGGCCCTTGCCCGCGCGGGCGGCCTGGAGTATCCAGCGGAACGCCATCGCCTGCTTGCGCTCGGGGCGCACCTCGCGCGGCACCTGGTAGTTGGCGCCGCCGACGCGCCTAGAGCGGATTTCCATGGCCGGGGAGACGTTGCGGATGGCGGTCTCGAAGAGCTCCACCGGGTTCTCCACCTTGGCCTTCTCCTTGATGATGTCGAAGGCGTCGTAGACGACCTTGCGGGCGGTCGACTTCTTGCCGTCGAGCATGACGGAGTTGATGAACTTCTCTACGCGCACGGAGCTGAACTTGATGTCCGGTCCGGCGATATTGCGATTTTTAACGGGGCGACGCATATGGGTGGATTACAAAAAATACTGCTTATTTGGGGCGCTTGGCGCCGTACTTGGAGCGCGAGCGGCGGCGCTTGTCGAGGCCGGCGGCGTCGAGCTTGCCGCGCACGACCTGGTAGCGGACGTTGATGTCCTTCACGCGGCCGGCGCGCACGACGACGACCGAGTGCTCCTGGAGGTTGTGGCCCTCGCCCGGGATGTAGGCGGTGATCTCCTGGCCGTTGGTGAGGCGCACGCGGGCGATCTTGCGGATAGCGGAGTTAGGCTTGCGGGGGGTCGTAGTGGTCACCTTGGTGCAGACGCCGCGCTTGAAGGGCGAGGGGTAGAAGACCGGCTTGTTCTTGAGCACGTTGAAGCCGCGGCCCAGCGCCGGCGACTTGGTCTTGCTGACGGGGGCCTTGCGGCCCTTGCGTACGAGTTGTGAGAGGCGTGCCATCGGTTCTTCTTTTTATTCCAATTGCCCCGCGGGCAATTAAAAACGCCCTTTCGGCGTTAGGGACACTCTACTCTATGCCGCGACGCCTGTCAAAAGGCCGAACAGGCGAAGCAGGGCGGCGCCGAACAAGGGCGACAGGAAGTAGAAGATCATCAGTATGAGGAGCGTGCCCGATAGGATGCCGAGGCGCTCGAAGTTGAGGCGGAACGTGTCGTAGCCGCGGGCCAGGCCGGGCGAGACGGCCAGGAACAGCGAGGAGAGCACCTTCGAGCCGTCCAAGGGCGGTATCGGGATGAGGTTGAAGAGCGCCAAAAGCATGTTGACGTAGGCTATCGTGCCGAACGCGGTGAGCATCGTAGTATCGAGCTGCATTCCAAAGAGGCGTATGCAGAGCCCGAATATGAGCGCCAGCACGATATTGACCCCGGGGCCGGCGAAGGCCACCAGGCCCTCGGCGTACTTGCCGCGCAGGTTGTAGGGATTGTAGGGCACCGGCTTTGCGTAGCCGATGAGCATCGGCGAATGGGTGACGACCAGCACCGCCGGCAGCAGCAGCGACCCCACCGGGTCTATGTGCTTTACGGGGTTGAGCGTCAGCCGGCCCATGAGGCGCGCGGTGGGGTCGCCCAGCCAGTTGGCCATATAGCCGTGCGCCACTTCGTGGAGGATGACCGAGACCGCCAGGACCGCTATGCCGAAGATGATATCCATACGCTTGCCTTTACAGTGAATCATGATAGCATATGGCCATCTGAGGAACCGCCTCAGTTTTTCTATGGCAAAAACCTGCGCGATAACCGGAAAGGGCTCGAAGATGGCTGGAAAGTACTCCAACCGTATTCGCGCTACCAAATTCAACCCCTCGGGCATGCGCCGCAAGCAGGTCAACCTCCAGAAGAAGCGCATCTTCGTCCCCGAGCTCAACAAGACCGTCACCGTCACCGTCTCGACCCAGGGCCTGCGCACCATCACCAAGAACGGCGCCTACAAGACGCTGAAGAAGGCCGGCCTTATCGACTAATCCAAAAAGCAAACCCCGCCGCGGATGTATCCGCGGCGGGGTTTTTAGTTGCAGGTGAAGGTTGCGGCGTCTGACGTGCAGACAATGGTGCCGCGCTGGTCGGTACGCCACACCGGCACGCCCGCGCCCGCCAAGCGGCCCAGCGCCTCCTGCGTCGGGTGGCCGTAGGTATTGCGGGCGCCCACCGACATGAGCGCCATCTGCGGGCGCACCGCGGCAATGAACGCGTCGCTCGTGGAGGTTTTCGAGCCGTGATGGCCCACCTTCAGCAGGGTGCTTTGGAGCGTCGTTGTGCCGAGCGCCAGCAGATGCGACTCGGTCGGGAATGCCGCGTCGCCCGTCAGCATGACGCTCGTTTCTCCGTACGACAAGCGTGCGACCACCGAGCCGTCGTTGGCATGCGCGCCCAGGCCCGACACGTCGGCGTCGGGGTACAAAATGTCGAGCCGCGCTCCCCCGCCAAGATCCAGCACCATGCCGCGGCGCGCCACGTATATCTTCGCGCGCTCGGCGTCCACCCCGCGGTCGAGCGCGTCGGTTACCGTGGTGCGCTTTAGTATGCCGGGCGTGATGAACGCGCCCACCCGGTAGCGCTCCAGCACGTCGATAAACCCTCCCGCATGGTCGGCGTCGGGGTGCGTTTCAAGCACGGCATCCAGCGTGCGGTCCCCGAAGGGCATGACCTTGGGGAGCTGGGAAAGGACCGCGCCCGTATTGGGACCGGCATCCACCAGGACCTGGATGCCGGTCGGGCCCTGTATGAACAGGCCGTCGCCCTGGCCGATGTCGAGCACGGCGAAGGTGAGCGCTCCGCGCCCATGCTCGCGCGCGTACACGGCGTGCCAGACGCATACGCACGCGAGCGCCAAGGCAAGCACGGCAAGCACGAGCGGATGCTTCCGTATGAAATCCACGCCGGCAGTATACATAAAGCAAAAGGCCGATGCATTGCATCGGCCTTGCGCACGCGCCCTATTTAAGCTGGGCCAGCAGATGCTCCTTTGAGGAGCCGTCGTTCCCGTCTTCGGCGGGAACGCTCTGGTCGGCGATGTCGCCGGCCGCTTCGGCGTCAAAGAAGACGCCTTTGTCGGCCTTGGCGGCGCGGACCGCCACCTGGGCGGCCGCGGGCGCAGCAAGCACCGGGGCGGGAACCGCCCTGATGATCTTGAAGCCTGCGGCGAACGCGCCCCCCGCAGACTGTGCCAGGGTATGCGCGCACCATGCGCCGTACCCCACGACCGCGCAGATAATTAGAATCGCGGCGATTACCCCATGAAAGGGACGCTCGCCGAACAAATGCTTATGATTCATGCTCCCCTCCCTAGGGAATTGGTGTGCAGGCCACTGCGGCCCACCTATTACCATTATATCACAAGTGGTTAAAAAATGCAAGCCCCTTGAGGGCGCACTGCTGAGCGCCTTATTTTCAAGCCTTTTTCAGCTTTTTGGGGCATACTGAGCATGTAGCAGTAATATATCTCCCACTATGGAATATTCCGCGAAAACGTTCTCCATCCCCCCGCTTGACGGCATCTCGGCCAAATCTATAGAAGAGCACATAGGCCTCTACCAGGGCTACGTCAAGAACTTCAACGCCATCTCCAAGCTCATGCCGGAGTACGCCGGCGACATGGAGAAGCATGGGCTCGCGCTCGCCGAGCTCATCCGCCGCCGCTCGTTTGAGTGGGGCGGCATGCGCCTGCACGAGCTGTACTTCGCCCAGCTTGAGGGCGGCGCGTCGGCGCTTTCTCCCGACAGCGCGCTTTCACAACAGCTCGAAAAGGACTACGCGAACGCCGCGCACCTCGAACCCTACATGAAAGGCATCGGCGCCTTGCGCGGACCGGGCTGGGCGCTCTTGTACTGGGACCCGGAGGCCAAGCAGCTGTTAGCGGGCTTCTCGGGCGAGCAGCACATGGGCCACTTCGCGACGCTCCCCGTCGTGCTCGCTTTAGACGTATGGGAGCACGCGTACCTTTTAGATTACGGCGCTGCGGGCAAGGCCGCGTACATGGACGCATTCTTCAAGAACCTCAACTGGAAGGCGGTCGAGGAGCGCTTCGAAGCGCTGGCTAAGTAAGCGGCTCGTCGCGCGGCGCGCGGCGCGCCCCGGCGTAGGCCCACAGCGCGAACGCGGTAAGCGGCGCGTAGGCCATGGCCGCCACCCACAGCGGGAACGGCGCCACTATCGCGGAAGCGACGGGCACCGACGCCGCAAGCTCGCTGATGCCTATGATGAGCCGCAGCATGAGCTGGGCCGCGAACGCGGGAACGAACGCGAAGAGCGGGTGCAGGAAGCCGAGCACCCCCGCGGCGAACCCGACGAGCATTACCAAGGGAACGACGGGCAGGACGAGCGCGTTGACGGGCAGGGAGAAGAGCGAGAACGTGCCCGAGGTGTACAGCAGGGCCGGCAGGATGAACAGCTCGACCGCTATAGTCGAGGCGACTATGGAGCGCAGGTTGAAATGCCTCCACGACGGCAGGCGGGAGAGCTTCGACTCGATGAAGGGCGCGAGCGTGATGAGCCCGAAGGTCGCCAGGACGCTCAAGATGAAGCCGTTGTCGTAGAAGAGCACGAGAGGGTTCCACAGCGCCATGAGCGCGGCGGCGACTATGAGCGCGCGCAGGGCCGCGCGCGGCCGGCGCAGGTAGCGCGCGAGTATCGCTATGGCACCCATGATGACCGCGCGCACCGTGGCCGCTCCCCCGCCCGCCATGCACGCGAAGAGGACAATGGCCGCGAAGCCCAGCGCGTACAGCCAGCCGCGCGGCAGGCCGCGCCACAATCCAAGGAGCCTGAACACCGCCTCGGCGATGATGGCGATGTTGCTTCCCGAGAGCACGACGATGTGCACGAGCCCCACGACAACGAACGCGTGCATGAGCTCGTTGCTGAACCCGCCGCGCTCGCCCAGGAGCATCCCTTCGAGCAGTGACACCTCGGGCTCGTCGATGTTCATTTCAAGCGACGTTTCAAACAGGTGCTTGAGCGCGAACAGGGGGCCGAGCAGGGTGAGGCCCGCGGGCTCGCGGGAGCGCAGTTCGGCGCGCTCCATGACGGCCGAGATGCCGCGCACGCGCAGGTAGCCGGGATAGTCGAACACGCGGCCGGTGTCGGTCTCGAAGCTCTCGGGCAATTTTACGAGCCCGCGCACCTCCACCCGCTCGCCGTACGCGAGCTTCGTCTCGCGCGGCAACAGGGCAAGCAGGGTGCCGTGCGGCGCGTCCTGGCCGTTTACCGTCCGCACCGCAACAGGCACGCGCACGGACGTCGCGCGCACGTCGGGGTCGCCCGCCACGGTTCCCGCCACGACCGCGGTGCGCTCCGCATAGCCCGCAAGCGAGGTGCGCGCCTCGAAGAACTCGAGGACCTGATAGCGCGCGAACACGAGCGCGGCGAGCGAGAGCGCGATGGCGCAATAGAGCTTGAGGTTCACCTATTCACAATACCGCCTTACGGGAGGCGCGGGAACGCCTTTATATGAAAAAGCGCGGGGTGCTAGGCGCTCTCCGGCGCGGCGGGCGCCGGGGCAACAGGAGCGGGTTCGGGCTCGGGTTCGGGAGCGGCAGGCGTCTCGTCGGGAGCCTGCGCGCCGGCATCAGCGGGCGCCTCATCCGCATCCGCGTCGGCAGGGGTATCTGCGGGCGTTTCATCGGTGCCGGTATCGGCAGGCGCGTCCGCGGACGCTTCCGCATCAGCGTCGGGAACATCATCGCCGGTCCCGGAAGCCGGGGCCTCGCTTGTCCCAGGCACGGGCGGCGGAGTCGAGCCGCGCATGCCCTGGCCGGAAAGCAGCTGCTGGAGCTCGTCGCCGGTCACGCATACGGGGGCGCCGGCGGATGTCTTGATACAGAGCTGGTCGGTCGTCACCTGCCTGCTCGTAAAGCTGTCCGCGAACCCGGCCACCGCCGCGGCGAGCGCGTCAATCTTGGAAGAGAGCGCTTGCACGGCCTTTATGATGGGCGCGATGAAGCCGATGTAGTTGACGCCGAGCGTGCCGCCCGGAGTGAGCGCCGTGGGCGACGTGGTGGAGACGAGCGCCGGGAAGAGCTTCTGCACGTCCTGCGCGATGAAGCCTAGCTGCGGGCCGTCCTTCAGGCGGTCCTTCCACGCGAACGTGACGGGATCGAGGCGGTCTATGAGCGCGAGGGTGGACGAGGCGTCAAGCGACTCGATATCGGTCTTGAGCCGCTTGTCGGAGCTCTGGGTGAGCGTGCCGGAGAGCTGTGCATTGCCGCCGTTGAAGACCGCGAACACGGTGCTTGAGGCGCTGTTCACTACGCTGAACGAAAGCGTCGAGGAGGCGGCGTCAGCGCCCCACACCGAGAGCCTTGCGTAGCCGGTGGTGGTGCCGACCGCGACGCGGTTGTTATCGATGGTAACGGAGCCTCCGCCGCCGTTGAGCGTCAAAGACGACGACCCGAGGGTCGCGGTCGCGGTCGCGCTGCCGTCGGGACTGGTCTGTATGGTGACTGCGGGCGCAACCGAGTAATTGCCTGGCGAAATTATGGTGAAGGTGTTGACGAAATAGCGCGCGGACGAGAGCGTTGCGCCCGAGCCGGTGCCGCCCGTCAGCGTTATGGGCCCGAAGTTCGGCGAGGAGCACAGGCCTCCCGCGTTGCCGGTGGTGCCCGTTATGGCGCCGCCGCTGACCGACGTGACGCGGATTTGCGGCTGCGTGGAGCAGGTCCCTCCGGCGAGAGTGAGGACGTCGTTGACGCTGTAGCCCGTGCCGGCCGAACCGATAGTCCACTGCGAGAGCTTCATGGTGGCGACCGCGGCGGACGCCTGCGACCCGCCTGAGGGCGGCGCGGCGATGTTCACGGTCGGGATGAACGAGTAGCTTCCCGTGGAGCCGACCGCGAGCGACGCCACGCCGCCCATCGCGCCGATGCTCGGGGTCGTCACCGACGAGGCGAACGCGCCGCCCAGCCCGTTGACGGAGAAGCCGGGCGAAGAGAACGGCTTGGAGGTGGAGGCCCATGTCCAGTTGTCCGAGAGGTCGATGCCGATGCCGCCGATGCAGCCGGTGTTGTACGAGTCCGCCACGCAGCCCAGTATCGTGGTGCTGGCGTTCGTCACGTTCTGCCCGCCGTCGGTCTTCCCGAGCTGGAATATGTGCTTCCACGGCGTGGTACCCACGAACGCCTCCGCAGCGTCGTCATAAATGCCCTGCACGCCCTTTTTGGAGTGGAGGATGCCGAACGTGTGCCCCGAGCTGCTGCCCTCGTCGGCGCGCACGTCCACCTCTATGGGGTTGAGCGTGTACCAGTTCGTGGCATTGGGCCCGAGCTGGGCTATGGGATTGAAGGCGTTGCACGTTCCCGCCACGTTCGTGAAGCCCTCCGTGCCGTTGTCGTTGAAGCCGCAGTACACGTAATCGGCGATGCCCACGTAGTACTGCCTGCCGTTGCCGGTGTTGCTCGTGGTGCCCTGCATGATCATGGAAATGTCGAGGCCGGCGCGCGACCCGGTCATCCCGGCCCCGCCCCAGTTGCCGTCTATATGGACGACGCTGCCGTAATTGTCGCCCTGGTAGTCCAGGGTATCCGCGCTGCGGGTGAAGGAGACGCCGGCCAGGTGGTTGAACCCCGCGCCGCCGCTTCCCGAGAACCAGGTGACGATATTCGCCAGGTCCTTCGCGCCGTTCGCGAGCCCGGCGCTCATGGACAGCGTGCCGGCCTTCAAGCTCGTCGCGTACAGATTCGTCGAGGTGGCGTTCGTGGCGAAAAGCCGCGTACTCGTCGCGCTTGCCGCAAAGAAGTTCGTGCTCGTCGCGCTGGCGAATATGTTGCCGCCGGTGAAGGTGTGGTCCGCCGCCAAGTCGAAGGAAGAGCCGCTCGCTATCCCGAGGCTCGACGTGGACACGAGGGCGTAGCCGCCCGCGCCGTCGCCCATGAGGAGCTGCCCGTAAGCGGGAGCGGACGAGACGCCGGTGCCGCCCTGGGATACGCCGAGCAGCCCGGTCGCCGCGGCGAGGTCGGCGCCGGAGGAGTTGCTGGCGCGCGCGATGGAGCGGTGTATGGCGTCTATCTGGGCGCTGTACTGCGATTCGCTCAGCGCGGCAGGCGCGGCGGCAGGCGAGACATCGCCCGTCGCGGTTACCGCGAGCACCGAAGAAACGAGCACGGCGACGTCTTGGCGCAAGGCAAAGAGGCGCTGGTCGAGCTCATCCTGGCTGACAGGGCCGGTTGAAGCGCCGAGCACCGCTCCGGGCGCGGACGCCTCCGGGACGGCCTCGAAAGCAGCCGCTTGGGCGGCCGCCTGTACAGGCGCCGGAACCGGAGCGGCCGGCGCGGAATGGACAGGGACCATGACCGACGCGAAAGCGACAGCCGAAGTAATAAGGCCTGCGACTTTGATACTGAGAGAATGGAGCAGTTCGTGCATACGGCAAAGGGCAGGGCCACGAGTGGCCCTGCCCTGTTACCTGCTAGTATATGCCCTTCATGCGCGCGCAACCGCGGGCGTGGGGATAACGCGCGACCTACCGCGGCGACGAGAATTGCGCCACGATGGCCGCTTCGTCCGCCGGACTGATGGCCTTCTTGAACCGCGCGCGGCGGCCGCGCACACGCGCCTCGCATTCGCGCCAGCTCTTGTGCACCAGCACTACGCCGCCCACCTCGCTTATATAAGAGAACGCCTTGGTCGTTGAGCGCGATTTGCCCGATGACTTCCTCTCCTTAAGCACCGTGTCATGGGCGAGGTTGGCTATGTCCACCTCGTACTCCTCTATGGGGCCCTTGTAGAGCCTGACCGCATTGCCGAGCGCGTACTCGGAAGCAATGGTGTCCACGCGCTCGTTGCCCGCGATGCCGACATGCCCGCCCACGTACTCCCACGCGACCTGCTGGCCACTCGCGGCTTCTACCAGGTCGCTCCACAGGTCCTTATTCAAAACATCCTTCTTCTCCTTGGTCTGCCAGCCGTTCTTCTGCCAGCCGTGCACCCATTTGGTGATGCCGTTTATGACGTAGGAAGAGTCGGTGCGCAGGATGCGCGGGCCGGGCGGGAGGCTCTTGGCGTGCTGAAGGCCCCTCAGCGCGGCCATGAGCTCCATGCGGTTATTGGTGGTGTGCCCCTCGGCCCCGCCGAGCTCCACCACTTTCCCATTCCCCGCGACAACGGCGCCCCAGCCCCCCTTCCCCGGGTTGCCCTTGGACGCGCCGTCGGTAAACAAAAGGATTTCCTGCATAGGTGGAGTATAGCAACTATAGAATATCGACGATGCGCACGCGCGGCGAGCCGCGCCAGTCGCGCTCGACGTGGCCCACGACGTCTACCCTATCGCCCGTTGCGGCTTTTTTAGTGAACGACTCGGGCGTGGAGAAAAACGCGATGCCGTCCACGCGGGTGAACTCGTCCGCCAGGGATACCTGCAGGTGGTTCTTCTGCTTGCCGAAGGTCTTTAAAGAGCCGACCGTCGCGTTGGGGAATATGAACAAGGGCTTCTGGTTGCCGATGCCGAAGGGTGCGAGCCGGTCGAGGTGGCCGAGCGTGCGCAGCAGCTCGGAGAGGTCGAGCTCGCGATCCACGACAACCTCTTTCGCGGAAGCGCCCTCTTTTTCCATCGCTTGGTACGCCCTGCTGAGCGCGCCGGGAAGCTCGTGCGCGCGCGACTCCTCAAGCGCGAACCCGCCCGACGCGGCGTGCCCGCCGCAGTGGTCGAACACGCCCGCAGCGGCCTGCGCCGCATGCATCAGCTCGACGACGTTCGCAACGCCGTCCGAGCGGCAGCTGCCGCGCAGAAGCTCGCCGCCCTCGCGGCCCCAGACGAACGCGGGCTTGCGGTGCGCCTCCACGAGCGAGTTGGCGACGAGCCCCAGTATCCCGGGCCGCCACGACGGGCTCCCTATGACGATGACTGGGCTTTCAGCCCCGCCGAGCGCGAGTCGCTTGTTGGCTTCCTTTACGGTCGTAGCAACGAGCGCCTTTCGCTCGTCGTTAATCTTGTTGCGCGCGCGCGCGAGCGCGCCCGCTTCCTCGGAGCTTTCCGTCGCAAGCAGCCGGGCCGCGGCCTCAGGGCTGTCCATGCGCGACGCGGCATTGATGCGCGGAGACACCATGAAGCCGATGTCGTCCTCGGTGAGCGTGCGGGGCTGTATGCGCAAAAGCTTCAAGAGCGCCGCGAGCCCCGGCCTGCGCCCGCGGCGCATCACCCGCAGGCCGAACGCGCCCAGCATGCGGTTCTCTCCCACCAGGGGCACCATATCCGAAAGCGTGCCGATGCCCACCAAATCGAGGTACCATTTCTCCCTTCCTTCCGCGAATGTCTCCGGGCGGTATCTCGACAGCACGCCCTGCACCAGCTTCCACGCGACGCCCGCGCCGCACAGGCCGTCGAACGGGTACCTGCTCGCCTTGAGCTTAGGGTTGATGATCGCGAGCGCGTCGGGCAGGACGGCCGGCTCGAGGTGGTGGTCGGTGACGATGACGTCCATGCCGCGGGAATTCGCGTACGCTATCTGCTCTACTTCAGTAGTGCCCAAATCGCAGGTAATAACGAGCTTGGTGCCCGCGGACGCCAGCTCCTCCAGTCCTTCTATATTGAGCCCGTAGCCCTCCTTGTGGCGGTGCGGGATGTAGTGGCGCACTGAAAGCCCCATCTCGCGCAGGAAGCCTGCGAGCATGACGCCGCCCGGCACGCCGTCGGCGTCGTAGTCGCTCCACACGCACACCGGCTCACTGCCCTTTATGGCAGCGATGATGCGCCCGACCGCCGCTTCCATGCCCGGCAATAAGAACGGGTCGTGGCTGTGCGCTACATAGTCGGGCTCCAGGAAGTCGGCGAAGCCCTCGGGCGCCACGCCGCGCGCGAGCATGAGGTGCTCGAGGAGGTTGTCGTGCAGCCGCTCCCGTACCACGTACTCTTTCATGAGTATTTAGTATACTTAGGCGCATGGACGACTGCATCTTTTGCAAGATAGCCAAAGGCGAAATCCCTTCGCAGAAGGTATATGAGGACGACACGGTGGTCGCGTTCCTCGATATACACCCTAAAGCGCCGGGCCACACGCTGCTTATACCCCGCGCGCACTACCATTGGTTTACCGACATGCCCGACGAGCTTTCAGACAAGGTGTTCCGCGCCGCGAAGCGCGTTGCCTTGGAGCTTAAGGAAAAGCACGACGCCGACTTCGTGCGCCTGGGGCTGGTGGGCACCGACGTGCCGCACGTGCACGTGCACCTCATCCCGCAGAAGATGCACCAGACAGAGCCGCAGATATGAAAAAACAGCCAGCCGCGGCCCGAAGGGGCCGCGGCTTTCGCGTTGCGGACGTCTTTTGCGGATTTCCGCCTAGCGCACCAAGTACACCACCGCCGCGGCAAGCACGATTACCAGCGCGACTGCGATTATATTCAGCCCTTGAGAATCGTACAAGCGGTTCCCGGCGTTCCCGTCCTTGCGGAACGGGACAGGGTTCTTGTCCCACTCCCCGGTGTTCGGCTCGACGCGGGTATTGTCGTTCGCGCCGCGAATCCGGTAGTCGTGGCTCAGCTGCTTGCATCCCGGCATTGCTTCCTCCCTTTACTGGGCTCTCTGCCGTAACTATATACCTACTTGGAATTTTTCAAAGCCTCGATGCCCGGCAGCGTGCCCTCGGTCAGGAACTGGAGCATGGCGCCCCCGCCGGTCGAAAGGAAGACCTTCTGCGGATCGAACGAGTACTTGCCGAGCGCCGCGGCGGTGTCGCCGCCGCCCACGACCGCGCGCGCCTTCGAGCGCGACAGGGCCCGCGCCATGAGGTCGCTCGCCGCGGCATACCCTTCTTCATATACGCCCAAGGGGCCGTTCCACAGGACGAACGGCGCCTCCTCGGCCACTTGCGCCCATGCGTCGGCCGTAACGGGCCCGACGTCCACGATGCGCTCGTCGGCGCGCACGTCTACAACAAGCCCGGTGCGCGACTCCTTGGGACTATCAACGGGGCCGCCCACCTTCTCCATGACGGCGTCGGCCGCGACCGCGAGCTTCTCGTCGCTGGCAATGGCGACGCTCGCGGGAACGGATGACACGAGCGAGGCGCCCACCGGCAGGCCGCGCGCCTTTATGACGTCGTTGCCCAAAGCGCCCCCGAGGAGTATGCGCGCGTAGTGCGGCAGGAGCTTCTCTATCAGGGGCTGCTTGGTCTCGAACTTGGCGCCCCCGATTATCGCGAGCGCGCCCTGCGGCGGCGTGAGCGCCTCCTGGAGCTTGTCCGTTTCCTCCATGAGCCGAACGCCCGCGTAGCCGGGCAAGAGCTGCGGCACCCCCACGACAGACGCATGCGCGCGGTGGCTGTTGGAGAACGCCTCGTTCACGTACAGGTCGCCGTACGCCGCCAGCTCTTTTGCGAACCCCATGTCCCCCTCCTTCTCGCGCGGGTCGAAGCGCAGGTTCTCAAGCATCATGAAATCGCTCTCCTCGGGCGCGACCGTCACGCGGCGCTTCATGAGCTCGCCCAGGCGTCGCGCTATGGGCGCCACCTTCAGCTCTTCCACGACCTTCCCGCCCGGCCGGCCCACGTGCGTCATGACGGTTATCTTCGCGCCGCGCCCCGCCAGCAATTCGAGCGTGGGCAGGGCGGCGCGGATGCGCGCGTCGTCAATTATGAGCCCGTCCCTCATCGGCACGTTGAAATCTACCGCTACGAGGACGCGCTTGCCGCTCACGTCCGCGTCCCTAATGCTTCTTATTCCTTGCATGGCTTGTCTTAACGGGCCCCACGGCCTTAAGTATTCCTATAAACGAATCGACATCGGCGCTGGCGTGGCCCACCAAGAACCCGTTGACGCCGCCCTCCCGTATGAGCGCGCCGGCGTTCTCAGGCTCGACCGAGCCTCCGTACAGTATGGGCACCTTCGCCATCGCCTCGCGGCCCAATGCCTCCGAGAGGATTTTCCGTATGAATATGGCGGTCTCCTCGAGCTCCTCGCCGCGCATGGCCTCCTGCGCGCTCTTGCCTATCGCCCACACGGGCTCGTACGCCACGATGAGCTTCCCTGCCGCGGGCGTTAGCCCGTGCAGGCCGCGATGCAATTGGTTGACGACCTGCGCCCAGTGCGAGCCGTCAGGCTCGCGCTCGGTCTCGCCCACGCACAGCACCGCGGTGAGGCCCGCGGACAGCGCCGCATGCACCTGGGCGCGGACCTGCTCGTCTGTTTCGCCCAGCGCGCGGCGCTCGGAGTGGCCGACTATGGCGAATGACGCGCCCAGCGCCTTGAGCATGGCGGCCGGCACCTCGCCGGTGTGCGCGCCTCCCGCGTGCGCGGAGACGGTTTGGGCGCCCGTCTTTATTGCCGAGCCCTTGAGCGCGGCGGCAAGCGAGGGGACGAGCGGGAACGCGGGCGCGAGCCACGCGTCAACGCCCTGCCAGGCCCGCGACCGCTTGCGCAGGGCGCCCGCGAACTTCTTCGCGGCGTCGGGCGACGTAACGTACATCTTCCAGTTGCCGATAACGAGGCGTTTCTTTGCCACCTACGCACTATATCATTCCGAAAAAGCGCGGAAGCGCATCCCCTTATTCGGCAGAAAGCCGTATCGCCTCTTCGGCGCTGGTGAGCCCCTGCGCGGCCTTGAAGAGGGCGTCTTCCGCAATATTCAACGTATCGAAACCGGGCGCTATGACCTCCTGGAGGCCCACGACGCCGCTGTAGCCGTCAGGATGCCCCGTTGAAGGGGTCGGGCGGGCGAAGGCGATATCCTTCCATGCGACGCCTTGCTCTATGACCTGCTCGTCCTTGAGCGCCTCGTACACGCGGGCGAAGTCGGCCGCCCCTTCAAGCGCGACAGACTCGGGGCGGGAAAGCGGACGCGCGACAGCGAACTGGTCGGTCGCCAGCCGGCGCGCCAGCGCCACGCGCACGAGCGCGCCGGCCGCATCCGAAAGGAGGCCCTCGTCAGCGCTGTCTGACGCCGCCAGCACGAAGATGCCGCGCGCCGCCGCGGCGGCGGCGAGCGACGCACTCTCCTGGTCGCGCACGTGGCCGAGCAAAAGCACGTCGGGATGCTGGCGCAGGGCGGCGCGCAGGGCGGCCCCCGAGGAGATACCGTCCTTAAGCTCGGTCTGCGCCGCGTGCGGCAGGCGGCGCAGGATGCGCTCTTCCACGGTCGCCACGGAGACGCCCGGGTGCTGGAGGAGGTCGAGCATCGCGTACAGGAGCGCGCTCTTGCCCGAGCGCGGCGCGCCCGACACTGCGACAAGCCCGCGGCGGCGCCCCAAACACAGACGCAGGGCGGCCAGGCCCTCGCCGTGGAGCCCCAGCGCCTCGAGCGTATAGCCCTCGGCACCCGAAGCGCGGCGCGCCAAGCGCATGTGGATGCGCTCGCCGCCGACCGTCGGCACCACGGAGACGTTCACATGCACCGTATCGCCATGCTTGTCCATCGCGAACGCGCCCTGCTGGGGGCGGGCCACCGGCAGGAGCCGCGCCAGGATCTTCAATTCGCGCGCGAGCGCGTGGCCCGCCTGGGCCGGCAGGCGCATCGCCTCGTGTAATGCATGGCCCACCTGGTAGCGCACCAGGGCGCCATGGGTCGAGATATCGACATGCGCGCCCCCGGCGCGGCTGTAAAGCGCATGGCCTATGAGCGCCTCGGCGACGTGCCGGCCGTCGCTTAACAGCTCGCCGAACGTGTCCCTTAGATGCTTCTGGTACTTGAGGAGCGCGCGCTTGAGGGTCTCGCGGGTCGTCAGGTGCGGCACCACGCGCCGGCCGCCGAAGCCGCCGTCCGCTTCCAGCGCCGAGAGCGCATCAAGGTCGGCCAGATCGAGCACGGCAACGAGGACGCGCGCCTCGTCCGCCGCGAAGGCGATTATCTCCCGCGAGCGCGCGAGCGGCTCGGGAATGAGCGCCAGCGCCTCGACGGGAATGTCGTGCGGGTCCACCACGGCGAACGGGACGCCCAGCGCGTGGGCCTGCGCGCGGCGCACCTCGTCCTCGCCCATGAGCCCCAAGTCCACAAGCGTTTTTGAAAGCGGCGCGCTGCTGTGCGAGAGGTCGCCAAGCTGCGAGCGCGTGAGCAGGCCCGCATCCACCAAGAACTGCCCGAAAAGACGGTCGTCAGCGCGCATGTGCACCTAAGTATACGGCACGATTGACAAATTGCCGGAGCGGGCGTAGGATAAGCGTATCTGAATGACTGCCCCGAGTGGGCGGTTTTTCTTTTTCTTAAGGAAAACCCTTCAGACTTACAAAGCTTAACCACCGCATCCGCATATGATGGATTTAAAGGTAATGAACTCGGTCCTCGGCGAGCTCGAGGAGGAGAAGGGCATCCCCCGCGCGCGCGTCATCGAGGCGATAGAGGCCGCGCTGGCGACCGCCTATAAGAAGGAATACGCGAAGAAGGGCCAGGTCATCCGCGCCCGCCTCGATATGAGCACCGGCACGACCGAGTTCGAGCAGGTCAAGGAGGTCGTAGACGACACGACCGTGCGCATGGAGGAGGACGAAGCGCAGGAGGAGGCCGAGCCCGAGCTCGACGCCGAGGGCAACCCGGTCGAGAAGCTCCCCCTCTACAACCCCGAACAGCACATCCTTTTGGACGACGCCAAGTTCATCAAGCGCGACGTGCAGGTGGGCGAAGAGCTTGTCTTCCCGCTCGAAACAAAGGACGACTACGGCCGCATCGCCGCGCAGACCGCAAAGCAGGTCATCATCCAGAAGATCCGCGAGGCCGAGAAGGTGTCCGTGGTCGCCGAGTACGGAGCCAAGGAGGGCGACATCATCTCGGGCACGGTGCAGCGCATGGAGCGCGGCAACATCTACGTTGACCTCGGCCGCGCCACCGGCATACTCCCCTACGACGAGCAGATCCCCGGCGAGCGCTACCGCCAGGGCGAGCGCATCCGCGCGCTCCTCTACCAGGTAGAGGAGTCTCCCCGCGGCATCTACCTGCGCATGTCGCGCGCGCATCCGGACTTCCTCAAGAAGCTCTTCGAGCTCGAGGTGCCCGAGGTGGCGCACGGCACGGTTGTCTTCAAGGCGATTGCCCGCGAGGCCGGCAGCCGCTCCAAGGTGGCCGTCGCCTCAAGCGACCCGCACGTGGACCCGGTCGGCTCGCTTGTGGGCCAGCGCGGCGTGCGCGTCTCGACCGTCACCTCCGAGCTCGGCGGCGAGAAGATAGACATCATCGAGTGGAACGACGACACCAAGGCGTTCATCGAGGAGGCGCTCTCCCCGGCACGGATACTGTCGGTGGACCTCGACGAGGACCAGCACCAGGCGAGCGTGCAGGTCGCGGACGACCAGCAGAGCCTCGCGATAGGCCGCGGCGGCCAGAACGTGCGCCTGGCGGCCAAGCTCACCGGCTGGAGGCTCGACATACAGTCGGTCGGCGGCAAGCCGGCAGACGATATCGTGGGCAAGGACGCCCCGAACCCAGCCGACATAGCGCCCCCGCCTTTGGAGGCCGAGTAATACGGATAAAAAAAGAAAGCCGCCCCTTGCACGGGGCGGCTTTTTCGCTTTACGCTTGCGCGGGTTCGGGCGCGTACTTCCACTCCCACCACGGGAGCTTCCTCAGCAGCTTGAACGCGCGGCGCGTCGACGACGGCTCGATTACGCCGCAGAGTATCTTGTACTCGTAGCCGTCCTCGCCATCAGCCGGATAGAGGGCAAGGACCTCCAAGCGCACCCTGCCTTCGGCATACGCAAGAACGGCGCCGCGAGCGACGTCCCTTTCTTCGAACTCCTGGACCGGACCCTCCACCCATCGCGCCTTGTCAATCTGGACTTCTCCCGACTGTGGCGCGCCCTTCTCGTAGGCATGGACTACACCGCGAATCTTCAATTACACCTCCTTGGGGCATAGGCGCGCGATTGCGCTATCCAGCCCCACTATATATGATGAGTGGGTTATCAAGTCAACCTATTCTTTATGAACCTCTGGCACGATGTACCGCTGGGCGATGACGCCCCCCAGGAGATAAACGTCATTATAGAAATCCCCAAAGGCTCGGCGAACAAGTACGAAGTGGACAAGGAGACCGGGCTCATCAAGCTCGACCGCGCCAACTACTCCTCGGCGCCCTACCCGTTCGACTACGGCTTCGCGCCCCAGACCCTCTGGGAGGACGGCGACCCCCTCGACGTCGTCGTGCTCACGACCTTCCCCCTGCATCCGGGCATCCTGGTGGCCGTGCGCCCCGTGGCCGTCATGGACATGGTGGACGGCGGCGAATCCGACTATAAAATCATCGCCGTGCCGGTCGAGGACAAGCGCTGGGAGGACGTGCAGGACCTGGCGGACGTCAACAAGCACAGCCTCAAGGAGTTCCAGCATTTCTTCGAGACCTACAAGGCGCTCAAGGGCAAGCCGGCCCCGGTCGAGATAAAAGGCGTCTATGACAAGGCGGCCGCGCTCGAGGCCGTCAAGAAGTCCGTCGAGCTCTACCGCCAAAAAATGGGCGCATAGCCCGCCCCGTTGAGCGCTTCTAAGCGCCGCTGTAACGTTCTCCCCAAATGCCCGTCTCAATAGGCGGGCATTTTCACGTATACTTTACCTACCTTCATATTCATTTAACCCAAACGACCATGAAAAAGATAATCGCGCTCTCCCTGTCCCTCGCCGCGCTCGCTCCCGCATCCGCCCTCGCGCAGGCGCCGGCCCTGCGCGCTAGCGTGCAGGCCGAGGCCCAGGCTTCGACCACCAAGCCCGCCGCCCCCGGCTCGCTGCCCAAGCTCGGCCCTTCCGTGAAAAGCATCGCTTCCACGACCCGCGCGCTCGGCTCCACCACCGTCGGCATGGCCAGGGCGCGCGTCGCAGCCATCAAGGAGGCTATCGAGAAGAAGCGCGACGAGATGGAGAAGCGCGCCGACGGCGCCCGCTCCAAGGCCCGCGAGCGCTTCGGCGCGCGCGTAGAGGGGCTGGTGGGCCGCGTATCCGACCGCCTCGCCGGCGCCTCGTCCAAGCTCGCCTCCATCGCCGACCGCATCGACGCGCACATCGACGCGCAGGCCGGAAAGGGCCATGACATGAGCGGCTCCACGGAGATGCTCGCGACCGCGCGTGCCGACATTTCCGCCGCGAACGACAAGATACTCGCCGCCAACGCCGCGCTCGAGACCGCCATGGCCTCCGAGACCCCCAAAGCGGGCATTCCCGCCGTTCGCGCCGCCGTCAAGGCCGCAGAATCCGCGCTCGCCCTCGCAAAGAGCGACCTCATAAAAGCCCTGCATGCCGCCAACGCCGAAGCTGGCATAACGACTGGTTCTAATTAATTATCAGCATCATAATCATTTTTATGGACACCCCGAACATCGAGCAGAACCAGAGCCCGTTCCCCGCAAAGCCGGCGCCCCGCTCCGGCAACATCGGCCCCCTGGCCGCGGCGGTAGTCATCGTGGCGATTCTCGCGGCGGGAGGATTCTACTTCTTCCGCGCCCAGCAGCAGAAGCAGCAGGCGCAGGACGCGGCCCAGGCGCTCCAGGCGACGCAGGAACAGCAGGAGGCGCAGGAGAGCGCCCCCGCTCCGGCCGCAAACGACGCCGCAGGCATAGAATCCGACCTCAACGCGACGCAGACGAGCGGCGGCGATGCCGACGTCTCGAGCCTCAACGACGCTTTGTAAAGCCGGCGCAAATCTGCTACTATCGCCCGGATGGAAACACCCGGGCGATCGCCGTCTTCGGACGGGAAGAAATTCACCGACATCGCGAAGCTCTTCGCGCGCTCGAACCTGCCCGACTCGCAGGCGGAGCTTGCCGCCGACATCCCTTACGACGCCGTCGAGCCGTACCGCGCCCAGGCGCTCGCGCACCTGGCCGGGCGCATGACCCTGCCCGGGTTCCGCCCCGGCAAGGTACCCGCCGACATGGCGCTCAAGCAGGTCGGCGAAGTCGCCGTCCTCGAGGAGGCCGTCGAGCTGTTCATGAAGGATTTCTACATCGAGCTCATACAGGAGCACGGCATAGATCCGGTGGGCCGCCCGAACATCGCCATTACCAAGCTCGCCCCGGGCAACCCGGTGGGCCTCGCCGTGCGCGTGCACGTCTACCCCTCGGTCGAGGCGCCCAAGGACTGGAAGAAGCTCCACGAGAAGACGCCGCTTGAAGAGGCCGAGCCCGCCACGCAGGAAGAGGTGGACAAGACGGTCGCCGACCTCCAGAAGAGCCGCGCTACCAAGGACGCAGAGGGCAAGGAAGTTCTTCCCGAGGTGACCGACGAGTTCGCCAAGTCGCTCGGCGCGTTCGACTCGCTAGCCGCCCTGCGCGAGCAGATAGCAAAGGGCATCACCGAAGAGAAGGCGCGCCAGGCGCGCGACAAGCGCCGCGGCAAGCTCATAGAGGCCCTGCTCGAGAAGTCGGACGCCGAGGTGCCCTCGATATTCGTCGAGAGCGAATTGCACAAGATACTCGCCCAGATGCGCGAGGACGTCGAGCGCATGGGGCTCACCATGGACGACTACCTCAAGCGCGCGAACAAGACCGAGGAGGACATAAAGAACGAGTTCCGCGACCAGGCCCGCAAGCGCGCCAAGCTCCAGCTCGTACTGAACAAAATCGCCGAAGACGAGAAAGTGGCAGCCGACGAGGCGGCGGTCGAGGCTGAAATAAAGCACGCCCTGGAGCACTTCCCCGACGCCAAGCCCGACCTGGTGCGCATCCACATAGAAACGGTGCTCCGCAACGAGAAGGTGCTCAAGCTCCTGGAGGGCGACACGAGCCCCGGCGAGCCCGCGGCGCACGATCACGCGCACTAACGCGGCAACCCCCCGGACGCGAGTCCGGGGTTTTTTACACTCGTAGAACAAAAGAAAAAGAGGCCAGCCGAAGCTGACCTCTTTGAGAACCCGGAGGGTTCTTTCGAACGAAAGAACTGTCAGAGCCCTGTCCTTTTATTATCACGCTTGATAGTTGCATGGTCAAGCTCTATACTGGGCGCATGAATAACAACGATATCCGCGCCCAGCTCGTGCCCATGGTCATCGAGAAGTCGCCGTACGGCGAGCGCGCCTTCGATATCTTCTCGCGCCTCCTCAAGGAGCGCATCATCTTCCTCACCGGCCCCATAGAGGACGGCATGGCCAACCTCGTCATCGCCCAGCTCCTCTTCCTCGAATCGGAAGACCCGAAGAAGGACATTCACCTGTATATAAACTCCCCGGGCGGCTCGGTCTCGGCCGGCCTCGCCATCCTCGACACCATGAACCACGTCAAGCCCGACGTCGCGACCGTGTGCGTCGGCATGGCCGCATCGGCCGCCGCCGTCATTTTGGCCGCCGGCCAGAAGGGCAAGCGCTTCGCGCTCCCCAACGCCGAGGTCATGATCCACCAGCCGTGGGGCGGCGCCCAGGGCCAGGCGACCGACATCGAGATCACCGCCAAGCACATCATCGCCACCCGCGAGCGCCTCAACAAGATACTTTCAAAGGCCACCGGCCAGACGCTCGAGAAGATAGAGAAGGACGTCGACCGCGACTACTTCATGATGGCGGAAGACGCCAAGAAGTACGGCCTGGTGGACGCAATTTTCACCCAAAAGGGCCTCGCCACGCCTACCGCAAAGAAGTAACCGGCTTTTACTGGGCCGCAGGAGCAGTCGCCGGTTCGGCGGCTGTTTCATTTGCGGCGGCGCTATCGCCCGAAGGGGCGGGCTCTTCAGCCGGCGCGGCCGGCTCTTCCTGCTCTGCATCCGCGCCCACGCTTGAGTCGGGCGCCTGCTCGGCAAGAGCCTCGTTTGCAGCCTCCTCGGAAGCGGGCGGCTCATCAGCGGCAGCATCATCTGACTCCGGGAACTGCGGCGTAGACGTCGCCTCAGAGGAAGGCTCTTCGGGCGCCGCGGGCTCGGGAGCGGGCGCAGGGGCCGAGCCCTGCATGCCCTGGCCCGCCAGGAGCCGCTGCAACTGCGCCTCGGTCACGCAGGTGCTGCCCACGCACAACTGGTCGGTCGCGTGCACCTCCTTGCTCGTAAAGCTCTCCGCGAATCCTGTCACGGCCGACGCGAGCATCTTTACCTGCTCGGCCAGGGCCTGGATGCCTTTTATGATGGGCGCGATGAAGCCGATGTAGTTGACGCCGAGCGTGCCGTTGGGGGTGAGCGCCGTCGGCGACGTGGTGGAGACGAGGTCGGGGAACAATCTCTGCACATCCTGCGCGATGAAGCCTATCTGGAGCGCGCTCCCCTTGCTGCGGTCTATCCAGTTGAACGTGACCGGGTCGAGCTGCTCGAGCGCGGCCAGGGTAGTGGACGCGTCGAGCCCCACAACATTCTTCTTGAGCCTAGCGTCCGAGCTCTGGGTGAGCGTCCCCGAAAGCTGGGCATTGCCGCCGTTGAACACCGCGAACACGGTGCTCGAGGCGCTGTTGACGATATTGAACGAAAGCGTGGAGGACGCTGCGTCCGAGCCCCACACGGTGAGCCTGCCGGAGGGCGAGGTAGTGCCGACGCCGACGCTGCCCGCGGAAGTGATGCGCAGGCGCTCGTTGGCGTCCGCCGAGCCGCCGGTATAGAAGCGCAGGGCGCCCGCGCTGGCGCGCGCCATGACGGAGAGCCCGCCGGCAAGGGACGGACCGGAATCGATGAAGCCGCCGTTCTGGATGAACCCGCCCGATGTCGCCTTGCTTGCGCCGAACACGCCGACGCGCAGGGCGTTGCTGCTGCCAGCGGCGCTGCTGTTGCGCACCTGGAGCTCCGCCTGCCCTCCCGCGTTCGTGGCCGTAACATAGGACGCTATGGTGCTTGCCGTGCCGTACACCTCGAAGTTGGCCAGAGGCGAGTTCGTGCCCACGCCCACGGTTCCGCCCAGGTACGTATTGCCGGTGGTGGTGGCGTTGCCCGATATGACAAGGCCCGCAATGCCGTCGCCTATGGTCGAGGACGCGAACGCGGTAAGTCCGCCGTTGAACTGGGTCAAAGTCGAGGTCGCGTTGCCGGCAAGGCCGAACGGGTACGCCGCGCCGCTCCCGCCGCCCGCAGTGATGCACGTGCCGTTGACGGCAAAGCAGCCTGACGCGATGTTGATGCCGCCGGTGGTATTGAAGGTCGAGGTGGCGGTCGAAAAGTTGATGCCATTGCTGTTGCCGACCGAGAGGAGCGAGCCCGGCGTCGTGGTGCCGATGCCGACATTGCCGCCGGCGGCGAAGGTCGCGACGGTAGTGAGCGCGCCGCCGGAGCTCACCTGCTGGAGGTCGAAGCTTGCGTCATTGGTCGAGCGCGTATCGCTGTAGAACGCCCAGCCGTTCTTGCCGGTGTTGATGCGCTGGCCGCCCGTGCCGCTTGAATTGAAGTACAGGTTGAGGCCGAGGTTGGCCGCGGCGCCGCCGGAGCCGCCCACCTTGTAGCTGTAGATGAACGGGTTGGAGTTCGCATTGACCGTGTCGCGCGACACCAGGCCGATGCCGCCCACGCCGCTCCCGTGCGTGCTCGCCGCATCAAACGTACCCAGCGGGTTGGAGGTGCCGATGCCGACCCCGCCGCTCTTAGGCATCAGGCTTATGTTCACCGTCGCGTCGGTGCCGGTAGCGGCAAACGTGACCGCATTGCTCCCCGCCACGCCCGGCGTCAGCACGAAATAGTTGGTGTCTCCGGAGGTCGCGGGCGCGATGAGCTGGAGGAGCTTGTTCTCCTGCATGTAATCGGTCGACTTCACGCCGCGGATATCCAGGCCCGTCTTGGCGAATACGAGGTGCGTCTGGTTGTTCGGCGAGCCGCCGTTGGCCTGCGAGAATATCTGGCCGACCGTCGAGCTCGCGCCGCCTCCGTACTTGAAGTCGAGCATCTGGCCGTCGGCTATCTGCGCCCAAATTGAGCGATTGTTGGCATCCTCCAGGAGGGCGCCGTCCTGGATCACGATGCCTTTCGCGAACACGTTGTCAGCAATAGCGCTCACCGAGTTAACGATGCCCAGCGCCACCGAGACCGGCTCTATGTCGTCCGCCGTATAGCCGTGGTACGTGTTGCCCGCAGCGACGTATGCGGCGTCCTCGCCGCCCACGCCCAGCCACAGGCCGGCCGTCGTGCCGTCCGAGCCCATGAGGTACGGGCTTACGTTCACCAGCGGCTTGTAGGAGTTCGTGTCGAGCTCCATCGCGGTCGTGAACCTGTTGTCTTCCAGATGCGTCGCGTGGCCGTAGAACGCCCATGCCGTCTTCTTGGGCGTGCTCGTGCTGTTGTTAAGGGCGAACGCGGCGACGCCGATGGCGGCCGTATCGGTTGAGCTTCCGTCCACGTTGTCGGACGACCGGCTTGAGGCGGCTATGGCCACGCGCCCCTGGCCCGAAAGCACGCCCAATTGCGAGCGGGTGTCGTAGTAGCCCATGGTCGCCTCGCCGTCTATCCAGGACGCGACGCCGTTAAGATACAGATCCCAGGTGTTCTTGTGGCCGGTGTTGCGGTAGTTGGAGCCGACAAAGAGGCGTCCGCCGACGCCCACGTTATTGACCGCGCCAGTGTCGGCCCAGTAGTTCGCGGTCGGCCTCGACAGTATCGAGCCGGTCGTCAGGCCCCCGCTGAAGTACCCGCTCCCCGTAACCGCGAAGGTGGCGCTCGGGGTGGTCGTTCCCACCGCGATGCTTCCGCCGAAGTACGCGTTGCCGGTGGTGGTCGCGCCGCCCGATATCGTAAGGCCGTTTGCCTGGGTACCGCTGCCTATAGTGGTGGAGGCGAGCGAGAGCAGGCCGCCGCTGAACGAAAGCCGGGTCGTAGTGGCATTGGAGGAGAACGGATAGGAGAATGCAAGCGCGCTGCCCGCGCTCAGGCACGTGCCGTTAACGGCGAAGCAGCCGCCCGCCAGGTTGATGCCGCCGGTCGAGTAAAAGGTCGAAGTAGCGGGCGTGAAGTTGGCGACGCCGTTTACGGAGAGTATGGAGCCGGGCGTGGTGGTGCCAAGGCCGACAGAGCTTGCAACAAGGCTTCCGAAGCCTGAAGAGCCGTCCGTTACCTTGACGGAGGCCGCGCTGAGCCGCGCCAGGCCCGTATCGGCAGCGCCCGAAAACCCGAAGCCGGTCGCGCTGCTCCAGGAATACTGCCCGCCGGACGCCGTAACGACCGTTCCGATATTATCCTGGTTGAAAAGCGTCCTGTACTCGGACAAGTCGGCATTCATGAAGCCGCCGCCGCTGCTGATAATAGGGTTGAACATCGCCAACAGGCCGCTGAGCGTCAGCGATCCGTACTGCGCATCGTCGCCAGTGCGGACAACGAGGCCGTCGAGCCCTACGCTCGTATCGCTGGATTTAAGCTGGCCCGAATACAAGCCGTTAGCCAGCTTCACGCCGCCCGCATTGCCTATGTCGAGCCTTGCGGACGGGGCGCTGACGCCGATGCCCAGGTTCCCGCCTACATACGCGCTGCCGGTGGTGGTCGCGCCGCCCGAGACGGTGAGCCCGCCGGCCTGTGCGCCGCTCCCGACAGTGGTCGAGGCCAGGGAGAGAATGCCGCCGGAGAACGTGAGCTTAGTGGACGTCGCATTCGAGACGAACGGGTACGCGGCGATAGCGGGGGTACCCGTGAGCTGGCCGTACGGCAGAGAGAGATTCGGGAGAGTGATAATGCTCGCGACAGAGCTAGTGGCTGCAAGCTGGGTGACGAAGCGCGGGTCGAAGAGCGAGTTGAAGGTCGTGGTGTAGACCCCGTTGGTTACCGTGCCCGCGTTGCCGGTGATGGAGCCGGTGACGGTGTTGCTGAAGGTGTTGGTGCCACTGAACGTGTTGTTGTTTGCAAGGAGCGTGGAGGAGGCCGCCGCGACGGTGATGTCCGCCGTGCCGTCGAAGGTGACGCCGTTGATGGTGCGAGGGGTCTGGAGGGCGGTGGCGGTCGAGGCGTTGCCGGTGAGCGAGCCGCTCAATCCGCCACTGAACGTAATCAAAGTCGAAGTGGCGTTGCTGGGGAACGGGTACGCCGCCACGTCGGCAGACGTGAGGTAGTCGGTGCCCGCCACCGCGGCAGACACGACGCCGCCGACGGTCTTCAGGAGCGCGCTTGGAATGCCCGAAACAGCCAAGCCGGCCGTCGAGACGTAATCAGCAGAAACGGCGGTAGTGCTCGCAAAGCCGACCGTGAGGCGGTCCGCGGCACTGTTGTAGGTAAAGCCCGCGTCGCCGCCGAAGTCGCCCGCGTCGTTGAACTGGACCTGCGCGCTGGACCCGCCCGGCGTGCCCGAGCCCGAGCCCGCAATGTCGTCGGCGCACACGACGTTGCCGGACGCGTCAGCGGTGAGCTTGCCGCCGTTATCAAGCGCGCTACAGTCGGCATTAAGCGCGATGCCCGCCAGGGTCGAGGTGGCCGAAACGGTGAGAGTGCCCGCAAGCGTCCCTCCTGAGAGCGGCAGGTAGTCGAGCGCCGGGATGTCGGCGGCGGTAAGGCTTGAGAAATCAGCGATGCCGCCGGACGAAGAGCGGCTGATGGCCCGGTAAATCGAATCGATCTGCGACTCGTACTGGGATTCGGTTATAAAGGAAGGCTGGCTCTGGCCCCAGGAAAGCTGGACGATAAGCGAACCCGCAAGCGTCGCCACGTCCTGGCGCAATGCGTACAGCCGCTCATCGAGTTCTTTATGAGTAACGACATCGGACGTCTCTTCGCCCAGCACCTGCCCCGCCGAAGGGGCAACGGGGAACGTTCCGTACGCAGGCGCCGAATACGCGATTCCAATCGCGAAAGGAGCCGGGGCCGGAGGAGCGGCAGGCGGCACTGCGGGAGCGAATATGGAAAGCGCGCCCAAAGCGGAAGCCGCCAGCGCGGCGAACTTACCGGAAAGCGTATCGATAAAGGGATGCATACACGGCAAAGGGCAGAGCCGTGCACGGCTCTGCCCTGATAGCGTTTAGTATATGGCCTTATTTTGCAAAGAAAAATCGTACATGGGGATAAGTACGGCCTACATTTTGACATACACCGTCTAGCGTTGCAGAGAGGGTGTTTTGTTGCTACTCTGAGGCTGTGCCTTTCACTAAAAAACTCATGATTCCTTTCTATGTCATTAAAACTATTATTTACCCTCCTGGGCCTCGCGGCACTAGGGGGAGCGGCGCTCGGCTATGTCCTGCGCTGGCTCTTGGTGCTCGCCCGTAAAGGCTCAATCGAGATAGAGGTCAGGCAGATACTGCTCGACGCGCAGGTCCAGGCGCAAAAAACCACCGAAGAGGCCGATTCCAAGGCAAAGGAGATTGTCTCCGCAGCCGAGGCGACAGCCGCCGAGAAGACGGAAAAGGTCACCCGCGCCGAGGAGCGCGTATTCAAGCGCGAAGAGGCGCTGGACAAGAAACAGAGCGAGCTCGACCAGGAAATACAGGCCGTAAAGGGTAAAATAGAGGAAATTAAGGCCATAAAGGAGCGCGCAGACGCGCTTGTAACCGAGCGCGCCAGCGAGCTTGCCAAGGTCGCCGGACTCACCAAGGACGAGGCCCGCGCGGAGCTTATCCAGAAAATCGAGCGTGAAGCCGATGAGGACTTCATGATGCGCGCCGCCAAGCTGGAGCGCGACGGCCACGAGCGGCTTGAGCGCAAGGCGCGCGAAATCCTGACGACCGCCATACACCGCCTGGGCAACTCGGTAGCCTCCGACACCATGGCGACCGCTATCACCATCCCCAACGACGAGCTGAAGGGCAAGATTATCGGCAAAGAAGGCCGCAATATAAAGGCTTTTGAGCGCGCGACGGGCGTCGAGGTCATCATAGACGACACCCCCGGCTCCATCGTGCTTTCAAGCTACGACCCCCTGCGCCGCGCCATTGCCCGCATGGCCCTGGAGAACCTGATAGTCGACGGCCGCATCCAGCCCGCCAAAATCGAGGACATGGTCGAGAAGACCAAGGGCGAAGTGAACAAGATAATCAAGGAAAAGGCCGAAGCGGCCGCCTTCGAGACGGGCGTGCTCAACCTCGACCCCAAACTGCTCATGATCCTGGGCCGCCTCCATTTCCGCACCTCCTACGGGCAGTCAGTGCTCCAGCACTCGGTTGAAATGGCGCACATCGCGGGCATGCTTGCCGAGGAGCTGGGCGCCAACCCGGCCGTCGCGCGCGCGGGCGCCCTTTTGCACGACATAGGCAAGGCGCTCGACCACGAGGTGCAGGGCACGCACGTGGAAATCGGCCGCCGCATCCTCCAGAAGTTCGGCGTCTCGGAAGAGGTCGTCAAGGCGATGCAGGCCCACCACGAGGAGTACCCGTACGAGACGCCCGAGAGCTACATCGTGCAGGTGGCCGACGCCATATCAGGCGGCCGCCCGGGCGCGCGCCGCGACTCCGTCGAGCAGTACATCAAGCGCCTTTCGGACATAGAGGATATCGCCAACTCCTTCGAGGGGGTCGAGAAGTCATACGCCATATCGGCCGGCCGCGAGGTGCGGGTGTTCGTCAAGCCCGACGAGATGACCGACTTCCAGGCGCGCGAGCTGGCCCGCAGCATCGCCCTGCGCATCGAGAACGAGCTCAAGTACCCCGGCGAAATCAAGGTGAACGTCATCCGCGAGCTCCGCGCGATAGAATTCGCCCGCTAAACCAGCCTGCTTTTCCCTGCAAAAGCCAGCTTTCCAACGAAAGCTGGTTTTTGTCTATCCCCTGCGGCTCTGTTGCGCCATTTTATGAGCGGTATATACTAGCGGCGCAGGGCAAAACCTTTACCAGCCAGCATATTTTGACGATGAACAAGCAAGATATAGCGGAAAAAGTGCACGATGTCCTGGGCACGACCAAGGCCGATGCCGAGCGCGCCGTCGAGGCGATGATCGACGCGATCGTGGCCGAGCTCAAGCGCGGCGGCGAGGTCTCGGTTGCCGGTCTCGGCATCTTCAAGACCAAGATGCGCGCGGCGCGCCAGGCGCGCAACCCGCGCACCGGCGCCACCGTACAGGTCCCCGCCATGCGGGTACCGAAGTTCCAGCCCGCAAAGGCGCTCAAGGAGGCCGTTAAATAGCATCCTCTCGAAAGAAAAATCCCCGACCAGTCGGGGATTTTTCTTTTGGCGGCCCAGGAGCGGCTACATAATTCCGGGCTTAAGGATGCCCGAAATCTGCTCGCGCGGGATGCGGACCTCGAAGGAGCCCGCGGCATACGCGGCCACTTGGTACGGCGGAATGAGGAACACCAGCTCGTCGCCGTCGATGACGAAATTAGCGAAGTTACCCTCATCAGGGGCGGTTCCCTCGGCAAAGAAGCTGTCGCCGGGCGCGCCGCCGAGCCTGCGGGTCAGCTCGTCCTTTACCTGCGCAGTGGCAATCTCGGAAATGCGCGCGAGGTACGCGGTCGAACTGGCGGCAAACAGGTCGCCAAGCGCGAGCTGGTTCCCTTCCCGGTCGAACACGAAGGTCGCGTAATACAGGTTAGGGTGCGCGCCCAGGGTGTCGGCGTACGCCTGGTACGCGTACGAGACCGTGCCAGTGGAGGTCGCCTCTTGGTACTCCATTCCGAGCGCATACCGGCGCTCGGCGCTCAGGTTCTGCATTTTCGCGTCTTCGGCGGTCAGCGTATCGAGCCCGCTGTCGCTCTTGAAGCGCGCAATCTCGGCGGCAATCCCCTGCTCTATGGCGGCGCGCGCCTTGCGATCGGCCTCGGGCGCAAGCGGCGTCTTGGCGGGATACGCCGCTTGTATCGCGTAGTACTCCTTGTCCTCCGCGTACAAGTAGTCGCCCTGCTCGGTGAGCGTGCCCGCAAGCACGTGGGATTCCTCGACCGCAGGCCCTACAGGCTCGGCAAACGACGCGAAGAAAGCGAATACGGCGCCGAGCGCGAGGAGGATGCCCAGCGAATAGAGGATTTGTTTAGTAGTCATGGGGGCCAGTATAGCAAACCCCTTGTTTTTGTGCGGGACGGGAGAATCGAACTCCCGCTCTCAGTTTGGAAAACTGATGTTCTACCATTAAACTAGTCCCGCTTACAGACCTAATCTATCAAGCAAGCGGGCTTTTGTATACAAAGCAAAAGGGCGGCCACATGGCCGCCCTGTCGCACATACTCAGCCCGTGTATTTAGGGTCTTGTTCGCGCCAGTATTCCGAGCGCTCCCTTTCCTTCTCCTGCCTTTTACGGCGTGATTGCGTCTTCTCAAGGTCGCTTTCCTTCAAGGACGCTTCCCTGCTCTCTTTTTCTTCAGGCATCGTTCCCTCTTTCGATGGAAGTACTGTCTCACGCACGCGCACACTATCCTCAACCGATACTACCACCAATTATTCGCAAATCAATTGCTCCACCGAGCGAATATGCCCGCCGGCAGGAGGCGACCGGCCCCCTTCTCCTCTATCGCGAGATCGCCGTATTCTATACCCCCTCCGAACTTCGCGCGCACGGCCTCAAGGCTGTACGCAAACGCCAGGGGCGAATAGCCCGACGCATAGCCGTTTATGAGCACGAATAGCGGCTCATCGCTTAAAAGCTCCCCGCACAGGGACACGAGCTCCAGGAAATGCTCTTCGAACTTCCACAACTCGTCGTGCGGCCCGCGGCCGAATGCCGGGGGATCCATAATGATGCCGTCGTACTTGGAGCCGCGCTTGAGCTCGCGGCGCAAGTAGGCAAGCACATCCTCGACAACCCACCGTATGGGCGCCTCCGTGAGCCCGTTTAATGCCGCGTTCTCGCGCGCCCACGCCACGGCAGTCTTGCTGGCGTCCACATGGGTTACCTCTGCGCCCGCTTTGGCGGCCGCCAGCGTGTAGCCTCCGGTATATCCGAAAAGATTGAGCACTCTTACTCCCCTTCCCCGCTTCGCAACCTGCTCCCCCACATACCTCCACCCCGGCACATGCTCAGGAAATACGCCCGTGTGCTTAAACGACGTAGGCTTTACCAGCATAGTTATTTCGCCCAGCTTAGCCGTCCACTCTTTAGGAATATTGCCGGTCCACTTCCCTTCCCCCGCATCCCGAACATAGGTTCCGGCGGCACGGCTCCACTCATATTCCCTTGTTTTAAGCCACAAAGCCTGTGGGTCGGGCCTGGCAAGCACGACCTCGCCGAATCGCTCGAGCTTCTCTTCCCTGCCCGAGTCAATAAGCTCGTACCCCTCTTCCGCCTTGGTAATTAAAGTTATTCTGTCCATTTTCTCCATGGTCGGGGTGCCCAGAATCGAACTGGGTCAGCCTGCTCCCAAAGCAGGTGTACTACCGGTATACGACACCCCGTCTAAATGTTCCACCCCACACAAGCGCACTATCGGCACACGACACCCTGAAACACAGCCACTGTAGCACAAATTAACGATGTCCTTTATGTCCTTTACGAAAGGCATTACAAAATAACGTTTTCTAACACCTCCACCTTTGCCTTACGGGAACCAAAGTCTAAATATACGCACGCTACGTCTATTTGCCACTCCCTTTCTTGTGGAACCTTATGATCTATAAGGTAGGTCTGAATGGCTCTATGGAGCCGTTTTAGCTTTGCCAGGTGGACGTTTTCTTCAGGGCGATAGGTTCCACGTGAACCATTTCCCTCCCCTGTTCCATGTGAAACTCCCCCACCATGGGTTACACTAACGCTTTTTACTTCAATAAAGTGAAGCTTGTGAGCTTTTTGGGCCACGATATCTATTTCGCCCCACGGCTTAAGGTAGTTACGTTCAAGCACGCAATATCCCCTATCCTTTAAATAGGTACAGGCAACACCCTCTCCCACATCCCCCACTTGTCGTTTAATAGTTTTAGCCATGTTCCACGTGAACCCTAACAGTATATTGTTTCATATGAAACATATATGCAGACTTAGACTTTAAAAGTCGCCTCAGAGACGTCTTTTAGTACACATGTCCCCAATTTTATCCACAGTTGTCCCCAAATGTCTTGTCCCTGAAGGGCTTTACTGTCCACACCTCTGGCGCGATAGGGGAAAGTGCTTTGTGGTAGTCGCGAGTCGGTACCGCAAGAAGGGACTTAGCGTCTTCTGGTCAGGCGTTCAAAAGCCGCCGTCGCGGCTTTTGCCGCACGACCCTGCCTCGCGGATTCGCCTGCTGGCGAATCAACGCTCCGGCTCACATCTAAGCACAAAACCTGCCGCAGGGCAGGTTTTGAGTCTAAGATGTGCGCTCGGAGGGACTCGAACCCCCAACCCCTTGGTTCGAAGCCAAGTACTCTATCCATTGAGCTACGAGCGCAGATTATACAATCCGTCAGGGCTAGTCTACCAGTAAAAACATGCTATAGTCATCTTCGAAGCGGTTATGGTTTAGTGGTAGAACACCTCCTTGCCAAGGAGGAGACGGGAGTTCGATTCTCCCTAACCGCACACTGAATTCGCCTATGCACATACAGCCCAGCCTGATACCTCAAGAGGTGCGCGGGGTGACCGAAGCGCTCGAGAGGGCAGGGCACGAGGCCTATGTCGTAGGCGGGTGCGTGCGCGATCTCCTTTTGGGCCGCACCCCAAAAGACTGGGACGTCACCACCAACGCCACGCCCGAAGAGATCCAATCGCTGTTTGAGGAGACGTTTTACACCAACGAGTTCGGCACCGTAGGCGTCGTAAACGCCGCCGTGAGCGACGAAAGGCTCAAGGTGGTAGAGGTAACACCATACCGCCTTGAAGGCCGCTACAGCGACGCCAGGAGGCCCGACAGCGTAGTTTTCAGCCAGACTATCGCCGATGACCTTAAAAGGCGCGACTTTACCGTCAACGCGCTCGCGTACAGCCCGGCAACGGGGGAGTTAATTGACCTTTACGACGGGATAAAAGACATAGAGGGGCGGATACTGCGCGCAGTGGGGGAGCCTAAGGCCCGCTTCGAGGAGGATGCCTTGCGTTTGCTGCGCGCCGTGCGCATCGCGGCCGAGCTCGGTTTTGCCATAGAAGGGCACACCTTGGCTGCCATAGGAGAGACCGCCGGCCGGCTCGAGAAGATATCAAAGGAGCGCATCCAGGCGGAGTTCGTGAGGATTATCAACTCTCCGAAGCCCATGGACGCGCTGGAGCTGTGCCAGAAGCTGGGCCTTTTGCGCTACATGGTGCCAGAGCTGGAGGAGGGGATAGGCGTCGAGCAGAACCAGGCCCACCGCTTTGACGTATGGGAGCACAACCTGCGCTCCCTCCAGCATGCCGCCGACAAGAACTGGCCCTTTAGCGTCCGCCTTGCCGCCCTGTTTCATGACATTGGAAAGCCCCGAAGCCGCCGCTACGACGAAGGCAAGAAGGATTGGACGTTCCACGGCCACGACGTAGTAGGGGCCCGGATGACCAAAAAAGCGTTGGAAACCCTCAAGTTTCCACGTGAAACGGTGGCCCTGACGGTAAATTTAGTGCGTTGGCATATGTTTTTCAGCGACCCGGACAAGATTACGCTCTCGGCGGTGCGCCGCATCATACGCAACGTGGGGCCCGAGCACATAGAGGAGCTCATACATCTGCGCATCTGCGACCGTATAGGCACCGGTCGCCCCAAGGAGCAGCCCTTTAGGCTCCGCAAGTACCAGGCCATGATAGACGAAGCCCTGCGCGACCCGATAAGCGTCGGCATGCTGAACATTGACGGCAAGCGCCTTATGGAGGTTACACGCGAAACGCCAGGCCCTAAGTTCGGCTGGACCCTGCATGCGCTTTTAGAAGAAGTGCTGGATGACCCGAAGAAAAACACGCCCGAATACCTGGAGCGCAGGGCAGGGGAGCTTATGGCGCTTCCAGAGGCAGAACTCAAGGCGCTGGGTGCCGAAGGAAAGGAAAAGCAGGCCGAGGTAGAGGCGGCAGAAATAAAAGACATCCACAAGAAGCACTTTGTAGACTAGAACTGTCCTTTCTGTCTTATAAACACAGTTATCCCCACGGCTGTCCTTTACGTTGTCTTTTAAAGCGCGTACTATCAACTGCAGAGAGCGATTACATACTCACTCGAACCACTCTTCAAGTTGTTTGAATGACTACCGTAAGTCAGGAGTTCTTTCCACAACAAGTTTTATGTCACGCCTTGCCCTGTGCGCAGACATAAGACAACAGGAATCTGCAGGTTCCTGGTGTCGCTTTACGAACACTCTTTAGGAAGGAGGATGTAAATCCCTCACCCTTCTAAAAAATGGATTAACACATCCGCGCAACCGCTTGTCCGACCGAGGATCAACGGCCAAGTAAAAAAAGAATGCTCATAAAGTACCGACACGAAAACAAGCCACCGCACGAGGATACATAAAAACTCCACCCTCTACCGGTGGCTTTTGTATTTTCCAGGACCGCAGAAGTCGGAAGCCTTGAGTCCGGGGAAGGGAAGCGGTAACATCCCTTTTATACAAGCCCCTCAAGGCGAACCGAAAGGCTCCTCATTGCATCCCGCAGGGATTTCCGCTCAGAAAGGCTCAACTCTTCAAGACAGGCCTTGCCGGCATACCGGGCGACCTGCGCATACAGCTCTTTTTCGGGCACATGTCCCAAAATCGCGTCAAAATCCTGAATTAGGGAGGGTAAAGTGCTTTCAAGAGTCCTGTTTGCCTCTTTTGCCTCCTCTAGGCGCTTGTCGGTCAGCTTTTTTAGCTCAAGCGGATGAGTCGGGGCAAAAACGGATACTTTGCCCGGCTCGTCCTTTCTGGACACCAACCCCAGCGTTTCAAGCTCATCCAGCACCTTATAGCTGAGCGTTCGGGGCACCCCGGCCAAGAAGGCAAGGCGGGTGGCCTTCTGCGGTCCTCGCTGTATGAGCACTTCATAAATAGTAGCTTGATGGGTCGTAAGCCCCGCTTGAGCCAACGCGTGACGAACCCCCTCGCTAGTTGCCTTGTAGTCAATGGCCACGCAACCCACTCTACACCCATTTTAGTATTTTGTCACAAACTAGTTACAAAAATATTTTTCAAATAGAAGCAAAGTATTTTGTTGGTATACAAATTTATTTAAGCTCCAACACGACGGGGCAGTGGTCCGACCCCATGACATTGGCGAGGATTTTGGAGGATTTGACCCTTTTTTGGAGCGCCCTGGACACGAACCAGTAGTCGATGCGCCACCCCACGTTGCGCTCGCGGGACAGGGCAAAATGGCTCCACCAGGTGTAGTGGCCCGGCCCCTTGGTAAAAAGCCGGAAGGTGTCTACGAACCCGGCCGCCAGCATAGCGTCGATGCCGGAGCGCTCCTCCTGCGTAAACCCCTTCTTTCCTTCGTTGGGTTTGGGGTTGGCGAGGTCGTCGGGGGTATGGGCCACATTGAGGTCGCCGCAGAAGGCTACCGGCTTTTCCTTGTCTAAACGCTTCATATACTCCAAAAATGCCGGGTCCCATTGCTTATGGCGCAAGGGGATGCGGGAAAGGTCGTCCTTGGAGTTAGGCGTATAGACGGTCACCACGAAGAGGTCTTCAAGCTCAATGGCTATGACCCGGCCCTCCTTATTGGGGTCGCCGTACCCGTCCTCATGGAGCCTGTACTTCGCGCAGAGGTCCTCGGGCAGGCCGTGGATCTCGTCGAGGACCTCGATATCCTTTTTTATAAAGATGGCGGTGCCGCTGTAGCCCTTCTTTTCCGCGCTATTCCAGAACTCCTCGTACTGGAGCAGGTCTACCTGCGCCTGGCCGCGCTCGGCTTTGGTTTCCTGCAGGCAGATGACGTCGGGCTTCTCTTTTTTGACAAATTCCTGGAACGCGCCCTTTTTAACCACGGCGCGGATGCCGTTGACGTTCCACGACGCGAGCTTCATACCGCAATACTAGCAGAAAAGGCGCGGCGATGGCGCGTTTGGGCGCATGCGCGAACCTGTAACAGCGGCGCTTGCACACTTCCGAAGAAAAGGGTAGTTGTACTTGCTGGAACGAAAAGGGAGAATCCGCGTGACTGATTGCGCCAGGCTTACCGACTCGCAGCTGCTAGGCGAGCTGCACGAAAAGAGGGACTATCTTACAGGGGAGGTGTTCCGCGCCCTGTACGACAGGGACTACCGGAGGCATTTCGACGCTTACAAGAAGAGCGGCGCGCTTCCGGCGCAGGCGCGAAAGGCCTGCGAAGCGTTCCTCGATAGCGGCACGCCGCTCGAAAATATTGCCGACCGGGTTTTGCCGGAGCCGAAACCGGCACGCTCACCACTTGCGGCAGTAGCCTGAGCGGCACCCCGGCAATAACACGCGCCAGGGCACAAGACAAACAAGCGGCTCCGAAACGAGCCGCTTTTGCTTTGCCATGGCGGCGCGCTACACGCGGCGCCGGCCGTGGAACCCCGCTTACTTCCTCCGTTTTCCATGAAAACGGTGATGCACCTCGCGCAGGTGCTTGTCGGTCACGTGGGTGTAGACCTGGGTCGTCGCGATATTCTGGTGGCCTAAAAGCGCCTGCACGCTCCTTAAGTCGGCGCCGTTCTCAAGGAGGTCGGTAGCGAACGAGTGCCGGATGACGTGCGGAGTGACCTTGCGCGTGATGCCCGCCTTGACGGCGTAGCGCTTGATGATGCGCTCGATTGAGCGGGGAGTGAGCCGCAGGTCCTTGGCGTTTTTCGAGTTCTTGCCCATCTGCGCGAACAGGGCGTCGTCTATGTCGCCGCGCTTGTCGAGGTACTTCCGTATAGCGTCCTTGGCGGCGGGGGAGAGGAACACGACGCGCACCTTCTCGCCCTTGCCGCGCACGGAAAACTCGTCGCGCGAAAGGTCGAGGTCGCGGTTAAGCCCGCAGAGCTCCGAGACGCGCAGGCCGGTCGAGAACAAAAGCTCGAGAATGGCCTTGTCGCGCAAGGCGGCAAGCATCGCGTTCCGGCTCTTGCCCTGCGCCGGGGCCGCGGGCCCCGCCATGAGACGCTCAAGCTCGCTTGCCGATATGAGGTCAAGGTCGCGCTGGCCGACCTTGGCAAGCTCGATGCGCTCCGGGTTGAGGCTTTCTATGTCGCGCCGGCGCAGGAACTTGAGGAACGCGCGCAGGGAAATCATGTAGTAGTTGATGGTCTTGAGCTTCATCGTCCCCGACGCGCCCGGCCGGCGGTTGAGGTGGATGCGGAACTCGCGTATAGCCTGCTCGGTGAGCTTCTGGGGGGAGGATATGCCCGAGTGGTCCAAAAAGCGCGAAAGGTAGCGGTCGTAGTTCTCGACCGTCTTTATCGAGCGGCCCTTTTCAATCTCCAAATACTCCAAAAACTGGGATTTAAGCTCCCTTAGGTCGGCGGCCATGCTTACAGTATACGTCGCAAAATATCGCGAGCCCGCCCCGGAGGCGGGCCGGGAAGGCCTTGCGTAAAAGTCCCGCCTGTGCTATGCTTATTGACACAGGGCGAAAACGCTTCTGTTTATATAAAAATGCTTACCAAGCAGAAAAAGGCGAAGACTATTAAGGACACCGGCATCCACGAGAAGGATACCGGCTCTCCCGAGGTGCAGGTTGCCCTCCTTTCCAAGAAGATAGACGAGCTTACGTCGCATCTTAAGAAGCACCTGAAGGACAAGCACAGCCGCCGCGGGCTTTTGCAGATGGTGGCCGACCGCCGCACCCATTTGAAGTACCTGGAAGGCAAGGACAAGAAGCGCTACAACGCGCTTATAAAGAAGCTGGGCCTCAAGAAGTAATTTTCCGCCGCTTTGCGGTTCATGAAATATTGCGCCCGCCGGGTGTATACTCTAGCAGTACCTGTTCGATTTATTTTTTAGTTTCTCGCACGGCCCTGCGGCGCGCGGCGTATCGTTCGCCCGCTCCCTTGGCCGGAGCGGGCGTACCATATGGCTATCATCAAGCACAAAAGCCAGCGCGTCGGCGTATTCATTGACACGCAGAACCTTTATCACAGCGCCAAGAACCTGTACAAGGCCAAGGTGAACTTCGGCCAGGTCGTGAAGGAGGCGCTCGCGGGCCGCACGCTCATCCGCGCGGTGGCCTACGTCATACGCACCGAGTCCGAGGAGGAGAAGGGCTTCTTCGAGGCGCTCAACAAGCTCGGCATCGAGACGAAGGTGAAGGATATCCGCATCTTCGCCGGCGGGGCCAAGAAGGCCGACTGGGACCTGGGCACCGTCATAGACATGGTGGCCATGGCGCAGAAGCTCGACACGATAATACTGGCGACGGGCGACGGCGACTTCGTGCCCGTCGTCGAGTACCTCAAGTACGCGCACGGCTGCCAGGTCGAGGTCATCGCCTTCGGCAAGTCATCTTCAGGGCAGCTGCGCGAGGCGGCAGACGACTTTATCGACATGTGCGACGACCCGCGCAACTACCTCATCGGCTACCGCGGGGGCTCCAAGTGGATACCGGGCTTCGGCGCGGCAGGCCAGGACCGCAACGGCGGCAGGGTGAACGCCGACACGAGCCCCGACACCACGGAAGCGCCCGCCGACACGCTGAAAGACTGGGAAGGGGAGGAGGACCCCGCGATAAAGATGTCCGGAGAGGAATAAAAGGGCCTCCCGGAAAAAAGCCCGCGCTTCGCAAAGCGCGGGCTTTTTTGCTACTCTTCATCCATGCAGGCAAAACGCTACGCGCTTACTGTTGGGGGCAGGGAGATGGTCGCCGAGTTCACCGATATGGCCGAACAGGCTCACGGCTCGGTCATGCTCCGCTATGGCGACACGGTCGTGCTCGCGACCGCCGTCATGTCTTCCCGCGCGCGCGATGACATAGACTACGTCCCGCTGAGCGTCAGCTTCGAGGAGCGCCACTACGCCGCGGGCGCGATACCCGGCAGCGGCAGCCGCCGCGAGGACGGCCAGACCGAGAGCGCGGTTACTTCCGGGCGCGCCGTGGACCGCGCCATACGCCCGCTTTTCAGCGCGCATGAGCGGCGCGAGACGCAGGTGGTAGTGACCGTGCTTGCCCTCGGCGAGGACGACCCCCAGCACGCCGCGATAAACGCCGCGTCTTTGGCGCTCGCAACCTCGCCCATACCGTGGGGCGGGCCGGTGGCCGCCGTGCGCATCGGCTCCGGGCAAGCGGTCAATCCGACTTATAAGGAACGGGAGGGCATGCGGCTCGATATGCTGGCATGCGGGAAGGGCGGCGCGATAACCATGATTGAAGCCGGGGCAGGGGAGGCGAGCGAGGAAGAAGTGGTGGAAGGGCTTGCGCGCGCGGCGCAGGAGCACGCCGCGATACTGGCGTGGCAGGAGGGAATCGTGCGGGACATAGGGAAGCCCAAGGCCGCCGTGCAGGCGCAGGAGATACCGGAGGCGCTCGCGGACCTGTTTGAAAGCGGCTTTGCCGGGCGCGTGGAAGCGGCCCTGTTCTGCGGCGCGCCGGGCGGCGGCGCGCTCCGCGCGCTTAAGGACGAGTGGCTCAAGAGGGCGGGGGAGCGCGCGGAATTCGCGAGCGCGAAGGGCGCGGCCAAGCGCTTATTTGAAGACAAGGTAGACGCTGAAATCCGCCGCGGGGCGGTTGAAGGCAAGCGCGCCGACGCCCGCGCCATGGACGAGCTGCGCCCCCTGTACGCGAAAGCCGGCGGCATCTCGCCCGTCCTGCACGGCTCGGGCATCTTTTACCGCGGCGGCACGCACGTATTGTCCGCGCTCGCCTTGGGCAGCCTCGATAAGGCGCGGGCGCTGGACACGATGGAGAAGCGCGGGGCCTCGCAGAGGCTCATGCACCATTACAACTTCCCGCCGTACTCTACGGGCGAGACGGGGCGCACAGGCCCCAATCGCCGCGCCATCGGCCACGGCAGGCTCGCCGAAAAGGCGCTCGAAGCCGTGCTTCCGGACGAGCGCGCGTTCCCGTACGCCGTGCGCCTGGTGTCCGAATGCTTGTCCTCCAACGGCTCCACCTCCATGGCTTCCGTCTGCGCCTCCTCGCTCGCGCTCATGGACGGCGGCGTTCCCATAAAGGCGCATGTCGCGGGCATCGCGATGGGGCTCATGCTCGGCGAAGGCTACGCGCCCGGCAACGGCGCATACAAGGTGCTGACCGACATACAGGGCCCTGAGGACGAGTTCGGCGACATGGATTTCAAGATTGCGGGCACGCGCGCGGGCATTACCGCCATGCAGATGGACACGAAGCTCGAAGGCGTCCCGCTTGCGATACTCGCCGAGGCGCTCGCGGGGGCGAAAGCGGCGCGGCTGGAGATTTTAGGCGTCATGGAAAAGGAGATTGCCCGTCCGCGCGCGCAGGTACGCCTGAAAGCGGCGCGCTAGCAAAAATCAACAGCGGCGCGCGCAAAGCGGCAGCCGAGAGGAAAGTCCGCGGTATGATAGGAGGGAAAGGCGACAAGGGCCGCGCGCAGCCTTCGCAGGAAGCGGCCGTTGCGCCGCCGGCAAAGGACCCGCTTAGCATTACATGCCACCACATATTCCCGATCCGCTCAATCCGAGACAGAGGTTCGCTCCGGCACCCGTGCCGGGCTCCGCTTCCGCGCCTGCGCCTGCTCCCGTACCGGAACACGCGCCCGTTTCCGCTCCTGCAGCAGCTCCCGAACCCGCAACGCCGCCGCACCCCCTCGCGCCGGCTCACCCCGCGCCTGCGCCCATAGCGGCTCCTGCCCCTGCGCCCCAGCCGCCCGCGCCGCCGTCTGCTCCCGCGCCGCAGGCCGCTCCTTCCGCACCCCTCCCCGCATCTGCGCCAAGCGCGCCTGCCACGGCATCGGCGCATGTCGACCTCAGCAAGATAGTGCTCCCGAAGAAGCCGGGAAGCCCGTCGCTCGATTCGGCCCAGCGTGTCAATGCAGGCGTCTTGTTCGAGCAGGAGCAGGGCGCAACACTGCCCGTCCCGGAGAAGCCTGAGGCTCCGGCAGTGCCGGCGCCAAAAGCGGAGCGGCCGCTGGTAAAGCCCCTGCAGACCTACCAGGACGACATCGAGAGCCTGGTCGGCGAAAAGCAGGTCTCGGTGGTGTCCATTGCCGCGGCAGAGGCGGAGCGCCGGGGCATGCAGGCCGTCTCGGAGAAAGTCCAGCCTAAGGAAGGGCGCGGGCACTGGCTTAGGAAGTCGCTTGTGTTCGCCTCGGGCGTCGTTCTTCTGGCCGCGGCGGGCGGGACCGGATTCTATATATATACGCGCCTCCAGCCGGTTCCCCTCGCAGACCAGTCTCCTTCGCCCTTCATTACGGTAGACGACACGAAGACCGTTGTCCTCGAGTTGGGCGGGTCGCGCGCCGACATCATGAATGCCCTGACAGAAGCGAAGGACGGCGTGGTCATTTCGCTCGGGCTCATGACCCGCCTCCAGGCGGCGAAGCCCGGCCCCTTAAACGACGGCACGCTCCAGGAAGTGGGCGCGCCGGAGTTCCTCCAGGCGCTCGCGCCCTCGGTGCCCCCCGAGCTCGTGCGCACGCTGGAGCCGCAGATGCTTTTGGGCGTCCACAACTTCGGCGAGAACCAGGCTTTCATGATACTGAAGGCGGACTCGTACGAAACGGCCTACTCGGGAATGCTCGCCTGGGAAGAGAGCATGTACGGCGGCCTGACGCCGCTCTTCAAGCGCATCCCCCCGGTGCGCGCGCTCCCTATGCCGCCCCCTGCGCCGGAAGTGCTCGCGGGCACGAGCACTCCCGGCCTGAACGCCGCGACAACGAGCCCTTCTGCCGCGACCACGACCGAGGCTTTGGCCACGACCACTGCGCCGGCGCAGGTGTTCCAGGGCAATTTCATAGACCAGATAGTCGAGAACCGCGACGCGCGCGTCCTGCTCGATGCCGAAGGCAACATACTCATGCTGTGGACCTTCCTCGACCGCTCGACCATCGTCGTCGCCACCAACGAAGCGACCCTGCGCGAGATCATCTCGCGCCTCTCGCAGGCGAGCGTCCTCTCGCTCCCGCCAAGCAGGTAGCCTCGCGAACCCGCTCTGGTATACTCGGTACTATATGAATACCGAGCATTTCAAGGAGCGATTGGAGGAAGAGCGCGCGCTTATAGCCAGGCAGCTCGGGGATATCGCGGTGGAAGGGGACGACGGCCTGTGGTCCGCGAAGGACCCGCGCATGGACGTTGCATCGCCGCAGGCGGAAGCCAACGAGGCCGCCGACAAGCAGGAGGAAATGGAGGAGCGCGGCGAGGAAGTGTCCGCGCTCTCGGAGCGCCTCGCCGACGTCAGCGCGGCGCTCGCGAGCATCGAGGCCGGCACCTACGGTGCGTGCGAAGTTTGCGGAAAGGACATAGAAGGGGAGCGCCTCGAGGCGAACCCCGCCGCCCGCACCTGCACGGAGCACATGCAATAAAGCGCCCGAATTTTGACGCGGAGCCCCCGTGTTGCACGGGGGTTTTTCTTTGGTAAGCTCTGGCCCATGCAGTACGCAAAGGTGCACGGGGCGCAGACCTCCCTGCTTTCGCCCTACATCGTTTCCGTGGAAACCGACCTGTCGCGGGGCCTGCACAGCTTTACGGTGGTGGGGCTTCCGGACAAGGCGGTGGAGGAAAGCCGCGACCGCGTCGCGGCGGCCATAAAGCATGCGGGCTTTGAGAGTCCGAAGAGCCGCAACCAAAAGATAGTCGTCTCCTTGTCGCCGGCCGATTTGAAAAAAGAAGGGCCGATGTTCGATTTGCCCATCGCGCTCTCGTACCTACTGGCGGCGGGGGACATACGCTTCAATCCGGAGCCGTACCTGTTCGTGGGCGAGCTTTCTTTGGACGGCGCGCTCCAGCCGGTGCGCGGCGTCCTTCCCTTGGTCGCAGAGGCGAAGAAAAGAGGGAAGAAGGGCGTGTTCGTGCCGAAAGAAAACGAGGAAGAGGCAGCGCTCGTGGGCGGCATAGACGTGTACGGCGCCGCGAGCCTGCACGAGGTCGTTGATTTTCTAAACGAGAAGAAGGATGCCGTCGCGAAGAAGGGGAGGAAAGCCGCGGCGAAATTGGAAGCCGCGGCGCAGACGCGCATCGCGCCGGAGTTCGGCGACGCTCAGTTCGCCCTGGAAGACATACGCGGACAGGAGTCGGCGAAGCGCGCCGCGATTATCGCGGCCGCGGGCGGGCACAACCTGGGGCTTTCCGGGCCGCCCGGCACGGGAAAGACCATGCTCGCGCGCGCCGTCGCGTCCATTCTGCCGCCGCTCAATTTCGACGACATGCTCGAAGTAAATGGCATACATTCGGTGGCCGGAACGCTGCCCAAGTCGGGGCACGGCGTCACCATCATGACCCTCCCGCCGTTCCGCGCGCCGCACCACACCAGCTCGTACGTTTCCATTGTCGGCGGAGGCGCCACCCCGAGACCGGGCGAGGCGACGCTCGCGCACAAGGGCGTTTTGTTCTTAGACGAATTCCCTGAGTTCGAGCGGCGCGTCATCGAGGCGCTGCGCCAGCCGCTCGAGGACCGCACCGTGTCCGTGGCGCGCGCGAAAGGCACCGCGGTGTTTCCCGCGCGCTTTACATTGGTCGCCGCAATGAACCCGTGCCCGTGCGGCAACTACGGGCATCCGGAAATAGCCTGCACCTGCGCGCCCTTGGCGCTTGAAAAATACGGCAAGAAAATATCGGGGCCCATAGCCGACCGCATCGACCTATGGAGCGCGATGGGCCCGGTCGAACTGGGCGAGCTTGGCAAGCGAAACAGGGAAGGGACGGAAACGAGCGCGGCGCGCGAGAAGGTACTGAAGGCGCGCGCCGCCCAGAAAGAAAGGTTCGCGGGCACCGCGGCGCCGCACAAGACCAACAGCGAGCTGTCGCCGCGCGAGCTCGACGAGCTGGTGCCGCTCGCCGCAGGCGTGCGCTCGACGCTTGAGCGTGCCGCGTCGCGCCTCGCGCTTTCCCCGCGCGCGTACCACCGCGTGATAAAAGTCGCGCGGACCATTGCGGATATTGACGGCGCGCGGGATATTTCCGACGCGCACGTGCTTGAAGCGCTCCAGTACCGCGAGCGGAAAAGCTAAGGCCGGATTAGATACGCGCACGCAAAAAGCGCCGCGGCATGCCGCGGCGCTTTCCATGCATTAGAAATCCTTTCCGTTCACTTTCGTAATTTCGAGCGCCGCAAGATCAACGCCGTCGAGGCAGCGCACGTTGACGCATACGAGATCTTCGTCCTTCTGGTTTCGCCCGCGCGCGAACGACTGCACGCCGCACGCCGTGCAGAACAGGTGCTGGATTTTCTTTGTATTGAAGCGGTACTCCTGCTGCGCGGACTCGCCTGAGAGGAGCTTGAATTTCTCGGGCTCGACGAAAGCAAGCACCATGCCTTTCTTGTGGCAGTGCGAGCAATTGCACTCTATGACTTTCGCCAAATCCGTTTCCACCTCGTACGCGACCGCGCCGCAATGGCATCCTCCCTTGTATGTTGTCATGCGCGCATTGTAGCAAATCCGATAAAAAAATAAGCTCCGGTATTACCCGGAGCCTTTGCGCTTGTTTTTCCTGCGCCGCCGTTCAGCAGCGTCGGCGGCGGCACTAATCATTTTCCTGCCGACCTTTTTCGTAACGCCGTCCGGGTCCGAGGCACCCTGCGCACGCTCATATTTTGATTTTCCCGCCTCATGCGTTTCGGCAAATTTCTTCGCCTCACTGCCCTTCATGGGCTTCCGGACAAGGCTGAGAGCGACCGGCAAAAGGTCGAAAAACTGTTCGCGAGTGATAGGCGTATTGGCCATGGGGAGCTCCTTCCTGTTCCGCTTCGCATTGTACAGCAACCGGAATATTTGTGTACCGCAGAACACGCAGCCGGGGTATGATGCCCGCATGGCCGCGCAGCCGTTTCACGAATCGATGGAATTCTTAAAGAAGGACGCGTGCCTTGGCGCGTTCGTGAAATCGCACGGGCCGATACGGCATCGCCGTCGGCACGCGGGCGGCGCGTTCCAATCATTAGCCGAAGCGATCATATACCAGCAGCTCTCCGGCAAGGCGGCGGACACGATACTCAGGCGGTTCGTTGCGCTGTTTCGTAACGCGGAATTTCCGGCACCCGACGACGTGCTCAAGGTGCGAGAGGAGAAGCTGCGTGCCGCCGGACTTTCGGGGCAGAAGGCGGGCTACCTCAAAGACCTTGCGAGCAAGTTCAAGGACGGAACGATAGACCCGAAGCTCTTCAAGGACATGAGTGATGCGGACATTATCGCGCACGTCACAGCGGTCAAGGGAATAGGGGAGTGGACCGCGCAGATGTTCCTCATGTTTACCCTGCATCGCCCCGACGTCCTGCCGACCGGCGACCTTGGCATACAGAAGGGTTTCCAGAGGTTATTCAGGCTCAAGGCGCGGCCGAGCGCGGCACAGATGGAAAAGCTCGCGCGCCCCTGGGCGGGGCACCGCACGCTGGCGTGCATGTACCTCTGGCGGCTTCTTGAAAAGGAGTGAGTACGGGTAACGGACTTGTGTTACACAAGTGCATGTACAGCGCCATATTTTCGACGCGTTTCATTTAAAAAAGTCGGCGGCCCTTGGGCCGCCGACACTGTCCGCTACTGCGAAGAAAAACGCGAATAAATCGCCACCACTACGCACGCCGCTACCAGGGCGGCGGCTATCGCGCCGGGCTGGGTGTGCAGTATTTAGGACAGAGCAATTGCAACGAGCGGTATCATGGCCTCCTCCTCCACAAGCGTCGCTAACGCGCGACCGCCGCCATTTAACCACTAGTATTTTAAAACGCAAGCGCCCCGTTGCGCTGACAAACGCCCGCGCGTTTGCTACTATGCCGTGACGAATGAAGCGCGTCTTTAAATGGGCAGCCATAGCGATAGTGCTCGCGCTCGCGGCAGCGGGCGCCGCGTTCATTAGCGTGTTTTTCCTGATGCGCTACGGGCTCCTCAATGTGCGCGGATCGGCTGCCGAGCGCGACGCGTTCTTCGCCGCGGCATCGACCGCCGCTCCGGCGGCGACGACGCCAGCATCCGCGTCCGCATGCATCGATGCGCAGCTCGCCGAGTGCGGCTGGAATGAGACGCCGGAGTGGGAGGCGATACGCGGAGGCCTGCTGAAGGACGCGGGCGCGCTCGCGCGCGTGTCGCAGGAAACCGGCGTGAGCGCCCGCATGATAGCGGCCGTTATCGTGCCCGAGCAGACGCGATTCTTCACGTCCAACCGCGAGGTGTTCAAGCGCTACTTCGAGCCGCTCAAGATCCTCGGGTCGCTGTCGCAATTCTCGCTGGGGGTGTCCGGCATCAAGCAGGAGACCGCGGAACAAATCGAGGAGTACGCCAACGACCCGTCCTCGCCGTTCTATCCGGGCCCGGGCATGAGCGAGCTGATCGCGTACGAGGACGGCGCCGACCATGACGCCGAATTGTTCGCGCGGCTTACCGATGCGAAGGACCATTACTACTCCCTTCTCTACACCGCGCTGTACATCAGGGAAATTGAAGAGCAGTGGAAGCGCGCGGGGTTTGACATTTCGAATAATCCAGAAGCGGTCGCGACGCTGTTCAACATCGGCTTCAAGGCATCGAACCCGAATGCGCATCCGCGCGCGGCGGGCTCCGTCATACAGACCGGCGGGCGCGCGTATTCCTACGGCGCGCTCGGCGGGCTGTTCTACGAGTCGGGCGAGCTTGCCGGCGAGTTCCCGCGCTAGCCCGCGGTGCGCGCACGAAAAAAGCCCGGCTGGTGCCGGGCTTTTTAAAATTTATATCCGCGCCCCTTCGCCGTACGCGCCGAGCGGATTCGTCGCGCCGCGCACCTCGAAGTGCAGGTGGTTGCCGGTCGACTCGCCGGTCGACCCGACGCGGCCGATGTTCGCGCCCTGCGTGACGGTCGCGCCGACCGTAGTAAGCACGCTGCTCATGTGCGCGTACAAAGTCTGCGCGCCGTTGGGGTGCCTGATGACGACGTAGCTTCCGTACCCGCCATTGTAGCCGCCGGTCTTCGCGACGATGACCGTGCCGCCCGCCGCCGCGTACACGGGCGTGCCGTTCGGCGCGCCGATGTCGATGCCGTTGTAGCCGTGGATGGACTGCGTGATGATGCCGTGCACCGGAAGGCCGAAGTAGCCGGAGAGCGCGAGGCCCGTTCCGCTGGCGCCCGGCTCGGGCTTCTTCGCGGGCGTCGCGCTCTTTGCGGGCGCGGCGGCCTTCTTCGCAACCGACGGGCTCTTCGCCGCGGCGGGCGTCGCGACCGACGTCTCGACGTTGGGGATGAGTATGGACGCGCCCGCGACGAGGTCGGCATCGGAGCCCAGGTCGTTGTACTGCCGGATGTCGTACGCGTCGGACTTCATATCCTTCGCGATTCCGGCGATGGTGTCGCCCGCTTTTACCGTGTAGCGCACGCCGGTAATGGGGAGGATGACGAGCTCCTGGCCCGGATGAATGGGCTTGCCCTGGAGCTCGTTGGCGCCGGTAATGGTGCCGACCGTAACGCCGAACATGTGCGCGATGCCCGAGAGCGTGTCGCCTTCGCGCACGGTGTAGACGGAGATGCTGTAGGACACGGGACGGGCGCCGATGTCGGCCGAGGTGCCTGAAGGGCCGTCCTGGGGCACCAGCGCGGAGCCGTCCACCACATGGATGTCGCCGCCGCCGACCGACGGGTTAGGGTCGAGGTTGGTGGCCGGGGCCAGTATGGGCACGGTCTGGGAGTTAAAGGATTCAGACTGCGCGCTCGCCTGGGGAATGATGCTCGAAAGGAGGGATGCTATGGAAAAGAAGCCGGCAGAGGCTACCGCGGGAGCGAAGAGTCCCCAAGACGACCCGCCGACCAAGGCAAGGCACATAAAGGCTTTTTTGAACTTCGCCACGAGCGATTGCCGATCCGCCGGAGAAGGAATGGGGGGTTTAGGTAACAATGGGTGTTTTGGCCTGATTCCTGCGTTATTCCGCAAAATATGGCTCTATTGAGCCATATTTAGCTCCCTCACCTGTACATATACAACTGTAGCCAGCATGAATTGGGGCGTCAACTGCCTAAAATGAACAGCCCCCGCAAAACGGGGGTAAAAAGTGGAAAAATCCTAGTAAATAAAGGGGTTTCGGGGTACTTTAGATATATGAACCCGCACGAGGGATTAAACACTGCGCAACAGAAAGCTGTAATGACAATAGACGGGCCGCTCTTGGTCCTTGCCGGGGCAGGGGCCGGCAAGACCCGGGTCATCGCCCACCGGATTTTGGAGATTGTGCGGCGGGGAAACGAGCCGCGGAGCGTGCTCGCAATCACGTTTACCAACAAGGCGGCGGGGGAGATGCGCGAGCGGGTCGTCGGCCTGCTTGAGAAGCACGGCCAGGGCGGGGGGCACCCGCCGTTCGTCTCCACGTTCCACTCTTTAGGGCTCTCTATTATTAAGGAGCACTCGAAGCTCCTAGGGTACAAGCGCACTCCGGCCATTTACGACCGCGCCGACTGCCTGCGCGAGATAAAGAGCGCGCTCAAGGCCATTGGGGAGGCGGAGTTCGAGCCGCGCGCGGTATTGGGCGCCATATCGCGGGCGAAAGGGGACGGCATGACGCTTGGCGGGTATACCGAGAGCGCCGTGAGCTTCAGGGAGCGGACCGTGGCCGCCGCCTGGGCGCTGTACGAGAAGGCGTTGCGCGAGGACGGGGCCGTGGACTTCGACGACCTCCTCTTGAAGGCGGTCGAGCTGCTGGGAAAGCATACGGATGTTCGCGACGCCTACCGGAAGCGCTGGCGCTACATACATATAGATGAATACCAGGACACCAACGTCATACAGGACCGGATGGCCGACCTTTTGGTCGGGCCCGAGAAGAACATCTGCGTGGTGGGCGACCCCGACCAGACCATATACGGCTGGCGCGGCGCCAAGATAGAGAACATATTGCACTTCGAGAAGAAGTATCCGGACGCCGCTATCGTCCTTTTGGAAGAGAACTACCGCTCGACCAAGACCATACTCGACGCCGCGAACCGCCTCATTTCAAACAACAGGAACCGCCCGTCCAAGAACCTGTTTACGGGGCAGGGCGCGGGGGAACCCATTTCCTTGTACGTTGCGGGCGACGGCGGGGACGAGGCGCTGTTCGTGGCGCGCACGATAGGGGAGCTGAGGCAGGAGGGCGTGCGGCCCCAGCACATCGCGATACTCTACCGCGCCAACTTCCAGTCCCGCGCGCTTGAGGAGAAGCTGCTGGACGCGGACGTCCCGTACCAGGTGCTAGGCACGCGCTTCTTCGAGCGCAAGGAAGTGAAGGACGCGCTCTCGTTCATCCGCGCGGCTATACACGAGACGCCCGCGGACCTGGGCCGCGTGCTCGATACCATGCCGGGCATCGGCAAGGTCAGCAAGCTGAAAATCCTTTCGGGGCAGGAAGCGGCCCTGCCAGCGAAGATGCGCGAGAAGGTCGCCGGGGTGCGTTCGCTCCTGCGCACCATAAAGGAAAGCGCGCTCATCGCGCCGCCGTCGGAGCTTTTGCGCCTTGTGATAACGAAGAGCGGGATGGAGAAGGCGTTCAAGGAGGACAAGGTCGAGGGCGAGGAGCGCCTCTTGAACCTCGCCGAGCTCGTGTCGCTCTCGACCCGCTACGACAAGCTGCCCCCGCCGGAAGGCCTGGAGCTGTTCCTGGAGAGCGCCGCTTTGGCGAGCGACCAGGACGAGATAAAGGAGGAGCAGAACCGCGTGCGGCTCATGACCGTGCATGCGGCAAAAGGGCTCGAGTTCGCGTACGTGTTCATCGTGGGGCTTGAAGAAGGCCTGTTCCCGTACGCCCGCGAGGGCGAGGCGGCGGGGAGCGGCACCGAAGAGGAGCGCCGGCTCATGTACGTGGCGCTCACGCGCGCGCAGAAGAAGCTATACCTCTCCTTCGCGATGATGCGCACCGTGTTCGGCAACCTCGACATGCGCACCGCCTCGTCGTTCCTCGAGGAATTGCCGGGCGAGCTTTTGCGCGCCGAAGCGCCGGAAAAGATTGGCCGCACCATATACCTAGACTAAATGCTCAAGAAGAAATCGCTCGGCCAGCACTTCCTGCACAACCGCCATTACCTCGCGGCAGTCGCGGACGCGGCCGGCATACGGAAAGGGGACACGGTAGTGGAAATAGGCCCCGGCGAGGGCGCGCTCACCGCCGTTTTGCTCGAGCGGGGCGCGAAGGTCATCGCGCTCGAGAAGGACGCGCGACTCATCGAGGTTTTGCGCGAGAAGTTCAAGGGCGAGGCGCTCGAGGTGATAGAGGGCGATGCGCTCGACTACGAGCCGGCGCCCGGAAAGTACACGCTGGTCGGCAACGTCCCGTACTACATTACCGGCGCCCTGTTCAGGAAATTCCTGAGCGCCCGCGCCCAGCCGCAGGTACTCGTGTTTCTTATACAGAAGGAAGTCGCCGAGCGCATCGCCCGCAGCAAGAAAGAGAGCATCCTGTCGCTTTCAATAAAAGCGTACGGCGCGCCCGCGTATATAAAGAGCGTGCCCGCGGGCGCGTTCACCCCGCCGCCCAAGGTGGACTCAGCGATACTCGCGGTAAGGGGCGTATCGCGGAGCAATTTTGAAAGCAGGGAGCACGAAGAGCGGTTTTTCGAATTGCTCAAGGCGGGGTTCGCCCAGAAGCGCAAGCTGCTCGCGGGCAACCTCAAGGGCCTCGCCGATGCGGCCGCGCTGGAACGCGCGGGAATAGGCGCGAAAGCGCGGGCGGAGGACGTGCCTCTCGAGGCGTGGCTGGAGCTCGCCCGATCCTAGAAACGGGCAGGGATAGGGGCGCTCGTGCCCACGAGCTGCATGCGCATGCCGGTCAACACAGCAACCCCTATCTTGCAGACGAACGGCGTATCAGCGACGCCCAGCACCTGCATGCCCGGCGACGCCGGAGGCCCTATAAGCTTGGTAATGGTTGCGGGAGTCCAGATGAGCGGCGTTACGAACGTGAACGGCGCCGGCGCGGTAATAACATAGAACGAGGGACCGAGCGCGCTCACGCAGGGAACGGAGCTTATGACCTTGCCGCCGAACGAGACGCCGAGCGCCGAGGCGGAAAAAGGGAAGGCGAACGCGCCCGCCATGACGGCTATCGCCATAAATTTAGTGAATGTCGGCATCTTTCCATTATATACTGGACGCATGAGCCCACGCAGCTACCTGCCTTCGGCGCAGTTCATGGTCATTGTCGGCTCCTTGCTGGTTGCGGGAGGCGCCGTCGCGGCGGCCCAGCACTACACTTCCGCGAAGAACGCGCCTGCCACGCTCGCGAGCGCCGGCAAGAATGCGGGAACAGAGGAGTGGGAAAAGTCGCTTGCCGATATCCAGGCGCAAAGCGGCGTCGACTTGCCCGACGCGCCCGACCCTAACGCGGTCAACACCCTCATAAGCCTCTCCCAGAGCGACAACCTGACCGACAGCGTCGGCCGGGGCATTTTGGCGCGCATCACGACGGCCAACATGCAGGGACTGGGGGACGACGCGCCCACCCAAGACAGCATTATCGCCGCAGCATCCGCCCAAGTGAACGCTTCAGCAAGAGAAGTCCCGCCTCCGGCCCTCACGCTGGTCGAGCCGACCCTGGAGAGCCAGCGCGCGTTCGGCAACGCCGTCATGGAGGCCCTTAACCGCCACCCGAAGGCGAACTCCAACGACACCATGGGCATACTCGCCAAGGCGACCGATACGCGCATTACCGCCCCCCTCTCGGGACTGCCTGCCATAGGGAAGGAGTACGCGGCGCTTGCGCGCGACCTGGCGGCCATACCGGTCCCCTCGACCCTCGCTCCTTTATATAAGGAAGCGGTGGCGAACTTCTCGGCGATAGCGGCGCTGTATCCGGACATGGGAAAAGTAGTGGATGACCCGATAAAAGGCATCGCCGCGCTGCAGCAGTACCAGGCGCTCCTGGCCGAAACGGGCGGCGTGTTCACAAACATGGCCCAGTCTCTCAAGAATGGCGGTATACTTTTCACTAAGGACGAACCCGGAAGCGCGTGGGAATTTTTCCTGTCCGCGTCCTAAACGCCCGCCATCACTCAATGCCACGGAAGATCATCCTCATAATAGTCGGCGCGTTGCTCTTCCTGGCCCTCTTGGCGCTCTTGTGGTTCTGGTTTTTACACCGCTCGCCCGCGGCCGACACCGCGACTCCAGGCGGCTTCGCCACGTCGAGCGACCGCACGCAGGGCAGGGGCACCGGCCAAGCCCAAGGCAACACGCCGTCCGGCGTACTGCCGGGCGGCGCTACCGGCCAGCAGGTAGACAACGGTGACGGTATCGACATTACCGGAGGCGGCATCGGCACGGCCGGTGGCATCGGTACCGGCGGGCTGGGCGGCGTTGGCACCGGCGGAAGCGGCATCGGCATGAACGGGAGCGGCATAGACATGGGCTCGTCGAGCAGTTCAGGCGCGGGTACCGGGTCGCAGGCGGGCACCACCACCGACGCGGGCGGCGTAACCACCGGCGCCTGGCTCGGAAGCAGCGTATCGGAGCGCATATTCAGCCCGAGCGACATCGCCGACCTCAATAATCCGGGCGCCCTGGGCGGCACGCCGTTCATATCGACCACGCCCCAGCCGGCAAGCCTCGGCAATTCCGGGCTCGTGCTCGGGCTTACGGCGGCGGGCTGCCTGGCGCAGTGGGCCGCCAACCAGATAGCCGGCACCGTCGCGACCGCGGTCGACCCGGGGACCATAGGCGGCGCGGCCATAGGAGTCGTCACGGCCGACATCGGCGCGGCGAAGCAGCGCAACGAGTCCAAGAGCCAGACGGTAATGCAATGCATCGTGAAGTCGATAGCCCAGGCGGCCATAGACCAGATCACGCGCAGCGTCGTCAACTGGATAAACTCCGGCTTCAACGGCCAGCCGTCGTTCGTGACCAACTTCAACCAGTACTTCGCCAACGTGGCCGACCAGGCGGCGGGGCAGTTCATAAAGGGCTCGGCGCTCTCGTTTTTGTGCAGCCCGTTCGCGCCGCAGATAAAGATAGCCATCGCGCAGAGCTACGCCAACCGCAACGGCTCGTCCGGGGCGTCCTGCTCGCTCTCCAGGGTGACCAATAACATCAACGGCTTCCTCGGCGGCAACTGGGGCGCGGGCGGCTGGAGCAGCCTCCTGCAGTTCACGACCGTGCCCACCAACAACCCCTACGGCGCGTACGCCTACGCGCAGATAGGGCTCAACGGCGCCATCGCGAACGCGCAGAACAACGCCAACCGCAACATATCGCCGGGCGGGTTCATATCGGTGCAGAAATGCGACAACGTGCCCCTGGTGACGGCCGGCACCGGCGCGATGCAGACCCGCAAGAACTGCAAGGTGACCACGCCGGGGCAGGTCATAGAGGACTCGCTGAAGGCGAGCCAGAACTCGTCCATAAACCAGCTCAACATCGCCCAGGACATCAACTCGATAATCAACGCGCTCACCAACCAGATGGTGCTCAAGACCCTGTACGGCGGGCTCGCCAACGCGAATAGCGGCGTCACCAACCCGCTCGCGCCCGCCATAGACCAGGCCGCGAGCGCGCAGGCCAAGGACATGCTGGCCAGCCTGCAGGCGAGCGCGAACTACGCGGTGCAGTACGGCTCGGCCAAGCAGGGAAGCGCCTCGGACATCCAGCAGGTCCAGCAGAACTTCAATACGCTCTACAACTGCTGGCAGACCGCCGCGTCGTCGACAGCGCTCACCCCCGACAAGCAGGCGCAGGGGGCGCAGGGGGCTACGACCGCCGACACGCAGATACTCCAGCTCCAGGCGCAGATAGACGCGCTCAACGCCGACATCACGCGCGCCAACGCGGCCATGGCGACGATACAGAACCTCCAGTCGCAGGTGCTCTTCGCGGCCACGCCCGGCGACATATCGGCGGCCGCCTACGCCATACAGGCCGCAGGCCCGTCGCTCATGACCCAGGCGGACGTCACCACCGCCCAGCAGAACCGCGCGAGCCTCCAGACCCAGCTGACCGCCACCAACCAAATGGCCCAGAGCGGGCTCGCGCAGTGCCGCGCCGTCCTGGGCGCATAACCTATCGTGAATAGCAAACTGCAAAAACTGAAAGACATATGCCGCACGATGGTTCTCGCGCTTCTCATGCTGGGGATAGCGGGAGGGGTGCTTCCCATACCCGCGCCCAGGGCTGAGGCCCAGGGCATATCGGAAACCGCATCAAGCGTAGGGAATGTCATAAATGACACTCCCGGATCATGCGCGCAGCGCGGCGGCACATGGAACGGAGTCACTGGCGCAGGGTACTGCTCCGTATCCCCCAACAGCCCCGCCGGCCGCGTACAAGGGGGGTTCGACGCCCTTAAAGAGGACTCGTCCGTGTGCCCCATAACCAGCCCAAGCGTCTGTCTCAGCAATATTGTGTACGTGTTTACCGTAGGTTTGGGTAGCGGCCTTGCCTATATAAGCGCGTTCATGCTCGACACCAGCGTCTCGCTGTCGCTTAACAGCGCCGCGTACGCGCTCACGTTCCTCTCCGCGGGATGGACCACCACGCGCGACCTCGCCAACATGGCGTTCATACTCATACTGGTCTACCTTGCCTTCACCATCATGTTCCGCGCGGAGACCACCAACACCATTCGCACGCTCGCATGGGTCATATTCATCGCGCTCATCATAAACTTCAGCTTCTTTTTTACGCGCGTCGTCATAGACGCGGGCAACATACTGGCGGTGCAGTTCTACAACAGCGTCGGCACCGGGCCAAACGGGAAGACGGTCACGATGGCGGAGACCTTCGCCGCCACCAACAGCGGCACCGGGGCGCTCGCCAACACCGCCACGGGCGCCATAAGCTACGTTATGCCGAACGGCACCCTGGAGAACACCAAGGACCTGACCGCGAGCATTATGCACGGGCTCAACGTGCAGGAGCTTCTGAACACCAAGGGCTTCAAGAGCTTCGAGAGCAACAGCGGATTCCTCGCCAAATTCATCACGCTCTCGCTCTTGTACCTTACAGTCGGCGCATGCTACTTCATACTCGCCGCCATGTTCCTCGCGGTGGGCGTCAAGTTCATCATCCGCATCGCGGTGCTCTGGTTCCTCATCATCGCCTCGCCTTTAGCGTTCGTGTGCAAGGCGGTGCCCAACAAGCCACACATATCGGGCCAGTACGACAAGTGGCAGAGCATGCTGGTGCACCACGCCTTCTACCCGGCGTTCTTCCTGTTCATCTTCTTCTTCCTCTCCGTCATCATGACCAGCATGAACGCGGACGGCGGCATCATGGGCAACCTGGCGAAGGACCTCAACGCATTGGCGTCCAACCCCAACCTGGGCGGCGGCACCTACCTCCTGAACCTCATCGCCGTGGTATTCATCCGCCTCGGCCTCGTCATCGCGATGCTCTACATCGCGCTCAAGGCTTCCGAGGCTTTGAGCGTGAAGGGAAGCGAGGTGGCGCGCAGCGTGACGGGCTTCGCGTTCAGCCAGACCGGCAGGCTCGCCGGCGCGCCGGTGGGCTACTTCGCCCGCAACACCATAGGCAGGGGAGGCGCCGCGATGGCCAACAAGAGCGCTGATTTCGAGCGAAAGGCGGTGAAGGCGCCTTTTCTCAAGAAGCTGGCCTTTAACGGGGCCGCAAAGGCGACAAAGTCGGTAGGAACCTCGCTCGGTACGGCCACGTTCGACCCGCGCAACGCTCCCGGGGCAAGCATACTCAAGAAGGGGGTGCAGAATATTACCAGCGGCCCCATCAACGCGGGCAGCCCGCCCGCCGGCGGCTACATAGCGCAGGAAAAGGAGCGTAACGAGAAACGCAAAGCGGCGGAAATAGAAGAGAAGAAAAAGGACCGCGAAGCGAGCAACCAGAAGGCACTGCAGGACCTCATAGAAAAGAGCGCGCGCCATGACGAGCTTGAGGCCAAGGAAAAGGCGGGGACCATTACGCAGATTGAAAGGGACCAGAAACACATGCTTAAGCGCCAGATAGGCGGTCTTGAGAGCAAGATAAACGGGCTAAATAAGGGCGAAATAGACAGCTATAAGCTGGCCGACCTCCAGAAAGCAGTGAAGCACCTGAATAAGGATACGGTAAAGAAAATAAATGAGAGTGACAAGCACGACGAGAAAGGCAAGGAGGATCTCCGCATGACGCACACTCTCGCTATGCAGGAAAAAACCGGCAAAATAAGCATCGAGAAGTCCCAGGAGATCATTAACGAGATCAGGGGCCTGCACGCATCACTCTCCAACATAGCCAAAGTGCCTGTAGCTATGACGGCAAAGATAGAGCGCGCGGTCGCCGCAGGAAAAGCACTCAATCCGCAGGTCATTAGCGAAGCGAACAGGGAAGCTAAGAAGCTTAAGGCCGTGTACGCCCATAAGCAGAGCAGCGGGAGATCGAAGCTAGATAGAGATGACGCCAAGGCCGCCGTCGACACCCTTAACGAGGTCATACCTCATCTGGAAAAGCTCAAGGGGCATATAGAAGACGTGCCGGAGACCCTAGGCGGCACACCCAATGAAAAGGAATTTATAATGGCATAACAACATGGCACGAAAGGTATACTCGCAGGAAGAGATAGAGAGGCGTATGGACGCGCTGCCTGAGGCCGCAGCGGACTTCCTCTATAGCAGCGAAATGAACGGCATTATAAAGAGCATTGCCGACAAGCACGCGCTGCATATAGACCAAATGGGCCTCCTGGGGGCAGAGGCAGGGCAGCTCATATTAGGACTCACCGAGCCGCAGGACTTTGCGCCGTATATCGCCGAGAGCCTGAATATTGGAGCGGACAAGGCGGCCACCATAGCAAAGGACGTAAACGACCAGCTTATGTCCAAGATACGGGCATCAATGGGGCACCCGTCGAGCGCTGGGCCCGAATCAAAGCCGTCCGCGCCCTCGTTCGCGCCTTCTACGCCCATGCCGGCCGCCGCGTCACCGTCTCCTTCAGTCGTGATGCCTTCATCCGTTGCTTCCGCTGCTCCTGCCGCCGGCGCACCGACCCCGCCCGCTGGCACGCCCCCTTTCGCGCAGAGCGCCTCTGCCACGCAAGCGCCGACCCCCGCTCCCGCGCCGAGATCTCCTGCACCAGCGCCGAATCTCGGAGCTGCGGATGCCATATTGACCGAGAAAAAAGTCACGCCGCCCGCTCCAGCGCCCGCGAGCGCCCCTTCCGCTCCCGCGCCGGTTGCCCATGCGGCGGCGCCAGCGCCGAAACCCGACCCGGCCCAGCCGAAACCCTATACCGCCGATCCGTACCGCGAGCCTGTTGAATAAACAGGATATATACTAAAGGGGATGGCGCAGTACCAAGTACCCCAGTTCATCGAGGTCGAAGACAAGATATTCGGCCCGCTTACCCTCAAGCAGTTCATCTACCTCGCCGGCGCGGGTGGGCTCGCGCTCCTGTGCTTCACGCTCCTGCCGCTCTTCCTCGCCCTGCCGCTTGCCGGCCTTGCAGGCGGCATCGGGGCAGGGTTCGCGTTCTATAAAGTGAACGGAAGGCCGCTCATCGTCGCCGCAGAGCACGGCTTCAGCTACCTCTTGGGCAACAAGCTCTACCTGTGGAAGCAGCGCGAGGCGAGGGCGGAGCCGGTTGAAGCGAAGAAAGAGGCCGCCGACCCGTCCACCATTACCGTGCCGAGGCTCAGCCAGAGCCGGCTCAAGGACCTGTCCTGGTCGCTCAACATCAAGGACCAGAACCAGCCCCAGAACGCCGCGCGCGGCAATCTCCAACTATAACCATGGCAACCCAAGCATCCCAGGCTAAGGCGGCGCAGGACTTCGTCCCCATAAAGGAGGTGCGCAACGGCATCGTGATACTTAAGGACGGCAGCCTGCGCGCGCTCCTCATGGCCTCCTCCATAAACCTCGCGCTCAAGTCCCAGGACGAGCAGCAGGCGATAATCGGGCAGTTCCAGAACTTCCTCAACTCGCTCGAGTTCACGGCGCAGTTCTTCGTCGAGAGCCGCGACCTCGACATCCGCCCCTACATCGCCCTCCTGGAGGACCGTTACGCCAAGGAGCTCGACGACCTCATGCGCATCCAGATACGCGAGTACATCGCGTTCATCAAGGACTTCACCGAGCGCGCCAACATCATGTCGAAGAACTTCTTCATCGTCGTGCCGTACGACCCGGCGTTCGCCGCGCGCGGGAAGGGGATCTCGTCGGTGTTCTCGGGCGGCGGCGCGGCCTCCGCGGCCATGAGCGACGAGCAGTTCGAGCAGTACCGCACCCAATTGGAGCAGCGCGTCGCGGTCGTCGAGCAGGGGCTGGTCCGCACCGGCGTGCGCGTCGTCGAGCTGGGCACCGAGGAGGTCATCGAGCTCTTCTACAAGCTCTTCAACCCCGGGGAGCTCGAAAAGCCGCTCCAGGTAACGCAGATACCCCGCTAAGCACAGACCTATGGCACTACTCGATTTCCTCAAGACCAAGCAGGACCCGAAAAGCTCTCCCGTGGCGCCCATCATGCCCGAGCAGATCTACAAGCAGGGCGTCCTCGAGCTCCAGGACGTCATCGCGCCCTCGGCGCTCAAGATCACCCCGCGCGAGATAAACCTCGGCGACAAGATAGCGCGCACGTTCTTCGTTATGTCGTACCCGCGCGTCCTCTCCGACTCGTGGTTCGCGCCCATCATCAACCTCGACCGCGTCATGGACATGTCGGTGTTCATACACCCCATAGACTCGGCCGACATCCTCAAGAAGTTCCAGAAGAAGGTGGCCGAGGTGCAGAGCCAGATAATGGCCCGCGAGGAGAAGGGCCTCGTGCGCGACCCGGTGCTCGACACCGCCTACCAGGACCTCGAGAACCTGCGCGACCAGCTCCAGCAGGCGCAGGAGAAGCTCTTCGACGTCGGCGTCTACATCACCATTTACGGCGCCACGGTCGAGGAGCTCGACAAGGTGGAAAGCGAGATAAAGTCCATGCTCGAAAGCAGGCTGGTGTACGTGAAGCCGGCGCTCTTCCAGCAGGAGCAGGGCTTCAAGTCGGTCCTGCCGCTCGGCCGCGACGAGCTCTCGGTGCTCTCCAAGCTCAACTCCTCGCCCCTTTCGTCCATCTTCCCGTTCGTGTCCTTCGACCTCACCTCCGACAAGGGCATCCTCTACGGCGTCAACCGCCACAACGCCTCGCTGGTCCTCTTCGACCGCTTCTCGCTCGAGAACTACAACTCGGTGATATTCGCCAAGTCGGGCTCGGGCAAGTCCTACATGACCAAGCTCGAGATACTGCGCACGCTCATGTTCGATACCGAGGTCATCGTCATCGACCCCGAGCGCGAGTACGAATTCCTGGCCCAGGCGGTAGGGGGGCGCTATTTCAACATCAGCCTCAACTCCGAGCACCACATCAACCCCTTCGACCTGGCGCCCCCGCGCGAGGACGAGTCGGCGGCGGACATTTTGCGCTCCAACATCGTGGCGCTGGTGGGCATGTTCCGCATCATGCTCGGGGGCCTCACGCCCGAGGAGGACGCGATAATAGACAAGGCGATAACCGAGACGTACGCGCTCAAGGACATCACCATAGACAGCAACTTCGCCGAAGTGGAGCCGCCGCTCCTGAGCGACTTCGAGCTGGTGCTCTCGGGCATGCAGGGCTCGGAGTCGCTGGTCCAGCGCCTCTCCAAGTACACCAAGGGCACCTGGAGCGGGTTCATCAACCAGCCGACCAACGTGGACCTCAACAAGAAGTTCGTCGTGTTCTCGGTGCGCGACATGGAGGACGACCTCAAGCCGGTCGCCATGTACCTCATTACGCACTACATATGGAACGCGGTGCGCAAGAACCTCAAGAAGCGCCTCATGGTCATTGACGAAGCCTGGTGGATGATGAAGAGCGAGGACACCGCCTCCTTCCTCTACGGCATGGCCAAGCGCGGCCGCAAGTACTACCTGGGGCTCGCGACCATTACGCAGGACGTGGACGACTTCCTCAAGTCGCCGTACGGATTGCCCATGATATCCAACTCGTCCATCCAGATACTGCTCAAGCAGTCGCCCACGACCATAGATACCCTCCAGAAGACCTTCAACCTCTCCGACGAGGAGAAATACCTCCTTTTGGAGTCGGACGTGGGGGAGGGGATATTCTTCGCGGGCCTCAAGCACGTGGCCATAAAGGTGATAGCCTCATACACCGAAGACCAGATAATTACCTCCGACCCCTCGCAGGTGTTGGCATTGCGCAAGCAAAAGACCGAAGCCGTGGCACAATAGGGGTACATGAACCTCGGATTGCGCGTCTTCGCCGGACTCATCGACCTCCTGCAGTTCATATTCTTCATAGTATTTTTGGCGTTCCAGCTGATGACGCCCGCGGGCGGGGGCGCGGCAGGCGCGGCAGGCGGCGCCTACGCGTGCTGGTCGCTCTCGGGCGGGATACTAGAGGGCATAGCCAACGCGGTAGCTTGCGCGGCAGCCGGGGGCATCGGAGGCGCGCTGCTCAGCGCCTTCGCTATCCCCTTAGGGATAGCCATAGACATGACTCTCAGCTGGACGCTTGGCCTCCTCCTTATCATCGCGCTAGTGGTAACCGGGCGGTTCTCATTCATGGCGGTCGTTGCGGGCTTTACCGTCGAGATGATGCCGGGCCTCAACGCGTTCATACCCGGCTGGAGCCTGCTCGTGCACCGCTCACTGCAGGCGCACAAACTCAAGCGGCAGGGCGTCGGCTTGGCAGGGCGGACCATGCTTAGCGTGGCGGGAAGCGCCGCGGGCCTGGTGCCCGGAGGCAGCATCGCCAAAGCCGCCCTCAAGCCCGCCCTGGGCGCCGCCGCATATGGCATAAGCGCCGCCACGACCCCTCTTCGCGATACCGGGCGGGTGCCCCTTAAGAATTTCGACGGCATACGCCCGGCAAGCGGCGCAAACCCTAAAGCATATGCATAAGCGCCTTAAATTACTCGCATACGCGCTCCTGTTCGCAACTCCTGCGCTCGCCGGCGCCCAGTTCGCGCCCGACCCCGTACAGTACGTCATAACCCCCGAAGTGCCCGGGCCCGGCCAGACCGTCACCATAGAAGCGCAGGGGATAGGCGCCTTCCTGGGAGACGCCGCTATTACCTGGACGAAAGACGGGAAAGCGGCGCAATCGGGCGCAGGGCTGCGCTCGTACTCCTTCGTGACCGGAAGCATAGGCTCGGTCACCAAGGTCCGTGTCGACATACGGTCGTCATCCAACGGCTCGTTCAGCAAGGAGTTCGTATTCCGCCCGTCGGCGGTCAATCTCGTATGGGAGGCGGACACCTCGGCGCCGCCGCTGTTTGCGGGCAAGACGCTTTATTCGGCCGGCTCGTCGCTTAAAGTGGTCGCGTTTCCCACGGTCGTCGTGAACGGCGCGCGCGTCGCGGCCCAGAGCCTCTCGTACCAGTGGACGCGGGGCGACCAGGCCCTGCCGGCGCAATCGGGGCTCGGCCGCAGCACGCTGTCGCTCGAAGGCGACCAGCTCCAGCCCGGGGAGGAGGTGTACGTAAAGCTGTACCTTGGCGCCAGCCTGGTGGCAGAGGGCGCCGTCGCGATACCCGCCACGGAGCCGCAGCTGCGCTTGTACGAGCGCAACGCCCTGCGCGGCGTCCTGTACGATACCGCCCTCCCAGACGGGATAGCGCTCAGCGACAAGGAGATAACCGTCGCCGCGCAGCCGTACTACTTCTCTAACGCCGCGCTCAAGGCCGGCGCGCTCCAGTACGCCTGGATGCTCGACGGCAACGAGATAAGTGGCCCCACGTCGGCGGAGGGCATACTCACCCTGCGCCAGACCGGCGGGGGCGCGGGCCGCTCGACGCTCTCGGCGTCGCTCCAGAACACCAACAGCGACCAGCTGGTGCAGTCGGCCACCGCGCTCATTACCATACTCTTCGGCCAGCAGGCGTCAGGCGGCTCATTCCTCGGACTATGAAAAAAGCGGCTTACATAGCGATTCTTTTCCTTCTTTTCGGGATAAGCCCGGTTTCTTCTGCGCAGTCGACGACGGCCGAGTGCCAGCAGCGATACGGGCAAAATTACGCATACAACCAGCAGTCGGGTACCTGCGTGCAAAGAGTGCTCATTAACAACATCGGCAACACCGCAGCCGACAACAGCGACAGCAACGCCTTCTGCAAGGGCGGCGCGTGCACTTACGTGCCGCTCGAGCCCCTGCCGACCCTGCCCGGATGCTACGGGCCCAACCCGCCCGCCAACTGCGTCAATCCCTCGACGCAGTCCTTCGCGAGCGCCATGCCGAGCATCTTCAAGCTCCTCATAGGCGCGGGCGCCCTGGTCGCCATCATCATACTGGTCCTGGGCGCGCTCACCTACATGTTCTCGGACATCGCGGGCAACAAGAAGAGGGCCATAGACCGCATCCGCAATGCCATGTGGGCCATAGTGCTCCTCCTGTCCTCGTACCTCATCCTCTACACCGTCAACCCGGATCTCGTGATGTTCAAGCTCGACCTCGGCGGCACGAGCAACTTCGACACCTCGCCGGCCGCTCCGGGCACGGCGCTCCCGCAGCAGATGACCCAGGCGCAGCTGCAGGCGCAGCAGAACCAGTGTGCCAACGGCGGCAAGAGCGTGCGCTTCGGGCCTGACGGGTCGCTGATTTGCCAATAAGTATGCAGAACCTCAACTGGAAACTGGCAGCGGAAATAATAGGCGGGACGCTCTTCATCGCGCTTCTGGCGTGGTTCTTCCTCTTCCGATCGCCCGGGCTCGAGCCCGCCGAAACGGCGCCCCAGCAGACCTTCGTCGGGCAGGAGAGCGTGACCGCCGACGCGCCTGCCGGAAGCGGCGATGGCGCGAACGCGGCCGAGCGGATACCGTCGCCCGTCTCGAAGCAGAAAGTGTTCAAGATAAGCGACGGGCCCGTCGCGGGCGCCGCCTTCATGCAGGACCTGCGCCCCACCACGACCGTCGCCCGGTTCGTCATGCAGCAGAACGGCCACGTGCTCGACCTGGCCATAGACAGCCCGGGTGCGGTGGCGCGCGCCGTCTCGAACACCACCATACCGGGGGCGGTGCGGGTAACGTGGGGGATACAGAACGCATCCCTGCGCCAGGTTGCGTCCGGGGCGGTGCTCCAGTACATCGACGCGGGCGCGATAAAGACCGTCGCGCTCCTGTTCCCTTCCGCTACGACGACCGCCTCCTCGACCATGCCGGCGCCCGTGCGCATACAGTTCCTGCCCGACAACATACGCTCCGTTGACACTTCGCCCGACGGCCTTTCGCTCGCGTACCTCATAGCGGCCCCGGGCGGCTCGGATATTTACACGGCGCGCGCCGACGGCTCGAACCCGAAGAAAATCGCCTCGCTTCCGCTCTCGCAGGTAACGCTCTCGTGGCCGTCGCCCCAGACCCTGCTCGCCGTTTCCGCGCCCGCCACGGGCGTGCCAGGCATCGCGTTCTCCGTGAACGCGGCGTCGGGCGCCGTCTCGCCGCTCCTGTACTCCCCAGGCCTCGCCGCCACGGCCAACCGGAGCTTCAGCCAGGTGGTGTACCAAAGCTCATCGCCCGACAGCCGCCTGACCTACTCCCACAACACCGCCACCAACCTCGACCACGCGCTCTCGTTCGACCCCATGCCCGAGAAGTGCGTATGGAGCCGCCTCCAGGAGAGCGTCGTAGTGTGCGCCGTGCCGCTCGCGTACACCGCGCCGGGGTATGCCGACCTGTGGCGCCAGGGAGCGGCGTCGGTAGCCGACTCCATCGTGGCGTACAACCTCCTGACCGGGCAGGCGACCATCATCACCACTCCGGGCGGGCCCGACGGGGGCGTGCCTTCGGACATCATGCAAATGGCGCTCTCCGCCGACGAGAACTACCTGCTCTTCGTTTCAAAAGGGACCCGCAGCCTGTGGGGCGTGCGGCTTAGGGAGTAAGAGGGGATTAGGGGCGGGACGGCTTGGGGCGTTGGTACTTCAGCACGATATGGCGGGACTTACCCTCGCCTGCGGACTCGGTCTTGATCTCCTCGTCGTCCGCGAACAGCTCGTGCACCACCAGGCGCTCGTAGGATGAGAGCGGGGGCATCTCGACGTCATGCTTGAAGAGCCGCGCGCGCTGGGCGAGCATCCGCGCCTCCTGGCGCACGCGCTCCATCTTCCCCTCGTGGTAGCCGTTGACGTCCACGAGGAACGCGGCCGCGTCGGCGCCGTGCGCCTTTTCCACCATGCGGCGCGCAACGGCGTTAAGGGCGCGCAAATGCTCGCCATCCGGCCCCACAAGGGCGGACGGGTCGCTTACCCGCACCGCAACGACGGTGCGGTGTCCCCTTGAGACCTCGACAGACTCGGCTTCGTGCCCCATGCTTCGCAGGAATTCCGATATGAAAGCATGCAGATCGAGCGGCTCCATAAAGCCACTATAAACCAGAGCGCGGGCGCACAACAGTGGACGGGGGCCGTTTTTAGTTCTCCTTTTGCTTCTGGCGCTTGAGGATGTACTCCTGCAGGAGCGATACGAGGTTGCTGGTGACGAAATACACGCCGACCCCGGCCGGGAAGGTGTAGGACACGACCGCCATGAGCGACGGCATGAAATAGAGCATCATGGCTGACTGCACCTTGTGCGCCGTTTCCTTGTCCGGATTCGTGGGGGAGGGGGTGCGGCGCAAAGTGAGCCGTATGGCCAGGTACTGCGTAGCGCCCACGAGTATAGCCAAGGCGACGTGGTGCGGCTCGAGGATGTTTATAAGGCCGAAGAACGTGGTCGACACCTGCGCCGGCGCGTGCACAACGCCGTACAAAAGCTCCTCCTTTATGACAGGGAACCCCTCGCGGAACAGCGCGAAATAGAGCGCAATGAGCACCACCAGCTGGATTATGAGCGCGCCGAAGGCGGCGAAGGGGTTTACCTTGTACTTCTTGAGGAGCGCCATGCGCTCGCGGGTCAGCGCCTCCTTGTTGCCCTTATGCTTCTGCTCTGCGGCGTCCAGCTCGGGCTGCATGGCCTGCATGCCCATTTGCGTGCGTATGGAAGAGGTAAAGACGGGGTAGAGGACCGCGCGCATGATGAGGGTCATAACGACAATGGCCAGGACCGCGTCGCCCTGCGGCATGAGCCCCAGCAGGAACACGAACAGGTTGTAAATCGGCTGTACTAGGAAAGTCGTGAACATAGCTGTATGACGGCTTCAGGCTCTATATCGGCCGATTGCACAAAGAGTACCATATGAACCAAAGGGAGAGGGGAGGGGAGGCTCCGGTAGACCAGGCGCCTCAGGCGGGCGCGCTCTACGGCCCCGCGGGCGACCTTCTTGCTTACGACAACCGCCGCTTTCGGCTCGGTACCGGCCTCGTAGCGGGCCGAAATACCCGCTCCCCGGACCGGCCGGCCGGCGCGCATAACCTGGCGAACTTCGGCGGCTGATAAGCGAGAGCGCTTAGGGAGCATTTAGGCCGTGGTGAGGCGGGCCCGTCCGCGGCGGGCGCGGCGCTTGAGCACCTGGCGGCCGGCCGGGGTGGCGTTGCGCTTAAGGAAGCCGTGGGAACGGGCCCTTTTGCGCTTCTTGGGCTGGTATGTCTGTGACATGGCACCACTATAGCCCAGATGCACTACTAAGTAAACTCATGCGCATAGCGGTAGGATTTTTGAAATCGGACGAAAAGAACTATCCACATACTATCCACACCTTATGCACTTTGTGGCGTTTTTTGACGGGTTATCCACAGGCGAGTATCCTTACGGAGTACCTTCCTATGACAACCACGAAAGAGCTTTGGGAAAACGCATTAGTAGAGCTTGAGCTCACGATTTCGAAGCCTAATTTCAATACCTGGTTCAAGGATACGCACATCGTGAGGGTAGAGGACGGAACCGTATTCCTGGGCGTGCCCTCGCAGTTCGCCCGCGACTGGCTCTCGACCAAGTTCCACAAGGACATCGTGCGCTCGCTCCGCATGCTCTCGGAGTCGGTGCGCAACGTCGAATACGTCATATCAAGGAGCCAGAAGCGCGCCCAGGAGGAGCCCCGGGTCGTCCCGCCGCCGCCCCAAGAGCTTGCCCTAGAGCCGGTGCACCAGAAAACGAGCCTTAATCCGCGCTTCACCTTCTCGTCCCTGGTCGTTGGACCCTTCAACGAGCTCGCCCATGCGGCCGCCCAGGCGGTGGTGCGCAAGCCGGGCATCGCGTACAACCCGCTCTTCATTTACGGCCCCACCGGGCTGGGGAAAACCCACCTCATACAGGCGATAGGGAACCACTTCAGGACGCAGGCGCCCGACCGCAAGGTGTATTACGTCACCTCGGAGCGCTTCTCTATGGACTACGTGTCCGCCCTGCAGGGCGGGAAAGTCCAGAGCTTCAAGGAGAAATACCGCCAATACGACCTCCTTGTCATGGACGACGTCCAGTTCCTCGCCGGGCGCGACAAGATAAAAGAGGAGTTCTTCCACCTGTTCAATTACCTACATGACAACAACAAGCAGCTGGTGTTCTCATCCGACCAGCACCCTAACGTCATACAGAACCTCGAGGACCGCCTTAAATCGCGCTTCAATGCCGGCATGATAGTGTCCGTCACCCCGCCCGACCACCAGTCGCGCCTAGCCATCATCCGCACCAAGGCGGCGGCGCACAACTTCATCCTCGCCGACGACGTGCTTGAATACCTGGCCACCACCATAGAAGGGAACGTCCGCGAACTGGAAGGGGCGCTCAACACCCTCATGGTCCAGTTCGAGATGCGCGGGGAGCCTTTGACCATAAACGACGTGAAGACCCTCTTGCGCGGGTCGGGCGCCGCGGCGAAGAAAGCCGTGTCGGTGCAGGAAGTGGTCAAGACCATAGCCAATTTCTACGGGGTAGAGGAGGGGAGCATTTATGAGAAGACCCGCCGCAAGGAGGTCGTGCGCCCGCGGCAGGTCATCATGTTCCTCTTGCGCGAGGATTTCCGCATATCCTTCCCCACCATAGGCGACAAGCTGGGCGGCCGCGACCACACGACCGTTATACACTCCTGCGAGAAGATAAAGAACGACCTGCGCTCCGACTCGGTCCTCTCAAACGAGCTCCATCAGATCCGCCTCATGTTGAAATGATGTGGATATTCATGGGGATATGTGGCTAATAAGGGAGGGGATAAGCGGGGGTACAAGGAAACGGGAGTGTTGATAAGAAACAATGAAAACATATTATGCACAGGGATATTCTTCCCGTCTCCACAGGCAAAAAGGATAAAAGGCGCCAAAAAAGCGCTGTAAATAAGGACATCTCGGCTTATCCAGCGTATCCACACCCCTAATAGTAGTAATAGTTTATATATAAAGAATTATGAACTTCGAGACCACGCCCGAAATACTGAGCCAAGCGGTCGCGACCGCGAGCCGGTTCTCTGAACGGAGGGCTAACCTGCCGGTACTCGGATGCGTGCTCTTGAGCGCAGAAGGCTCTACATTGACGCTACGCGCGACGAACCTCGAATGCGGGGTGGAGATAGCAGTACCGGCAAAAGTGGCCGCAGAAGGCGTTGTAGCGGTTCCAGCGGGCATTCTTAACGGATTCCTCAGCAACACCAAAGGAAAGACGGTGCGCGCCTCGCTCGCGGGCGAGGTGTTCAAGCTTGAGAGCGAGCGCGCCAACGCCTCCATAAAGACCATTCCGCATGAAGACTTCCCGATACTTCCCCGGGTATCCGCCGATACGTCTTTCACTCTCAAGTCCCACGACTTAGTGCGCGCCATACGCTCGGTCGCGTATTGCGCCTCGCTTTCCGCCGTTAAGCCGGAGCTCCAGAGCGTGCTCTTGTACGGCGATGCGGGCAAATTGACCGCGGTTGCGACGGATTCCTTCCGGTTGGCGGAAAAGCAGGTGCCGCTCGCGTCCACCGGCTCCATTCCGCAGCTCCTGGTGCCGGCGCGCAACGCCGCCGAGCTGGTGCGCGTGCTCGATGGCATTAAGGGCGATATAGAGGTCAATTACAACGATAACCAGCTTTCGACCCAGGCTGGCGATATCTACTACACGTCGCGCCTGCTCGACGGATCGTTCCCTAATTACCGCCAGATACTCCCCAAGGAGTTCTCGACCGAAGGGCTCGTACTGCGCGAGGATATGTCGAGCGCGCTCAAGTCCCTTTCGATATTCGCGGACAAGTTCGCGCAGGTATCACTTTCCCTGGACCCCGAGAAGAAGGCCCTCTTCCTCTCGTCGCGCAATCCGGATGTGGGCGAGCAGGTGTCGACCGTCAAGGCGACGGTGTCGGGCGACGCGGTGTCAGTGTCGTTTAATGGGCGCTATCTGGCCGACAGCCTGCAGTCCATCGCCGGGGACAGTGTGCGCCTTCACTCAAACGGCGCCGGCAAGCCGATGCTCATAAAGGATGCCTCGGACGACTCGTTCCTCTACCTGGCGATGCCGATGAACCGCTAGGAAGAATGCGCTAAGCAAAAAACCGCCCTAGGGCGGTTTTTTGCTTGGGTGCGGCCTGGGCGGCTAGCGCGGGACGGTACCGTTGTTCGGCGGATTGTTCCTGTTCGATCTCCCGTTGTTGAAGTCGCTCGGGGAGGTCTGTCCGGGGATGCACTCGTTCGTCCGCGGGTCGATGAAGCAATCTTCCTGTCCGCCGGGAAGGGCGACCGCCCCGCCGTTGCCGGCGACCCACGCCTGTATGGGGTACTCCCAGTAGCGGTATTGCGCATCGTTCGTGCTCGGCGGCGTCGAGCCTTGCGGGTCGTTCTTGTTGACCCAGTAGAGGATGCTGTGGATGAGCCCATCCGAGCCGGGGGTCTGCCATATGCCATTAAGCACCGGCTTTGAGGTGGGCTGCGCTTCCGCGCGCGCGAACGGCTCCTGCGGCAGCCTGGTAAGAGCGTAGCGCATGAATTCCGACCAGGCGGGGCCTATGATGAAGCCCGACACGCGGCGCACCATCGGCGTGTTGTCGTTGTTGCCCGCCCATGCGCCGACTGAAATGTTGGGGGTGAACCCGACGGTCCAGGCGTCGCGGTAGTTGTTGGTGGTACCGGTCTTCACCGCCACGTCGTGGCCCGGGAAGGTGAACAGGTTGTTCTCGCCCAAGGGCGCGCGCGCGACCGGGTCTGAGAGGACGTCGGCGATTTCCTGGGCCACCAGGGGCGGTATGACCTGCACCCCGGGCGCCTGAGTGTTGTCTTCTATGATGTTGCCCTGCGAGTCCTCAATCTTGAGTATCGACTGCTCCTCGTAGTGGAGGCCGTTGTTAGCGAACGCGCCGTACGCGTTGGTCATGTCCAAAGGCGTCACTTCGCCGCCGCCGAGCACTAAGGTGAGCCCGTACTGGTTGGGATCGCCCAGGGTCGAGATGCCCATGGCCTTGGCGAGGCGCAGGGTGTCGGAGAGGCCGGCGAGGTACAGGGTCTTCACTGCAGGGACGTTGATGGACTGCGCGAGCGCGTTGCGCAGGGTCATGGGGCCGCGGAAGCCGTTGTCGTAGTTCTGCGGCGCGTAGCAGGGCGCTTCGCTGTTGCGGTTGTCCGAGGGCTCGCAGGCGGTCGAGAACTGGGTCGGCAGGTCGAATACGACCGTGTCGGGGGTGTAGCCCTCGGCGAAGGCCTGCGCGTAGGCGAACGGCTTGAACGAGGAGCCCGGCTGGCGGCCCGGCGCCATGGTGGCGACGTTGTAGGCGCCCGGAATCTCCGTGTCGAAGTAGTCGCGCGAGCCGACCATCACCAGTATCTGCCCGTTGTGCGGGTCGGTGGCGACCATGGCCATGTTGGTGGCCGCGAAATTCTCGACGTTCGCCAGGGCGTTGCGCTTCACTATCTCCTCGGCGTGCGCCTGCAGGTCCGCGTCGAGCGTAGTGGTGACCCTCCAGCCGCCGCGCTCAAGCGCCTCGGAGCCGTACTTGTCCTCGAGGTATTGCTGGACGTAGAAGACGAAGTGCGGAGCGAGGATCCCATTGCGCTTCTGCGGCTGGAAGGCGGCTTTCTGGCCCTGGTACTCGTCGCGCTCGGCGGCGGTTATGACGCCGTGCTCGTACATCTTCTCGATGACGAGGTTCTTGCGCGCCTCGAGCTCCTCTGGGTGCTTGCCGTAGGGCGAGTAGTGGGTGGGGGCGGGGAGCATGGCTGCCAGGTAGGCCGACTCGAGGACGGAGAGGTCGGCCGCGTGCTTGTCGAAGTAGGTCATCGAGGCTTCCTCGACGCCGTAGAGCTGGCCGCCGAAGGGCGCCTGGTTGAGGTAGAGCTCCAGTATCTGGTCTTTGGTGAGCACGCGCTCCATCTTGAGCGCCAATATCCACTCCTTTATCTTGCGAATGGGGGACTTGTCGGAGGTGAGTATGGTGAGCTTGACCACCTGCTGGGTTATGGTCGAGCCGCCCTGGCCCGACAAGAGCTCGCCTTGCAGGAAGTTGGTCCATATGGCGCGGGCTATGGCCGTGGGCTTTATCCCGAGGTGCGTGTAGAAGTCAGGGTCCTCGATGGAGATGATGGCCTGCTGGAGGTTGGTCGAGATGGAATCGAGCGGCACGGCGGTGCGCTGCATGTCCTTGTGGAGGTCGTAGAGAAGGACGGTGCCGGTGCGGTCGTATATCTTGACCGACTGCTCGACGCGGCGGGTTTCCAGGGAGTTGAGGTCGGGGAGCCGGAGGGTGGCGGCCCATATGAGGAGCCCGCCGCCTATGATGAGGCATAGCCCGAACGCCCAGACGCCGAACGACTGCCAGTTGCGGCGCGCGTAGCGCGTCCAGTAGTCGAATGAGTCGTCCGCGCGGTCGAACAGTTTCCCGAATCGCGGATGGAGCGCCTTGTGGGCCTTATTGTAATAGCGGCGGTACATCGCCTTTAATGTGCGCATGCGGCTATTCTACCACTGTGATACAGTACCGCTATGGGTTTTTTTAGTAAGCGCGCCGCTGTTTCTACCGACCGGGCGGCTATAGATGAACTCCTCAGCCGCGGCGTGGAGAACGTCCTGCCCAAGGAGCTGGCGCAGAAGAAGCTTGCGAGCGGAGAGCGCCTCCGCGTATACCTCGGCATAGACCCTACGGGAGCCAAGCTCCATTTAGGCCACTCGGTGCCGTTGCGCAAATTGCGCGCGTTCGCCGACCTGGGCCACGAGGTTATTTTCGTCGTAGGGAGCTTTACCGCGACGATAGGGGACCCGACGGGCCGCGACGCGGCGCGCGAGCCCCTGACCAAGAAGCAGGTGGAAGAGAACTTCAAGGACTACAAGCGCCAGGCGCAGAAGATACTGGACTTCTCCAATATAGAAGTGCGCTATAACGGCGAGTGGCTCGAGCCCCTGAATTTCGCCGACATTGTAAGGCTCGCCAGCAACTACACGATAGGGCAGCTTATACAGCGCGACATGTTCCAGAGGCGCATCAAGGACGGCAAGCCTATAAGCCTCCACGAGTTCCTCTATCCGCTCATGGTCGGGTACGACTCGGTCGTGCTCGACGTGGACTGCGAGCTCGGCGGCTCCGACCAGGAGTTCAATATGCTTTCAGGGCGGCACTTGCAGGAGCGCATGGGCAAGCGCGACAAGTTCATACTTACGACGCGGCTCATAGAGGGCCTTGACGGGCGCAAGATGAGCAAGACGTACGATAACTGCGTGTACCTCGAGGACGAGCCGGCCGATATGTACGGAAAGATAATGGCGGTGAAGGACGAGCTTGTGGGCGCCTACTTTGAAACGGCCACCGGCGTGCCCATGGGCGAAGTGGAGGAGATACTGAAAGGCCACCCCAAGGAGGCGAAGATGCGCCTGGCGCGCGAGATAGTGGCCATGTATCACGATGCGGCCGCGGCGCAGAAGGCTGAGGCTGATTGGCAAAACACATTCAGCCAGGGCGGCGTGCCCGCAAATATCCCGACCGTAGCCGCAGGCAAGCTGCGCGACATCGTGGACGGCGTTTCGATGAGCGAACTGCGCCGCCTCGTGGACGCGGGCGCGGTTTCCTACGTTGAGAGCGGCGAGAAGGTGCCGAGCATCGATGCGGAAGTGAAAGGCGTCATACGCATCGGCAAGCACCGGTTCCTGAAGGCGGAATAAGCATGGAAAATCCCCGGCCTGCGCCGGGGATTTTCGCTACATCTCCTCCTCGTCGAGGCCTTCTTCCTCCTCTTCGTCCTCGAGCTCTTCCTCGTCATCGCCCTCGCCGGTGGGGGAGTTGTCGAGCTCGGGCTCCTCGTCCAGCATCATCTCGGGGTCAAACTCTTCGTGCATGGGTGCTGTAACCTATTCTTATTAATTACGCGGACCTTAACGCCTCTGTTTTACCAAACTATCGGATTGACGCAAGGCAGGTAATCCCCACGGCTATGGCATCGAGCTCGTCGTCGAGGCGCTTGCCCGGCTGCATGCCCACGAGACGCGGGACCATGAGCGCGATGCCCGCCTTGTCGCTGCGCCCGTTGCCGGTAATGGCGACTTTTACCTGGAGCGGCGTGTACTCGTGCGCCGGGAGATTGCTGCGGGCGGCGAGGTACAGGAGCATGCCGCGCACCGCCGAGACATTCATCGCCGTTTTCGCGTTGTTCTCGAAATACAGGCTCTCGAGCGCGACGCACGAGGGCGCCCATGCCGCGATGAGCGATTCCACCTCGCGGCCCAGAATCGCGAGGCGCGCGGGGAAGCTGTCCTTGGCGCTCGTGCGCGCGCATGCGGAGTACAGGAGCTTCTCCCTCCCGTTCCCCCTCTCCAGCACCGCGATGCCTAAGCGCTCGTAGCCGGGGTCAAAGGCAAGCACTCTCATGCGGCTTATTATGCCGCATTCGTATAAATAGCGTTAACGTCGTCGTGCTCTTCGAGCGCCTCCATGAGGTCGGCGACCTTCTGGGTGTCCTCATCGCTCAGCTCGAGCGGGGAGAGCGGCTCCAGCGCGCCTTCTGCGTTCTTTGAAAATGCCCACAGCGCGGCGCCTTGCGTGGCCAGCGAGCCGCCGTGCAGCGACAGAAGATGCTTGAGTTCCTGCACGGTGCGGTTGCGGTTGTCGGTCATCGCCTCTATCACCATTGCGGTGCCGCCCGGGCCGTAGGCCTCGTAGGTGGCGGTTTCCATCTCGACCCCGTCGCTCTTGCTGAGAGCACGCTCGATGTTGTCCTTGGGCATGTTGTCCGCGAGCGCGCGGTCCACCGCATTGCGCACGCCGGCGGCGGTCTTGTCGCCCTTCGCCTTCTTGAGCTCCACGCCGATGATCTTCACGTGCTTGCTGAAGAGCTTCGCTTTCTGCGCGTCGGTCTTGCCCTTGGTGTGCTTTAATTTCGCCCATTTGGAATGCCCTGCCATATGCTGGAAGTGTAATTTATATGAGCCGCTCGTTCAAATCCTCCGGCGGGGTGAGCCCCAGGTGCTCGTAGGCGCGGCGCGTAGCGACGCGGCCGCGCTGGGTGCGCTCGATGAGGCCCAGCTGCAGGAGGAACGGCTCGTGCACCTCGCTTAAGGTCGCCGGCTCTTCCGAGAGCGCGGCGGCCAAAGCGTTCACGCCCGTGGGGCCACCGTTGAAGCGCTCGATGAGCGCCAAAAGAAGCTTGCGGTCCAAGGGCGTGAGGCCTAGCGCGTCTACTTCAAGCAAGCCGAGCGATTCGCCGACTATCTGCGCGGACAGCGGCGCGCGCTTGAGCTGGGCGTAGTCGCGGGCGCGCTTCAGGAGGTAGTTGGCCGTGCGCGGCGTGGAGCGGGAGCGCTTGGCGATTTCGCGCACGCCGCTCTCTTCTACCTCCACGCCTAGTATTGCGGCCGAGCGCGTAACGATGTCCGCGATATCGTCCTCGCTGTAGAACTCGAGGCGGTACACGCCGCCCGAGAAGCGCGAGCGAAGCGGCGCCGAGAGGTCCGCGACGCGCGTGGTGGCGGCCACGAGCGTGAACGGCGGCAGAGGAAGCTCGATGGTGCGCGCCGAGGGGCCCTTGCCGATGATGATATTGAGGACGCCCGACTCCATGGCGGGGTAGAGCACCTCTTCGATACTGCGCGAAAGGCGGTGTATCTCGTCAATGAACAGGATGTCGCCCTGCTGGAGATTGGTAAGCAGCGCCGCGAGGTCGCCGACGCGCTCAATGGCCGGGCCCGAGGTGGAGCGCAGGGCGCCGCCGAGCTCGCGGGCGATGAGGTGCGCCAGCGTGGTCTTGCCCAGCCCCGGCGGCCCGTAAAACAGCACGTGCTCGGGCGGGGTGCGACGCTCCTTTGCGGCTGATATCAAAATATGCAGGTTGTTCTTGACCGATTCCTGGCCCACGTACTCGTCCCAGGAGGCGGGGCGCAGGGTCTGGTCCAAATACGAGGCGTCGGGGGCCGGGGAGGGGGATTCCGGCTCGAAGTCCTGGGGTTCCAAGGCGTCGCTTGACATAAAATAGATAGTATGATAGGCTACCCATTAGCCAGCACCTCCTATGGGGAGGTCTTTTCTTTTAGCTATTTGGGAGAAGTTCACCATCAAGCAATGCGGCTTAACCGTTTTGGAACCGTACCGAGGACCTCCTGGCGCCTGTTTTATACATGGACCGCGGGGAGTATCCTTAGATGCGACTTCCGCTTCATCGCTAGTCGATGATGTGCATTGCTTGGCGGTGAACTCTTCCTGAACCCACTCTACACCCAAACCCCCCGCCGCGGCAGATTGACCGGCGGGGGTTTTGTGGCCCTAGTCGAGGTCGACGACGCGCCTCAGTTCCTCGAGCGAGGTGATGCCGCGCAGGACCTTCATGATGCCGTCCTCCTGCATGGTCGGTATCCCTTGCGGCTTGGCCGCCGCGGCAATCTCGCGCCCCGAGGGCTTGGAGCGCAGGATGGCCTCTATCGCGGCGTCCATGAACACCGCCTCGAAGATGCCCACGCGCCCCCTGTAGCCGCGGCCGCGGCACTCCGCGCACCCCTCCGGGTTCGCGTCCCATACCGCGTCGGTCTTCTGCGGCACCAGCGCCTTGTCCGCGACGGTCGCCAGGTGCTTGTCTATCAGCGCCTTTTCCTCGGGCGTCGCGGGGCGCTCTTTCTTGCACGCGTTGCACAGCGTGCGCACGAGGCGCTGGGCCAATGCGGCGTTGACCGCCGAGGAGATGACCTTCTCGTCGACGCCCAGGTCGATGAGGCGGGGGAACGAGCCCGGCGCGTCGTTGGTGTGGAGCGTGGAGAACACCAGGTGGCCTGTGAGCGCGGCGTTAATGGCAACCTCCGCCACCTCGCCGTCTCTAATCTCGCCGACCATGATGATGTCGGGGTCCTGCCTGAGCGCCGAGCGCAATCCTTCGGCGAAGGTGTACTTGCCCTTTTCCACCTGGGTCTGCACGATGCCCTGCAGGTGGTACTCGATAGGGTCTTCTATGGTGATGATTTTCGAGCCGGGCGAGTTGACTTTGCGCAGGAACGCGTAGAGGCTGGTCGTCTTTCCCGAGCCGGTGGGGCCGGTCGTGAGTATCATGCCGTTGGGCTTGCTTATCTCCTTTTCAAGCCGCGTCCGGAGCTTCTCGCCCAGCCCGAGCGCCTCGAGCTCGACGCCTATCGCCTTGGGGTTGAGGATGCGCAGCACCAGGGTGTCCTGGTAGTTGCCCGGGAGTATCGAGGTGCGCAGCTCTATCTCGTCGCCCTTTATCTTGATGGAGAAGCGGCCGTCCTGCGCCTGGCCCTCGATGTTGAGCTTGAGGCCCGAGAGGAGCTTGAGGCGCGAGAGGATGAGGCGGTAGGTCTCGTGGTCGAAGGAGAGCATGTCCACCAGTACGCCGTCGAGGCGGTAGCGCAGGCGCACCTTCGCCTCCTCGGGCTCGAAGTGGATGTCGGAGGCGCCGGTCGAGAGTCCGCCTGCCAAAATAACCTCCAGTATGCGCGTGATGCGGTAGGCTTTCTTGAGCTCGATGGCCTCGGTGATGAGGGTAGTGATGTCCTCGGGCCCTTTGACTTTTTCAAGGAGCCCCTCGAGCTCCTCGTTTGAAAGCTCGAACACGCCCGCCTTCGTTTCCGTGGCGTAGGAAAGGTCGGCGTAGCGCTGGTACGCGCGCTTGAGCGATTCAAGCGAGCACATGAACAGCGCGACCTCGTAGCCCTGCTCCTCGAGCTTGCGCGCGAGCAGCTTCACCTTGTCGCTCTCGGGGGCGCGCACCGCGACCGAGAGCCGCTTGTTGACCTTGCCGAACGCCGCCGCTTCGGCCGCTTTCGCCTCGGCTTCGGGGATGACGCGCAGGGCGTCGGTGTTCACCGCCACCAGGGAAAGGTCGACGTACTCGACGCCGTACTTCCTCGAGAGCATCTGCGCCAGCTCCTCCTCCTCGCGCTTGCGCAGGAACTCCACGCGCTTCTCGCCCTCATCGTTGAATTCCAGCATTGCCTATATTGTATACTCCTTTAGATATGGCCATACCGCCCCGCATAGCCGCCGCGCGCGAGACATTCCGAAAGACATTACAAGCAGGCCCTCATTCTCCCGCTTTCTAGGCTATGACCCGCGTGGCGCTCTATGAGCTGTCGTATTTCGTCCGCAACATGCTCGCGGTCCTGGCGCTCGCCGACAGCAAGGACTCCGCGACCGTGCTCGCGCTCAAGGGCGACCTCGGAGCAGGAAAGACGACGTTCACGCAGGCGCTCGCGCGCGAGCTGGGGGTGCAGGATGCGGTGCAGAGCCCGACGTACGTCCTCATGAAGAGCTACCCGCTGGAGCTTTCCGATGCGGGCGCGAACACGAACAAGAAGTTCACGAAGCTCGTGCACATAGACGCCTACCGGCTGGAGCGCCCGGAAGAGTTCGACGTCCTGCGGCCGCAGGAGTTCCTTAGCGACCCGTATGCGCTGGTGGTCGTCGAGTGGCCGGAGAAGCTTGAAGGCAGGCTCCCCAAGCCCGACATGACGCTGGTGTTTTCTGCCGACGGCGCGGCCCCCGACGAGCGGGACATCGACGCGGTGTAAAATCCCTCCCAAGAGGTACAATGGCCCCATGGCCAAAAAGGAGGCGAAAAAAGAGGAGCGGAAGCGGCTGGTCATCCTCGACACCCATGCCATCCTGCACCGGGCGTACCACGCCCTGCCCGACTTCTCCTCGGGAAGGGGCGAGCCTACCGGCGCGCTGTACGGGCTCATTACGATGCTCGTGAGGATAATCAACGACCTCAAGCCGGACTACATCGCCGCCGCGTACGACCTGCCCGGCGGCACGTTCCGGCACGCGGCATACGAGCACTACAAGGCCAACCGCATCAAGGCCGACGACGACCTGTACGCGCAGATCAACCGCGCGCGCGACGTGCTGGGGGCGTTCGGCATCCCCGTGTACGACGCGGCGGGCTTCGAGGCCGACGACGTGGTGGGCACTATTGCCGAGCAGGTGAAGAAAAAGAAGGGCGTGGATACCGTTATCGCATCGGGCGACCTCGACACGGTGCAGCTCGTGGACGGCACGCAGACGCGCGTGTACACCCTGCGCAAGGGCCTGACCGATACGGTCTTCTATGACGAGGACGCGGTGCGGGCGCGCTTCGGCTTCGGGCCGGAGGCCATACCGGACCTCAAGGGCATCGCGGGCGACGCCTCCGACAACATAAAGGGCGTGCCGGGCGTGGGCGAGGGGAGCGCGGTCAAGCTCCTGCAGGCGTACGGCAGCATAGAAAAGATATACGCGGCGATAAAGAAAGAGGGCGTCGAGAAGGTGGCGGAAAAGGCGGCCGTGCAGAAGCGCTTCGTACAGCTGGTGGCCGACAACAAAGAAAGCGCCGAGTTCAGCAAGGAGCTAGCGACCATCAAGTGCGACGCGCCCGTTACGTTCACGATGCCTGAGAAGTCGTGGCATGAGGTTGCCGACCAGGCAAAGATCATGGACATGCTCGCGGAATTCGATTTCCGCTCGCTGATGCCGCGGGTGAGGGAGATGCTCGGCTCCGGCGGGAATGGCGCGGAAGGCTTGGAGGAGTCTGGTGACGGGCTGGGTGGGGAGCCGGGGCAGGAGGGCATGTTCGGCGCCCCGCGCGAGGATGTGCCGCCCGAGGAATTGCATAAGGCGGCGCTCGCCGTGTCGGTCATCGACTCGAACATCGCCGAGCCCGACTACGACGACATTTTGCGCATGGGGCGGGCGGATACGTTCAACGAGGCGTACCAGGCCCTGCTTAAGGAGGTGTCCGCGCACGGGCAGGACTTCGTGTACTACCGGATGGAGCTTCCGCTTAGCCCGGTGCTGCGCCGCATGGAGGAGCGCGGCGTCCTGGTAGACACGGGCTTCCTGAAGAAGCTGTCCAAAGAGTACAAGGGCGAGCTCGATGCCATAAGCGAGCGTATCTACGCGCATGCGGGCGGCGAGTTCAATATAGGCTCGCCCAAGCAGCTGGGCGAGGTGCTGTTCGACAGGTTGGGGCTGGTTGCCAAGAAGAAGACCGCCGGCGGCCAGCGCTCCACGAAAGAATCCGAGCTCCAGAAGCTCGCCGACGCGCATCCGATAATCGGGGACATTTTGGCGTACCGTGAGCTCTCGAAGCTCCTTTCAACGTACATCGATTCCATCCCGGCCCTGGTGGACGGCGAGAGCCGCCTGCACACGCGCTACGTGCAGATCGGCGCCGCGACCGGCCGCATCGCGTCCAAGGACCCGAACCTGCAGAACATCCCCGTAAAGACCGAGCTCGGCCGCCGTATCCGCCGCGCATTCGTGGCCAGCCCCGGCATGGCGCTCGTGTCGTTCGACTACAGCCAGATAGAATTGCGCATCGCGGCGATACTCTCGGGGGACGAGGGGCTTCTGGACATTTTCCGCAACGGCCGCGACGTGCACGCCGAGGTCGCGGCGCGCGTCTTCGGCGCGGACAGCCCGCTTGATGCGCGCGAGCAGCGCCGCCGCGCAAAAGTCATCAACTTCGGCATCCTCTACGGCATGGGCATTACCGCGCTGCAGCAGGGCCTGGGCACCAGCCGCGCCGAGGCGCAGGCGTTCTATGACCAGTACTTCGAGGCGTTCCCCAAGCTGGCGGGCTACATAGAAGAGGTGAAGGGGCAGGCGAGCAGGCACGGCTACACCGAGACGATGTTCGGGAGGCGCCGCTACCTCGACGGCATCAAGTCGCCCATTCCGTACGTGCGCGCCGCGGCCGAGCGCATGGCGATAAACGCGCCAATGCAAGGGTCCCAGGCCGACATCATAAAGCTCGCGATGATTGATATAGACGCGATGCTCGGTACGGGCGCGGACGCCTACCAGCTCCTGCAGGTGCACGACGAATTGGTGTTCGAGATACGGAAGGACAAGGTGGCGGAGTACGCGCCGAAAATTAAGAAGATAATGGAAGACGCGTTGCCCGAGGACAAGCGCCAAGGCGTGCCCATCATCGCCGAGGGCAAGCAGGGGCCGACCTGGGGCGAGATGGAGAGGATATAGCCATGCTGCAAGTCTTAGTCGGCAAAAAAGGAAAAGGGGAGGAGCTCAAGTGGGAAAGCATCTCGCAGGACGAGCTGCGCTCGCTGGCCTCGACCACGGGGCTCTTCGGCGAAGCCTCCGTATTCGTGCTTTCGGGCGCTATTAATTCCGCGCGCGGCGAGGAGTTCGTCGGCATGGCCGACGTTTTTATAGAGTCGCCGCACGCGTTCATCTTCGAAGAGGAGAAGCTTTTAAAGAAGGAAACCGACGCGCTGACCAGGGCGGGGGCGAAGATTGAAATACATAAGGCCGAAAAGAAGGCGTTTGCGTTCGACCAGTACGGCGTCGCCGCGGCGCTCGGCGCCAAGGACAAGAAGAAGCTGTGGCTCGGGCTGATGCAGAGCTTCAGGGCGGGGGAGAAAGCCGAAGCGGTGGCGGGGCTCATGGCCTGGAAGGCTCGCCAGATGCGCGACGCGAAGCTGTCGCGCGAGCTCGTGGTCCTGTACCACGACAGCCACAGGGGAGCGGGGGATTTGGAGCTCCTGCTGGAGCGCTTCGCACTGTCGCTTTAATTGCAGTTCCTGCGCTTGGGAGATACTATCCTTCGTAGAAGCACCAACGAAAGGGTAATAAAGATGGATATAACCGCGCTTGCCAGGGACGGGTTCGTCTCAGTCGCGTATCCGGCGGCCCTGCGGCCTGTCGTGGCTAAAGCGATGGGTTCTTGGCAGGAGTTCTGCACCTTGCCGGACAGGAAGAAGAGCCTGCTTTCCGGCGGCGACCGGCTCAGGGATCTGGGCTACATGCGCCGGCAAGACCGGGGGAAGCGGGCCGACAACAAGGAGCTCTTCCATGCAAAGCTCTCCACGCTCGACATGCTCAACGGGCAGGCGAAGCTTCTTGAGGATAGGCGCGCGCTTGAGTTCATGTACGCCACGAGCGAGCTTATAGTGGCGGTATTGCCGCTTATTCGCGAGTTTGCTGCGGATGTGGAGAGCCGCTTCGGTCTCCCTGGCTTTGCCAAAGAGGTCGAGCAAAGCCAGCGGCATTGGACCTTCCGGTACCTCCACTACCTGGGCGGCGAGATGCTCGCGCATCCGCACGCCGACCGGGGCGGCTTCACCTTCCATATGTACGAGGATGCGCCGGGCGGAGAATACCTTGACCATGGCGGTGCGTGGCAAGCGTGGCCTGTCGATCATGAGCGGACTATTATCTTCCCGAGCATGGGGTTGCAGTACCGCTCGCGCGGCAAGTTGAAGGCCTTGTGGCACCAGGTGGTGCCGACGCCGGAAACCCGCGTTAGCGGGCGGTATTCCATGGTGGCGTTCATAGACTTCGCCATGGGTCATCGCTATAACGACGCGATAAGGAGGGTTCAGGATTTCAGTCCGGGCTTTAACTACGCCATGGGACGGGAAGAATTCGAGAGCCTTTTTATCCCTGCAGAATCGCAGACGGTTTAACGCTCAATGCGCGGCTTCCAAGCCGCGCATTATTTTTATGGAAGGATAGGGTGATTTTTGCTATAGTGCTGTCAATCCGCAAGGATACGCGTTCTGGAGAGATGCTAAGAACGCTCGTTCGGGGTATTCAAACGCAAGCGCGTTTGCTGCCAGTTCCGCTCGCGCCTATAGCTCAGTCGGTAGAGCAGCTCCCTTTTAAGGAGACGGTCCCTGGTTCGAGTCCAGGTGGGCGCACAAGGTCAAAAAGGCGGACCGCTCCGCCTTTTTGCATGCTTGTGCGGGCCGGAGCGTTGTATCGCATTTGCGGCACCGCGAGGCAGGGTCGTGCGGCAATTTGTACGACGGTACAAATTGAACGCCTGACCACTCGTGCAAACCGGTCCGACTTGCGGCAATGGGAATCAGCGCAGGAGCGCGTACAGCGCGACGCCGCAGGCGACGGAGACGTTGAGCGAGTGCTTCTGCCCGCGCATGGGGATTTCAAGCACCTCGTCGCACAGCGCGAGTTCCTCGGGCGCGATGCCGTCCACCTCGTTGCCGAGCACGAGCGCGATCTTCTCACCCGCTTCGGGCTTGTAATCGAATATGTCCGCCGCGCCTTCCGCAAGCTCTATCGCCAGCACTGTGTAGCCGTCGGCCTTAAGCGCGGCAATAGCGTCGCGCAGTTCCGGCTCGCGCGAGTAGGGGACGAAGCGCTGGGCGCCAAGTGCCACCTTTGCAAAATCGGCGCGCTCGCGGCCCGCGGGGTCGAGATGGTCGGGAGTGTAGCCGCACAGCACGATGCGCCCCACCCCCGCGCCGTCGGCGGTGCGGAACATGCTCCCCACGTTGTGGGCCGAGCGGATATTATGAAGCACGAGGACCGGCATGCGCCCACACTAGCAGATTTACAAAGGAAGGTCTTGCGCGAAGGCGCCCGCGCCAGAAAGGACGAGCGAAAGCGAGATGACGAGCATGAGGAGCCCGGCGGCGCGGCCCAGCGGGAAGAGGAGCGGATAGCGGCGCGCCCAGAACGTGTGCTTGAGGGAGATGAGGGCGCCAACCAGGGCGGCTACCTGCGTGTACAGTCCTATGACGAGCAATGCGGCCACGGCGGCATGCGCCGCCACGGAGAACCATACCCACCAGCCGCCGCGGCCTACGACCGGCAGGTCTACCTGCGCTATTTGGTCGCGGCGGGCCCATTGCAGGTACGCGGCGGCCGCGAGCGCGGCGGCGAGGCCCAAGCGCAGCAAAAGCGGCGCGAGGAAGGGGATGAGGAGGCCGGGGAATACGTTCAGCATGGCTATTGGTTCGCGGCGGGAATCATGGGGTTAGGCTGGCCCACCTCCGGGCCGTAGGCGTTGCCGGGGCCCACGGGCGCGGGGGGTGCCAGGAACATGCCGCGCAGGTCGGAGCGCTCAGGCCCGCCGTTGGCGAACCAGAGGATTACTAAAATGGCCAATATGCCGAGGATGGAGAGCGCCGCCTGGGCCGCAGTCTGCCCTCCTTCTTTCTTTTCTTCTGCCATGGTTTGGTCGAAATTAGGCCGCGTAACGTCCTTATGACGCGGCGACCCTTTAAGTATACCCGAGCTTTATAAGCTCTTCTTCCGCGACCTGCGCGTCGCTCCAGGCCTGCTTGGCGCCGTTCGGGCCCATGATGTAGGGGTCGGTGCCCTTGCCGGTTATGAGCACCGCGTCGTCCGCGTCCTTCGCCTCGGCCAGCGCCTCGGCGATAGCCTGGCGGCGGTCCATGGTGACGCGCGGCGCCCTGTTCGTGAAGCCTGCCGAGAGCTCTTCGATGATTTTCTTCGGGTCCTCGTCGTACGGGTCCTCGTCGGTGAGTATCGCGATATCGCACATCGCGTCGGCCATGGCGCCCATCTCGGGGCGCTTCCATGCGTCGCGCCCGCCGCCTGTCGAACCCAGCACGCACACGAGGCGCTTGCCCGCGCCGGCGTAGGTGTCGTACAGGGCCTTGAGGCTGTCGGGCGTGTGCGCGTAGTCGACGACGACCGTGAACGGCTGGCCCTGCTCGATGCGCTGGGCGCGGCCCGCGACCGGCTGGACGCGCTCGAGCGCCTGCTTCATCTTTTCCGTGCCGAGCCCGAGCGCTTGGCCGAGCGCGAGCGCGGCGAGGCAGTTCTTGAGGTTGAACAGGCCGGGGAGGGGGACGGAGAACAGGACGTTCTTCCAGACGAAGCGCGCGCTCCTGTCGTCGGCGGTGTAGGGCTCGGCGTCCTTCAGCGAGAACGGCGCGCGTATGTCGGCGTCGACCGCGAGGAACTCGGCGCCGTACGCGTCGTCGGCGTTGGCCACGATGATGCGCGGGCGCTTGGGAGAGGCCGAAACCGCGCGAGCGAGCGAGAGCTTCGCGTCGGCGTACGCCTCGAAGCTGCCGTGCCGCTCGATGTGCTCGGGCGCGAGGTTGGTGAACACGAGCGCGTCGAGCTCCACTCCGGCGTGGCGGTGCTGGAGCGCGCCCTCGCTCGTAAGCTCCACGACGGCGTGCGTGCATCCGGCGTCGGCGGCCTGCCGCAGGAACTTCTGCAGGTAGCCGCGGCCGGGCATCGTCATCTTAAAGAGGTTGCGCTCGACGGCGTCGCCTATCATGAAGCGGATGGTCGAGGCGAGCGCCACCTGGTGGCCGGTGCCGGCGAGCATGTGGCGTATGATTTCCGAGGTGGTGGACTTGCCTTTGGTGCCCGTGACGCCGATGACGACGAGCCGGCGCGAAGGGCGGCCGTACCACCACGCGGAGCCGTGGGCCCATGCCAGGTGGTAGGCGCTGAGCAGCCAGTCGGGCGTCATGGAAAGTATGAGATTCTTCATCGGTGTGGTTATGCGGCGCGGCGCGTACCCAGGCGGCGCAAGGCGGCGCCCAGTCTTTCCTTAATGTTGCCCGCGCCTTCCGCGCCGATGGCGCGCAGGGCCTCGCGGCTCTCCTGGGAGCGGTAGCCGAGCGCCATGAGGGCCTCGATGACCTCGCCGTCGTCGCCCGACAATGTGTCGGCTTCGGCGGGCCTCTGCGCCTGCTCAAGCGAGAACGCGTCGCGCAGCTCGACCACGATGCGCTCGGCGCTCTTCTTGCCGATGCCGAAGACCTTGGTGAGCGCCGCCGCGTCGCCCGCGGCTATCGAGCGCTTGAGGCTCTTTATGTCCGATACGTTGAGCACGCCGAGCGCGGTCTTGGGCCCTATGCCCGACACGCCCGTGAGCTGCCTGAAGAAGGAAAGCTCCTCCTTGGCGGCGAAGCCGAAGAGGTCCAAAGCGTCCTCGCGCACCGAAGTGTGTATATATAAGGAAAGCAGCGTGCCCGGCGGGGTGGAAAGAGTATAGAAGGGGACCCGTACCGCGTAGCCCACGCCGCCCACCTCGATGAGTCCCATGCCGTCCTCTGAGCCGCCCCAGGTGCCCGTGAGCTTGCCTATCATGCGTATAAGTGTACAGGCATCGCGGGCCGGGTGCTAGCCAAACCCCTCAGCCTATTGCCTAAAACGCCCCTGTGCGGTAGTATCCGCGTACATATGGCAATTACCAAATCGGCAAAGAAGGCCCACCGCCAGTCCCTGCGCAAGAAGGCCCAGAACGCCAAGCGCCGCGACGGCCTGCGCACGGCCATGAGGACCGCCCGCACGGGCGAGAAGGGCGACGCGAAGACCCTGTCCGAGGCCTACAAGGCTATAGACAAGGCCCTCAAGCGCGGCATCATAAAGAAGAACACGGCGGCCCGCCGCAAGGCCCTCGCCTCCAAGCTCCTCAAGAAGGCCTAGCAAAAACTCCCCGTCCGGGGAGTTTTTGGTATATAGTCCTGGAGTACGCTCCTGTCGTTCAATGGATAGGATGCCTCCCTCCGAAGGAGGCGATGCAGGTTCGATTCCTGCCGGGAGCACAGCGTTTACTAAACACGGTTTCTGGGTTAATCTTGCCTTGACGCTCCCGTCGTTCAATGGATAGGACGCAAGCTTGCGGAGTTTGTGATGTAGGTTCGATTCCTACCGGGAGCACAAATCAGACACAAAACCAGCCCTGCGGCTGGTTTTGTGCTATTTGTGAGCCGGAGCGATGATTCGCCAGCGGGCGAATCCGCGAGGCAGGGTCGTGCGGCAATGCGCGCGACGGCGCGCATTGAACGCCTGACCAAAAGACACAAAGAACCGCCTTGAGGCGGTTTTTGTGCTTATGTGCTGGCCGAAGCCATGTCCTGCACTTGCAGGACGGCGAGGCGGGGTCGCGAGGCGTTTGCGCGACGGTGCAAACGAACTCGTGACCACAAAAAACACAAAACCAGCCCTGCGGCTGGTTTTGTGCTATTTGTGAGCCGGAGCGATGATTCGCCAGCGGGCGAATCCGCGAGGCAGGGTCGTGCGGCAATGCGCGCGACGGCGCGCATTGAACGCCTGACCAAAAGACACAAAACCGCCTTGAGGCGGTTCTGTGCTACTTGCGACTATAGTAAAACTAAAGCCCGAAGAGTTCCGCGAGGTGCTCGCCCAGGTGGGCGTCCTGCTCGACCTCCTGCGCGTGGCGGCGCATGAAGGCGCGCACGTTCTGCGCGCGGGTCCCGACGCCAAGCGGTATCACGAGCTGGGGCGAGAGCATCCCGCTCGTCGTCACGAGCATCCGCGCCTCGCGGGCCTCGGTTTCGGGCTGGACCCAGAAGGATTGTATAGCGGAGAAGCGGTAGAGCGTGCCGTCCACGGAAAGCCCGCGGCTGTCGAGGCGCATGCTGTGCTCGCGGGGCCCGCGCGCGGCGAGCACGCCGATAGAGCCCGCGCCTACGGCGATGACGACCGCGAACAATATGTTGCCGAAGAACAGCGAGAGGCCCGCCGCCGCCGCCGCGCCCAGTCCCAGGCCCCAGTACCAGTCGGCGCTGCGCTCGCGGTGCTCGTGGGTGAGCACGTTCCAGGATATGCCTTGTCCTTCGTGGCCGCTCATTGCTGTAAGTATACCCCCTGCGCTAGTATGGGCGCATGAGTATTTCACTGGTACTGGCGTGGGCGTGCGCGATAGGGGTGTCCGTCCTGGGCGCGGCGTACTGGGCGCGCCGCTCGGGCCGCTCCGACCCGCTCATGGCGCTCTTCGTCACGCTGGTGCTCGTCTCCAACCTCGTCGCCGCCAAGATAGTCGGCTTCGATTTCCTTGTGGCGACGCTCTACGCGCCGGCCGCGACCGTGTTCTTCTCGGTGACGTTCCTCGTCTCGGACATCATAAACGAGCGCTTCGGCCGCGCCGAGGCCCAGCGCGCCATCATAATGGCGACGCTCGCGCAGATAGCGTTCATCGCGTTTTCCGAAATCGCGCTGAGCGCGGCGCCGGCGCCGTTCTTCACGGGGCAGATAGCGTTCGAGGCGGTCTTGGGCGCGGTGCCGCGCATCGCGCTGGCCGGGCTCATCACGTTCCTTATAAGCGAGTCGCTCGACGCGTACCTCTATTCCTGGTTCAGGGAGAAGACCGAGGGCCGGCACCTGTGGATGCGCTATGCGTTCAGTTCGCTCCCCGCGATGCTCATCGATAGCGTCCTGTTCGTCGTGCTCGCGTTCGCCGGCGTCCAGCCCCTTCTGCCGCTCATTATCGGGCTCACGGTCATAAAGTACCTGGTGGGGCTCGCCAACGCGCCGCTCATGTACGCGGCCCGCGCGGTCCTGCGCGGGGAATAGGGGAGCTCGCCGTCCTGGCTAATCGCGGCATTGGTGATATAAGCTACGTATACGGAGGGGTGCGTGAGTGGTCGAAACGAGCGGTCTTGAAAACCGCCAGGCCGCAAGGCCTCGTGGGTTCGAATCCCACCCCCTCCGCCGCGTCATATATATGAAACACATCGGCATAGATTACGGAACCCGCCGCATCGGCATCGCCGTCTCGGACGAGACGGGCTCTTTGGCGTTCCCACTCGGGGTCGTAAAGGCGGGGCAGGGGGCGCTTGAGGAGGTTGCGAGCATTGCCCGCGAGAACGGCGTGCAGAAAATCGTCATCGGCGAGTCGCGCGACAACAGCGGCAGGGCAAACGAGGTAATGGAGGACATCGAGCAATTCAAAAGAGATATCGAGGAGCTGACGGGGCTTTCCGCGGACTACGAGCGCGAGTTCTTTACGAGCGCGCTGGCGGCGCGCCAGTTCGCCCCGGAGGCGAAGTCGCGAAAAAAGAACCCCTCGCACGACGACCTCGACGCGTCGGCCGCCGCCCTCATATTGCAGAGCTACCTGGACAGGGTAAAGTAAGCGTATGGACCCTATCTCCATAGACGACGTCAAGAAGGTCGAGATAACGGTGGGCGAGATACGGAGCGCCGAGCGCATCGAGGGGAGCGACAAGCTCCTGAAGCTCTCGGTGGACTTCGGCGAGGAGTCTCCGCGCCAGGTGCTCTCGGGCATCGGCCGCCACTTCGAGGACGTGCAGGCTTTGGTGGGGAAGCGTTATCCGTTCGTCACCAACCTGGCGCCCCGCACCATGATGGGCCTTGAGAGCCAGGCGATGATACTAGCGACCGGCGGCTCGGGCGAGGAGCCGTTCAATCTATTCGAAACGAAGGCGTCTCCGGGCGCCAGGGCGAACTGACATGGAGGTGCTGGAGCATATAACGCCGCCGCCCAAGCGCACCCGGCTGTGGCACTGGTTCAGGGAGCACGCGAGAAGCCGCATGGCGCTGGCGTGGCTGGCGCTCATCGCCTTTACCGACACGCTGTTCTCTCCCATTACGGCCGAGGCGTTCCTGACCGCGCTCATGCTCGCCCATCGCGACCGCTGGCGCGCGTACCTGCCCGTGGCGCTCGCGTTCTCCGTGCTCGGGACCGTGACGGGGTACTGGCTCTTCTATTTCCTGTACCGGTCGTTCGGCGAGGCCCTGCTCGCGTCGTGGGGCTACGCGGGAGCCTTTTCGGCCGCGCAGGAGCTCGTGGGCGCGCATATCTTCACCGCGCTCCTCGTCGCGTCGTTCACGCCGCTCCCCGACAAGGTGTTCATCTACGCGGCGGGCATACTGGGCGCGCCGTTCGCCCCGTTCATCGCGGGCTTCGCCCTGGGCCGGGGCCTGCGCATGAGTGCCGTCACGTACATCGTCTGGAAGTTCGGCGAGCCCGTGCTCGATATCGCGGACCGCTACTGGATGTACGCCAGCGCGGCAGCCGTGGCGCTGTTCGCGCTGTATGCTATCTTGAAATTCCACCTGCTGCCCCTGTAGTTAAATGGATATAACTGCGGACTTCTAAGCCGCTGTTCGAGGTTCGATTCCTCGCGGGGGCACAGAAAAAACACAAAGACCTGCCTTGAGGCAGGTTTTGTGCTTTTCTGTGGGGCGCAGCCATGTCCCGCACTGGCGGGACGGCGAGCCGGGGTCGCGAGGCGTTTGCGCGGCGGCGCAAACGGACTTGTGACCAAAGTACACAAACAACCGCCTTGAGGCGGTTTTTGTGACTTGGTGCCGGCCGCAGCGGTGTTTTGCACTTGCAAAACCGCGAGGCGGGGTCGCGAAAAGTTTTTGCGACGACAAAAACTTATTCGTGACTGTAAAGCAGGCGGTCGCCTTAAGCTCAAGGCAGGTTTTGTGCTTTTCTGTGAGCCGGAGCGCCGCCGCGCGCTGATAGGAAAAAAGCCGCGTTTCTGCTAAAGTGTGCCGTACGGGCGATTAGCTCAGTTGGTAGAGCAACTCTTTTACACAGAGAAGGTCACAGGTTCGAGTCCTGTATCGCCCACAGATGACATGCGAAAAAACGGCCGGGGGCCGTTTTTTTGCATTGTGTCACTGTGCGGCGATACAGAACTCGAAAGCGAGCGCGGGCACCCGCCGAGCGCGGCGGGTCGCGCGAGCAGGGCCGAGAAATTTTTTGCCGCGTCGGCGGCAAAAAATGTTCTTGGCCGAGTCCTGTATCGCGACGGCTGCCTTTGAATGCCTGGCCACGCATGGCCCCCGCCTCCTCGACTTAAAACTATAAGAACGCTACAGTGCGCGTATGGAGCCCGTAATCCTGTTCGAGGACGACCATCTGGTGGTCGTCGATAAGCCGGCGGGGATGATCGTATACCCGGACGGCCGGCACGACTATCCGGCCCTTTCGCATTGGCTCGAGGGCCGCTACGGCGAAGGCGGCTTCTTCTTCGTGCACCGCATCGACCGCGAGACGTCGGGCGCGCTGGTCGTCGCAAAAACGGAAGAGGCGTTCGAATTCCTCAAGGAGCAGTTCAAGGGCCGGCAGGTCAAGAAGACGTACCGCGCGTTCGTGCACGGCACCTTCAAGGAAGAGCGGGGAATAATAGACAAGCCCATAGGCTCCAGCCGCGGCGGCGCGGGCCCGCGCTCGGCCAAGCTTTCCTACGGGGTGCAGCGCGACGCGGTGACCATGTACAAGGTGCTTAAGAGCCGGCCGCATAGCGGCGGGACGCAGGAGCCTGTCTCGTACGTCGAAGTGTTCCCCAAGACAGGGCGCACGCACCAGATCCGCGTCCATTTCGCCTCGGTGGGCCGGCCCATCATCGCCGACAGGCTGTACGGCGCCGGCCGCCCCGCGCTCCTGGGCTTTGAGCGGCTCGCCCTGCACGCGCTTTCCCTGGCAATCATCCACCCGAGCGGCCAGGAGATGGTGTTCAAGGCCCCTCTGCCGCCCGATTTCGCCGCGGCGGAAGCGCAATTGCAGGGCAACTAGCTTTGTGTTACAGTCTTGTGGCAATATAAGCAGCTCTAGGCGCTCTTATATATCCGTCGCTCGCTCGGAAATAAAAGCGGGGCTTATATTTCTCTCACTCGCTAGGATATGAAAACGGCAGTCAAAACCTCTACGGTAGACATGGCAGCGCGCAAGGACCTCGGCATCCGCTCGGGGGACACGGTGCGCGTCTGGCAGAACATCGTCGAGCTCAAGACCGGCAAGGCCGCCAACAAGAAGGAGGTCACCACCAAGAACGTCCGCCGCCAGGCGTTCGAGGGCCTTGTGCTCGCCGTCAAGCACGGCACCGAGGCGGGCGCCACGTTCACGGTGCGCAAGGTGTCCGGCGGCATCGGCGTAGAGAAGATTTTCCCGCTGTACTCGCCGATGATCGACTCGGTCGAGGTGCTGCGCCGCACCCGCACCCGCCGCGCCAAGCTCTACTTCATCCGCGACAAGGCCGCCCGCGACCAGAAGCGCGCGATGCGCCGCCAGATGAGCGTGACGCCCAAGAAGGCGCTCGCCGATGAGGCTCCGGCAGAGGAGCTGGCAGCCGAGGCTCCGGCCGAGGCGGTAGAGGCAGGGGCAACTGCCCAGGAGTAAGAAGAACCGGCGCTCGCCGGTTTTTTTAATTTTGCGTTTGAGAAATAGGGGAATATTGGGTATAGTGGGGCGGTTCGGCATCTGCCCAGGTGGCGAAATTGGTAGACGCACTACCTTGAGGTGGTAGCCCCGGCAACGGGTTGGAGGTTCAAGTCCTCTCCTGGGCACTAACGACACAAAGGCGCTCCCTGCGGAGCGCTTTGTGCGTTAGTGCCGGCCGCAGCGATGTTTTGCACTTGCAAAACCGCGAGGCGGGTTCGCGAGCGAATTTGGCGACGGCCAAATTCGACTTGTGAACGCAAACACGAATACTTTTGAACGCCTGACCAAAAAGACGCAAAGACCTGCCTTGAGGCAGGTTTTGTGCTTTAGTGCCCGAGCGAAGCCGCATATGGTAGTGTGTGGAAATGCTTTGGATTATTTTCGCAGCGATAGTCGCGGTAGCCCTGCTCGTCGATTTTTTCGCCATGAACAGGCAGGGCGCGCACCGGGTCTCCATAAAGGAGGCGGGGCTGTGGTCGGCGGCGTGGGTGGGGCTTTCGTTCCTGTTCGTCGGATGGCTGTGGTGGTACATGGGCGGCGTCGGGGCCGATCTGGCTGCGCGGGCGGTGGCGCACACCAAGGCCGTCGAGTTCATAACCGGCTACCTCATAGAAAAGGCGCTGGCGGTCGACAACATCTTCGTCTTCCTGCTCGTGTTCACGTATTTCTCGGTTCCGGCGGAATTCCAGAAGCGCCTGCTCATGTTCGGCATCCTGTTCGCGCTCGTCCTGCGCGCGGTCATGATACTGCTGGGCGCGTGGCTCGTCTCGGAATTCCACTGGATACTCTACGTGTTCGGGGCGTTCCTGTTCTACACCGGCATAAAGATATGGCGCTCGATAGGGAAGGAGCCGGACCTGGAGTCGAACCTGGCGCTCCGGTGGATCAACCGCACCTTCAAGCTGTCCCCGCGGCTGGACGGCGAGAAGCTCTTTACCGTCCGGGACGGCGTGAAGATGGCGACGCCGCTCTTCGCCGCCATGGTGCTCATCGGCATAGTGGACGTCCTCTTCGCGGTCGACTCCATTCCGGCCATATTCGCGGTCACGACCGACCCGTTCATCGTGCTTAGCTCCAACGTGTTCGCCATACTCGGCCTGCGCGCCATGTACTTCCTGCTTGCTGGCATGCACGAGCGCTTCCACCTGCTCTCGTACGGCCTGTCCATAATCCTCGTGCTTATCGGCGCGAAGATGATGCTCATGGACGTGCTGAAGATCCATATCGCCTGGTCGCTCGGCGCCACCGTCGCCGTGCTCGCCGCGTCGGTCGGACTGAGCCTGCTTATAAAGCCCAAGGGCGTGGTGGGGAGCGCGTACCCGTTCGATTCGAAGGAAGAGGCTTAAACACCGCGCCGTTGTGTGCTATAACTGCTGCACGGTGGTCGTAGCTCAATGGTAGAGCCCTGGTTTGTGGTACCAGTTGTTGTGGGTTCGAGTCCCATCGATCACCCCTGAGAAAAAGCGGCCCATAGGCCGTCTTTTTCGTAAGAGGGCGGTCGAAGCGAGAGGCTTGAGCGTCTTGCGGTGGGACTCGAAAGCCGGAGCGATGCCCTGCACTTGCAGGGTAGCGAGGCGGGCGGCCTGGCCGCGCCTTTTCTGCATAAAGTGCTACACTAACCGCATTCCATGGACCCAAAGCAAGACAATCTGCGCCGCGCCGTGTCCGCCACCACCCGCTGGGTGGGGTCGCCGCAGTCGGTGGTACTGCATACGGTGCTGTTCATAGGCAGCTTCGCGGTGGCGTTCATCGGCTGGATAGACACCGACCGCATGCTCCTCATCCTCACCACCATCGTCTCCCTCGAGGCGATATACCTCTCGCTGTTCATACAGATGACGGTCAACTACCAGCAGCAGAGCCTCGAGGAGGTGGGGCAGGACATCGAGGAAATCCAGGAGGATATCGACGAGATCGCCGAGGACGTTGACGAGATCGCGGAGGATGTCGATGAAATCGCCGAGGACGTGGATGAGATACAGGAGGACGTGTCGGAGATGTCGGAGGAGGATGCCGAAGAGGAGGCGCGCGAGCAGGCGCAGGACAGGACGCTCGAGGAGATACGCGGCACGCTGGGCGCGCTCATGAAGGATTTGGAGCGGTTGCAAAACAGGAAATAATTGCTATTACTGAGCTATGACAAACAAAGTGATCTCCGGAACGCGCGGGCTTCTCGCCGAGTTCAAGAGCTTTGCCATTAAAGGCAACGCGTTCGAGTTGGCTATCGCGGTCGTCGTGGGCAACGCGTTTACCGGCGTGGTCAATTCGCTCGTCAAGGACCTCATTACGCCGTTCCTGGGGCTTCTCACGAACCACGTGGACTTCAAGACCCTCGCGTGGGAGCCGCACGCGGGGCTCATCGTCACGTACGGCAACTTCCTGCAGGCGCTCATTAACTTCGTCATCGTCTCCCTTTCCATATTCCTCGTGTTCAAGGCGCTTACCGTAGCGCGCAAGCGCGTCTTCGAGCGGGGCGAGGAAGGCGAGGTGCCTCCGCACGAGAAGCCTGAAGACGTCCGCCTGCTGGAGGAAATCCGCGATATACTGAAGGGCAATGCCAAAGAAACTGGAATTTAGCCCGTCCATATCCATACTGGTCGCCGGCGCGCTCATCGCGGGCGCCATCGTGTTCGTCAACATGCGCCCCGGCGCGGCCGCCACGGCGGACGGCGGGGCGCTCCCGGGCAATGCCGCGGTCCCTGCGCCGTCGGCAAGCGACCACATCATCGGCTCGCCCGACGCCCCCATCGTGCTCATAGAGTACAGCGACTTCCAGTGCGCGTACTGCTCCATGGTGTACCCGACCATCAAGAAGATTGTGGAGGAGAGTAACGGCCAGATAGCCTGGGTCATGCGCAACCTGCCGCTCGATTCCATACACCCCGAGGCGCGCCCCGCGGCCTTGGCGGCCGAGTGCATCGCCGAGCAGAAGGGGAGCGAGGGTTGGTGGCGGTTCGCCGACGCCATGTTCGCCGACCAGAGCAAGGTGGATTCCGCGGGCTACCTGGCCGAAGCCAAGGCTATCGGCGTCGACATGGCGCAGTACCTCTCGTGCGTTTCAAGCAAGAAGTACGACCAGAAGCTCAGCGACCAGTCCGCGGAAGCCCAGGTCGCGGGCGCGCAGGGCACGCCCTACACCATCGTGTACGGCAACGGCGCTTCGGTGCCGCTCTCGGGCGCCCTGCCCGAGGCGCAGTTCAGGGCGGTTATAAAGGCCGTCCAGAACAAGGGCCAGGCCGCGCAGTAAGCCGCGACATCCGCGTCCTTGGTAATCGGGACGGCGAAGCGCCGTCAGCACCAGCACAGCCGCTTTACTAACTAGCACATCACGCACATGACTTGGTTCGATGATATCCAGTTCCGCAACGCCGTGCGCGCAGCTGCGTGGCTCCTCGTCGCGCTCCTTGCCGTTTCGCTCGTGTACCTCCTCAGCTCCATGCGCTACGTGGGCGCCGGCATCGCGCCGGGCAACACGATAAGCGTGTCGGGCTACGGCGAGAGCTACTCGACTCCGGACATCGCGACGTTCAATTACTCCGTCGCAAGCGAGAAGGCGACCGTCGCCGACGCGCAGGCCGACGCGACCGCGAAGGCGAACGCTATCCTCGACTACCTGAAGTCGGAAGGCGTCGACGAGAAGGATATACAGACCAGCAATTATTCCATAAACCCGCAGTACGACTACGCGGGCACGGTGTGCGCTAACGGCTACTGCCCTCCGGGCAGGCAGACCCTGCGCGGCTACGAGGTGCGCCAAACGACGACCATAAAGGTGCGCGATACCGCCAAAGCGGGCGGCCTCTTGGCGGGCATAGGAGGCAAGGGCGCGACCGAGGTGTCGGGCCTGCAGTTCACCTTCGATGATCCCCAGCAGGGCCAGCTTGAGGCGCGCGCCGAGGCCATAGCCGACGCAAAGGCGAAGGCGAATGAGCTCGCCAAGCAGCTCGGGGTCTCGATAGTCCGTGTTGTCTCGTTCAACGAATCGTCGGGCGGAGCGCCGGTGCCCATGTACGCGAAAATGCTCGACTCGGCGGCGGGGAACGCGGTGGCCCAGTCGGCCCCCGAGCTCTCGGTGGGGCAGAACAAGACCAGCTCGAACGTCTCGGTCACTTACGAGATTCGCTAACAGGAAAGGGTAGGGAGCGAAAACCGCCCTTATGCAGGGCGGTTTTCGCGTATTTGACGCGATTCAAAAACGGCGGTACTATGGGGAAAAGGCCCCCGGAGGGCTTTTAAAAATGCTCGCGAGAGCGCGCAGGCAGCTAACACTAAGAACGTATGTGGAATTACTTTAGGGATGTCAGGGCCGAAATGAAGCATGTCAGCTGGCCGAGCCGCCCGCTTATCGTCGCCTACACCATCGTCGTGGTCGGCGTCTCTATAGCGACGGCGCTCTACCTCGGGCTCCTCGACTACGTCTTCCGCCTCTTTATCGAGCAGCTAATCTAACCTCCCATGTCCAAGCAAGATACATCAGTAGGGCGCGCCTGGTACGCCATACATACCTACGCCGGCTACGAGAACGCGGTGGCGCGCAACCTGCGCCAGCGCATCGAGTCCCTGGGCCTCTCGGAGAAGATATTCCAGGTCATCGTGCCGACCGAGAAGACCATCAAGATAAAGGGCGGCCGCCGCGTCGAGGAGGAGGAGAAGGTCTACCCGGGCTACGTGCTCGTGGACATGATAGTGGACGACCAGTCGTGGTACGTCGTGCGCAACACGCCGCGCGTCACCGGCTTCGTGGGCTCGGGTGTCAACCCGGTGCCGCTTCGCCAGGACGAGGTGGACACGCTCCTGGGCCGCATGCAGGCGACCGAGGGCTCGGTCAAGCACGCCATAGACCTCAGCGCCGGCGACTCGGTCGTCATCGTGGACGGCCCGTTCAAGGACCTCGACGGCAAGGTGGGCGAGGTGGACGAGGCCCGCGGCAAGGTGAAGGTCCTGGTGGCGATGTTCGGCCGCGAGACCCCGGTGGAGCTGGACTTTTTGCAAATCAAGCGCATATAAGGTATTGTCTTAACTCACAGATATGGCCAAGAAAATAGTTAAAAAGATAAAGATTATCGCGCAGGGGGGCGCCGCCGCCATGACTCCGGCCATGGGCCAGGTGCTGGGTCCGGCCGGCATCAACATCGGCGAGTTCATCAAGCGCTTCAATGACGCGTCCAAAGAGATGCGCGGCGACTTGGTGCCGGCCGTCATCTCAGTCTATGAGGACCGCAGCTACGACTTCGTGCTGAAGACCCCTCCGGTCTCCTCGCTCATACTCAAGGCGCTCGGCAAGGAGAAGGGGAGCGGCAAGCCCAACACCCAGAAAATCGGCGCCCTTTCCAAGGCTCAGGTGCAGGAAATAGCCGAGAGGAAGATGCCCGACCTCAGCGCCCATGACATGGACCAGGCGGTGAAGACCGTCGCCGGGTCCGCCAGGTCTATGGGGGTTGAAGTGAAGTAGAGGTTTCGCTGAGGCAAGGCAGGTTTGGAAAATTAAAAAGCGCCCGCGAGTTTCCGCTCGCGGGCGCTTTTTTGCCGCTTTTACTCGCCAACTTCCTTTTTGTTCGTATGTGTGGCATTATGTTTTCGGATACCGCACACCACAGGAGATTGTAATGCAAAGAGGCAAATTGCTCGCTTTCGAAGGACCCGGCGTCTCTGATAAGGATGGCCGAATCGAGCGCATACGGGAGAAATCCCCCGTCAAGTGCTTCCTTGTCCGGGATCCGTGGGGCGACAGCTTCGCTGAACTCGTTCAAGAGCTTCCTGCGTGGATGCGCGCGAACCCGTCGCGCGAGCCGGCCTGGGATTCCTTCCCCTTTTTCAAGGCCCGCGCGGAGTACGTGAAGAGCGTCATCGAGCCCAGGCTTGAAGAGGGTGTTAGCGTGTTCGCGAGCCCCTATGCGGCGTCAGCGTACGCTTCCCTGATAGCGGGGGACGGGCGGAGGGAGCTTGGATCGGCATTCGTTTCGATATGCGCTTCGCTTCCGCGCGCGCTGAAGCCCGATGCGTACATTGTCTTGAATATGCCGCCCGGGACCATGCATTCCCGCATGAAGCTGTGCGCTGAAGACGCGCTTGCGAGAGGGGAGGAGCTCGAGGTCAGGCCGCACAAGTACTACGAGGGCGTCAGGGACGGGCTTCTTAGGTTTGGAAGGCATGCCCGCGAGACCGAGAAATCCCAGCTTGTCGTCATCAGCGCTGAAAAGGACCCACTGTACATCGAAGAGAACCTGCGGCATTGGATAGGGGACGTGCTGGGGGTGGAGCAGGCGGCGACCGCGTAAAAAAACGGCCCGTCCGGATACTTCCGGACGGGCCTTTGTTGCCGCCGTTCCTCAGGCGCTTGCCGCCGGACGCTCGACGATGTCCTGCTCGCCCCGCTCGTAATAGAAGCGGTCGCCCTCGGTTTCCATGTAGAGATGGAGGCCGAGATCGCCGAACTCCTCAAGCATGAGCGCGCCGGTCTGCTGCGCGACGCGACGCATGGTTGCGTGGACGTCCAGCCTGGCGCGCCGCTCGACGAAGTACGTCATCGCCGGCAGATCGCCGACTTTCTGGCATGGCACGAGCAAGCCCATGGGGCAATAGTACTGCCGCATGAAATCGTCCGAGAACATGTTTTTTACATACCCCATCTGCTGGGCGAGGAACGGGCCTGTCTCGTCCCTGTACCTGTCCGGCAGCTGGCTTAGGTACCATGGCGAGAAGCCGTGGCCCGTCGTAAGGAGCGGCATGCGCTGAGCGACGGACCTGTGCCGCTGGTCGTCGCGGAACGACCCGAAGTCCAGCGCGTAATTGAACCGCATCGTCCCGCATTCGGCCAGGAACTTTGGCAGCTCAGTCTGCTTCGGGCGCTTTGCGAGCAGGTCCCGGTGAGCGGCAAGCATGTCCTTGTCGAACCCCGAGAACGCGCCCGCTACGTCCGGGGAACCGGATTCCGGAGCGGTGTAGTAATAGGACTCCCTCATCCAGTAGTCGAGATAATCCTCGGTATCCCGGTAGCGCTTCTTTTGGAAGGAGCTCGGATACTTCTCATTCAGCGCGTCCTCGAGCGTCTCGGCGACAATGCGCACTTCCGCGAGCGGATGGTGGCGAAGTCTGTCGAGATGGTCGCTGATGTGCCGCAGTTCGCCGTGCCATGCGAGATTGGTCGACGCCCCCGCGGGGAGGAAGCCGCGCATGATATCGAAGGAGCGCGCCTTTATGGCCTTCTCGTATATGTCTTCCTTCTCACCCTCTCGCCGCGGGTGCCGCTGCACGAGCGCGTTCTGGACGACGCCAAGCCCCTGGAGGTAGCGCTGCCGCCATCGCTCGAGGAGCCATTTCGAGCTTTCCGAGCCCTGGGGATCGATGAAGGGCTGCGTCGCGAAGTCTATGTAGCGGGTCGAGGCCTCCTGCCCGTTATAGAGCATGAAGTCCTGTATCGCCTTGGCCGCGAGCATCGAAACGCCTTCGATAAAGAGCGTAGTCGAGCCGCAGTCGCCTATGGACTTGTGCCCGTAGCCGACATAGAACCGCGACATGAACATCTCGGGCCCGGATTTCCAGAGCTTCTCGAGATGCGCGCGCAAACCGCCGACCGAGCGCGAATGCAGGGCTTGGAGCATGGCCTCTGCTTCGGCGCCGATAACCGCTCCGGTATTGAGCACGAATACTTCGCCGCTGCCGGGAAGGGGTCTTGCTGTGTGAATGAGGTCCTTAACCTGCATCGTCCGTCCTTTCTGTATGGTGAGCGTCCTCGTGCACGCTACCCTGCGGGGGAGGGCCGGTCAACTTCCTTTTTGCCCCGCACCGTGCCATCATGCCGGACGGGTACAGGCAACAGATCGGAGCGAGTCATGCCAAGAGGCAGGTTCATAGCGTTCGAGGGCGGGGAAGGGTCGGGCAAGGACTGCAACATAAGCCGGCTCATGGAGAAATATACCGGCCGCGACGATATCGTATTTACCCGCGAGCCGGGCGGAACGGAGGCGGGGGAAAGGCTCCGGTCTTTCCTGCTTACTCCCAGGGAGCGTGGGATAGATGTCGCTCGCGAACTCGTCGTATTCGTTGCCGCGCGCGCCATACTGATTGAAGAGGTGATCATTCCAGCCCTCGATGCGGGAAAGGCGGTGTTCAGCAACCGATTCCATCTCTCTACGCTGGCGTATCAGATCCATGCCCGGCAAAGGCTCAACTACCTGCCGCTCCTTGAGGAAATGAGCAGGCTGGTGGTGCAAGACGTCGTTCCTTACTATATCCTGCTCGACGTAAAGCCGGAGGTCGGCTTGGCGCGGGTGCGGTCTCGCGGCGAGGAACTGACCAGCATCGACGCGGAAGACATCGCGTTCCATGCGCGCGTCAGGCAGGGATATCTCACGCACGTAAAGGAATTCCAGCATTGCGTCATAGACGCCGGCCAGCCGCCTGAAACGGTGTGGAGCGAAGTCGAGGCGGAAGTCGACCGGCTTTTCGCCGCATAGGCCGGGTATTAAATATGTTGCGCGGTTAAATGCGCGGCCTAGGCGCCCCTCGCGGGGCGCCTTTCTCTTTGCTATGCTCGGTATGGAACAGGTGGTGCGTTACTCAAAAGAGAGGAACAAGCATGGATATCGGGCTTTCGCCTTCACCTTTCGCTGAAGACAAGCGGCCCTTGGGAGAGGTGTTCTCCCACAAGGATCCGGCGCCGGAGAGGGAGCTGCCGCCGGCATTCGACAGCGCTTGCAGGAAGTGCGGTACCGGCATGGAGCGGGTGGATCCCGTGTACTGCACGCGCCGCAAGCCGTACGCGACCTTCCAGTGCGCGAACGGCGCCTGCATGGAGCGCCTGCTCATATTCGACGCGCCGCGTGCGCCGTTCATCATACGGTCCGTTAACTTCCGCCAATGGACGAATTTCTCGGACCAGATCGATGCGGCAATAGAGCAGCGAGAAATCCAGCACGCTGCCCGCACCGCCTAGGCCGGCCTGCGGCAAATGCATTACGGGGCGCCCGCGAGGGCGCCCTTTTTCTTTGCCTGCCGCTTTGGTATGCTCGGCTCGGATACGAACCTCATAAAAGGAGTGCAGCGATGGTCATGCCGTCACAAATGATACGCCGGAACGTGTTCGGCGCATCGCCGACGATACTAAGCGGCGCCGAGAATCCCATTACCGAAGACCAGATACAGCCGGCCTCGCTCGATTTGCGGCTCGGCAGCGCAGTCTACCGGGTGTGGTCGGCCGCCCTGCCAAGGAAGTACCAGCCCATACTCGACATGGTTTCTCCCAAGGAAAGGCATAAGTACACATTCAGCCTCGATAAGGAAACCACCAATTTCCTTGAGAAGGACAGCACGTACGTCGTCGAGCTCATGGAGTCGTGCGCGCTGCCCCAGCACGCGTGGATCGAATTCTCTCCGAAAAGCTCCACTGGCAGGTGCGACGTGTTCGCGCGGGTGCTGTGCAATAACAACCCGCATTACGATATGACCCCGAAAGGGTACCAAGGGCCGTTGTGGCTCGAGATAACCCCCTTGTCGTTCGATGTCGGCGTGCGGGAAGGCCTTTCATTGGTGCAGGGCCGCATCAAGACCGAAGATACCCATATGCTCAGCAACAGGGAGCTCTCCGAGCTCCAGGTCGAGCACGGGGTGCTGTGCGGCATGGACGGCACGCCCCTTTGCCAAGGCGATCTCAGCATCCATGACAGCGAGCTGTATTACCATGTCGACCTCGACAGGCCGGTGGTCGGATTCGTTGCGAAGACGAACGCCGGTATGAGCATTGACCTGACGCAGGGAGGCGGCAGCGGCCTCTTGCACGAGCCTAAGGACTTCTGGGTTCCCATCGAGCGGCCCAAGAACAACCGTCTCGTGCTCGCGCCGGGGCTGTTCTACCTGCTCGCGACCAAGGAGCGCACGCGCATACCCCCGACGGTGTGCGGCCAGGTAACCTCGTTCAAGATAACGACGGGGGAGATCAGGCCGCATTATGCCGGGTTCTTCGACCCGGGCTTCGGCGGGAGGAATGGCACCAACGGGGTGCTGGAAGTGAGGGCGCGGGACGTTCCGTTCGAGATAGCGGATGGGGCGCCTATCTGCTCGATGAAGTTCGAGCGGATGCTCGAGGTGCCCGATAAGCTCTACGGTACCGGCATAAAGAGCAGCTACCCGGGTTCCGGGCCATCGCTTTCCAAGCACTTCAATAGCAGATACGAAGCATGGCAGGCCAAATAAGCCTTGTGCCAGCGGCCCGCGCACGCGCGGGCCGTTTTCTTTTTTTATAAACGGGCCGGATGCCGTTTCCGGTTTTACGGCCGCGTTCTTGGTGGAGGCGCCGGGTCAAGTCTGGTACGCTTGCCGTATGCGCATACCTATAAAGCGGTTCGACGCGGGCCTGGAGCTGCCGCAGTACAAGACGCCGGGCGCGGCGGCGATGGACTGCCCGGTGCGCGAGGGCGGCGTCGTGCCGCCCAAGGGCCTCCTGTACCTGCCGCTCAACGTCGCGCTCAAGCCGCCGCCCGGGCACTTCGTGCTTATGGCGGCGCGCTCGTCGCTCCATAAGCGCGGGCTCATGATGGCCAACAACGTTGCCGTGTTCGACGAGGACTATTCGGGCGACAACGACGAATATAAAATCGTGCTCTACAATTTCACCGACAAGCCGGTGACTATCGAGAAGGGCGAGCGGCTCTCGCAGATCATCTGCATGCCGTACGACAAAATAGAATGGCAGGAGGTCGCGGCGCTGGGCGCCCCGGACCGCGGCGGTTACGGCACCACGGGCAAATAACAACCATGTACGATTTTATACAACAGCAGGACAAGGAGGCATACGACGCGCTTGCGGGCGAGGAGGCGCGCGAGGCTGCGGGGCTCGAGCTTATCCCGTCGGAGAATTACGCCTCCAAAGCGGTGCGCGAGGCGCAGGGGAGCATTTTCACCAACAAGTACTCGGAAGGGTATCCGGGCCGCCGCTACTACGGCGGGCAGGAGTTCGCCGATGCGGTCGAGACGCTCGCACAGGAGCGCGCCAAGAAGCTCTTTGGCGCGAAGTTCGCCAACGTCCAGCCGCACTCGGGCGCCAACGCCAACATGGCGCTCTACTTTGCTTTGCTTGAGCCGGGCGACACCGTGCTCGGCATGGACTTAAGCCACGGCGGGCACCTGACGCATGGCGCGCCGGTGACCGCCGCCGCGAAAGTGTTCAACTTCGTTCGCTACAAGATGAAAGACGCCGAGACCGGCGAGATAGACTACGACGAGCTGCGCCGCCTCGCGCATGAGCATAACCCCAAGATTATATTGGCGGGCTTCAGCGCGTACTCGCGCGAGCTCGATTACGGGAGGTTCGCCGCCATAGCCAAGGAGGCCGGCGCGTACGCCGTGGCCGACATCGCGCACATCGCGGGGCTCATCGCGGGCGGGGCGCACAAGAACCCGTTCGAGTACGGGTTCGATGCGATGACCTCGACGACGCACAAGACCCTGCGCGGCCCGCGCGGCGGGCTCATTCTCGTACGCGAAAGCGAAGAGATTGCAAAGAAGATAGACAAGGCGGTGTTCCCGGGCCTGCAGGGCGGGCCGCTCATGCACGCCGTTGCGGCGAAGGCGGTGGCGTTCGGCGAGGCGCTCGCGCCCGGCTTTAAGGACTACGCGGCGCAGATTTTAAAGAACGCCAAGGCTATGGAAGAAGTGCTCAAAGCGCGCGGCGTGCGCATGCTCGGCGGCGGCACGTCCAACCATTTGATACTCGCCGACGTAACGGCATTCAGCATCGGCGGCCGCGAGGCGGAGCGTGTTTTGGATAGCGTCGGCATCACGCTCAACAAGAACATGATTGCGGGCGACGCGCGCAGCCCCGTGGACCCCTCCGGCATCCGCTTCGGCACGCCGGCCGTAACCACGCGCGGATTCAAGGAGGCCGAGTGCGCCCGCGTGGCGCATCTCATGCTCGACGCGCTCGAGAACAGGGAAGACGCGACGAAGCTCGACGCCGTGCGCGCCGAGGTGCGCGCGCTGGCGGAGAAGTTCCCCATACCCGATTCATTCGCCTAAGGGGTACAATGAGGCAATGGCCTTCCGTGAGAGCAAAATATTCAAGTGGTGGGAGCGCTACGAGCACCAGCTGGGCATGGGCGCGCTCGCGGTGGGCTTCCTGTTTGACCTCATCGTCGCCGACCGGCCCGACAGCATAGGGAACAACCTTTTGCTCCTCGCGTACCTCGTGGCGGCGGGCGCGGTAATCATCCTTCTTAACCGCCGCGAGATGCGCAGGAAGGAGCGCCAGCACTCGACCGAGCCGTTCTTCCTGCTCCTCCTTCTGCAGTTCTGCTTCGGCGGCCTGGCCAGCAACCTGCTCGTGCTGTACGGCAGGAGCGGCACGCTGGCCGTCAACGCGCTCTTTTTGGGGCTTCTGGCGGCGCTTTTGTTCGGTAACGAGTTCCTGCGCAGCCGCTACGCGCAGCTGCGCTTCAATGTCGGCGTGTACTACCTGCTCATCCTGACCTACTGCATCATCGCGGTGCCCGTCTTCCTCACGCATACCGTCAGCACGTGGGTGTTCCTGCTCAGCGGGCTCATAAGCCTCGGCATCATCGCGGGATTCCTCTTCCTGCTCCTTACCATAGTGTTCCGCAATAAGGAGCCGCAGAAGGTGTTCGGCGTCGCGGCCATGGTGCTCGGGATATTCCTGACCTTCAACCTGCTGTACTTCCTCAACATCATCCCGCCGGTGCCGCTCTCGCTGAAGGACATCGGTATCTACCACTCGCTCTTGAAGAAGAGCGACGGCAACTACACCGGGCTCTACGAGCCGGCGCCGTGGTGGCAGGTCTGGCGCACCACTAACCGCGCCTACACGCTGAGCGCGGGGGAGAGCGCGTTCTGCTTCTCGTCGGTATTCGCGCCGACCAACCTGAGCGCGCCTATATACCACCGCTGGGAGAAGTACAACGACGCGAAGAAGGCGTGGGAGACGCAGTCGCTGGTGGCGTTCCCCATTGCGGGCGGGCGGGCCGACGGCTACCGCGGCTACTCGGTCAAGTCGGCGCTCGCGGAGGGCGAGTGGCGCTGCGATGTGGAGACCAAGAGCGGGGCGCTCATCGGCCGCAGCGTTTTCGAGGTGGTCGCATCGACCTCGGCTCCGGTGCTCAGCCAGAGGACGCTGTAGGAGCTTTGTTCTAACAGCGGCAGGTGCTAGATTAGGCGTACATGAAAGAGAGGATTGAACAGGCGGTGCGCGACGCGCTGAAGGGTCTCGGGGTCGAGGCGCCTTTCGCCGTAGAGCGCCCGCGCGCTATGGAGCACGGCGACTATTCGACCAATGCCGCGCTGGTCGGCAAGCTCGACGCGCAGGCGCTCGCGGACAAGCTTTCAATAGACGGCGTCGAGAAGGTCGAGGTTGTGGGGAAGTTCATAAACTTCTTCCTGTCGCGCGAGGCGCTGGTGCCGCGCGAGGAAGGAATCCCGCAGCTCTATGCCGGCAAGCAGGCGCTAATCGAGTACACGAGCCCCAATCTCTTCAAGCCGCTCCATATAGGGAACCTGGTGGGGAATATTTTGGGCGAATCGGTCGCGCGGCTGTACGCCGCCGCCGGCGCGGACGTGAAGAGGATAAACTACCCGTCCGATATCGGGCTCACCGTCGCCAAGGGCGTGTGGGGGCTCGCGACGCTCGGCCTTGATCCGGCGCGCATCAATGACCTGGGGAAGGCGTACGTCGCGGGCAATGCCGCGTACGAGGACGGCTCGGCCAAGGCGGAGATTGAGGAGATAAACCGCGCGCTCTACGCGGATTCGAACCCCGAATGGAGCCGCCTGCGCGAGGCCGGCGTCGAAACGTCGCGCAGGCACCTGGACGAGCTGTGCAGGAAGCTCGGTACCGAGTTCGATGCGGAATTCTTCGAGAGCGAGGCCGCGCCCATAGGCAAGGAGCTGGTGCTCGCGCATATGGGCGCGGTATTCGAGGAAAGCGACGGCGCCACCGTGTACAAGGGCGAGCGGGACGGCCTGCATACGCGCGTGTTCCTCAATTCGCAGGGCCTGCCCACCTACGAGGCGAAGGACCTCGGCCTGTTCGCGCTCAAGCTGAAAGCGTATCCTGATTTCGATATCACCGTCACTGACACGGGCTCCGAGCAGAAGGAGTACTTCAAGGTGCTGTACGCGGCGGCGCGCCGCGTGTTTCCCGAGGCGGCGGGCAAGACGCTCCTGCATAGCGCGCACGGATTCCTCCGGCTGACCACCGGCAAGATGTCCTCGAGGCTCGGGAACGTAATAACCGGCGAGTCGCTGATAGAAGGGCTGGTGGCGGCGTCAAAGGAGAAGATGCGGGGCCGCGCGCTGGACGGCGTCGATGCGGTCGCCGAGGCGGTCGCGGTGGGCGCGATCAAGTACGCGGTACTCAAGCAGGGAAGCGGGCGCGACATCGTGTTCGACCCGGAGAAGTCGCTTTCGCTCGAGGGCGACAGCGGGCCCTATCTCCAGTACTCGCGGGTGCGCGCGCTGTCCCTCCTTAAAAAAGCGAAAGAGGCGGGCATAAGCGCGGGCACGGACGACGCGCCCGCGCAGGCGTCCGTCCTTGAGAGGACGCTCCTGCACTACCCCGCGGCGCTCGAGCGCGCCGCGCGCGAGCTGGAGCCGCACTACGTTACCACGTACCTGACCGAGCTCGCGGGCGCGTTCAACTCCTGGTACGCGACCGAGCGCATCATCGGGGGCGCTTCTCCGCGCTACGGCGTGCTCCTGGCACAGGCGTTCGAAAGAACGATGGCGCAGGGCCTTCACGCGCTGGGCATCCCGGCGCCCGAAGAGATGTAGCCCGTTTTTCCTTTTGGCCGCAAAACGGCTATAGTTAAGGGCATGGACGACCCCAAGCAGGGAGGCGAGGAGCTCAAGCATCACACCCCGAAGCCCAAAAGCTCGCTCGCGGCGCGCGAAGAAGAGGTCCTGGCGTTCTGGCAGCGCGAAGGCATTTTTGAGAAAACCCTGGAAAAGCCCGCGCCGCGCGGCGAGTTCACTTTTTACGACGGGCCGCCGTTCGCCAACGGCCTGCCGCACTACGGCCACCTGCTGGCTTCCGCTATAAAGGACGCCATCCCGCGCTACCGCACCATGCGCGGCTACCGCGTGCCGCGCCGCTGGGGCTGGGACTGCCACGGCCTGCCGGTGGAGAACCTCGTCGAGCGCGAGCTGGGGCTTAAAAGCAAGCGCGACATAGAGGCCTACGGCATAGAGAAGTTCAACGCGGCGGCGCGCGTCAGCATCATGAAGGACGTGGCTGACTGGAAGCGCATCATCCCGCGATTCGGCCGCTGGGCCGACATGGAGCACGGCTACAAGACCATGGACACGGGCTACACAGAGTCGGTGTGGTGGTCGTTCAAGTCGCTGTTTGACAAGAACCTCATCTACGAGGGCTTCAAGTCCCTGCACTACTGCCCGCACTGCGGCACGACGCTCTCGAACTTCGAGGTCGCGCAGGGGTACAAGGACATCGACGATCTCGCGGTCTTCGTTAAGCTCCCGCTGGTCGACGAGCCGGGCGCTTCGCTTTTGATATGGACCACGACGCCGTGGACCCTGCCGGGCAACGCGGCGGCGGCGGTCAACGCCGATGCGCTGTATAGGAAAGTCAGAAGCGGAAGCGAATTGCTTATTGTTGCTCAAGACAGAATCTCAAATGTATTTGCCGATCAGGACAAAATTGAATTAGAGGGATTGCCCATAACAGGCAAGGAGCTGGTAGGAAAGAGATATCTGCCGCCGTTCGATTACTTCAAGGACGAGCCGCACAAGCATAGGGCGCATGCGTGGAAGGTGTACGCCGCGCCGTTTGTCACCCTCGACAGCGGCACGGGCATCGTGCACATTGCGCCCGCGTTCGGCGCCGAGGACCTTGAATTGGCGCAGAAGGAGAACATACCGCTCATCCATCATGTGACCGATGAGGGCAGGTTCAGCGCGCAGGTCGCGGACTTCGCGGGCCTGACCGTAAAGCCCAAGGGCAATCCGCGCGAGACCGACGAGAAAGTGGTCGCGTTCCTGGAAGGCAAGGGCGCCTTGTTCAAGAAGGAGCTTTCCAAGCATTCCTACCCGCACTGCTGGCGCTGCGACACGCCTCTCCTTAACTGGGCGGCGACGTCGTGGTTCGTATCGGTGCAGAAGGTGAAGGGCACGATGGCGGCGCAGAACGCCAAGGTGGGCTGGGTGCCCGACCACATAGGCCACGGCCGATTCAAGAACGGCATCGAGACCGCGCCGGACTGGGCGATATCGCGCTCGCGCTACTGGGGCGCGCCCCTGCCGGTGTGGCGCAACGCGAAGACCAAGGAGGTGCGGGTAATAGGCTCGGTGGACGAGCTCTTGTCCATGACGAGGCGCTCGGGCAACCGCTACTTCGCGATACGCCACGGGCTCGCCCAGCACAACCTGGACGGCACCGCCGCCTCTACCGACGCGACGCCGTCAAAGCTCGTCGAGGAGGGCAAGGTGCGCATACGCGCCTCCGTGCAGGAGCTCAAGAAAGAGAAGATAGACCTTATAATCACGTCGCCCCTGTTGCGCACCAAGGAGACCGCTAAGATAATTTTACGCGAGCTCGGCCTGCCCGACTCGGCTCTTATGGTAGACGAGCGCCTGCGCGAGGTGGGCTTTGGCGTGTACGAGGGCAAACCGATAACACAGTGGCGCGCTTTTTATAACGGATTTGCCGAGCGCTTCGAGAAGGCGCCCGAAGGCGGCGAGACGTACATGGACGTGCGGCGCAGGGTGGGCGACTTCCTGTTCGAGATAGAGAAGCGCTACAGCGGCAAGAATATCCTCGTCGTCTCGCACATACGCCCCTTGTGGATGCTCAAGCACATCGCCGCGCGCACTCCGCTTGAAGATATGAAGCGAGACGACGGGGAAGAGCCGGTCAAGAACGCTCTTGCCGAAGAGCTGCCGTTCGCGCCGTTCCCGCATAACGGGGACTACGAGCTCGACCTGCACCGCCCGTACATAGACGAAGTGCCGATGGGCAACAGTATGGAGGGGGAATGGAAGCGCGTCCCCGACGTATTCGACTGCTGGTTCGAGTCGGGCTCGATGCCGTTCGCTTCCAATCACTACCCGTTCGAGAAAGGCGCGTTCAATCCCAAGGGGTTCCTAGGGCTTGGTACCAGGCGCTATCCGGCCGACTTCATCGCCGAGGGCCTCGACCAGACGCGCGGGTGGTTCTACTCGCTCATCGTTCTGGGTGCCGCGCTCTTCGGGAAGGCGCCGTACAAGAACGTCATCGTGAACGGCCTCGTGCTCGCGAGCGACGGCCAGAAGATGAGCAAGAAGCTCAAGAATTATCCCGACCCGATGGAGGTCGTGGAGAAGTACGGCGCTGACTCCCTGCGCTACTACATGCTCGCCTCGCCGGTCGTGAGGGCCGAGGATCTGCGCTTCAATGAGCGCGGGGTGGAGGAGGTGCAGAAGAAGCTCCTTATGCGCCTGGACAACGTGCGCAGCTTTTACGAGATGTACGCGGCGCAGGGCGGCGCTGCCGCGCCGCAGGCAAGCGGCGCGCTCGATCGCTGGATCTTCTCGCGCCTCGCAGAGCTGGTGCGCGACACGACCGCGGGCTACGAGAGCTACCAGCTCGACCTTGCCGTGCGGCCGCTCGGCGCGTTCATAGACGACCTTTCGACATGGTACCTGCGCCGCTCGCGCGACCGCTTCAAGGAGGACGGCGCGGACAAGGAGGCCGCGCTCGCGGTCCTGCGAGAGGTGCTCTTAACGGTCGCCCGCGCCATGGCGCCGGCGATGCCGTTCTTCGCCGACGACCTGTACCGCCGCCTGCGCACGGACGAAGACCCGCAGAGCGTCCATTTGGCCGCGTGGCCCGATGCCGGCTCCGTGGACCAGCAGCTTTTGGCAGACATGCAGGCGATACGCGAGCTTGCGAGCAAGGGGCTCGAGCTGCGCGAGCGCGCCGGCATAAAGGTGCGCCAGCCGCTCGCGAAATTCAGCGCGAAGGCGGTGCCCGCCGACGAGGGGTTGCGCCGCATCCTGGCCGAGGAACTGAACGTAAAGGAGGTGGCGCAGGACGAGTCGCTCGACGAGCCTTCGCTCGATACGGAACTGACTCCGGAGCTAAGGGAAGAGGGTTTGGTGCGCGAGCTCGTGCGCCGCATCCAGGAGTGGCGCAAGGAGCAGGGCCTGACCGTGGCCGACCGCCCGTCGTATGCGCTCGTTGCCGCCAACGGCGACGAGAAGCGCGCCGCGCAGAACAACAGGGAGAAGATACTGAGCGCCGCCAATCTCGGCGGGCTTACAATAGAGGGCGCGGATGCATAAGATTTTCGTTACCGACGGCATAGTCTTGAGCAAGCGCGGGGTGGGGGAGGCGCACACGCTCGCCTCTGTCCTTACCTACGAGCTGGGGCTGGTGCGCGTCAAGGCGACCAGCGCGCGTGCCGAGGCGTCCAAGCTGCGCTACGGGCTCGAGCCCCTGAGCCTCGGGCGCTATGCCATGGTGCGCGGCAAAGCCGAGTGGAAGCTGACCGGCGCCGAGGATGTGTCGCACGAGCTCGCGCACGGCGCCCACGGGAACCGCACGCGCTCAGGGAAGATTGCCCGGCTCCTCTTGCGGCTCATCCACGGCGAGGAGCGCGTGCCCGCCTTGTACAAGACGGTCGTTGAGGGCCTGCGCGCCATGGCGCGCGCGCAGAGCGCGGCCGACGCCGAGGCTGTAGAGACCGTGCTCGTCCTGCGCGTGCTCGCGCACTTGGGCTACCTGCCGCGCACGCAGGCGCTCGCGCAGTTCATCGAGGGCGGCTATTCCGTCGAGCTGTCGGCGGAGGCGCTCAAGTCGCGCGCGCTTTTGGTGCGGGCCATAAATGAGTCGCTCACGGCGACGGGGCTGTGAGTGCGATACAATACAACGGATGGCACAGGATAAGGGCGGGGTAGAGCACCTCAAGGACAAGCTCTACTCGCGCAAGCACCAGGGCCCCATACAGGACATGCGCTCGACGCTCAGCCGGGGCGGCGCGGACGTTCCGGTCGCTTGGGAAGCGCCGCCTCCGCCCCCGCGCGCGCCGGAAGGCCCGCGGCAATTCGAAGGCGGCATGGATACCTCGAAGCAAAAGAAGGGCATGGCGTTCTCGACCAAGTTCTTCATCGCCTCCATGCTGTTCTTCGTCGCGGCGGCGGGCGCGGCGGCCTACTATTTCGTCGGCGGAGGCAATTTCGTGTCGCCCAACAACATAGACTTGCAGATAGTCGCGCCCTCGCTCGCGGACGGCGGCTCGCAGGTCGATTTCCAGATACTCGCGACCAACCGCAATTCCTCGCCGCTCATCCTCAGCGACCTCGTCATAACCTATCCCGCGGGCACGCGCGACCCCAAGGACCCGCAGAAGCCCCTGCAGACCGAGCGCCAGTCGGTGGGCACCATAGCGCCGGGCCAGGCCATTAAGCGCACGTCCTCGGCCATACTGTACGGGCAGGAAGGCGGCGTGCAAAAAGTGCATGTGGCGCTCGAGTACTCGCTTGAAGGCTCCAACGCGGTGTTCGTGCGCGAGAGCGACGTGGAGCTCACGCTCGGCTCCTCGCCAGTGTCCGTCACGGTCGCCGCTCCCGAAACCGCCGCATCGGGGCAGTCCTTCACGATGGACGTGACCGTGCGGAGCAATTCGCAGGAAACGGTCGACGACGTGGCGCTTGAGGCGCAGTACCCCTTCGGGTTCACGGTGCAGTCCGCGAGCCCTGCGGCCGACTCGGGGCAGAAGCTCTGGCACTTGGGGTCCTTGAAGCCCGGCGCCTCGACCGTGGTGCGCATAACCGGCGCGATAGACGGCCAGGACGGCGACCAGCGCATATTCAGGTTCCTGACCGGCTCGGAGCCCGACCGCACGGCGGCGCACATAAAGATTCCGTTCATCAATACGCCGACCGCCATAACGGTAAGCAGGCCGTTCGTGTCGGCCCAGCTCGCCGTGGCGGGGAAGACCGGCAGCTCGGTCTCGGTGAGCCCTGGCCAGAACATACAAGGCACCGTCAGCTGGAAGAACAACCTCAGCGATTCGGTGTCAAACATAGAGGTGTCGCTCAAGCTCGACGGCCCCGCGCTCGATACGCAGTCGGTGCAGAGCCCCAACGGCTTCTACCAGTCCTCCGACAGCACGATAACGTGGACGAGCGCGCAGGACCCGTCCCTGGCGCAGGTGGCGCCGGGCGCGACGGGGAACCTGTCGTTCAGTTTCGCCACCCTGCCGCCCGGCACCGGGGGCATCGTGTACACGAACCCCAAGGTAACGCTGACGCTCAATGTTAAGGGAACGCGTGGGAGCGACCAGTCGCCCGAGTCGGTGTCGGCGCTCACGACGACCGACGTAGTAGTGGGCTCCCTACTGTCGCTCGAGGCGCAGTCGCGCTTCGGCGGCGGCCCGTACCAGAATTCGGGACCGACGCCACCGCGCGCCGAACAGCCCACCACGTACACGGTGGCGTGGACCGCGAAGAACTCCTCTAATGCGATAGCCAACGCGCAGGTGTCGGCGGTACTGCCCCCGTACGTTTCCTACAAGACGGGCCAGGCGGGCGTTGCGTACGACGCGCCCAGCCGCACGGTGCGCTGGAGCCTGGGCGAGCTGAAGGCCGGCACGGGCTACACCACCGCGGCCCAGACCGCCGCCTTCCAGGTAACGCTCAATCCTTCCGTAAGCCAGGTAGGGCAGGCGCCCGCGCTTACCGGCACTGCCGAGCTGTCGGGCACTGACCGCTTCGCGCAGATACAAGTGAGCGCCCAGGCGCAGGCGCCCACCACGCAGACCGCCGACGGCCAAAACGGCGTCGTGCAGGGCAAGTAGTTTTAATCGCCGCCGTGCGCTATATTGGGGAGGTTATGGCAGGCCAAGACGCAATGGAGAAAGTCGTGTCGCTCGCCAAGCGGCGCGGCTTCGTGTACCAAGGGTCCGAGATTTACGGCGGCCTGGCCGGCACCTGGGACTACGGCCCTTTGGGCGTGGCGCTCAAGAAGAACATCGAGAACCTCTGGTGGAGGATGTTCGTCGAGAGCCGCGACGACATGTACGGGCTCGACTCGGCCCTGCTCATGAATCCGAAGGTGTGGGAGGCATCGGGCCACGTGGGCGGCTTCAACGACCCGTTGGTGTCCGATTCAAAGACCAAGAAGCGCTTCCGCGCCGACCATCTTCTGGAGGAGGCAGGCGAGAACCCGACCGGGCTCTCGCTCGACCAGATGGCCGCGCTCATAAAGGAGAAGGGCATCAAGAGTCCTGACGGCAACGAGCTTTCCGCCCCCCAGCAGTTCAACATGATGTTCAGGACGTCGGTGGGCTCGGTCGACGGCTCGGACACCACCGTGTACCTGCGCCCCGAGACGGCGCAGGGCATGTTCGTCAATTTCAAGAACATCATCGACAGCTACCACCCCAAGCTGCCGTTCGGCATCGCGCAGATAGGCCGCAACTTCCGCAACGAGATAGCGCCGCGCGACTTCATCTTCCGCGTGCGCGAGCTCGAGATAATGGAGCTCGAGTATTTCATAGAGGAGAAGGCGTGGGAGGAGAAATTCGAGTACTGGCGCAACGAGATGCAGGCGTGGTTCCGGGCGCTCGGCTTCGAGGCGGGGGACATACAGGAGGTGGAGATACCGGACGGCGAGCGCGCGCACTACTCCAAGCGCACGGTGGACTTCCATTTCCGCTACCCGCACAAGTTCGACGAGATAGGCGGGCTGGCGTACCGCACCGACTTCGACCTCAAGAACCATATCGAGCACAGCGGCGCCGACCTGTCGTACCTCGATTCCGCCACCAATGAGCGCGTCGTGCCGCACGTGCTTGAGCCCACCTTCGGCTTGGGCCGCCACCTCTTGGCGGTCATGACCAAGGCGTATACGGAAGACGAGCTCGGCGGCGAGGCGCGCGTCGTCATGAAGTTCCCGCCGCACCTGGCGCCCGTCAAGGCCGCGGTATTCCCGCTTTTGAAGAACAAGCCCGAGCTGGTGGGGAAGGCGCGCGAGGTGTACGCGGCGCTCAAGAAGGAGATTCCGCAGATAGTCTGGGACGACAACGGCAACATCGGCAAGCGCTACCGCAGGCAGGACGAGATAGGCACGCCGTACTGCATTACGGTGGACTTCGATACGCTGGGCGAGAATCCGGAGCATGCGGACACGGTGACCGTGCGCGACCGCGACACGGGCGGGCAGTCGCGTATGAGCATCGGCAGTCTTGCGGGCTTTTTGAGGGAAAAGATAAAAATGCCGCTTGCGTAGCGCGGCGCATGTTCCGGCAATAAAAAAGCGGCGGGCCTTGGCCCGCCGCGTGCTGCGTTATGCGCACTCCTTCATTAGGCTAGTCGTTGCGATGCTCTTTGAAACGGGGCAGATGCGCATGCGCGCTCCCTGCGCCGTCTCAAATTCGACATAGGGCTTGATGCCCGCGCCGTTGCTGCCGTCGCCCCAGGCGCGGTACGCCGCGCTGATAGCCTCTTTTTCGAGCAGCTTCCTGGCTTCTGAAAGGTACCCCAGAAGCCTCCTGCCCCTGTCGCTCAGCACGCATTTGCGCTCGTCGAACTGGTAGATGCCGTCGTGGCCTCTGGCGCCGCATTCGACGAGCCGGTCGTCCACGGCCAGCCTGGCCAGGGTCGGGTCGACCTCGTAATACCCCAAGGGGTCCTCTCCTTCGACCGCGCCGTGCAGGCGCACTTCCACTTCGGGCCGCGGCTTCCTTGCCCACAGGCACCGCGTGGCGTGCGGGCGGAAGTCGCCCTCTTCCTTCGGCTTCAGCAGAGCGAGCAGTTCGTAGAGGTCTGATACAGGCTCCTCATTCTCCCAATGGGTAGAATGGTCGCGTCGGCGTCTAGTCACTTGAAACCCTTTCTTTGCTGGTACGGTCCGTACCGAGGATACCACCCGCACCATGAAGAGTGCAATATGCTACAGTAGTGCCATGGACGGAACGAAGGGCGTCAGCGTGCACATCACTGCCGGAAGCATCGTCACGGTCTTCCTGTTCGGCGCGCTGGCCGCGCTTTTGTGGTTCCTGCGCGACATCGTGCTCATCGTGCTGACCTCCGTCGTCATCGCTTCGGCCATAGAGCCGGGGGTCCATTTCTTCCGCCGCTACGGGATAAACCGCATCTTCAGCGTCATCATCATCTACCTCTCCGTGGCGGCCGTCTTCTTCAGCATCGTGCTCCTGTTTATCCCGCCGCTCATAAACGACGCGCTGAGCTTCCTCGCGCGGCTCCCGCAGGCGCTGGCGGGCCTCAGCGTCTCGCAGGCGACCCACGGCCTCCTGCCCGATTTCAGCTTCTCGTTCTCCCCGAACGACGTATGGGGGAGCGTGTCGCAGTCGGTGTCGTCCGCAACGGGCGGCGTATTCTCGACCCTCTCGGCGTTCTTCGGCGGGGTAACCTCGTTCATACTCATCGTCGTGTTCGCGTTCTATTTCTCGGTGCAGGAGACGGGCGTCGACGACTTCCTGCGCCTCGTGACCCCGGCCCGGCACCAGGCGTACGTGCTCAACCTGTGGAAGCGCTCGCAGGACAAGATAGGCAAGTGGATGCAGGGCCAGCTCATACTCGGCGTCATCGTGGGCGTGCTTTTGTACCTCGGACTCACCATTTTGGGCGTGCCCAACGCGCTCCTTTTGGCCGTTCTGGCGGCGGCCTTCGAGCTCATACCGGTCTTCGGGCAGATACTGGCGGCGGTGCCGGCGGTCGCGCTGGGCTTCGTCGACGGCGGCCTCACGGGCGCCTTCCTGGTGGCCGGCCTCTACATGGTGGTCCAGCAGTTCGAGGCGCATCTCATCTACCCGGTGGTCGTCAAGAAGGTGGTGGGCGTGCCGCCGCTCATGGTCATACTGTCGCTCATCGTCGGCGCGAAGGTCGCCGGGTTCCTCGGCATACTGCTCTCGGTGCCCATCGCGGGCGCGATACAGGAGTTCGTCAACGACGTGGACCGCCGCAAGTCGCGCGAGCTCGCGCGCGAGGGCTTGACCCCGGACGGCGCGCCGAAGTAGGGTTAACCGGCTATGGAAGGCACTAGACCGCTGTATCTCACCACGACGCTCCCGTACGTGAACGCCGCGCCCCATATCGGCTTCGCGCTCGAAATCGTGCAGGCGGACATCATCGCGCGCTATCACCGCCTCGCGGGCCGGGACGTGTTCTTTTCGACCGGTACCGACGAGCACGGGCAGAAGATTGCGCAGAAGGCCGCTGAGGAGGGGAGGGGCGTGCAGGAGTACGTCGACCATTTCGCGGGACAGTTCGGCAGGCTAAAGGACGGCCTCAATCTCTCGAACGACGCATTCATCCGCACGACCGACCCTAAGCATGCCGCGGCGGCGCAGGAGTTATGGAGGCGCTGCCAAGAGGCGGGCGATATATATAAGAAGAAGTACAAGGGCTTGTACTGCGTGGGCGACGAGATGTTCCTGAAAGACGGCGACCTGGTGGACGGCAAATGCCCCAACCACCCGAACATGGAGCCGGTCGAGATAGAGGAGGAGAACTACTTCTTCAGGCTGAGCGCGTACCAGGACAGGCTCGGGGAGTATCTTTCCCGGGAAGGCGCCGTCCTGCCCGAGTGGCGCCGGCAGGAAGCGCTCAATTTCGTCAACGGCGGGCTCGAGGATTTCAGCATCTCGCGCGAGCGAGCGCGCATGAGCTGGGGCGTTCCTGTGCCGGGCGACGAGAACCAGGTGATGTATGTCTGGTTTGACGCGCTCGCCAACTATATTTCGACGCTCGGCTGGCCCGATGACGCAAAGGGGGCGTTCGCGAAGTTCTGGGACGGCGGCGAGGCGGTGCAGATGGCCGGCAAGGATCAGGTGCGCTTCCAGTCGGTCATGTGGCAGGCGATGCTCATGTCGGCAAAGATAAAATGCACCGACAGGGTCGTGTACCACGGCTTCATTACCTCGGGCGGACAGAAGATGTCCAAGTCGCTTGGCAATGTCATCGAGCCGTTCGAGCTTATCGATGAGTATGGCACCGATGCCGTGCGCTACTTCCTGGCGCGGCACGTGCACCCGTTCGAGGACAGCGATTTCACGCTTGAGCGCTTCAGGGAGTTGTACAATGCGGGGCTCGCGAACGGCCTGGGCAACATGGCCTCGCGCGTCATGACGCTTTCTGAGAATTACGGAGTGCAGACCGCGCTGGCGGATGAGCAGGGGCGCTCTTCGCTTGAGCAAGACGTTGCGAAGGCGGTCGAGAAGTTCGAGCTTAACGAAGCACTGAACCGCATCTGGTCCGAGATAGACAGGATTGACAGGGGGATTACGGAAAAAGCGCCGTTCAGGGTGATAAAGACGGACGAGGCGCTCGGAAAGGCGCTTATCCAGGGGTTCGTGCAGGATCTGTACGCGGTTGCGAAAGCCCTCAAGCCGTTCATGCCTGACGCGTCCGAAAAGATCCTTGCCGCGATTAATGAGAACAAAAAGCCTGAAACGCTCTTCCCCCGCAAGGACTAGCTATGGAGTTCAAATTGTTTGATTCGCATTGCCACCTCTACATGCCGCAGTTCGATGTGGACAGGGAAGAGGTGCTCGCGCGCATGCGCGAAAAGGAGATGGGCGCGGTCGTCATCGGCGTTGATTACGCGTCGAGCAAGGCTGCGCTCGAGCTTGCCCGGAAGCATGATTTCTTGTGGTCCTCGGTCGGCCTGCATCCCAACGACACGCCTTTAGAAGCATTCGACGCGGACGCGTTTGAGGCGCTCGCGCGCGACCCGAAGGTCGGCGCCGTAGGGGAGTGCGGCCTCGACTACTACCGCCAGGACCCGTCGCCAGAGGAGAAGGCGCGCCAGCGCGAGCGCTTCGAGGCCCACATCGCTTTGGCGGCTAAAGTTAACAAGGCGCTCGTCGTGCACTGCCGCGACGCCCACGAAGACTGTTTCGGTGTTTTGCAAAACACCGGCATAGCGCAGAAGGTGCCCGTCGTCATCCATTTCTTCGCCGGCTCGGGGGAGCTGGCGCGAAAGTACCTTAATCTGGGGTGCTACCTGTCGTTCCCGGGCCCTGTTACGTACGCCGACATGTACGACGATTCGATACGCGCCGCGCCGATGGACAGAATCCTCATTGAAACCGACTCGCCGTACGCCGCCCCGGTACCCAACCGCGGCAAGCGCAACGAGCCGGCGTTCGTTTCCGGCGTTGCGGCAAAAATCGCCGCGCTCAAGGGCGTGCCTGCCGAGGAGGTGGCGCTGCACGCGGCGCGCAACGCCTCGTCTGTATTTTCCCTGTAGCTTTGGTAGACTGGCCCCCTATGCCGGAATTCCTGAAGAACCCGAAGGCTCTGGCCATGCTCGGCGCCATGCTCGCCATGCTTCTGGCGGCGCTTGACCAGACCATCGTCTCGACCGCCCTGCCGACTATCGTGAAGGAGCTGGGCGGGCTCGAGCACCTTTCATGGGTGTTCACCGCCTACATGCTCGCCTCGACCGTGACGGTGCCGCTGTACGGCAAGCTGTCCGATACCTACGGCCGCAAGCCGTTCTTCATCGCGGGCATCATCATATTCCTCCTGGGCTCGGTGCTCTCTGGCGCTGCAACCTCGATGTTCGAGCTCATACTCTTCCGTGGCCTCCAGGGCGTCGGCGGCGGCGCCATCATGGTCAACGCCTTCGCCGTAGTGGGGGATCTCTTCTCGCCGCGCGAGCGCGGGCGCTGGCAGGGGCTTTTGGGCGCCATGTGGGGGCTCTCAAGCGTCGTGGGACCGCTCTTGGGCGGCTGGCTTACCGACGCGGCGTCGTGGCGCTGGATCTTCTACATAAACATCCCGCTCGGGCTCCTCGCTCTGGGCGTCATCGCCTACGCGCTTCCCGCTATCGCGCGCCGGCACGAGAAGCCGCTCGACTACTTCGGCGGCCTGCTCATCGGCGCATCCTTGCTGCCGCTCCTGCTTGCTTTGGTGTGGGGCGGGTCAACGCATCCATGGATATCGCCCATAATCATCTGGCTCTTCAGCGCGTTCGCCATCATCCTGTACTACTTTATCCGCGAGGAGCGCTATTTCGCCGAGGACCCGGTGCTCCCAATGTTCTTCTTCAGGACGCGGGCTTACGTCGTATCGGTCGCGACGGTGTTCCTGACCGCCATAGGCATGTTCGGCTCCATAGTCTACCTGCCGCTTTTCGCGCAGAACGCGCTCGGCTCCTCGGCCACGGGAGCGGGGCTCATACTGACGCCGCTCATGCTCGGCATCGTCGTCGCTTCGACCGCGACGGGCCAGATAGTCTCGCGCACGGGCAAGTACAAATGGATAGCCGTCGGGGGCATGGCCCTGGCTACCGTTGCAATGTTCCTGTTTTCGCAGATGTCCGCGGACACGGGCTATTGGACCGTCGTGCGCAACATGGTGGTCATGGGCCTCGGGCTCGGCGTATCCTTCCCGATATTCACCGTGGTGGTGCAGGCGGCGTTCGAGCCGCGCTACCTCGGCGTCGCCACCGCCTCGGTGCAGATGTTCCGCACGGTGGGGGCTACCGTTGGCACCGCGCTTATGGGCGGGCTTCTCAACTACTATATGGCCGCCCAAGGCCTCGCGTTTACGGACGCGCTCGACCGCGTGTTCCTGGTAGGCGCGGCAGCCATGGCGGGCGCCTTCGTCATGTCGCTCTTTCTGCCGCAGATACACTTGCGCCACAGCGAACCTGAGGAGGGTCAATCGCTCGAAGAGATGGCGCGCGAATTCGAGGAGGCGTACGGGGCGCGCAGGTAGGCCTTGCCTTGCCAAGCGGCTTGGCCTTTGGTATGGTGCTCTGGTATGGAACAAACGTCGCAGGCCGATACGGCCTTTACCCAAGCGACAGACGCCAACTCCTTGGCCGATGTCAGCAGTGCCCCCATTATTTATGAGGTCGGTTTTCATTTGGTGCCCACTATCGCCGAGGACGGAGTAGGGGCCGCGGTCGAGGGCGTTCGCCGGCTTATAGGCGATGATGCCGAGTTTATCAGCGAGGGCTATCCGTCCAAGGTAGCCCTGGCCTACGTCATCGAGCGCGCCTCGCAGGGCAAGCGCGAGAAGTACAGCGAAGCGTGGTTCGGCTGGATAAAGTTCGCCGCGACCCGCGACAAGATCCCCGCGCTCGAGGCCGCCCTTAACGCCTCCCGCGACGTCCTGCGCTCGCTCATCATTGAGACCGTCCGCGAGGATATCGTCGCGCCCAAGCCCCGCGCGGTATTCAGCTCCGACAGGCTCCAGGGCGAGACCATCAAGAAGCCGGATGCGCCCGCCGAGAAGGCCGTCCCGGTCTCCGAGGCGCAGCTTGATAAGTCCATCGATGCGCTTGCCGCCGAGTAGTACAATACCGGTATGAACAAAGTCATCCTCTACGGCAACCTTACCCGCGACCCCGAACTGAAGTCCCTTCCTTCGGGCATGCAGGTGGCCTCCTTCGGCGTAGCGACCAACCGCCGCGTCAAGAAGGACGAGCAGTGGACCGACGTGCCGGAGTTCCACAACGTGGTGGTGTTCGGCCGCCAGGCGGAGACGAGCGCGCAGTACCTCAAGAAGGGAAGCTCGGCGCTCATCGAGGGCCGCATCCAGACCCGCTCGTGGGACAGCCCCGAGAAGGGCAAGCAGTACCGCACCGAGATAGTGGCCGAGTCGGTCACCTTCGGCTCGCGCGCGTCGGGCGGCGGGGGAGCGCCGTCCGGCGGCTCGCGCGGTGGCTACTCGGACGCCGAGGCGCCGCAGAAGGCTCCCAAGGACGACGGCATCGACTACCCTGCAGAGGACATTAACCCTGACGACATTCCCTTTTAATCCCAAGACTTATGGCTAAAGAATACGCACCCCAGTTCGCGCGCATCGACTACAAGGATGCCGAGACGCTCAAGAAGTTCATCAACCCGCACGGCAAGATACTGCCGCGCCGCCGCACCAACCTCTCCGCGCCCAACCAGCGCGCGGTCGCCGAGGCTATAAAGCGCGCGCGCTTCATGGCGCTTCTGCCCTACATCATCCGCTAGCCCTGTCCGGGAGGCGCAACGAAAAGGCCGCGGCGCATGCCGCGGCCTTTTCGTATCCTGATGTGCGCCCGTGCTGACTGCCTAGCGGTGCGCGAACGCGCTCTGGCTGTAGGCGGTTTCCTCTGCGGCGCTCCAGATGGAGAGTACGGCGACCACGAGGCCTGCGATGGCGAGCGTCCACGTCATGGCGCCGCTAGAGAGGCTTAAAAACGGGGTCGCTAGCACTGCAATTCCCGCGATTGCGTTTACCCATTGCTTCCACATATGCCTTTGTAAGTTAGCTGGCTCGTAATGTCGACCTGGAGCCAGGATAGCGCAGGGCAGGTGTCGCGCGGATGAAGCAATGGCGCCGCTTTCCTAGAGTTCCTGGTACGCAGGGATAAGCCCTGCCGTCGCCTGCTCGGAGACGCTTCCGCATGACAGGGTGTAGGTAATCGATCCGGTTATGGGGCCTATGGCTACGGAGTGTTCGGCGCCATCCGCGGTAACGGGATAGGAAGAGCCGTCCGTGCCGGATATGGCGCAGGAAGCGCCCGTGGCCTTATATAGGAGGCTTGATGCGCCCCCGCTGCGCACGCGCGAGGGCGAAACGATGAACTCATCAACGCTGTCGGGGGGCACGCACTGGCTTGGATCGCCGGTCTGGAGGCCCGGCATAAGGGGGCATACATCCACCTCCGCCGAGAGCGCCGGTGACGTCGAGCAGGAGCTTGCTCCCGAGAGGCTCGCTACGTCCATGGTGTAAGTATACGAGCCGGCGCTCGATGGGGCGGTGGCGCTTACGGCGCCGGAAGGGGCGGTCGCGCCGCTTGTTATGGTGGCGCCTCCCGCGTCCTTTATAACGCCCGTGTCCGGAGTATTGGTGGTTGTGTAATTAAGGGTAATAGATGAGCCGGTGGCGGCAGGATTAGGCGCGACGCTCAGCGTGCAGGTGGGGCTCCCGGCGCCGCCATAGACGACCGCGTAGGGGCTGCCGTCTGTCGCTGTGCCGGAAAAGCTCAGCCAGCCCACGACGTCGCTGCCCCATGCATAGCCGGTAAACGTGGTGCCGGAAAGGGTTACGCCGTAGGCCGGCGACGCGCCGCTTAAGGAAATGCACCCGTCCCAGCCGCCGCCCGCGCCGGTCGCCTGAGCGAAGCCGGAGAGCGCCCCTGCGCTGAAGTTCGCCTGCGCGCCGCATGAGTTGGGGCCGAAGGTTATCCAGCCGATGTTGTCGCTCCAGGCGTAGCCCGAGAGGACGCCGCCCCCGCCGACCGTTACCCCGTACGGGCTGCCGTTTGCGGCCGTGCCCGAAAAGCTCACCCAGCCTATAGTGTCGCTCCAGGCGTAGCCGGTTATGGCAATGTCGGCTGCATGCGCGGTCGCGGGCGCAAGGCGCGGATGCTTGGGTCCGTACTCGACAAGCAGGGCGGCGCAGGCCGCCAGCAACAGGAGTCCGGCCAGGGTCGCGAGCTCCCTATAGGTGCGCGTACGCAAAAATTTCCGCATACGGCTAGTATACCGCCGTATTTCACCGCTATTCCCGCATACCGGCGGTACTGCGGCAGTGTGTGGATAAGGAGGCGCAGGCGTTCCGTGGGAGAGTATAGTTACAAGTGACGCTAGTATGAATACTTTTAATATTGTCTCCCGTGTTTTTGCGGTACTGGCAGTGGCGGCGATAGCCGCCCCCGTTGCGGCATGGACCGGCCCCAGCACGGCGCCTCCCGGCGGCAACGTGGCGGCGCCTATCAACGTGGGCGGCACGGCGCAAGCGAAGAGCGGCTCCTTGATCCTTAATGGCAATTCGGGAACATATCCCCTTAACGTCAGCGGGTGGGCGAGCCAGTGGACTGCTTTATTCAATTGGCCGCCCTCCTCTGCCCCCGCAAGCAGCTATGGCATCCTCGTAGGCACAAGTGCAGGCGGCTACTCGCTATTCCAGAATGCTTCAGGATATTATGCCCAGCTTGCCCAAAGCAGCTACGGCCTATACACCAACGGGAACGTGTACGCGTCCGACGTGTATAGTTCCGCTGCGGGCATATGGATGAGTACGCTGGTCGCCAACAACCCGCGCAACGGCGGGCAGTACTGGTACGGCGCGTACAGCTATATCCCTAACCCCGCGACCGGCGGATACAGCTGCCCCTCCGGGTTCTCCGCGTACGGGCCGTACACGATAGACATGTCGGACGGACACTTCTCGTACACGTATATGTGCCGATAATCATCCCGTATGAATCAAAAGGAAAAACTATTGTGGGGCGTTATAGCGGTACTGGGCGCAACCCAGCTCCTTGTGCTGTGGAGCGTATTCCGGCCTTCCATGCAGCCCCAGGGGCCGGCGGGGCAGGAGGTCGCGGGCGCGCCTTCCGCGCCCGAGGCCACCACTACGCCTCCCGTGCTGCCGGGTTCGAGCCTGGCTCTCGTGAGGGGCAAGGTGCAGTTGGTAAGCGGCCAGACGCTGACCCTGAGCACGTCTGAAGATGGGTCCACTGCCGCGGCGCGCATTACGCCTGAAACGAGAATCGTCAAATCTGACGGGTCGCAGAAGGACCCGGGGATTCAAAAGGCGGAACTTGACGCGTATAACGCCAAGATAGACGAGCTGAGGAAGGACGAGGAGAAGAACAGAGCGGCGCTCGAGACGCTCATGATGCCGAACCCGTTCGTCGAGAAGGCTATACAGCTCTCTGATATAAAAGCGGGGGATTCGGTTACGGTCTTCTCGTTCAATAAAAACAGCGACGGCTCGTACGATGCGCGGCAGGTGGTCGTGCTCGTCTCCACCGAGGCGTTCCGGCAGTAGGGTTTATTTCTTGTCGGCGCGCTCGACGTACTCGCCGGTCTGGGTGTTGATGCGCAGGACGTCGCCCTCGTTTATGAACATGGGGACGAAGAGGGTGGCGCCAGTCTCGAGCGTCACCTGCTTCGTGCCGCCCTGGGCGGTGTTGCCCTTGACCGCGGCAGCCGCTTCGGTCACCTTGAGGTCCATTTTAATGGGGAGCTTGATGCCGATGATCCGCTCGTCGAAGACGAGCGCCTCGACGATGCTGTTCGCTTTCAGGAATTGGGCCGGCGCGCCAATGAGGTCGTTGGAGAGCGTGAAGCGGTCTGCGGGGTTGTCTTCCGCGCAGAACCAGCGCTCGCCCTTGTTGGAATAGAGGTATTTGACCCCTTTGGTGGAAAGGTCGGCCTCCTCGGCCTTTTCCGAGACATGGAAGGCCTGCTCGGTCACCTTGCCGGTAATGATGTTGCGCAGCTTGGTCTGGTTGACCGGCTTGCGCTGCTGCTTGCGGAATACGTGCGCGTCGAGGACTTCGTACGGCTCGCCATTGAAGAGGATGACCCTTCCCTTGAGTATCTCGTTGTATTCAAGCATCGCCATAATGTGTGTCGCAAAAAAATGAGCCCTTGGGGCTAATGGGGCAATAGTACTTGAAACCAGGGCGGCGTTCAAGCGGTTGCAATGGGTATCCCATGATATACAGTGTGGCAATGGACCGCCTCTCTTCGGGGGAGCAGGGGGAAGCGAGAAGCGACGAGGAGCTTCTGGCGCTTTCCGTGTCGCACCCGGGCCTGTTCGCATTGCTTGTGCGCCGGTACGAGGAGCCGTTCCTGCGCAAGGCGCGCGGCATCATACGGGATGCCCATGAGGCCGAGGATATAGTGCAGGAGGCGTTTACCAAAATCTACATAAACGCGAACAAGTTCAAGAAGCAGGAAGGCGCGCAGTTCTCTTCCTGGGCGTACCGCATACTCATCAATACCGCGCTCACGCACTACGCGAAGAAGAAGAAGGGCTGGGAGCGCGAGGCGCGGCTCGACGAGGAGATATGGGCGCTCGTGCCCGACCGTTCGCTCAAGCAGTTCGAGAAGAAGGAGCTTGCTGACCTGGTGGCGTCGGTCCTCTCGCGCATGCCGGCGCCCATGGCACGGGCCCTGTCGAGCTTCTTTTTGGACGGCAAGACGCAGGAAGAAATCGCGCGCGAGGAGGGCGTGGGCGTGGGCGCCGTCAAGACGCGCGTGCACCGCGCGAAGGCCGAGTTCAGGAGGATATTCGAAACTATCAGCCCTAAGTAACCGTTATAGAGGCATGCAATCGAAGATAGAGCGTCAGGTAATGGCATCGGTCGGCGCGGTGTACGCGGCGCGCCGCCTCGCGTCCGCGACGGCGCTCAAGCTCTACGCGCTCGCCGCGTCGGCGTACGCCCTGGGTGCGCTCGTGTGGGTGTCGGAAATAAAGGCAAACCTGCTCCATGTGATGAACGGCGGCGTGCTGGCGGTAGGCAACTTCGTCCTGTACGCGGTGTTGCATACGACCGTCGCGGTGCAGGCGGTGCTCCTGGTCGCGGTGCTGGCGCTCGCCTCGCTCGCGCTCGATGCGGCGCGCTCCGTCTCCTCCGGGCAGGCCGCTGCATAACCCTTTTGCGCGCGGGTCCCGCCGGGTGTACTGTTTTTCCATGACAAGCAGGGAGAAGGCGGCCGAGCTTTTGGGCAAGGCGGGCGTCGCCATAAACGGCCCCAAGCCCACGGACGTGCGGGTAGCGGACGAGCGCTTGTACGACCGGGTGCTCTCGGGCGGCACCCTGGCCGTCGGCGAGGCGTACATGGACGGCTGGTGGGAGGCGGAGGACCTCTCCGGATTCCTCAGCCTCATGCTGCGCGCGCATATAGACGAGTCGCTCAAGAGCTTCTCGACGCTGTTCTACATAGCGCGGGCGCGGGCGCTCAATCTCCAGAACAAAAACAGGGCGTTCGAGGTGGGCAAGAGGCACTACGACATCGGCAACGACCTTTACGAGCGCATGCTCGATAGCCGCATGGTCTACACCTGCGGCTACTGGAGCGGCCCGGCGCCGGCGCAGACACTGGACGACGCGCAGGAGGCCAAGCTCGACCTGGTGTGTCGCAAAATAGGGCTCAAGGCGGGCGACACGGTGCTTGACGTGGGGTGCGGGTGGGGGAGCTTTGCGAAGTTCGCGGCCGAGCGCTACGGCGCCAAGGTGGCGGGCATTACGGTGTCGAAGGAGCAGGCCGAGCTTGCCCGCGCGCGCTGCGCGGGGCTCGATGTCGAGATACGTGTCGAGGATTACCGCGACACGCAAGGCCGGTTCGACCATATAGTGTCTTTGGGGATGTTCGAGCACGTGGGCCCCAAGAACTACCGCGCGTACATGGAGAAGATGCACGGGCTTTTAAAAGACGGCGGGATATTCCTCCTGCACTGCATCGGCGGCAACGAAAGCGTCCTGTGGAGCGACCCGTGGATAGACCGCTACATTTTCCCCAACGGGGTCCTGCCGTCCATAGCGCAGATAGGGAAGGCCGCGGAGCGGCTGTTCGTCATGGAGGACTGGCACAATTTCGGCCCCGACTACGACCGGACGCTCATGGCGTGGTGGCGCAACTTCGATAGCCGCTGGCCTGAAATAGCGGACCGCTACGGCGAGCGGTTTTACCGCATGTGGAAGTTCTACCTCCATTCATGCGCGGCGGGGTTCCGCACCCGCCACACCCAGCTCTGGCAGGTCGCGCTTTCCAAGGGCGGCCTAGAGGGCGGCTACCGTTCGGTGCGCTAGGGCGCATGCGCAAAAAACGGCCCGGGTATCCGGGCCGTTTTTTTTTGCTCTTATTCCTCGTCCTCGTCTCCCGAAGCGGGCGGCGCTTTCTTCGCGTCGGCGTTCTCCTTGAGCGCCTTGCGTATCTCGCCCATGAGCGCGGCGGCGGTCTTCTTGTTCTCGCGCAGGTACGTGCGGCTGGCGTCGTAGCCGCGGCCTAGCTTCTCCTCGCCGAAGGAGTACGAGCTGCCGGACTTAGACACGATGCCGTACTTCTCGCCGAGCGCCAGGAGCTCGCCCTCCTTGGAGATGCCCTCGTTGTACATGAGGTCGAACTCGGTCGTGCGGAACGGGGGAGCGACCTTGTTCTTGACCACCTTGATGCGGTGGCGGCCGCCCACGACCTCCTCGCCCTTCTTAATCTGGGCGATGCGGCGTATGTCGAGGCGCACCGAGGTGTAGAACTTGAGCGCCTTGCCGCCGGTCGTCGTCTCGGGGTTGCCGAACATGACGCCTATCTGCATGCGTATCTGGTTGATGAATATGACGATGGTCTTCGATTTGGACACGATGGCCGTGAGCTTGCGCAGGGCCTGGCTCATGAGGCGGGCCTGCTTGCCCACCTGGTAGGAGCCCATGTCGCCCTCTATCTCGTCCTTGGGGGTGAGCGCGGCGACCGAGTCCACGACGATGATGTCTATTTTCCCCGAGCGCACGAGGCTCTCGGTAATCTCGAGCGCCTGCTCGCCGGTATCCGGCTGGGAGATGAGGAGCTCGTCGAGCTTCACGCCGAGCTTGCGGGCGTATTCCGGGTCGAGCGCGTGCTCGGCGTCTATGAAGGCGCAGATGCCGCCCTTCTTCTGCGCCTCGGCAATAGCGTGGAGGGTCAGCGTGGTCTTGCCCGATGACTCGGGGCCGAAGACCTCGATGATGCGGCCGCGCGGGTAGCCGCCGATGCCGAGCGCCCAGTCGAGGCCTATCGAGCCCGAGGGGACGGTGTCTACGTTCACCTTGGGCTGCTCGCCGAGCATCATAATGGACTCGTCGCCGAACTTGGTCTTGATGGCGCGCAGGGCTGCGTCTATCGCGGTGCTGTCCTTCTTGTTCTCCTGCGGGGAGACCTTCGCTGCCTTTTCCTTTCCTTTTTTAAGTGCCATAGGGGTGTGTGCGTGTGCTATGCGGGCCGCGGGCGCCTACAGTGTAACCGGGCAATACGTTAATAAAGTGAACGAGACGCGCTTCTGCGTCTGCCGGCCGAACCGGTCCGTGGCCAGCACGGTGGCGACAGTATACCCCACGGGAGGGGAATAGCGGTACACAAATCGGCCCTCCTCGTTTGCCGCGGCCGCATGGCCGTTTATGGTCAGAAAAGAGATGTTCTCGACGCGGCCTGAAATGGTCACGAGGGAAGTGGAGGTGGCCGACCCGTCTATGGGGGAGTCTATGACAAGCTCCGGCCCGGATATGATGCGCCGGGCCTCGAACAGGGCGTAGCCCGCGATGAGGACGAGGGCGGCGATGACGAGCAGGCGTTTCACTCAGCCAGTATACCTACAACGCCTCTTCCGGGGAGGGGGCGGCCGCGGGTGCGGGGCCGGCGCCCTTGTCCAATATGTCGCGGGGCTTGGCGCCGTTTGCCGGGCCTATGACGCCTTTCGCCTCGAGCGCGTCCATGATGCGCGCCGCGCGCGCGTACCCGATGCTGAGCCGCCGCTGCAGGAACGAGGTGGAGGCCTTGCCGCTTTCAACGACCACGCGGCGCGCCTGCTCGACCATGTCGTCGTCCACGTCCTCATCGTCGCCGAAGCCGCCGCTCGAGCCGCCCGCGGACGAGCCCAGGCCCACGCCGTCCGAGCCCTGCTGGGCGGGCGCTATCTCGACCGGCACCTCGGCCTCGTTGTTGTCGGCGATGAAGTCCACAATCTTCTTCACCTCCGCCTCGCTTACGAACGCGTTCTGGAGGCGCACCGGCTTGTTCATGTCGGCCGACAGGTACAGCATGTCGCCCGCGCCCAAAAGGCTCTCGGCGCCGCCCTGGTCGAGTATCGTGCGGCTGTCTATCTGGCTGGCGACCTGCAAGGCGATGCGGGCGGGCACGTTGGCCTTAATAAGGCCCGTGATGACGTTAACGGAGGGGCGCTGGGTCGAGAGTATGAGGTGTATGCCCACGGCGCGCGACATCTGCGCCAGGCGCACGATGCCGGCCTCCAGCTCGCGCGGGTAGCTCTGCATGATGTCGGCAAGCTCGTCTATGACGATGACGATGTAGGGCATGGCCTCGGGGACCGGCTCGCCCTCAGTCGCGCCCTGCTTCTTTATCTTTTCAAGCTGGGGCGCCAGCACGGTGGTGTGGTACGACTCGATGTCGCGCACGCGGTGCTCCTCAAGCAGGTTGTAGCGCCGCTCCATTTCCTTGCCGGCCCAGCGCAGGGCCATAATCGCCTTCTTGGCATCGGTGATGACGGGGGTCAGAAGGTGGGGAAGCGAGCGGTACAGGGTAAGTTCCACGCGCTTGGGGTCGATGAATATGAAGCGAAGCTGCGAGGGGCCGCACCTATAAAGAAGGGAGGTGATGATGGTATGGATGGCGACCGACTTGCCCGAGCCGGTGGCGCCCGCAATGAGCGCGTGCGGCATTTTTGCCACGTTAGAAAACAGCGAGCCGCCCGCAATGTCGCGCCCGAGCGCCACCATGAGCGGCTTGTGCGAGTCCTGGAACTCGGAGGCCTCCAGGAGCGTGCCGAGGCCCACGGTCACTTTGGCCGAGTTGGGGACCTCGATGCCTACCAGCGCCTTGCCGGGTATGGGCGCCTCGATGCGGATGCCGCCCTTTGCGGCCAGGGCAAGGGCGAGGTTCTGCTGGAGCGCGACTATTTTAGAAAGCCGCACGCCCTCGGCCGGCTTTATGGCGTAGCGCGTGACCGACGGGCCTATGGATATCTCGTCGAGCTCTATCTGCACGCCGAAGTTGGCCAGCGTGCGCTTGATGATGTTGGCGTTCCCTTTTATGTCGCCGACGCCCGGGCGGCCCTTGTCGCGCTCAAGAAGCGACAGGGGCGGGGGCGTATATGTGCCCAAAAGGGACTTCAGCGAGAGCGCGGCGGCCTTGGCCTGCTGTGCGGCCGTATCCACCTTGGCTGCGGCCGCGGCCATGGCCGGGCGCGGCGGCACCGGCTCGCCGGCTTGGGCGGGCTCGGGCCTCTGGGCCGCTCCGGCATCTTCTTCGTCCTCGTCCTCCTCTCCGGTAAAGCCTGTTACGACAGGCTCGCCGCCTGCCTCCTTTTTGCGCCACAGCGACGACACGAGCGCCCATGCGCCCGCGAAGGGCTGCATGCTGATGCGCCCCTCAAGCAATAAGAGGAGCGATATGAGGAGCAGGCCGCCGAGCCCGATGACCGCCGCGTATATATCGAAGTACTTGACCGCCGGGTCGGCTATGGCCCGGCCGAAGAACCCTCCCTTGCCTGACACTATCTGTATGAACCCGAGCCCGGTGACCAAAAAGAGCACGCTCGATACGAGCTTGAGCGGGCCCACGCTCGGGCGTTCCTCGCGCAGGGCCGCCCCGCCGAGCATGAAGAAGAGTATAGGCAGAAGGAAGTACCCGACGCCCAGGAGGTTGCCGAACAGTATGTAGGCGTCCGAGCCCGCGGGCCCGGCGGCGCCGAACCCCGCCAGGGTAAGCACCGCGCCCACAATAATAAGGAGCACTGCCACTATGGCCCTGAAGGTGTCTTTGGGTACGCTGGCAAGCGGCTTCTTGCCGGAGGAGGACTTGCCGTTCTTCTTTGCCATGATGTGCAAATAATACCATGGGCGCGCCTCAAAATTCCGTACCCTTTAAAGCTTGCCTCCGGCACGCGCGGCCTAATGGCGAACCTTGTCTTTGGGCGCTCCCTTGCTACACTTAGGGACATACTCTGTCCAATAAAGTCCTTTAAATGTAAAGGACAACATACAGACAACGGAGCGCAATAAAGGTCAAAAGAATGTCAGACAAAAGGTCAAAATTCCATGAATTCGCTTTAAAATCAATCCTTTTTAAAGGACGCTATGACTGGTATTTCTGTTACCTAAAAACTGAGAAAATAGCCCATGTGCTCGCGGTGCTGGAGCGCAGGGTGGAGGGAGGCGAGGGCCGTGTCCAGGAAATAGCGACCCGCGCCGCCGCCTTGCCCGGCGACATCGCCCACTTGGCCGCCGGCGAAATAGACGCGCCGGTGGTGCTTGCGGATATATTCTCGCTCCTGTGCGCGGTGCGCCTGGCCACGACGGAAGAGCTTATCCATAAGGAAACCGGCTCTATTTTAGAGTCCGAGTACGAAGCCGTGGCCGAACGGCTCATGGCGGGGAGCCACCCGTCGCCGTTCGTCAGGGTAGAGGACTTCCATGTGCCGCACCTCTCGCTTGAAAGCGGCCACACACGCATAACGGACGACGACATGCCGCATACTGTCTTTGAGCGTCCTATAAAACAGGACACCCGAAAAGGACAATCAGGCGAGCCATATAAAGGACAAAATGAGCGGGCTGAGCGCATTCTTGACTATATCCGCCTTAAGAAGAGCGTCTCTATAAAAGAAATTGCCGCAACTATAAAGGGGTGTAGTGAAAAGACTATTCAGCGCGAGCTCATACTATTAATACAGAAGGGGCTAGTGCGGCGGGTAGGCGAGCGTCGTTGGAGCCAGTACGAGCCTGTCTAAGAATAAGCGCTTAAAATCGAGGCAGGCGTACGGCTTTACAACAACACACGCTATTTATTTTGTCTATTGCCTCCAAGGTTCCGCTGATGTAGGGTAGGCGGGTCCTCTGGACCTTGGGTAACGGGCTGTTGAGAGCCTTCAAGTGAGGGTCCTCCAGTCTAAAAATCCAATACGCTTTACGCGCGTTGTCCACAGGGCGTGTGCGTTCGCCTTTAATTGCTCAGCTATACTACTGAGTGACCTCTGAGTTAGAGGGGCGCGTTCGTTGACAATTGCCCTGCATACATACTCCCGCTTCACCTTGTCCCGTCACGGAAAGATTACGACTGATACTCCGTCTACATTTTTGCTACCCAACCTCCTGCCCGAAGAGTCGAGAGGCTCCACAGCAGGGGAGGTAGAACATGTTCTACGTGCGGTTCGATTACTCGTGTTTACCAGTAATTATTCGTTGCAGTAAGAAGATTATGACTATTACCAACAGCTCCACCCGCCTCGCTGCGCTCGTCGCAGGCGTCGCAGTTGCTATCGCGCTCATGGGCGCAGTTGCAGTTGCTCCGGCGCAGGCCGCAGGCCTTTCGGCCTCGCAGGTCCAGGCAATCGTATCCCTGCTCGCATCGTTCGGTGCTGACCAGGCTACGATAAGCAACGTTACCGCGGCCCTCAACGGCCAGGCAACGACGGGCACTGGCTCCACCGGCGGTTCCACCACCGGCGGCACCTGCCCGGTCCTTACCCGCTCCCTTCAGTTGGGCTCCACTGGCGCGGACGTCCTGTCCCTCCAGCAGTTCCTCAACGCTAACGCAAGCACCCGCGTATCGGTATCCGGCGCAGGCTCTCCCGGCATGGAGACCACCTACTTCGGCCCGGCTACCCAGGCTGCGGTTATCAAGTTCCAGGCCGCTAACAACGTCTCCGCAATCGGCGTAGTCGGTCCGGCTACCCGTGCGGCTATCGCGGCAGTCTGCGGCACGACCGGCGGTTCTACCGGCGGCTCGACCGGCGGCAGCACCGGCGGTTCTACCGGCGGCGCCCTCTCGGGCGGCGAGGCGGACCTCCGCGACTTCGACCTCATCTCGGGCGACGACCTCATGGAGGGCGACTCGAACGTTGAGATCGCTGTTGCTCGCTTCGATGTCGACGGCGGCGATGCCCAGGTGCAGCGCGTAACCCTCGACTTCCAGGCCACCAATGGCAGCCTTGAGGAGCAGCCGTGGAAGTTCATCGACACGCTCGCCGTCTACAACGGCAGCACCAAGGTGGGCTCGGTTGACGCCTCCTCGAAGTCCGACTGGGACAAGGAGGATGATGACGCCGACCACGCTGGCTCGGTCGACTTCTACACCATCGACATCCCGGTCAACACGATCATCCGCGAGGATGACCGCGCAGAGCTCTCTATCCGCGCTGACGCGCAGAGCAACATCGATGATGCTGACGAGGCTCAGACCTTCTATGTCCAGGTTCCGACCGACGGCATCCGCGCTGTCGATGCCAAGGGCATCCAGCAGTACACCGGCGACGGTGAGGAGGTTACCCTCGGCTTCGATGCCGCAGAGAACGGCGACATCACCATCCGCGAGACCTCTGACAACCCTGACGCGACCGTGCTTGTTGCTGACAGCGATGAGACTTCGAATGAGTTCACCGTCCTCGCGGGCGAGTTCAAGAACGATGATGACGCTGACGCGCTCCTCAACAGCTTGACCTTCCAGGTTGCGACTTCGTCCGCTACCGGCGGCGCAGGCGACATCAGCGATATCATCCGCACCGCTACCCTTACGGTAGACGGCGATGACTTCGACTGCGATGTCAATGCGAACAACACCGTTGACTGCGATGACCTCGACGTTACCCTCGCGGGCGACGACACGACGGACTTCTCGCTCGCTATCGAGCTCTTCGCTCAGAGCGGCCGCTACGCTGCGACCGGTGAGTCCCTCACCTTCTCGCTCGCGAACGCCGATGCTGATATCGAGGGCGAGGACACTGGCGATGCTTCGACCAAGTCCGGCTCCGTACAGGGCGAGCAGCAGTCCATCACGACTGATGCTGGCATCAACGTAGCAGGCAGCACGATGAGCGGCGCTGAGACCTACAACAGCACTTCTCCGGCAAGCAGCTACGGTACCTTCACCCTGAAGTTCAGCGTCACCGCAGACGGCGATGATGTGTACATTCCTAAGACCGTTGGCGATAGCGTTACGACCGCTTCTACCACTTACCTCGGCGTAATAGTGGATACGGACATCAACGCTTCGTCCACCTCTTCGGGTGTTACCACGTCGGTCACCTCGACTGCTGACTCTGAGAACTCCATGTTCTACGTCATCCACGACGGCGACTCGGAGACCTTCACGATCAGCGTCCGCATCGATCCGACCGATACTGGCTTCTACCAGGTCGGCCTCGACAAGGTCCGCTTCTCGACCACGGCTACCGACCTCAACAGTCTCCAGACTCTCGAGGTTGACCAGACCAAGGACGAGTTCCAGACCAGCCCGGTCAGCATCTCTAACTAATAGCTTCGAGAGCGATCTCAACAGCTTAAGTTAGCTGACGCAAGCAAAAACTCCCCCGCAAGGGGGAGTTTTTGCGTTATGGGGCAGGGGACAAGGGTGCGTGCAGGACAGGAAGGGAGGTATGATTAGGGTAGTTGTTGTTTGGTCTGCATTTATTTCCTAACCCCTTATCGCCATGCCTTCATCATTATCCTCATCGCTCATCAGGAGCATTGCGCTCGCGGCGCTCGCCGTCCTTGCGCTCCTCGTGTCCTTTGCGGCTGCACCGCACCGGGCCCGTGCCGCAGCCCTAACCCTGTCGACCGCGACAACCACCTCAAGCAACGCCTCAACCACGCTCGCCAAGGTGGGCGATACCGTTTCCTACCGGATCGTGCTCTCCGGCACTCCCTGGGAAGCTCCTAAGATAAACATCCTGAACATGGGCACGACTACCATGTCCGGTTCGGGAACCGCGTACATCTACTCGACGACGACCACGAGCGCGTGGACTAACGGTGCGGTGCCGTTCTACTTCTCGTTCGGCGGGACGACCGCGGGAGACGCGACCACTACCAAGTCGCAGGCCGACATAACGAGCGGCGGCAATGTCCGCTTCGACAAGACCGCGCCTACCGTCAACTCCCTCGCGTCCGATGCGGGCTCGGCAGGAGTGCTCAAGGTGGGCGATACGATCGTCTTTACCATGACGCCCGCCGCGCCCGAATACGGCGCTACGATGACCGGCTCCTATAACGGCCGCTCGCTTACGTGGAGCACCGCCAACAGCGGGACGACGTATACGGCAACCTATACCGTAACCGAAGGGGATACCGACCAGGCTTCCGCCCTCCAGATGACTGGCGCTGTCATTACCGATGCGGCGGGCAATGCCGCAGGCGCCGCAGCAACCCTTAACGTCGCAAAGACAATCGATGCCAATTCGCCGGCAACTCCCACGGCAGGCACGCCTGCCGGCTCCTACTCGTCCAGCCGGAGCGTCACGCTCTCCTCGACCGGCTCCGACAGCATCCGCTACACCGCTGACGGCTCGACCCCTAGCTGCTCCGTGGGCACCGTATACTCCGGCGCCATAACGGTAAGCGCAACAGAGACCGTGAATGCAATAGGCTGCGATACTGCTGGCAACGCATCGTCTGTCGCTTCGTTCGCCTACGTAATAGAATCAGCCTCGCGTAATCGCCGAAATGGCGGCGGAGGCGGGCGCGTTTATGCGATCGCGGGCCCGGTTACGGCAACTACGCCAACGGTCCCGGTTGTTCCGGTAACGGGCACTACGGTTACAGGCGTCACGGTAACGGGCGGCTCGGCAGCGCCTGCATTTGCCCGCAACCTCCAGGCAGGAATGAGCGGCACCGATGTCCAGGCCCTGCAAAAGTTCCTCAACGGCCGCGGCTTTATGGTCGCGCTGGCCGGTCCTGGCTCGGCTGGGAATGAAACGACATTCTTCGGCGCTCTGACCAAGGCGGCGGTAGCCAAGTTCCAAGCGGCGAACGGAATCTCGCCTGCGGTAGGATTTTTCGGCCCTATCACTCGCGCATTTGTGGCGGGAATGTAATCCGCCAGTATCCTTAAAAAACCGCCCCTCCCGGGGCGGTTTTTGTTTGTGCTACCATGTGTGCATGAACTCGCGGCAAAAGAAGAGCTTCTCGGGCTTCCTGTTCGCGTTTATCGCCATTATCGCCGTAGGGTTCAGCATCCTTGTCTGGGTGGGGCTTCGGGAGGACGCGATCGCGCCCGTTGACAACATAGCCCAGCCCAACTAAAGTGGTGTCATAAGGGCCTAAGAAAGCCGGTAGCCGCAAGGCGTTAATTGGCGAAAGCCATCCGGCCGAGGTCGAACCCAAGCCCTTAAAGGGCATTTTTCGTGCCCGAACTACACATAGAGAAACACCTATGGCGATTACCAAAGACAAGAAGGCGGAGATAGTAAAGAAGATAGAGGACATAGCGTCCAAGGCGAAGACCCTCGTATGGGTCCAGTTCAAGGGCCTTGACGTGGCCCAGCAGTCCGAGATGCGCAAGGCCCTGCGCGCGCAGAACGTCGGCTACACCGTAGCCAAGAAGACGCTTATGGAGCGCGGCCTCGCCAAGGCGGGGTACGAGGGCGCGGCGCCCGCGCTTGAAGGCGAGGTGGCAATGGCCTATGGCGAGGACGAGCTGGCGCCCGCGCGCGAGCTCGCGGTCTTCGTCAAGAAGTTCGGCGGCACGCTCAGCTTCGCGGGCGGCGTCTTCGGCGGCGCGTACGTCGATCGCGAGGGCATATCGGCCATCGCGGCCATTCCGGGCATGGAGGGCCTGCGCGGCATGTTCGCGCAGGTCATCAACTCGCCGCGCCAGCGCTTCGCCGCAGTGCTCAGCGAGGTGGCGAACACTAAAAGCAACTAACGAAAATTATCATGTCTAACGACCAGATCATCGAGGCAGTAGAGAAGATGACCGTGCTCGAGCTCAACACGCTCGTCAAGGCCATCGAGGAGAAGTGGGGCGTGTCGGCGGCCGCGGTAGCGGCGGCTCCGGCGGCGGGCGCTGCGGCGGGCGAGGAGAAGACCTCGTTCAACGTCCAGCTCGCCGACGCGGGCGCGCAGAAGGTCGCCGTTATCAAGGCGGTCAAGGACGCGCTCGGCCTCGGCCTCAAGGAGGCGAAGGACCTCGTCGATGCGGCTCCGACCATGCTCAAGGAGGGCATGAAGAAGGAGGACGCCGACAAGCTCAAGGCGGCCGTCGAGGCGGCTGGCGGCAAGGTGGAGTTGAAGTAAGGAACTTTCCTCCCGCTCCGGCAGTTGCATAAGCGATTGCTGGTAACACAGCGAAAGCCCCGCGCTAGGCGGGGCTTTCGCTGTGTGCGATACTTGCGCTTGGATCATAAGGAGAGGAGTGCTTTATGGGATTCCTTAAGGCGAGGGATATTATTTCCGGAAAGGCGCCGGAGCCGCGGCAAAAGCTCTGCGGGTGCGGATGCGGCAAGGCGCTCGACCCCAGGGTCGATGGCGAGCGTCCGAAGATCGACGGCGGGGAAGTGAGGGAAGACTGCTATTACGAGTCCATTGGAAAGGAGGTTGAAGATTGTCCTATTGGCGTGCCTCGCATCAGGCGCGGGTGAATGAGCCCCGGCCGGATCGGCCGGGGCTTCTTTTTATCCCCACTTTTGCCCAAACGCCCCCGGTTGCGTACAATGCAGGGGTTGCTACCGCATCGCCTGAGATGACCGACCCGCTTATCAAACTCTTCGGGAGCCACGCCCGGCTCAAGCTCTTGCGGCTTTTCCTGTTCAACCCGTCCAAATCGTTCACCGCGGCCGACGCGGCGGCGCGCTCGCGCATTGGCGCGCCCGAAGCGCGCCGCGAGCTTCTTAACCTGGCGGCGGCGGGGCTCCTTAAAAAGGGGCGCACCAAGCTGACGCGCTACGAGCTCAACGCCAAGTTTCCCTACCTGCAGGCGCTCAAGCAGCTCCTCCTTAATACCGCGCGCCGCGGCGACAGCGTGCCCGAGCGCCTGCGCGCGGCCGGCGGCATCAAGCTCATCATACTGACCGGCGTCTTCATGGGCGACGTGGAAGGGAGCTTCGACATGCTCATCGCGGGCGACCGCATCCGTGAGAGCGCCCTGCGCGAGAAGGTGAAGGGGCTCGAAGCCGAGCTCGGCCGCGAGCTACGCTACGCGCTCCTTTCCACCGCCGATTTTATGTACCGGCTCAATATGAACGACAAGCTCGTGCGCGACGTGATGGACTACCCGCACCGCATCGTCTACGACCGCCTCGATATCGGCCTCAAGTAGCCCGATCCTGCTATCCCCACGGGGGGTAGCGCGAGAGGCGCCGCTTGCTACAATTAATGAGGCGCCTGCGAGGGCGCGCTTTAATAGCATTACCATTAAATAGCATTTGCGTATGATTCTTTCAGATTGGGGAATGACGCTCCAGCAGTCCTTCAACAGCCTGCTCAGCGCGACCATAAGCTTCATCCCGAACCTCGTGCTCGCGATTATCATCTTCGTTATCGGCTGGTTCCTGGGCGTGCTCATCGGGCGCGTCATCGCGCAGGCCATCAAGGCCATCAAGGTCGACCACGCCTTGAAGTCCGCGGGCGTCGAAGAGGTGGTCAACCGCGCCGGCTGGAACCTCAACGCCGGCGAGTTCATCGGCGCGCTGGTCAAGTGGTTCATCATCATCGTGTTCCTCCTTGCGGCGCTGTCCGCGATGGGCCTCACCTCGGTGACGCTGTTCCTCCAGTTCGGCCTCCTGCCGTACCTGGCGCGCGTCATCGTCGCGGTGCTCATCATTGCCATAGCGGCGGTCATCGCCGAGCTCGCGCAGTCGGTCGTGTCCGGCTCCGCCCGCGCGGCGGGCGTGCACTCGGCCGGCTTCGCCGGCACTGTGGCCAAGTGGGCTATATGGGTCTTCGCGATACTCGCGGCCCTCGACCAGCTCGGCGTCACGCCGTTCGTGCAGACCATCTTCACCGGCGTCGTGGTCGCGCTCTCCATCGCGTTCGGCCTCGCGTTCGGCCTGGGCGGTCAGGAGGCGGCGGCGCGCTTCATCGAGCGCACCCGCGGCGACATGAACGGCCGCTAACCCGTATCCCTTTGCTCCAAGCCGTATCTCGGCAAGGTAAAGAGCGAAAAGCCGCCCCGGAAAGGGGCGGCTTTTCGCGCCGCCGCAGGCACCCCGGAGCCTTTATATGCATGGTTTGACACCCTATGGTCCCTGGTATATACTCGTAAGTGCAGGTATATGTTTACGACTAAGCAACCCCACGTGCGGCGATAGCCAAGCAACCTGTGTTGCTGCTGTCCCGCGAGAGCGGGATTTTTTAGTCCAAAGCATCTGCGCCGACCGTTCGTTGACAATCTTCTTCCGTAACAAGAATTAGACACAAGCTGGCCCGCGGAGAAATTTCCCATCTGGGTCTTTTCAACTCCACGGAGTCAGAAAGGTAACGAAAATCAAAGCCCGCAGGAGCTAATCGGCCTGCGGGTACAACAACAGATTATTGCGGTTCTCAAGCTTCCTTCTCTCCACACAAGAGGGGAAACTATAAGGGCGCATGGTGGATGCCTAGGCTTTGAAAGGCGATGAAGGACGCGGCGTGGCGGCGAAACGCTTCGGGGAGGTGCCAAGCAACCTTCGATCCGGAGATGTCCGAATGAGGAAACTCACTGGAAAGAGATTTCCAGTATCCGTAGCAATACGGAAGCAAACCCAGGGAAGTGAAACATCTCAGTACCTGGAGGAAAAGAGACTAATTAAGTATTTCGTCAGTAGCGGCGAGCGAACGCGAATCAGCCCAAACCCTAGAAGCTAGATTCTGGATGCAACCGAAAGGTGGTGCCCGGGGTCTAGTACGTCTAGGGGGTTATAAGACATTGTTATTGCGCAAAGCATAAGAAGTTACAAATCGTGAAGATAGCCGAAGCCGCTGGGAAGCGGCGCCCTAGGAGGTGAAAGCCCTGTAGGCGAAATCGACACGACTTCTACAATGCTCTTGAGTAGCTCAAGACACGAATAGCTTGAGCGAATTCGCCGGAACTAACCGGTAAGGCTACATACTTTCAAAGACCGATAGCGAATAGTACCGTGAGGGAAAGGTGAAAAGCACCCCGGCAAGGGGAGTGAAATAGTTCTGAAACCATGCGTCTACAAAGAGTTGAAGAGGGCGCAAGTCCTCGACAGCGTGCCTATTGAAGAATGAGCCTGCGAGTTAATGTATGCCGCGTTATGGCTAAGGGGGGAACTCCGGAGCCGAAGGGAAACCGAGTGTGAATAGCGCGTCTGTGGCATGCATTAGACCCGAAGCAAGGTGAGCTACCCATGAGCAGGGTGAAGGTGCGAGAAATCGCACTGGAGGCCCGAACCGTTGAGCCGTTCAAAACTCTCGGATGACTTGTGGGTTGGAGTGAAAAGCTAATCGAACCTTGTAATAGCTGGTTCTCTCTGAAACAGCTTTTGGGCTGGCGTCGTATTTATTGGGTAGCGGGGGTAGAGCACTGGAAGGAACCAATAGGGAGCAATCTCGTGGTTCCTATCAAACTCCGAATACCGCTACTGTTATACGGCAGTTAGTACGTGGGGGCTAAGCTCCACCGTACAAAAGGAGAAGAGTCCTAGATCTACAGTTAAGGTCCCAAAATCTACGTTAAGTACATCACAAGGAGGTGGAGTTTCCCAGACAATGAGGATGTTGGCTTAGAAGCAGCCATCATTGAAAGAAAGCGTAACAGCTCACTCATCGAGAGACTCTGCGCCGAAGATAATCGGGGTTTAAACGTAGTACCGAAGCTTAGGATGTGCATGCGCTTCGGCGCGTGCACGTGGTAAGAGAGCGTCCGTAGTGCAATGAAGCCAAAGGGGCGACCCATGGTGGAGCGCTGCGGAGTGAGAATGCAGGCACAAGTAACCGCAATGCGGGTGAGATCCCCGCACGCCGAAAGATCAAGGTTTCCTTCGCGATGGTGATCAGCGAAGGGTTAGTCGGGCCTAAGGGGATGGCGAAAGCCGCACCCGATGGACACAGGGTTAATATTCCCTGACCGCGCGCTAGGTGATGGAGGGACGGAGGAAATAAATCGACGCGTCTTATTGGATTGACGTCCATAGCTCCGAGATATGTACCGCAGGCAAATCCGCGGTACGCAGTATCGGGAGAGTGGGGCAGGGGAGGCTTCGGCCGAACCGATGTCGATGAAGAGCCTTCCAAGAAAAACTTCTAAACTTAACTAGCGTGTCGACCGTACCGCAAACCGACACAGGTGATCAGCTCGAGTAGAGTAAGGCGAACGAGTGAGTGTGCTCCAAGGAACTCGGCAAAAAAGCGGCCGTACCTTCGGAATAAGGCCTGCCCTTTGTTAACTCAAGGGGCCGCAGCGAAAGTCTCCCTGGCAACTGTTTACCAAAAACACAGCTCCCTGCGAACTCGTAAGAGGATGTATAGGGGGTGACACTTGACCAATGCCAGAAGGTCAACTATGGACGTTGAATTGGTAGCAATATCGATTTGGTGGTCTGTATAAGCCCTGGTGAATGTCGGCGATAACTATAATCGTCCTAAGGTAGCGAAATTCCTTGTCTGGTAAGTTCAGACGCGCACGAATAGTGTAATGACTGGGGAACTGTCTCGGAGCACAGCTCGGTGAAAATACAGTACCGGTGAAGATGCCGGTTACCTGCAGATAGACGAAAAGACCCCAGAAGCTTTACTGTAGCTTGATATTGCGTATACGATCGTAGTGCGTAGCATAGGTGGGAGAGGTTGAGGTCACGGTTTCGGCTGTGGCGGACTCGTCAGTGAAATACCACTCTCTATGGTTGTATGCGCTAACCGGCGGGCGAACCCCGTCGAGACAGTATCTGGTAGGCAGTTTTAGTGGGGCGCTATCCTCCTAAAAAGTAACGGAGGAGTGTATTAAGGTCCTCTAGGCGCGAATGGAAACCGTGCCGATAGCGCAATGGCAAAAGAGGGCTTGACTGCAAGGCGTAAATGCCGAGCAGGTGCGAAAGCAGACCATAGTGAACCGACCGTTGGCATTAGACGCCGCGGAAGATTATCTGATAAAAGCTACTCTGGGGATAACAGGCTAGTTCCGCCTAAGCGTCCATAGCGACGGCGGAGTTCGGCACCTCGATGTCGGCTCATCTTATCCCGGGGGTGAAGAAGCTCCCAAGGGTATGGCTGTTCGCCATTTAAAAAGATACGCGAGCTGGGTTCAGACCGTTCAGGATCTCACTTTTTCAGGTGGGGGATTGGACGATCTGAACCGTCGAGAGTAAAAACACTGTTACAAAACATGTTCGTCTATATAAATTAGAGAAGTAGAACAACCAATCACGGCGGTCATGCGCGGAAACGCGCATGGATAAGCTGATTAATATCGGGAAAATCCCATACTTGGGACGATTCCGAGGGAAGCAAAGGAAGAGCGGCAGCTTGCTTAGGAAGCAACTGCACTCGGATTTTCTAAAGCGCATGGCGCTAAGAAAATCTCAGCGCCCGTAGAGACTAATCATCAGCCATCCGGAAGGATGAAGTTATAGTCCATTCCATCTAGCAATAGGTGAAAAGAAGCGTGAGACAGGTTGGTCTCCTATCTACTGCAGGCGTCGATTATTGAAGAGATTTGCCCCTAGTACGAGAGGACCGGGGTGAACAGACCACTGGTCTGCCAGCTTTCCTGCCAAGGGAACCGCTGGGTAGCTATGTCTGGAAAGGATAAGCGCTGAAAGCATCTAAGCGCGAAGCCGGCTCTAAGATGAGTAATCATTACGATCCGTCAGAGATGATGACGTTGATAGGCTTTAGCTGTAAGCGCAGCAATGCGTTGAGGCGAGAAGTACTAATCGATCAAGATTCCCCTCGTGGAGAGTGGAGGTTTGAGCATCGCAATAATCTGTTGTTGGAGAAGTTTGTTACCTATGTTGATTGAATATTGTGTTTTGGTGGCTTGGCGCCGGGGTCACACCCGTTCTCATTCCGAACACGGAAGTTAAGCTCGGTAGCGGCGATGGTAGTGCGGGTACAACCGTGCGAGAGTAGCTAGCCGCCAGAACAGGATATTCAATCAGCGCGCAAAATAGGAGACGTGCATGGTAGAAGGCAGTCGGCTATTCGGCTGGATTATCATTGGAACACTCGTTCTTTTGGGTGCGGTGCTGGGGCGCTATCTTCACGCGCCTTCCGAAATAGCCGCAGGGCATTTCGCTCCGGCCCGCGTGCAGCAGCAAAAGTAACGCCGCCCGGCTCTTTCAATCCGCCAAGATTGGAAGAGCCGGGCTTTTTTGGATATAGAATAGAGGCATGGCACTTACGTGGAGCGGGCGGCGCAAGGCGCTGTATACCAGCGTAGCCGGAGTCATCGGGTTCATGATGCTCATCGTCGCGTACCAGGCGTTCTTCAGCGCGCCGCCCCTGTGCACGGACGGCAGGCAAAACGGCGACGAGCGCGGCGTGGACTGCGGCGGCTCGTGCGCGCTCGTGTGCTCACGCGACGCGCGCGCGCCGGTGGTGTCGTGGGCGCGCGCGTTCGAAACGGCGCCGCAGACCTACACCGCCGCCGCGTACGTGCAGAACAACAACCCCGGCGCGGGCGCGCGCCGCGTGGGCTACGCGTTCCAGCTCTTCGATGCCGACAACAAGCTCATCGTCGAGCGTACCGGCGCGGCGGACCTGCCGCCGGTGCCCACTATTCCCATCATCGAGCCGGGCATCAGCGTGGGGCACCGCACCGTGGCGCGCGCGCTGTTCTCGTTCTCGGCCGAGCCGGCGTGGGTAAGGGCGGGCGGGCTTCCGGCGCTCGCGGTGTCCGGCCAGAGGCTCGCCGCCGACGCTTCCCGGCTGGAGGCCACCATCTCAAACGACGCGTATTCCGACGCCCGCGCCACGGTGGCCGCGGTGCTGTTCGACGCAGACGGCGTGGCGCGCGCGGCGAGCAAGAGCACGCTCACCGTCCCCGCGCGCTCCTCGGCCCCGGTGGTGTTCACCTGGGGCATGCCCGCGGCGGGCGTCGTGCGGGGCGAGATAACCGTGCTTCCGCTCTAGGCGCGCAGGGCATTCGGGGCCCGCTTCGGGTACAATGGCGCTTATGATGCCAACCCTCGCCAAGGCAAAGGAGCGCGCCGTCGACTGGCTCGCGCTGGGGGCCGCCGCGCTCCTCTCGCTTCTGGGCCTCGTCACGATGAACTCGTTCGTGCCGGGCGACCCGTTCTTCGCGCGCCAGGCGGTCTGGATAGCCATAAGCATCGCGGTCTATTTCGGCGCGTCGATGGTCGACTGGCGCTTCCTGCGCCGGGGCTCGTTCGCGGCGTGGGCGTACGCCGCGCTCATCGTGCCGCTCCTGCTCCTCTTGGCGCTGGGCACCGCTATAAAGGGCGCCAAGAGCTGGCTTTCATTCGGCAGCTTGGGCATCCAGCCGATAGAGCTCGCCAAGCTCGCGCTCATCGTCGCGCTTTCAAAATACTTCTCGCGTCGGCACATCGAGATCCGCAACATCCGCCACATACTCGTCTCGGGGGCCTACGCGGCCATCGTGTTCGTGCTGGTAGCGCTCCAGCCGGACCTCGGTGGCGCCATCATCGTCGGGCTCATATGGTTCGGCATGGTGCTCGTCTCGGGCATCTCGCGCAAGCATCTCCTGCTCGTGTTTGCGGGAGGGGTCGTCGCCTTCAGCGCGCTGTGGCTGGTGGGCCTGCACGACTACCAGAAGCAGCGCATCATGACGTTCCTGCACCCGCTCGCCGACATCCATGGCGCGGGCTACAACGCCTACCAGTCCACCGTGGCGGTGGGTTCGGGCGAGCTTCTGGGCAAGGGCATCGGCTACGGGACCCAGAGCAAGCTGCGCTTCCTCCCCGAATACCAGACCGACTTCATATTCGCCGCGTTCGCCGAGGAGTGGGGATTCGTCGGCATCGGGATAGTCTTCTGCCTGTACGGCGTCGTGTTCTGGCGCATACTGCGCGCCGCCGGCAGGGGAGCGAGCAATTTCGAGACGCTATTCGCCCTGGGCGTGCTCTGCTACCTGAGCGCGCACTTCGTCCTTCATTCGGGCATCAACATGGGGCTCCTCCCCGTGACGGGCACCACTATTCCGTTCATGAGCTACGGCGGAAGCCACCTCATTGCCGAGTACCTGGCGCTCGGCATGCTCGCCGGCATGAACCGCTACTCGCGGGCGACGCACCGCGAGATGCTCGACAGGGAGTTCTCGGGCGGCTACGACCGGTAAAGCCCGGCGGTCTGCCCGGCCATCCGCTCGAGCGTGAATTCGCCCATGTCCTGGGCGTCCAGTATCTCGCCGATGCCGCCGATGCGCGGCGCCTCTATGGGAAGCCCCGCCTGCCTGGCTTCCAGGAGCACGTAGGGGAGCCCTTCTTTGAGCGACGGGAGGGCGAATATATCGAAGCCCTTAAGCGCCTCTGCGGCCGGCATAAACCCGAAGAGCTTTACGCGGTCTTCGAGCTTGTACTCCCTGATTCTCTCTTCGAGCGCGCCGCGCAGCTCGCCCTCGCCGACAATCGCCACGAACGCGCGGTCCCTGTGCGCCCGCTCTATGAGCGCCGCCTGGTTCTTGTTCCGGTTGAGCTCGCCTATGGTGCCTATGATGCGCGCGCCGGCGGGGAAGGCCGAGCGCACCGCGTCGCCGCTGCCGAGCTCCATGGGTCCGATGCCATTGTAAATGCGCGCCACCTTGCGCGCGACAAAGGGCATCTTGCGCGCCACTTTCGCGTCGAAGTCGGAAATGCATATGACGCGGTCGCACAGGAGCGCAGTGAGCCATGAGGCGGCCCAGATGAGCGCGCGCGCCGCCGTACTGCGCGGCTCCCAGAACGGCCAGCCGTGTGCGGTGAATACGACGCGCCTGGCGCCGGCGCACCATGCCGCAAGGGCGCCTATGCCGCCGGCCTTGCTCGAGTTGAGGTGCACGACGTCGGGGTTAATCTGGATGAACAGCCTGTACAGCTCGAAGAAGCTCTTGATGTCGGCTAAAAGCGAGACGTCGCGCTGGAGCGACGCGATGGGGCGCGTGGCTATGCCCGCCTCCTTCAGCCTTTGCGCGAGCAGGCCGGGCTGGCCGTACGCCACCGCCACGTCGAACTCGTCGCGGGGGAGCGATGTCGCCAAATCGAACACGTAGCGCTGGGCGCCGCCCCAATTCGCTTTTGTTATAACGAAAAGAATCTTTTTTTTCATACAAAATCAAATTGGGTCGGACCACCTACGGCCGGTCCTGCCTTGCAGGACAACGGCCGTTGCCCGAAGGGCACCGGAGAAAACAAGGAGCAGTCCTTGTTTTCTCCCCAATTCGTTTTCGTTATTACGTATAAAACTTTCCTTTTAGCCATTCCGTTGTAGTATAGGCGAGCGAAGCCCGCGCCGCACGTAGTATAGTACCCCCATGATTTCGATATTCCGCCCGAGGACGCTCGCCCTGTTCTTAGGCGACCTCTTTTTTTTCCATCTCGCGCTCTACCTGTCGCTGTACGCGCGCGCCCTCGAGCCGGTCCCGCGCGGGACGTTCCTCGAGCACCTCTACCCGTTCTCCCTGCTTTTCGTCGCGTGGATACTCGTCTATTTCATCGCCGGGCTCTACGAATCGCGCTCCGTCATACTCGCGCGCCGCGCCCTCTCGGCGACCCTGCTCGTGGCGCAGACCGTCAATATGGGGCTTGCGGCGCTCTTCTTCTTTTTCGTGCCGCTGTTCGGCATCGCGCCCAAGACGCTTCTTGTCATCTACCTGGCGGTGTCGTTCCTGCTCGTCCTGTACTGGCGCGCGGTGCTGTTCCCGCTTATGGGGCTCCAGAAGACCGAGGATGCCGTGCTGGTGGGAACGGGTCAAGAGATAGGCGAGCTGGCCCGCGTCATGAACGGGGCGCACCGCGCGCCCGTGCGCATAAGCCGGGTGGTGCCCGCCGAGACCCCGGAGCTTTCGGGCGCCATAGTGGGGGCGATAGAGGGGACCGGAGCCCGCGTCATCGTGGCCGATTTTTCCGACGCCAGGGTGAGCGGGGCCTTCCCGCATATGTATAACCTCATCACGAGGGGGATACGTTTCGTTGACGCGCTTCCGGTGTACGAGGAGCTGTTCGGGCGCATTCCGCTTTCAGCGCTCAATGAGCAATGGCTGGCTCGCAATCTCAGCCGCTATTCGCAGACGTACTACGACGCGCTCAAGCGCCTGCTCGATATCATCGTCGCGGTCCCGGCGCTCTGCGTTTCCCTCGCTTTCTATCCGCTCATCATGCTCGCTATAAAGATAGAGGACGGCGGGCAGGCGCTCATTTCCATGCCGCGCGTAGGGAAGGGCGGCCGGGTGTTCAGCTTCTACAAGTTCCGCAGCATGACCGGCAACGACCACGGCAGGTACGGCGAGGAGGGCGCCTCAAAGCTCCGGGTGACCCGCGTGGGCCGCTTCATCCGCGCCAGCCGGCTCGACGAACTGCCCCAGCTGTGGAACCTCCTGCGCGGCGACCTCTCGCTCATCGGGCCGCGCCCCGAACTGCCCGCGCTCGTGAAGCTGTACGAAGAGGAGATACCGTACTACGGCGTGCGCCACCTCATAAAGCCGGGCATTTCGGGCTGGGCCCAGCTTTACCACCACGCCGACCCGCACCACAAAGCGGCCGTGGAGGACACGCGCGACAAGCTCTCCTACGACCTCTACTACCTCAAGCACCGCTCGCTCCTCCTTGACGTCGTGGTGGCGCTCAAGACCGTCCGCCGCCTGCTTCTGAAGGGTAACGCGTAGCGCCGCGCGTGTACTTGCTTTTATAAAACTTTGTGGTATTTTGCTTATCAGTTGAACCTGGAAAGGAATACTTATGAAGAAGAAGGTCCTGGTAACGGGCGGGTGTGGCTTTATCGGCCACAACCTTGTCCTTGCGCTCGCTCCAGAGCACGATGTCATTGTTGTTGATGACCTCTCCGGCGGCGACCTGCGCCCGAGGGTGGAGGGGGTAGACTATCGCCACTTCGATATCTCCCTATCGCAGAACGCGGGAGACCTCGCGCGGGCGTGCGAGGGCGTCTCGTGCGTCTTCCACTTGGCGGCCCTGCCGCGGGTGCAGGATTCGTACGAGCGGCCCTTTGAAACCGCGATGGTTAATATCATGGGGACGATTGCTGTGCTTGCCGCGGCGTCCAAAGCCGGGGTCGGAAGGCTCGTGTTCGCGAGCTCGAGCGCGGTGTACGGGGAAATATGCGCCCACGATGGCACGGCCTTCCCGCTGTGCGAAAGCCTGGAGTCCAACCCGCTGAGTCCGTATGCGAGGCACAAGCTCGCGGGCGAGCAGTTCTGCGAGGATTTCGGGCGCGAGCCGTTCAATCTCCAAACGGTGTGCCTGCGGTTCTTCAACGTGTACGGTCCGCATGCGGACCCGAACGGCGCGTACGCGCTTGTTGTGGCGAAGTTTCTCGAGCAGAAGCGCCGCGGCGAGCCCCTTACTATAACGGGGGACGGCGAGCAGACGCGGGATTTCGTCCATGTGGACGATGTCGTGCGAGCCCTGCTCATGGCCGCGTGCGACAAGAAGGAGTGGTGGGGAGAGGTGCTCAATATCGGCAGCGGGGAAAGCGCCTCGGTCAACCGCATAGCCGAGCTGGTGGGCGGCCCGACCGCGAAGGAAGAAGCGCGGCAGGAGCCGCGCCATTCCCTCGCGTCCGTCTGGGAAGCCAAACGGACTCTCGGGTGGGAGCCTCGCATCCCGCTTGAAGAGGGGATACGGCGGCTTCTTGAAAGCAACTGCGCCTCATGGCGCTAATAACGCGCGCCGCTTTAGAGCGGCGCGCTTTTTCTTATTTTGGTACTATGGCGCAATGATGGTAGACGGCAGGGCGATTGCGGAGGATATCTTAAACGGGCTGGGCGAGTCCCTGCGCGGCCGCGCGCTTGGCATCGTGGCAAACGCGGGCGACCCGGCGACCGAGAGCTACGTGCGCATAAAAGAGCGCGTTGCCGCGCGTCTCGGCGTGGAAGTAAAAAAAGGGGAGCTCGCCGGCCTGCTTGCCGCGTGCGACGGCGTGCTGGTCCAGTTGCCGCACCCGCAGGCGAGCGAGCTTCTGATGCAGATTCCTCCCGAGAAGGATGTTGATGCGCTTGGTTCTGCCCCTAAAGTCGCCGCGCCCGTCGCGGGCGCGGTCAGGGAAATCCTGCTGCGCTCGGGCGTCGAGGCGCACGGCGCGAAAGCCGTCGTGGTGGGTGGCGGCGCGCTGGTGGGGAGGCCGGTTTCGCGCATGCTGTGCGGCATGGGCGCCGAGGTTTCAGTCGTGACGCTCGAGCAGGGCTCGCTTTCACAGCTCAAGGATGCCGACATTGTGGTGTCGGGCGCGGGCAGTCCGCATTTGATAAAGCCCGGTATGCTCAAGCCGGGCGCGGTGCTCATAGACGCAGGGGCATCGGAAAGCAACGGCGCGCTCGCGGGGGACGCCGACCCTGCGTGCGCCGAGGTTGCCTCGGTCTTCACTCCCGTCCCGGGCGGCGTCGGCCCCGTCGCCGTCGCGATGCTCTTCAAGAATCTTTTTACGCTAATTAAATAGCTCCTAGTCAACCCCTACAAAAGCGCCAGTATATAGGCTATGCTACCCACATGTTCGCCCTACGGTACTGGTCGGTTGTCATCCTCATAGCCGCGGCCGCGGCGGGGGTGTTCGTGTGGCAGACCACGGGCACGAAGGGGCGCTTCGACTTCAAGCTCGGGCTCGACCTCTCGGGCGGCACGCGCCTCGTGTACAGCGCCGACACCTCGAAGCTCGACGCGGCCGACCTGCCGGACTCGCTTGCGTCCCTGCGCGAGGTCGTCGAGCGACGCGTCAACGCATTCGGCGTCGGAGAACCCTTGGTGCAGACGGAGCAGGGCGGGGCGCTGGGCGGCGGCGCCCACCGCCTGGTGGTCGAGCTTCCCGGCATCACCAATGTAGAGGAGGCGATAAAGCTCATCGGAGAGACGCCTGTCCTCGAGTTCAAGCTCGTTAAAGAAGGCGTCGACCCGGCCGTGTACGCCGTCGCGTCGTCCACCGACGCATCGGTGTTCGAGGACACGGGCCTCACGGGCACGTATCTCTCCAAAGCATCGCTTCAGTTCGGCAACGGGCAGGGCGCCTTGGCGACCGCGCCGGTCATCCGCGTCGACTTCAATCCCGAGGGCTCCAGGCTCTTTGGCACGATAACGACCGCCAACACGGGCCGCCTGCTCGCCATATTCCTCGACGGCAAGCTCCTTTCGGCCCCGGTCATCCAGACGTCCATTACCGACGGGACCGCCATTATAAGCGGCGGGAATTTCACCGCCGAGACCGCGCGGGAGATGGTGCGCAACCTCAACCTGGGCGCGCTCCCCGTACCCATCCAGCTCGCCTCGACCGAGACCATCGGCGCGACGCTCGGCGACGAGGCGCTCCATGCGGGCCTCGCGGCCGGCATCGCGGGCTTCGTGCTCCTTTCGCTGTTCATAGTCCTCTGGTACCGCCTGCCGGGCCTGGTGTCGGTAGTGGCGCTCCTTATATACGTCGTTATCATGCTCGTGCTCTTCAAGCTCGTGCCGGTCGTGCTTACCGCGGCGGGCATCGCGGGCTTCATCCTGTCGGTTGGCCTCGCCGTCGACGCGAACATCCTCATCTCCGAGCGCATCAAAGAGGAGCTTGACGAGGGCAAGAGCGCCGAGTCGGCCATCCGCGAGGGCTTCTCGCGCGCATGGCTCGCCATCCGCGACTCCAACATCGCGCACATCATTGCCGGCGTCATCCTCTTCTGGTTCGGCACGTCGCTCATCAAGGGCTTCGCGCTGGTCTTCAGCCTGGGCGTCGTCGTCTCGATGCTGAGCGCCATCACCATCTCGCGCACGTTCCTGCTGGCGCTCGGGCTCGACGCGCGCAAGCCGGCAAGCCGCTTCCTCATGCGCTCCGGATTCAGGAAGTAATGCCGTTGCATAGACTATGAACATCGCAAAGAACCTCAAATACTTCTTCATACTCCCGGCCGCGCTTACCGTCCTTTCGCTCGCGGCGGTCTTCATGTGGGGCCTCAAGCCGGGCATCGACCTCGTCGGCGGCTCGCTTTTGCAGGTGTCGTATCCGGACGGCCGCCCGCCCGTCGAGCTGGTGCGCGACGCGGTCTCCAACGAAACGCTGGGCCTCGGCGAGGTGCATGTCCAGCCCTCGGGCGAGACGGGCTATATATTGCGCCAGCGCGATTTGTCGCCCGATGAGAAGGCGTCGCTTGAGCGGTCCCTGCGCGCGCTTGGCCCCTCCGCGGACGGCGCCGCCGCGGGCCGCATGGAGGAGGTGCAGTTCACGTCAATCGGGCCCAGCCTGGGCGCCGAGCTCCTGCGCAAGGCCTGGATAGCCATCGCGCTCGTCGTGCTGTGCATCATCGCCTTCATCGCCTTCGCGTTCCGCGGGGTTTCCAAGCCCGTCGCGTCGTGGAAGTACGGCGTGGTCGCCGTCATAACGCTCCTGCACGACATCATCATCCCGGTCGGCCTCTTCGCGCTTTTGGGCCAGACCCACGGCGCAGAAGTCGACGCGCTGTTCATTGTGGCGCTCCTGACCATTCTCGGCATTTCCATAAACGACACCATCGTCGTCTTCGACCGCATCCGCGAGAACCTGCGCCATAACGGCGACAAGGGGAGGCACGAGCCCTTCGAGCGCGTAGTGGGCCAGTCCATACGGCAGACCATGAGCCGCTCGATAAACACCTCGCTCACCGTCGTTATCGTGCTCGCGGCGCTTTACCTTGCGGGCCCCGCCGCCACGAAGGATTTCGCGCTTACCCTGCTGGTGGGCATGGTGGCCGGCACCTACTCGTCCATATTCCTCGCATCTCCCATGCTCGTCGCGTGGCAGAAGTGGCAGGACAGGAAGATAGCGGGATGATACTCGGCATTACCGGCACCAACGGCGCAGGCAAGGGGACGGTTGTCGATTATCTCGTAAGGCAGAAGGGGTTCAGGCACTATTCCGTGCGCGATTTCCTGAACCGGGAGATTGCGCGGCGCGGGCTCGAGCCTACGCGCGGCACGATGCTCGTGGTGGGCAACGCCCTGCGCGCCGAGCGCGGGCCCGGCTACATCTGCGAGCAGTTGCTGGAGGAAGCGCTTGCGCGCGGGGGGAACGCGGTCATAGAGTCGGTGCGCGCCATAGGCGAGGCGAAGCACCTCATGGCGCACGGGGCGCTCCTGTGGGCGGTCGACGCCTCTTTGCCGGTGCGCTACGAGCGCATCCTTAGGCGCATGTCCGAGACCGACCGCATCTCCTACGAGAAGTTCGTATCCGACGAGGAGGCCGAGATAGACAACAGCGAGGAGCACAAGCCCAACCTGCGCGCGCTCATCGCGATGGCCAGCGAGGTGCTTATGAACGACGGCGCGCAGGACGAGCTGTATCAACAGGTGGAAGCGGCGCTCAGGAAGGCGGGCGTATAGTTAAGGAGGACAGCCTGCGGTTTGGGAGGTCGTGAGAGGGAAAGCGGTCGCCTTCCTGTAAAATGCGGCCTGTTCGCCACCTTGGGCGGGCCATACAAAAAACAACCCGCGGGTACGCTTTATCTCGGCGCCTCTCTGAAGAGGCGCTTTTTGCTTGAGCGGGCCTGGGGACAACTATGGGGAAAAAGGGTGGAAAAGAGGTGGAAAAACAGGGGATAGGAACGGGTGCAAAGCCCTATGCGTACCACCCGTTTTGGGCTTGACGGGGGCTTTCTGGCGAGTATAATGGACACATGACTGCTTAAGGGGCATCTCAAAAGGGTTTTGAGACCGCCTCTTTCGGGCGGTTTGTTTTTTGACATAACCGATAAAAGCCCAGCCGGTCTCGAATTCCGGCTGGGCAGTTCATAGATCACACCGATCTAAATACTTGGATAGATGTTACAAGCGTCTGTCCAAGGCAAGTGAAGCAGGAGACTATCGCTCAGTCCGCGCAGCGCGGGTTGGGACGCTTTTCTCTTGTTCCGTTCAACGAGTCTAGGGAGCGGGATTAAAACCCCGTTCTTATAATCAGAGTTTGATCCTAGCTCAGGATGAATGCTAGCGGCGTGGATAAGGCATGCAAGTCGAGTGGGTTTAGACCCACGGCAAACGAGGTAGTAATACGCAGGTACTCACCGAAAAGTCGGGGATATTCCATCGAAAGATGGCGCAATACCCGATAGTCCCTCCGGGGTAAAGGAGCAATCCGCTTTTTGAGAGGCCTGCGGCGCATCAGGTAGTTGGTAGGGTAATGGCCTACCAAGCCGACGACGCGTAGGGGAGCTGAGAGGCTGACCCCCACCGATGGAACTGAGACACGGTCCATACACCTACGGGTGGCTGCAGTCGAGAATATTTGGCAATGGGCGCAAGCCTGACCATGCGACGCCGCGTGGTTGATGAAGTCCTTCGGGACGTAAAGACCTTTTATGAGGGAGGAAGTAATTGACGTTACCTCATGAATAAGGGGCTCCTAACTCTGTGCCAGCAGGAGCGGTAATACAGAGGCCCCGAGCATTATCCGGAATCACTGGGCGTAAAGGGTGTGTAGGCGGCTTAGTTAGTCCTTCGTGAAAGCTCTCGGACTCAATCCGGGAAACGCGGTGGAAACGGCTAGGCTTAGAGGACGCGAGAGGTAGAGGGAACTCATGGTGTAGGGGTGAAATCCGTTGATATCATGGGGAACACCAAATGCGAAGGCACTCTACTGGCGCGCTCCTGACGCTGAGACACGAAAGCGTGGGAATCGAATGGGATTAGATACCCCAGTAGTCCACGCCCTAAACGATCACAACTGGCTATAAGGAGTATCGACCCTCTTTGTGGCGAAGCTAACGCGTTAAGTTGTGCGCCTGGGTAGTACGATCGCAAGATTAAAACTCAAAGGAATAGACGGGGACTTGCACAAGCGGTGGATCATGCGGCTCAATTCGATGATAAACGAAAAACCTCACCAGGGTTTGAAACCCAACTGACCGCCTTAGGAAACTTTGGCTTTCGCAAGACAGTTGGGCAGGTGATGCATGGTCGTCGTCAGTTCGTGGCTTGAGTTGTTCCCTTCAGTGGGGTAACGAACGCAACCCGCGTTGCCTGTTTTACAAGTCAGGCGAGACTGCCCCCTCACGGGGGAGGAAGGTGCGGATGACGCCAGATCAGCATGTCCCTCTGATATCCTGGGCTGCACGCATGATACAATGGTCATAACAACGGGTCGCGACGGGGTAACCCTGAGCTAATCCTTATAAATATGGCCCCAGTTCGGATTGAGGTCTGCAACTCGACCTCATGAAGCCGGAATCGCTAGTAATCGCGGGTCAGCCATACCGCGGTGAATACGTTCTCAAGTCTTGTACTCACCGCCCGTCAACTCAAGGGAGCCGGGAGTGCCTGAAGTGCGCCGCAAGGCGTATCACGGCAAGTTCGGTGACAGGGAGTAAGTCGTAACAAGGCACGGCTAGCGGAAGCTGGTCGTGGAACAATTCAAATGAAATGCGTTTGTGTATCTCGTACGAGTACGCAAGCTGAATTGGCGATCTTTAGCCGCAAGGCTAATGGAGTGATGATGCTAACTCTAAATCGCATCCGGTGCGCTCTCGCGTAGCAATGCGCGTAGACCGATAGAGCACTCGATACCGACCCCAAGTACGCCGTGGAGTACACGGCAGGAACAGGAGGTACGGACGGAACAAGAGAAGAGCGCTTCTCTCATCCTTGCGAGTTCGGTGTGTTTCTTAATTCGATTTCAAAAAGCACGGCTTTTTGACGGCAGGAATTCCCCAAGGCTCATACCCGCGGGGCTTTTTGCGTTGCATAAAACGCCGCCCGTGGTAGGGTGGGGACAGAAGGAGGTTGGCATAAAGCTGTCCAGAAGCAGCCGTACAGACTAGGACCCACCTTGCCAGCATAGGAGCGCGCAGATGCGCAGACGCGTCATCGAACCCTTGTTCCGCGAGCCCCCATTCTTTCCTACGTAAGGAGCCTGTCCCTTTCAGAGCCTTTCCATTTGCGCGAAGCCCCGGCCCGTTGGCCGGGGCTTTTCCGCTGTCCACTGTTGCGCCGTGCCGGCGCGGGTGGTACAACTTCACACTAGTTACTGGTCTTTCGGAGGGCGGTTGAATGGCTGAAGCGTCTGCGCTGGATGTCGAATTCGAGTCGGAGGGAGTGGTTACTTCCTATATCTCCAATACGGATCTGGAGTACGCGTTCGTGACTTCCACGGATGGGACCGTCGAGGGCCCCATTTACGTCGACCGTAAGTGCATGAAGAAATCGAAGATAGCCTCGCTCAAGCCCGGCATGCGCGTCCGTTGCCGCGGGACGCACAGGGAGAAGGGCCCCAAAGCGAGGAGGGTAGAGATCCTTGCGCAATGAAGGCGGGAGCCGGCGCGTATAGCGCCGGCTTTTCTTTTTTGATATAGTGCCCTCACGCGCGCTTAGCTCAGTTGGTAGAGCATTCGACTGATACTCGAAAGGTCCTAGGTTCGATCCCTAGAGCGCGCACACGACCAAAAGCCTGCCCTGCGGCAGGCTTTGCGCGTGTGCGCGGGCCGCAGCGATGTTTTGCACTTGCAAAACCGCGAGGCGGGGTCGCGAAACCATTTTGCGACGGCAAAATGGTATTCGTGACCGCACAGGCGTGCGACGGCAACTTTTGAACGCCTGGCCACAAGACAGAAACACCCGCCTTGAGGCGGGTGTTCTGCTGGTGCGCGAGCCGGAGCTGGTATCTTCAGCGGTCCTTCATGAAATAAGCGGTATATACTTAACGCGTATGAATAATAGAAACATATGGGTTATTTTGGCCGTAGTGGCAATAATCGTGCTTGCGGCGTGGTACTTCATGGCGGGAAGCATGGCGCCGGCCACGGACGGCACGGCGACCACTACCCCTAATGGCGCCGGCGATGCGGGCGTTACGACGATTCCCGGCGGCGCTCCCGCGGGAGGGGCCGCTCCGGGCGGTGCCGGCGCGGGCGCGGGAGCCGGCGCGGGCGCACCGCAGGGCCGCACCTACACCGCGCAGGTAACCGTCACCGGCTTTACCGCGCAGTCGCAGAACCGATTCCCGCTCGTCAATTACAAGGTAGAGAGCGCGCTTACCGGCAACGGCTTCTTCAGCCTCGTAGGGCAGAACACCAACACGGTCGTCTGGGGCAAGGACCAGAAGATCGTCGGAACCTATACGCTCGACCCCAACCAGATAGACGTGCAGGGCAACGAGCCGACCCACAAGCTTTCCGAGGGCGATTACTTTATACGCATTACCGACAGCTCGGGCGCTATCGTGGGCGAGAGCAGGCCGTTCCGCATCGCGGAGGGCCAGGTGACGAACAACTAATCGTTCGGCTCGGCCGCAGGACAGCGCCAAACTCCCCGCCGTACGGCGGGGAGTTTGGCGCATGCGGGTGCGCGCGGAAAAGCGTGCCACAGCTGATTGACCAGAAAGCGCGACTGTGATATAGTTAATGCCTTATATGTCCAAGGCAAAGCGACTTTTCGCCTATCTCAACAGCTTTCCCCGCGCGTACAAGATAGGCGCCGCTCTCGCGCTTGTCGCCCTCGTGTCGGTCGCGCTCCACCTGAAGGGCGCTCCTTCCGCGCCCGACGCGCCCGAGAGCGCCGCTCGCGTGGAGCTGGCGTCGGTCGCGAGCCTTAGCAGCGAGGGCGGCCCCCTGCCGGTGACCGGCAAGGTCGAGTCGGTAAGCCAGGCCAGCATATCGGCGCTCAGCGGCGGCCAGATAACTTCGCTCCCGCGCGCGCTCGGCGACCGGGTCGCCGCGGGCTCCGTCATTGCGAGCTTCGAGAATTCGAGCCAGCGCGCCGCAGTCCTGCAGGCGCAGGGCTCGTACGATGCGGCGCTTGCCGGCCAGCGCGCCGTGTCGCCGGTCGATTCCGCCGCCGCGGCACGCACCGTCTTCAAGTCCGCCTACAGCACGCTCGACACGACGCTCCATGCGAACGTCGACGCGTTCTTCGGCGGGCCTACGGCCTACGGCCCCAAGATACTCATACCGACCCCTATGTACGACTTCGCGGAGCTCTCCCGCGAGCGCACGGCGATAAGCGAGAGCATGGACCGCTACCGCGACGCGCTTGACTCGGCCGACAGCGCCGACCCTGCCGCGCTCCTGGCGCAGGCGACCGCTGTTACCCAGCAGGTCTCGAACCTGCTTACCAAGCTCGGCGTCGCGGCGCAGGACCGCGAGTCGCGCGCCACGCAGGCCCAGCTTTCCGCGCTCGCCGCGGCGCGCTCGTCCGTCGGCGCGCTTTCCTCGACGCTCTCCGCCGCCACCCAGGCCTACCGCTCCTCAAGCGTCACCACCACCTCATCGACCGACGCGTCGGTCACCATCGCGCTGGGCGGCCTGCGTGCCGCGCAGGCCGCGCTCGAGAAGACCTACGTGCGCGCGCCCATTTCAGGCACCATCGTGAGCCTGCCCGTGCACCGCGGCGACTTCATATCGCCCGGCGCCGTAGTCGCGGTCATATCGAACCCGGGCGCGCTCCAGGTCGAGTCCTACGTCACCGCCGCGGATGCCAAGACCCTCCAGGTGGGCGGTAAGGCGACCATAGACGGCGGCACGCCGGGCACTATCGTCTTCATCGCGCCCGCGCTCGACCCGCTCACCGGCAAGATACAGGTAAAGATAAGCCCCACGGGCGGCCAGGGCGCGCTCACCGACGGCAGCACGGTAGCGGTCATGCTCGACAGGGCGTCGGCGGGCAGGAAGGCTGCGGCGAAGGGCGCCCTTTCCATACCGATAGCCGCGGCAAAAATGACGCCGCAGGGCCCGGTCGTATTCACGGTCGCGTCGAGCACCCTTGTCGCGCATCCCGTAACGCTGGGCGACATAGCCGGCGGCCAGGTGGAAGTGACGCAGGGCCTTTCGTCCGACATGGATATCGTCGTGGACGCGCGCGGCCTCTCCGAAGGCCAGGAGGTCGTCGTGGGCGCCGAGTAACGCTATGCTCTGGCTCTGGAATTTCTTCTTGGAGAAGCGCCAGCTCAGCTACGTGCTCGTGGCCGTCCTGCTCATAGCCGGCATCTACTCCGTCATCCGCATTCCCAAGGAGAACACGCCGCAGATAGACCTCGCGATAGCGGTCGTGACCGCGAGCCTTCCGGGCGCATCGGCGGAGGACATGGAGTCCCTCGTGACCAACAAGCTCGAAGCGCAGATATCGGGCGTCGCGAACATCGACACGCTCACTTCCAGCTCGGGCGACGGCATGTCGGCCATTACCGTGCAGTTCAACGCGCAGGCCGATACGGACCAGTCCATACAGGACCTGCGCGACGCAGTGTCGCGCGCGCGGGCGAACCTGCCCTCGGACGTCGAGGCGCCGCAGGTGACCAAGCTCAACTTCAGCGACCAGCCCATCATCGCCGTCACCGTGTCGGGCCCGCTGCAGCCCATGGAGTTCTCGAAGCTCGGGACCGAGCTTCAGAACGACCTGCTTAATGTCACGGGCGTATCCCAGGTGCAGGTCGCCGGCGTGCCGGAGCGCCAGGTCAGCGTCATCGTGCGCCGCGGGGCGCTCGAGCAATACGGGCTGAGCGTCACGCAGGTCATCCAGGCCATTTCCAGCAGCAACGCGGCCCTGCCCGCGGGGCGCATCTCCATGGACGGCGTGAGCTACAACGTCAACTTCAAGGGCGGCCTTGAGGACCCGAGCGAGATCCGCGACATAGCGGTTTCAAGCAAGAGCGGCGTCCCGGTCTACCTGCGCGACATAGCGGATATCGTGGACGGCCTCGCCCCTGCCACGACCTACTCGCGCGTCTCCGTGGGCGGCAAGCCGAGCACGGAGGCGATAACGCTCCTCATTTACAAGCAGTCCTCGGCGGACATACAGGAAACCGCTCAGAAGGTCGCCGCCCGCCTCCACGAGCTCCAGGGGACGACGCTCAGCGGGCTCGAGGTGTTCGTGCCGCCCTCGACCGACCAGGGCGTGCAGATAAGCAAGCAGCTCGGCGACCTCACCGAGACCGGGCTTGTCACGGTCGTGCTCGTCATACTCGTGCTCCTGCTGACCATCGGCTGGCGCGAGTCGGTCGTCGCGGGGCTCGCCATACCGCTCTCGTTCCTCATCGCGTTCATCGGCCTGTACTTCACCGGCAACACCCTCAACTTCATAAGCCTCTTCGCGCTCATACTTGCCGTGGGCATATTGGTGGATTCCGGCATCGTCGTCACCGAGGCGATACATGCGCGCATAGGCGCCCGGAAGAGCCCGGATGATGCCGCGCGCGCCGCCCTGCGCGACTACGCCTGGCCGCTCATTGCGGGCACCATGGCGACGGTCGCGGTGTTCGCGCCGCTCTTCTTCCTGACCGGCATCATCGGCAAGTTCATATCGGGCATCCCGTACACGCTCATATTCGTGCTCATGGCGTCCATATTCGTGGCGCTCGGCATCGTCCCGCTCATCGCGGTGCTGTTCACCAAGGGCGCGCCCAACCGCTTCGAGAGGATGCAGGAGGAATATACGAGCGCGGTTACGGAGTGGTATACCCGCAAGCTGCGCATCGTGCTCGAGCGCCGCCGCCAGCAGAACCTGCTCCTCGCGGCCCTTTTCGTCGGCATGCTGGCGTCGTTCGCCTTGCCGGCGCTGGGCTTCGTGTCGGCGACGTTCTTCCCGGTAGCCGACGAGGACTACATCTACCTCAACCTGCAGAAGCCGCAGGGCACCGTGCTGGAGGCCACCGACCTCGCCGTGCGCGAGGTCGAGGAGATCCTCTACGAGGACGAGGACATCGCGTCGTTCCAGACGACGGTAGGGCAGAGCTCGGCGCTTTCTGGCGAGAGCAGCGCGGGCTCAAACCAGGCCAACATCACGCTCAATCTGCCGGAAGACCGCCGCAAGACCAGCACCGAAATAGCCGCAGAGCTCCAGAACAGGCTCGCATCGGTCAAGGGCGCCGATATCCAGGTGCTGCAGGCCTCCAACGGCCCGCCCTCTGGCGCGCCCATCTACATCAGGTTCCTGGGCGACGATCTGGGCGACCTCATTACCGCCGCCGAGGCCGGCAAGCGCCTCCTCTCTTCCATGCCCAACGTCACCAACATCACCGCCTCGACGCAGAGCAACGGCACCGAGTTCAACCTGGCGATAGACCGCGCGAAGGCGGCGAGCCTCGGACTCAATACGAGCGCGGTCGCCCAGACGCTTCGCGCCGCGGTAAACGGCACCAAGGCCACGAGCATCACCCAGGACAAGGAGAACATCGACGTCGTAGTGAAGCTCGACCTCAACCCGGCGTACACCGGTCCCGGCGACACGGCGCAGACGACGATAGACAGCATCAAGAATTTGTCGATGCAGAACGCCTCGGGCGATACGGTCCTCCTGGGCTCCGTCCTGCAGGATTCGCTGGCGCTCTCTTCGGCCGCCATAGCCCACGAGGAGAAGGAGCGCGTGCAGACCGTCGGCGCATACCCGACGGCCGGCACCGCCGCGACCGCCGTCGTGGCAGAATTCCAGAAGAGGACGGGGGAGCTCAACCTGCCCGAGGGCGTCAGGATATCGTACGGGGGCGAATCCGAGAGCATCAACGAGTCGTTCACCCAGATGTTCGTGGCGCTCATCGCGGGGCTTGTCTTCATGTTCCTCATCCTCGTCGTCTCGTTCAATTCCGTGCGCTACACGCTCTACCTCCTCTACATCGTGCCTCTCTCGCTCATCGGCGTCCTGGGCGGGCTCGCGCTCACCGGCCAGTCGCTGTCGTTCACGTCGCTGTTGGGGATCATCGGGCTCGGCGGCGTCATCATCAACCACGCCATCATCCTCATGGACTCGCTCATACACAACCTGCGCGCGCATCCCGAGAAGCCGCTCATCGACATCGTAATCGAGTCGTCCGAGACCCGCTTCCGCCCCATCATGCTCACGACTATTACCACGGTGATCGGCATGATCCCGCTCGCGCTCTCGAACCCTACCTGGGGCCCGTTCGCCTTTACCGTGATGTTCGGGCTTATGTTCGCCATCTGCCTCACGCTCGTGGTGGTGCCGGTGCTGTTCTACCGCGCCCCGCACAAGGAGCGCGCGCAATAATAAAGGGCCCCATTTCCGCTTATGGCAGCAAAGAAACCCGCAAAACTCTACATATACGGCAGGCATTCCGTGGCGGAGGCTCTTCGGCACGCGCCGCGGTCGGTGCGCGCGCTCTACCTGGAGGAGCCGGGGGATAAGGGTTTGCACGAACTGGCCCGCGCCGCAGGCATCAAGGCCATTCCCCTTGATATGCGCCGCGTCACCTCGATGGTCGAGGGCCAAGCGGCCCACCAGGGCGCAGTGGCGCTCATCGGCGGCCCCGAGCTCCTGCTTGATGCGGAGCGGTTCGTGGAATCGTTCACGCCCGCTCCCGAAAGCGTGCTCGTGTTCCTAAGCGGGGTGCAGGACCCTCACAACGTCGGCGCCATACTCCGCTCGGCGGCCGCGTTCGGCGCCGCGGCGGTGCTCCTTCCCGTGCACAAGCAGTCGCCCGTAACCGCCGCGGTCATACGCTCGTCGGCCGGCATGGCGTTCCAGGTTCCGCTGGTCGGCGTCGCCAACCCGCAGCAGACCATTGCCGCGCTCAGGAAAAAGGGCGTGCGCGTGCTGGGGCTTGCCGCCGACGGCAGCGTGCGGCTCGAGCAGGAGCCGTTCAAGGAGCCTGTCATGCTCGTGTTCGGCAACGAAGCGGAGGGCGTTGCCCCGTATGCCCGCGCGCTGTGCGACGCGATGCTTTCCATAGATATCGAGCCTGAGGCCGAGTCGCTTAACGTGGCGGCAAGCGCCGCGGTCGCCTTGTATGCGGCGCGCCGGCGCAGGGGCGCTTAGAATGCCCGGTTTCGCGCATACTCTCCCTGCCATGGCGCATCCTTTTTCAAGACTATTCGACGCGGCGCTCCGCAAAAGCACGCCCATGGACAACCGGGTGCTCAAGGAGGCCGAGCTCCTGCGCGCAAAGGGGTACGGGGCAGGGGAGATCCATGCGGTCCTCTTGAAGATGCAGAAGGGGCTGGTGCGCGATGAGGAGTACGAGATCGCGCGGGAGGCGGCGGAGGAAATGAGCCGGTATCTGGAGTAGAGCGCCCTGCCGGCGCCATTCTCTAAGGCGGGTATTTTTGCTATAGTGCACCTTGCCGGTCACGTGGCGGAATTGGTATACGCGTACGTCTCAGAAGCGTATGGGGCAACCCGTGGGAGTTCAAGTCTCCCCGTGACCACAAGGACTCAAAAAGGCGGCCTTTGGCCGCCTTTTGCGGTTCACGGGCTTGCGCTTGACACAAGTTATTTTATGCGTTAGGGTGCCGTATCGTCTGGCTACGCTTCAGCGGGGCTTCAGGGGTGAAGGGTTAACGTAAACGCCACATGGAATCCATTTTTTCTGTATCCGCAAAAGTCCTCGAAGGCGTACGCCGCGACATGCGCGTGCGCTGGGGGCTGGGAGCCGGCGCTTCGGTGCTCCTGAGCGCGGGAGTGCTCGGTTTGGGCGGCTCGCTTACGCCGGAATTCCTGCACGCCTCGGCGGCCCGGCGCTCGCTCATTCCCCAGGAGCGCATCGAGGCGCAGAGCCTCGAGGTGGTCGATATGTCCACCTCGACCGTATTCCAGGTCATAGGGTCCCTGCGCGAGACTGAGCGATTCGAGCTCATGCTCTACAACAGCGGCGCCGACGAGGCCCTCAAGCGCCTCGGCACCTACACCGTCTTCGTGCCGTCCTCGGCCGACTTCGATTACCTTCCCAAGCGCTACATCGCGGGACTGTCGCGCGCCGAAGCCAAGCATCTCGCGCTCGGCCATATCGTCCCGCGCGCCCTCCCGATGGAAGAGGCGCTCAGCGGCAGGGTCATAACGCTCGGCGGCACCGCCGCGAGCTTCGATGTCGACGAGTCGGCGAAGGCCGCGACCGTTGACGGCGCCCAGGTGCTCAGGGCGTACAAGGCATCCAACGGCTACGTCTACGTCATAAACAAGGTGCTCGCCGATACCGAATAGCAAAAAACTCCCGGGATATCCCGGGAGTTTTTCTGTCATTCCTTCTTGAACCCCTCGAGCGCCTTGAGCAGCTCCATCGGCACGGCGAACACGATGGTGTTGGACTGGTCGCTCGATATGTCGTTTATGCTCTGGAGCGTGCGCAAATGGAGCGCGCCCGGCGTTGCCGACAGCGTGCGGGCCGCGTCGGCCATGTTCTGGGCCGCTGCAAGCTCGCCTTCGGAGGTGATGATGACCGCGCGCTTCTCGCGCTCGGCCTCGGCCTGCTTGGCGATGGTGCGCTCCATGGTCTCGGGAAGGGAGACGTCCTTGAGCTCCACGTTGTGGACCTTCAGCCCCCATGCGTCGGTCTCCTTGTCGACTATCTCGCGGATGCGGTCCGCTATCTTGTCGCGGCTCCCCAGGAGCTCGTCGAGCGTCACCTCGCCCACGATGTTGCGCATGGTGGTCTGCGCGTACTGCGATATCGCGTACATGAAGTCCTCTATCTGCAGTATCGCGAGCTCGGCCGAGAATACGCTATAGTAGATGACGGCGTTGACGTTGACCGACACGTTGTCGCGGGTAATGGCCTTCTGATCGGGCACGTCGACGGCCTTGAGCCGCATGTCTACCTTTTTATAGAACTGGATGACGGGCCACACGAGCCGCCAGCCGGGCTCCATTATTCCGCTGAATTTTCCCAGGGTGAAGCGCACGCCGCGCTCGTACTGGTTGACCTGCCTGATGGAGACGAGCACGAGAAGCGCCGCTGCGCCCAGAACAATCCATAGAATATCCATAGGAGTGAAAGTTAACGGGTAATCCTGCGGCCAGTATAGAAGAGCGGGGGAGTTATGCAATGGCTATTCTTCCCGGCTTTTTTCCTTAAGCAGGCGCAGGTCGCGCGACCATATGCTGCTATCGTGCCATTCGAGGGGCTCGAAGTTCGTTTTATACAGCGCCTTCTGCCCGTATACGGTGCCCAGGTAGCAGCGTGAGTATCCGCTGTCCTTTGCGTCGCGGATGCAGTCGAGCATGAGCCACAGTCCGAGCGATTGCTGAGCGAAGGAGAGGTCGTAGGCTGAGTACCAGTAGTGGCGCATCGCGCCCGACTCTACTTCAAGCACGTAGCCCACAACGGATGCGTCCTTGCGGTATTCGATAACGGTCGTTATGAGCCCGCTTGCGAGCAGGAGCTCGAGGCGCTCGCGCGGCATTACATTGACTCCATGGCGCCGGGCGAAGTAGCCGAGCACGAATGCGTAAAGCTCGTCGCCGGCCGCGAACCCGTGCGCGGGCATGCGACGCATTCGCAAATGCGCCGTCGAATTTCCGGGCGATGCGGCGGTTCTCGCTCGTCATTGCGAATTCCTGCAATACTACGCGCGCCGAACGCGCGCTGTAAAAGATGTTGCACACGTCCTTTGAGCTTGAGTAGGGGAGATAGCCGGCGTCATAGAGGCTTTCAAGGGGCTCGCCTTCGCGTGCGATGAACTGCGTATCGGCCCGCGCTATGTAGGAATCGAAATCAGGCTTCGGCGGCGCTATTGCCTTCATCGATTCAATGGGAACTTCTCCTCGACTGCGGGCGGCAGGGACTTTATAAGCCCGCCGAGCTCGCCGGAGGTTAAGAGGAGTATGGCGTCGTTTTCTTCCGTGTCGGCGAGTATCGCCTCGAGGTCGCCAGTCCCGCTGAGCGCCACGGTGTCCATGCCGGTCGCGCGCACGCGCTCCAGTATCTCGTCCTGGGTCAGCTGGGCATGCGTTGCCGCGCCCTGGGCCGCGGGCTCGTATATGTAGACGCGGTCCGCGCCGTCGAACGCCTGGTCGTACTGGGCGAGCGCCGCGCGGTTGCGCCAGGTAAAGGTGTGCGGCTCGAACACCACAACGAGCCGGCGGGCCGGGAAATGGAGGCGCATGCCGGCTATGGCGCTCTTTGCCTTCTCGAGGCTCGAGCCGAAGCCTTCGAGTACCGGCACTGACGAGCCGGGGGTGAGCAGCTCCATGCGGCGCTTCACGCCCTCGAACGTTGCCACTCCTGCCGCAAGCTCTTCGGGCGCGAGCAGGTGCTTTGCCAAGAGCATCGCGCTGATGCCGACGATGTTCTCGATGTTGTGCGCGCCCAGCAGCTTTGTGGAAAGCGCGGCGATCTTCTTGCCCTTGTGCATCAGGTCGAACGTCGTCGGCAGGCCGTACGCGATGTTCGCCGCGTGCCATTCGTTGCGCGGGGCGAGGCCGTATTCGACCCGCATGCCGCCGAACTCCTCTGCAAGCGCTCGCGCGTGCGGCTCGTCGTTGACGACCAGTGTGCCGTCTGCGGGAAGCATGCCGACCAGCTGCCTGAACGGCTTGAGGTAATCCTCGTGGGCGGGGTAGACGTTCACATGGTCGTGCGTCGCCGAGGTAAGCAGGACGTTGCGGGGGTTGTAACGCAGGAACTTGGAGCGCTCGTCCCAGTTGGCCGAAGGGTACTCGTCGCCCTCAAGGACGAACGCATCGCCCTTTCCGAGCTTGGCGTGGGCCTCGAAGCCTTTCGTAATCTCGCCCACGAAGTAGCTCGGGTCCTTGCCTGCGCGCATGAGGCACCACGCCAAGAGCGCCGTGCACGTGGACTTGCCGTAACTGCCTGCAACGACCAGCGTCTCTTTGCCGCTTGAAAGTTCTTCCAAGAGGTCCGGGAACGACTTGACCGGAATGCCGGAGTCGAGCGCTGCTTTTACTTCCTCGTTGGTTTCGGGCACGAGCTTGGCGTTCTTGCCGATTATGATGACGTCCGCATCCGCCGGGATGTTCTCTTTCCTGTAGCCGTGCGCGAACGTAATGCGCGCGTCCGCCAGGTAGTCCGATACCGGAGGGTAAAAACCCTCGTCGGAGCCGGATATGCCATAGCCGGCCTCGCGCAAAAGGAGGGCAACGGCCGACATGCCCTTGCCGGCTATTCCTATGAAATGGGCCTTCTTGCTCATGGGCTTATGATAGCAAAGTCAGGAGCTGCCGGTACGCGGGGTCCTGCCCGTGCAGGACCCCGTGGTGCTTTGCGCGGAGCTTTTCGGTCAGCGGCCCCATGCTTCCCGAGCCTACCGGGCGCCTGTCTATCTCTATGACGGGGGCTACGAACGCCGAGGTGCCGCAGGCGAAGGCCTCGTCGGCCACATACAGCTCGGAGACATCTATCGTTCGCTCTTCAACCCTGATTCCCATGTCGCGCGCGAGCTCGATAACGGTGGCGCGGTTTATGCCTTCTAAAATGTCGCTCGAGCTGCCGGGCGTAATGAGCGTGCCGCCGCGCACGATGAACAGGTTGGCGGCGCTCAGCTCGCAGACGTGGTTCTGCGCATCAAGCAGAATGCAGTCGTCATAGCCCGAGTCGAGCGCGTCCTGCTTGGCCAAGACCGAGTTGACGTAGCCGCCGTTTACCTTGGCGCGCGAGGGGATGGACGCGTCGGGAGTGCGCCGCCACATGCTGGTCTTGAGCCGCGCGCCCGCCTGCGGCACGATGGGCGCAGCCTCGTATATGAACATGCTGAGCGTCGCGGAAAGCCCGCGCGAGCGCGTGCCCGGCACCAGGTCGGTCACATGCACCGTGGCGCGCACGAACACGTCTTCTTTTATATCGTTTGCGGCGACGAGCTCGCGCGCGGCGGCGGAAAACGCCTCCTCGCTCCACGTGGGCGCGAACGCGTCGATGCCGATGATGCGGCAGGAGTTGAGCAGGCGCCGGTAGTGGTCCTTAATCCTGAAGGCCGCGAGCCCCTCCGGAGTAACGCAGACAGGGAATACCGTGTAGACGCTGAGCCCGTAGAGCACAGCCGAGCTCGCGATGCTCACCGTCGCCTCGCTTATGGGCACGATGCCGTCTTTGAAGAACGCTTGGTCGCAGACTTTTGCCATAGACCGAGTGTATATCAAATGCGCTCTATGCGCATGCCGACGCCCCGCAGGCGCTCGGCGATGTTCTCGTAGCCGCGGTCTATGTGGTGGATGTTGCTTATGTCCGACGTGCCTTGCGCCACGGCCGCCGCGATGAGGAACGCGAGGCCGGCGCGCACGTCGGGGCTCTCCATGGAGCGGGCCTTGAGCGCGCGCGGTCCTTTTATGAGCACGCGGTGCGGGTCCATGGTCGTGATGTCGGCGCCCATCACGCGCAACACTTCGACGAACTGGAGGCGGTTGTCCCAAATGGTCTCGAACACGCGCGACTCGCCCGGCACCTGTGTTAAGAGGGTGACCATGGGCGCCATGAGGTCGGTGGGGTAGCCCGGGTACTCGTGCGTCTTTATGCTCATGGGCGCAAGCGGCGCCGCTTTGACGCGCAGGCTGGTAGGGCCGGTCTCAATATCGGCGCCCGCCTGGCGAAGCAGGCGCACTACCGCCTCCAGGTGCTCGGGCACGCAGGATTCTATGCGCAGGTCTTTTGCCGCCAGGCAGCCCAATATGAGGAAGCTGCCCGCCTCGATGCGGTCAGGCACGACGGCAAAGCTCTCCGGCGCGCGCAGAAGCTCCGTGCCGCCGGTGACGGTAATGGTGGTGGTGCCCGCGCCAGCAATGCTGGCGCCCGAGGCGTTGAGCATGTCGGCGAGCCACACTATCTCGGGCTCCATGGCCGCGTTGCGTATGGTGGTCACGCCGTCGGCCAGCACCGCGGCGAGCATCGCGGTCTCGGTGCCGGTTACCGACTGGATGCGGAAGAAGAGGTCGGCGCCCTTGAGCCGCCCGCCCTGCACCCGCACGCCGTAGCTGCCGTCGTCGTTTACGACTTCCGCGCCCATCGCCGTAAACGTTTCTAAAAAAAGGTCTATAGGCCGCTCGCCGATGATGTCGCCGCCCGGATGGCTGAAAATGACCTGGCCGAAGCGCGCCAGCAATGGGCCTGCCAGGACGATAGATGCGCGCAGCGCGCTCATCATGCTCGCGGGTATGGAGGAGCCGCTCATGCCCGAGGCGTCTATGGTAAGCGCGTGCCCGTCGCGCGAGGTTGAGGCGCCCAGCGTCTCTAGAATGGAGCAGAGCGCCTGCACGTCGAGGATGCCGGGGACGTTCGTGAGCGAGAGCGGCGTGCGGTACAGGACCGACGCCGCCATGGCCTTGAGCACCGCGTTTTTCGCGCCGGCCACCCGTATGGCGCCCTCGAGCGACGGGGCGTTCGCGCCCTCGATGCGGAATATTTCTTGCATGCAGAGGCAGTATAGCGCACTCTGGATGCATGGATATGCGCCCTAATGTCCCGCTTGCGCCGCTTACGACCTTCGCCATTGGCGGGCCGGCGGCGTGGCTTTCCGAGGCCGCAAGCGTGGATGATATGCGGCACGCCTACGCGTACGCGGAAGAAAAGAGCCTGCCTGTCGTGGTGCTCGGCGGCGGGAGCAACGTGCTGGCGCCCGACGAGGGGCTCCGGGCGCTGGTGGTGCGCGTGGCGAATAAGGGTATCCGCTTTGACGGCGGCGCGATGCGCGTCGCGGCGGGCGAGAACCTGATTGATGCGGTGCGCGCGGCGGCGGGGAAGGGGCTCGGCGGGCTCGAGAGCCTGGCGGGCATTCCGGGCACGGTGGGCGGGGCTGTGCGCGGCAACGCGGGCGCGTTCGGAACGGAAATAAAAGACGCGCTGGTGTCGGCGACGGTGCTCGATGCGCGCACGGGGGAAGTGCGCGCGCTTTCCAATGACGAATGCGGATTCGCCTACCGTACGAGCCGCATCAAAGAGCATCCGGGCCTCATAGTGCTCGAAGCGGAGTTCAATCTGGCGCCCATAGAACCCATGGAGGCCGACAAGAGAATAATGCATACGCTCGCCGAGCGCGCGAAGCGCCACATTCAGGATATAAAGTCGGCCGGCTCGTTCTTCAAGAACCCGGTCGTGTCGCGGGAACTGCAGGAATTATTTGAACGCGAAAAAGGCGCCGCTTCCAAAGAGGGCAGGGTGCCCGCCGGCTGGCTCATGGACCGCGCGGGCATGCGCGGCGCGCGCGCGGGCGACGCGGTCGCAAGCGAGTACCACACCAACTACTTTTTAAACGCGGGGAACGCCACAGCCGCCCAGGTCAAAGAGCTTGCGGCGCGCGCTAAGAGGGAGGTGTATGCGAAGTTCGGCGTACTGCTGGAAGAAGAAGCGAGCGTCTTATAAAAAAAGAATCCCCGCGCAAGCGGGGATGGAGCAAAGGCTCAGGAGTTCCGGACGACGGCGACCAGGTAGCGGCCGCTGCCGTCGCCGCGGCGCGTCGTGGGCAGCTCGTCGCGGAGGTAGGCGTGCTCGAGGCTGATGTTCTCCGGGGGCACGCCGTTGTCTATGAACTGCCTGCGGATGATGCGTGGAACGTCGATGCCGATGCCTCGGCTGTCGACGATGCCGCACTCCTCTCCGTACTCTCTTGGGAGCAGTTTCCATGCGCCTTCGTTGTACTCGGCGTGTTCAGTGTTCTTGTCCGCAAGGTCATGACGGAACTCTTCCGGTCTGATCGAGTAGTAGACAGCCGCGCGTATCTCATGCGCTTTGCGATGCGCTGAGTACGAGGGCGCCAGCTCATTGAGGATGCCGTTCACGATGCTTTCGTGCCTTCTTCCTTTGCGGAAGTTCTGGGTGCGGATGCGCGTGCGGTCTATGACGCAGTCGCGCCCCGCGTGCGCGAAGATCATCTTGTTGCCGCGCGTGGCAACGATGAGCGAACACCCGCCGGCGCTGAAGATGCCGGCGCAGCCCCTGTACGGGAGCCATGCGCCGTCGGCGGGAACATCCGGGTTGCGGTACATCCATAGGTTTCCCAGACGCAGGCGCTCCTTCATGAGCGTCTCCTCTGAGACCAGCTCGCCGTTGAACTTCGTGGGCGTGGGCGCGAAGATGAGGCGCGCGCCCATGCCCGCGAGGGCGCGGCTTATTCTTCGCGCCAATTCCGGCGCCTTGTCCTCGTCGCCCTCGCGCTGGAGGGGCTTGAGCGACCAATCGCTGCCCTCGAAGCAGGTGGCGGTATACGCCGGGTGGCCCGGTATCGCGCTTGGGGCGGATACTAGGGGCTTGATGCGCCCGAGCGCGGCAGGCAGAAGCCCGTTATCCATTCAGTGTCTCCTGTTGTGGGTGAAGATCGTAAGCTGGTTCGCAAATTACCACATTTTCAGCATTTGTGCTAGTGTAGGGTTCATAGTCTAGCGAAGCGAGAGAAAAGAAAAGTTTCTTTTCCGAGCGAGCGACGACTATATAAGACGAAGTGCTTTTATATGGCAGCAAAACTCTCCATAGTCGCAACGCCCATAGGCAACCTTGAAGACATCACCCTGCGGGCCCTCCGCGCATTAAAGGAGGCCGATGTGGTCGCCTGCGAGGATACGCGCGTCACGAAGAAGCTCCTGAGCCATTTCGATATCCACACAATGGTGGTGACGTTGCCTAAAATCCCCGCGCTCTTGGAGCAGGGCAGGCATGTGGCGCTCGTAAGCGACGCGGGAACTCCCGGCGTGTCGGACCCGGGGCAGGAGATAGTGTCCCATGCGCGCGACGCGGGCGCCGCCATAGAAGCCGTGCCGGGCCCCAGCGCGCTTGCGGCGGCGCTGTCCGTGTGCGGCCTGCGCGCCGCCGCCTTCACGTTCTACGGCTTCCTGCCGCTCAAGAAGGGGAGGCAGACGCTTTTCAAGGAAATAGCGGAAAGCGGGAGGGCGAGCGTGTTCTACGAGTCGCCGCACCGCATCATGAAGGCGCTCGAGGCGCTTGCCGAGGCCGCGCCCGGGCGCCGCATCGGCGTGTACCGCGAGCTGACCAAGATGTATGAAGAGCACCGGGTGGGCGCGGCGCGTGATGTGCTCGCGTATTTTAATGAAAACGAGGAAAAACAGCGCGGAGAATTTGTAGTTATCGTGGAAGGGCTTTAGAATAAGCCCATGTCCAAAGAGATGACCGTGATAGCGCTCGGCGCGCTCGTTGCCGTGACGCCGTACCTCGGCATCCCCGGCTCGTGGAAGACCGCCGTGCTCGTGTTTGCGGGACTGGCGATCGCGGGCGCGGGCTTTCTCCTGCGCGGCGAGGCTATCGCGCGCGCGGCGGGCCGCGGCCAGGGCCATTTCGTAGAGAACGCAGGGCCCGCGCATACGCATCACGACCATGGCACCAGCCCGCTCAACTAACGGCCCCGGAGGCCCCCGCGGCCGCTACGTCGCGCACGCCCTGGTGTGCGCGCTCGGCATCGCGCTCGTGGTCGCGGCCGCATACTTCCTTTTGCCCGCGATGACGTCGGTGTCCTACGGCACCGATGCCGCCACGTCCACTTCGATGCTCGAGAAGATAATTCCCAAGAAAGAGCCGCCCAAGCCCGTCCTCGATACCGCCGACTACCGCCGCCGCCTGCTTGCTTTGGCGCAGGTCGCCACCACGAGCCCGTGGTACGCCGCATTCATGAAAGGCTCCGCAACGCCGCTCGATGCCGACGGCAACGCCACCACGACGGCCGAGGCGAAGCCTTTGTGGCCCGTGTGGGACGCGCCCGAGCCCCTGCCGGGCGCGATACTCCCGTTCAAGCGCATCGTGGCGTTCTACGGCAACTTCTATTCAAAGCAGATGGGCATATTGGGCGAGTTCGAAAAGGATACGGTGCTTGCGAAATTGCGCGCGGAAGTCGAGGCGTGGGAAAAGGCCGACCCGACGACGCCCGTCATGCCGGCCATAGAGTACATTGACGTCACCGCGCAGGGCAGCCCCGGCAAGGACGGCAAGTACCGCCTGCGCATGCCCGACACGCAGGTGGACAAGGCCATAGAGTACGCGCGCGAGGTGGACGGCATCGTGATACTCGACATACAGGTAGGGCTCTCGTCGGTGCAGGACGAGGTGCCCCTGCTCGATACGTACTGGGCGATGCCCAACGTGCACCTGGCGATAGACCCGGAGTTCGACATGAAGGGCAATGACGCGCCGGGCGACGTCATCGGCACGACCGATGCGGCGACCATCAACTGGGCAATCGACCATCTCTCGAAGATAGTGCGCGACAACAACCTGCCGCCCAAGATACTGCTGCTGCACCGCTTTACGCAGAAGATGATAACCGACTACAGGCAGATAAAGCCCACGCCCGAGGTGCAGGTCATCATGCAGATGGATGGGTGGGGGAGCCCTCAGCGCAAGAAGAACACCTACTACCACGTGGTGGCGCCCGAGCCGGTGCAGTTCACGGGAATAAAGATCTTCTACAAGAACGACCTGAAGGAAGAGCCGCCGCGCCTTTTGACCAAGCAGGAAGTGCTCGACTTGAAGCCCACCCCGATATTCATCCAGTACCAGTAGCGGCAGTTCTGGAAGCTTCCTTGAAACAGTGGTATATAAAAGGAGGTACGGTCAGGCAAGGAGGAGCGAATGCTCACGCTTGAGGAAGTGAAGACGGCTCACGAGGCCGATGCGTTCTATGCGCACGTGGTGCGGAACTTCGATTTCGGCCTTAGAAGATGGGTCGAAGCGGATCCGCAGGAACTCCCGGGGGATTCTGACAAGATACGGGTCGCGAAGGCGGCCTACCGCAAGCTCCGCTCGCTCAGCCCCGGGCATCCGCATCGCCGCACGACTATGCACTCGTAGCGCAATGCAGCAAAGCCCCGCTTAGTGCGGGGCTTTTCGCATGCAAGTGGTACAATTGGTTCAATGCTTGAAGATCCGGGCAAGATAACCTATTTCGCCGAGACGAACTCGCGCGGCAAGCCCCTGCCGTTCGGCATCAAGCGCCGCGACCGCGCGCGCCACATGTACATCATCGGGAAGACGGGCATGGGCAAGTCGACCCTGCTCGAGAACCTGGCCATACAGGATATTCGCAACGGCGAGGGCATGGCGTTCATCGACCCGCACGGCTCGACGGCCGAGCGCATCATGGAGTACGTGCCGGCGCACCGCATGCGCGACGTGGTGTACTTCGCGCCGTTCGACATGGACTATCCCGTGGCGTTCAACGTCATGGAGGACGTGGGCTACGACAAGCGCCACCTGGTGGTGTCGGGCCTCATCACCGCGTTCAAGAAGATATGGGTGGACGCGTTCAGCGCCCGCATGGAGTACATACTCTCCAACACGCTCCTCGCGCTCCTTGAGTACGAGGGCGCCACCATGCTCGACGTCAACCGCATGCTCGTCAACAAGAACTTCCGCCAGAAGGTCGTCGACAACATAAAGGACCCGATGGTGAAGGACTTCTGGGTGGGGGAGTTCGCCAACTATTCCGACCGCTACACGCAGGAGGCCACGCCCGCGATACAGAACAAGATAGGCCAGTTCACGTCCAACCCGCTCATACGCAACATCATCGGGCAGCCGAAGTCTTCCTTCGATATCCGCGAGCTCATGGACCAGAAGAAGATACTCATCATGAACCTGTCCAAGGGCCGCGTGGGCGAGGTGAACGCCCAGCTCCTCGGCTCCATGCTCGTCACCAAGATCTACCTGGCGGCGATGTCGCGCGCCGACGTGCCGGCACAGACGCTCTCGGCGCTTCCGAGCTTCTACTTCTACGTGGACGAGTTCCAGAACTTCGCCAACGAGTCGTTCGCCGACATCCTCTCTGAAGCGCGCAAGTACAAGCTCAACCTCATCATCGCGCACCAGTACGTCGAGCAGATGGAGGAGGAGGTGCGCGACGCGGTGTTCGGCAACGTGGGCACCACCGTATCGTTCAGGGTGGGGCCGTTCGACGCCGAGACGCTCGAGCCCATATTCGCGCCGCAGTTCGAGGCGAAGGACCTCGTCAACCTCGGCTTCGCGCAGATCTACCTCACGCTCATGATAGACGGGGTGGGGAGCCCGCCGTTCTCCGCCACGACCCTGCCGCCGTTCGACGCATCGCCCGAGGACAACACGAGGAAGGTGATAGAGTACTCGCGCCAGCAGTTCGGCTGCCCGCGCGCGCAGGTTGAAAAGGCAATTACCGACTGGCAGGAGGCGGTTCCGCTCGTCGTCGAGGCTCCCAAGCCCAAGTACGGCAAGCCGGCCCCGTCCCGTCCCGCAAGCGCTGGGCCGCGCCCGGCCCCCGCCGCGCAGGCGCAGCCTTCCGTGCGCCCTCCTGCGCCTGCGGCTCCGGCGCCGGTAGTCGTGCCGGTGCCTGTCGCGCCGGCGCCGGTGGTGCAGGCGGTCAGGGTAGAAGCGCCGGTGCCGCAGGTGCATGTGCACGCGCATACGCACCAGGTGCCCCGTCGCGAGGCGCCTCGTGCAGCGCCTGCGCCCCGTCCCGAGCCTGAAAAGCCGCCTCTTGAAGGCTCCGCCAGCCTGCGCGACGCCCTCGCCGCGGTGACCGCGAAAAGGAACGACGCGCCCAAGCCCGATATGCCGAAGGCCGAGCCGCATGCGCACTCCACTCCGGCGTCAGGCAAAGCGGACGCGTCCTCTGCGGGACAACACAAAGCGCCCGGGCTCAAGGAGGCTCTGGACAGTGTCGCCAAAAAAACGCCGAATCCCGCATCGCTTCCAAAAGAAACGCTTCATGCTATGCTCTCTGTCGACCCGGAACTGGAAGGGTCGCACCATGAGCGAGCAAAGCATCACGAGCCGTGCGACTAGGGCCCTCCTTTTTTCCATACTCTTATTCGCGCTTCCCGCCGCCGCCCATGCGTCGGTCGTTATAAGCGAAGTGATGTACGACCCCGAGGGTGCCGATACCGGCCGCGAGTGGGTCGAACTGTATAACGACGGCGCCGATGATGTGGCGCTTGTGGGCGGCACGGGCAAGGGCTCGTGGCGCATCAGCGACAACGCCAATCATTCCATTACCGACCCTTCGGGCAGGGTGGGGCGCGGCTCGCTTGTCGTGCCGGCGGGCGGCTACCTGGTGCTGGCAAGCGACCCTGCGGCGTTCATGGCGGAATATTCAGGCGACTACTCCGTCGCCAAGGCGTCGCTCTCTTTTAATAACACCGGCGCGACCGTGTCGCTCGTAGACGGCAGCGGCGCGACGGTCGACTCCGCGACGTACAGCGCGAGCCAGGGTGGCGACGGCAACGGCGCGAGCCTCCAGCTCTCATCGGGCGCATGGCTGCAGGCCCTGCCTACGCCGGGCGCCGCCAACGCGACCGAGGCGTACGCGCCGCCGGAGGCTGAAAAGGGAAGCGGCAGCTCCGGCGCGTCCAAGTCGCCCTCGACCTACTACGTGGCACCGCCCGCGCCCGCGGTGTTCGCGGACGCGGGGGAGGACCGCACGGTTATCGTCGGGGCCGACGCGATGTTCCGCGCGCAGGCGTACAATCGCGACCGTGCGGCCTTCAAGAGCGCTAAGTTCGTATGGAACTTCGGCGACGGCGTGTCCGCCGAGGGCGCGCAGGTGATGCACCACTTCTCCTACCCGGGCCGCTACAGCGTCGAGCTCCATATCACCAACCAGAACTACTCGGCCTCGTCGAAGGTCATCGTGACGGCGAAAGAGGCCGCGGTCGCGATGGCGGAGCTTCCGGGCGGCGGCGCGTCGATACGCAACGGCGCCGACCGCGACCTCGACCTGTCGTACTGGCTGGTGCGCCAGGGCGCGGCGACGTTCAGGCTGCCGGAGCACTCAATCGCGCTCAGGGGGGAGGCTATCAATATCGACCAGGCGACGCTCGGCTTCGCGGCGACGGGCGCCAAGCTCCTGTACCCCAACGGGGCCGAGGTGGCGCTATCTGCGGCGGCGCCCGACAGCGCTCCTGAAGCAAGCACGGCGCCGGCCCCCGTATCCGCTCCCCTTATCGAGCCTGATTCTGCGTCCGACGAGGATGCACGGGCCCTTTCTTCGATTTCCATTTCCATCGAGGAGCCGATGCAAGCGCCTGCCGCAGGGCAAGCGGCTCCTGCCGCGACCTCTTCCGCAGCGCAGGTGCATGATGGTCTGGCGCCTACGGAGCTTGCCGCAGCGGCGGGCGAAAGCGGCGCCGTGCTCCCGTTGTGGACCGCTTTGGCGGGGCTCGGCGGCATCATGGGTCTGGGCGTCGCGGGGGTGCTCGCCGCGCGCCGCAAGCCGGGCACGGGCGGTGAAACCACTTTATCGGCAGATGAGTTTGAAATAGAGGGCTAATACAGCTTTTGACTTATTTAAAATTGATGGTACAGTAGCTCCCGGCTGTTCTATCATTGAAAGGCGATCCATGTATAATCTCATCCTTGTTACGGGAGGCGAGGGCTTCATCGGCTCCCGTCTGTGTGCGCGGCTCGTTAAGGACGGGAATCGCGTCATATCTATCGACAACAACTTTGTACCGGCGTCTCCGCGGGTGCAAGGGGTCGAATATCGCACCGGACACGCCAAGGATATCGAAAAACTGGTATCGGAGCGGCCGAGCCTCATCTATCACTTGGGGGAGTACTCACGGGTGGAGAAGAGCCTTGGCGAGCCTTCGCTTGTCTTTGATCTCAATATTGACGGTACTCGGGGTGTGGTCGAATTCTGGCGCAAGATTGGCTGCAAGCTCGTCTATGCCGGGTCGTCCACCAAGTACGCCGATGGCGGACTCGGGCGCGACCAGTCTCCGTACGCGTGGAGCAAGGCGGTTAACACTGAACTGGTCCGCAACTATGCGGATTGGTACCGGCTCGACTTCGGCATCACGTACTTCTATAACGTGTACGGTCCCGGGGAGCGTGCGGGAACGTACGGCACCGTGGTGGAGATATTCCATCAGAAGCACGCCCAAGGATTGCCGCTGACGGTTGTGTCTCCGGGGACGCAGAAGCGCAACTTTACCCATGTCGACGATATCATCGACGGGCTCATCCTGGTGGGCGAAAGGGGGGAGGGCGACGAGTTCGGGCTGGGCTCCGAAGAGTCCTATAGTATTCTCGATATTGCCCGTATGTTCGGAGGCAAGATCGAGATGCTTCCCGAGCGCCAAGGCAACCGCATGGACTCAAAGCTCGATGCGACCAAGTCGCGCGCCATAGGATGGCGCCCGAAGCAAACGCTTAGCGAGTATATCCGGAGCATCAAGGCCGATGCCGCTGCCTAGCGTGGCGAGAGTAAAACACCAGGGCCGCCTCGTGAGGCGGCCCTTTCTTTTGGTATAGTCCTACTATGCCGTCATTAACCGACAAGGCTTTACAGCTCGCATTCGCCGCCCACGAGGGCCAGAAGCGCCACGAGGGTATCCCGTACGTGACGCATCCGGTCGCGGTTGCGCTTATGCTGGCGCAGCGCGGCTTTGGCGAGGAGGTCATCGCCGCCGCGCTCTGCCATGACGTGCTTGAGGACACGAGCGTGACGGAAGGCGAGATGCGGCAGGAGTTGGGAGACGCGGTTACCGATACCGTAAAAGCTGTCTCCTACGACCGCTCGCTGCCGTGGAAAGAGCAGCGCGAGCGCTATATCGAGTCCGTGCGCGAAGCGGGCGAGAGCGCCATGGCGGTGTCCGCGGCCGACAAGATCCACAACGCCCGGAGCCTTATTGCGCTGCATGCATCAGGCGGCCCGCACATATGGAGCAAATTCAATGCGACGAAAGAGCAGAAGCTCTGGTTTGAAGAAGCGATGCTTGCGATGCTCAAGGAGGCTTGGCAGCATCCGCTCGTGGGAGAGTACGAGGCGCTTGTGGCGCAGCTGCGCGCGCTTGATTGATTATGAAAAGGATACTCATTTTCTCGCTCGCGTATTACCCGCATGTAGGCGGCGCCGAGGTCGCAATCAAGGAGATTACGGACCGCATCGACGATATCGAGTTCGAGATGGTGACGCTGCGCTTCGGGCGCGAGGCTCGGGTAGAGCAGGTGGGTAAAGTGCTCGTGCATCGCGTGGGCTTCGGAGGCGGCGTTATTTCAAAGCTTTTCTACATACCGATGGCCGCCGCGGAGGCGTTCGTGCTCCACCGGCGCGGCAGGTTCGATGGGGCGTGGGCGATGATGAGCTACATGCTCATTCCGATCATGCTCCTGCGCGCTTTGGGAGTGCGTCTTCCGTACGTTTTGACCTTGCAGGAAGGGGACACGGAGTCCCATATGTTCGGACGGCTGCGCATCCTGCCGTTCCTGCCGCTTATCAATGCAGGCTTCCGCAATGCCGCCGTCGTGCAGGCGATCTCGACTTATCTTGGCGGCTGGGCCCGCAAGCGCGGATTTTCAAGGCTGCTCGAGGTAATTCCAAACGGCGTGGACACGCGCAGGTTCGCGATAGAAAAGGCGCCGCACGAGGGCGCGGTGCTCATAACATCCTCGCGGCTCGTCGAGAAGAACGGCATAGACACGGTCATCCGCGCGCTCCCGCTCATGCCGGTAGTGCGCTTCGTGGTGTGCGGCGCGGGCAAGGACGAGCGCAAGCTCAAATCGCTCGCGCGCGAGCTCGGCGTAGAAGGCCGCGTGGCGTTCAGGGGCTATATGGACCACGCGCAGCTGCTCAAGGAGCTCAGCGTCGCCGATATTTTCATCCGCCCTAGCCGCTCGGAAGGCATGGGCAACTCGTTCATCGAGGCGTTCGCGGCGGAGCTGCCGGTTATCGCGACGCAGGAGGGCGGCATCGCCGATTTCCTGTTCGACGCGAAGAAAAATCCCGATAAGCCGACGACCGGCTGGGCGGTTGCCACGGATGCTCCGGAGGAAATCGCCAGGGCAGTGGAGGATATTCTCGGCAACCCGGAAGCGGCCAAGAAAGTTGTAGAAACGGCCAAGCAGTTGGCGCTCAGCAAGTACGACTGGAGCCTGATAGCAAAGGATATGCGCGAGCGCGTATTCGCAAGAATTACCGGCGCATAGGCGGGAGCCATGCCCATGGCAGGGTGTGGATAACTTTTGACAAGGCGAGGGGAGCGTGTTCTCGAAAATCCGAGATTCTCGGCCGTCTTCAGATTCGGCCACGCCGACTTCAGGTTCGCGTGGGTATGTTGGGTATGGATGTGCCTGTATGCCTGTGGGTCCTTAGTCTCGCGCTGTGCAGCTGCCGTGCTCACTGCTGCGCGGTCCTGTGCCCGGACCCTGCGTGCGCTATCCGCCTCCCTCTATTTATCCATGCGAGCGACTCCCCCGTTTTTAATCGTAAAAATTCCCTGGCCTCTCAGAACAGCGGCATACGTGTCCCCTTACCCGGCTTCCCTTCTTGTACAATTACGCTAAGCTTGCCCTGCACCCTTTCCGTATGACCATCCTCATTGCAACCGGCATCTATCCTCCCCAGATCGGCGGTCCGGCCAAGTACGCCCAAAAGCTCCATGAGGAGCTGGGCCGGCGCGGGCCGGTCTTGCTGTGTGCATGGTCCGGGCTTGAGCGCGCGCTGCCGTGGGGGATGCGCCACTTCGCGTACTTCTTGCGGCTGCTGCCGAAAGTGGCGCGCGCCGACGCGGTGCTTGCTCTGGATACATGGAGCACCGGCTTCCCCGCGCTTATGGCGTCAAAACTCCTGCGACGCAAGCTTCTGGTGCGCATCGGAGGCGACTTTGTATGGGAGGCCTATATAGAGCGCACGGGGGATATGGTGCTGCTCTCTGAGTTTTATACGCAGCCGCGCCGGCTCTCTGCTAAAGAGCGCTTGATACAACGCGCGACGCTTCTCTTGCTGCGCCGTGCGGATGAGCTCCTGTTTAATACCGCCTGGCAGATGGAGATATGGCAGGAGGCCTTTACATACCGCACGCCTGCCCGCGTGCTTGAAAACGAATTCCCGCCTAAAAAACAGGCCGCAGTCTCCCCTCCCAGTCGCAAAATATTCGTCGCGGCCGGCCGCGGCATCCGCTACAAGAACATACCGGCGTTTGCCGAGGCGTTTGGAGCGGTGGCCGCCGGCCGCGCCGAGCTAGATACCCGGGCGCTGGCTCCGCAGGAAAACGCGTCGCGCATCGCCGAGTGCTACGCTGTCGCTGTGCCCTCGGTAAGCGAGGTCAACTCTAACTTCATCATCGAGGCGCTCTCGCACAATAAGCCGTTCATTGCGCCGCTTGACTGCGGCATGCGCGAGCGCCTGGGCGGATTGGGCATATTCGTCGACACGCTCGACAGGCGCGCCATGGGGCGGGCGGTTGAGGAGCTGTTGGATGAGGAAACGTATCAGGCGTACGTCGAACGGATCAGGAACTTCTCGTGCATACGCACATGGGCTGAAATCGCGGATGAGATACTGGAATCCGCACGGGTATGAGAGTCCTCATGATAAGCGGTGATGCGCGCATGCTGGTGCCCGGCACCGAGGCGCATGACCGCTACCTGCTGCAGAAGAGCCAAGTCGAGGAGCTGCGGGTTATCGTTTGGAGCCCGCGCCGGCCGCTCGCGCTCTTTTCCGTACTGGGCCGGGCGATTGCTCGCCGCTATGACGTCGTAACCGCGCAGGACCCGCTGTGGCGCGGGCTTCTGGGGCTTGCTGCTGCGCGCCTGGGCGGCGCGCGCCTGCAGGTGCAATTGCACGGCGATTTAGAGCATGTACGCGGCGTTTCCCGCGCCATGCTCAAGCTCGTGCTGCGGCACGCCGATGCGGTGCGCGCGGTGTCCGACCGCATACGCGAGCAGGCGGAGGCGCTCGGCGCGCGGGCATTCATCGACGTGCTGCCGGTGTTCGTTGATGCCGAGGCTGTGCGCGCTGCTCCCGCAGCCGACCTCAAAAAGGAATTCCCCCAATTCGGCAAGATAGTCCTGTTTGCCGGCCGGCTCGAGCCGGAGAAGAATTGCGCCGATGCATTGCGCGCGTTCGCGCAGGTCGCGGGCGAGTTTCCGGGCGCGGGGCTCATGGTCGCGGGCGAGGGGTCAGAGCGCCCGATGCTCGAGGCGCTGGCGCGCAACCTGGGCCTCTCGGGCAAGGTTGTATTCTCCGGGTATCGCGCCGATATCCTTTCGCTGTACAAAGCGGCGGACTGCCTCCTCGTATCATCGCTCCACGAGAGCTGGGGCGCCGCGATGGTTGAGGCGCTCGCGGCCGGCTGCGCCGTCGCGGCGCCCGATGTCGGCGTCGCCCGCGAGGCGGGCGCTACAGTCGTTCCGCGCCGGGAGCTCGGCGCGGCTGTTACTGGTATACTGCGTTCCGGAGCGCGCGGCCGTCTGCGCTTCGCGCTGCCGAGCCGCGACGAGTGGGCGCGCCGCTGGAAGGAAACGCTAGAATCACATCGAACGCTATGAAGCTCTTAATAACTACGCAGGCGCTGGACCGCAACGACCCCGTTCTCGGGTTCTTCCACCGTTGGGTGGAAGAGTTCGCAAAGCACTGCGAGCAGGTGACGGTCATCTGCCTGCGCAAAGGGGACTGCGCCCTGCCGCATAACGCGCGCGTATTCGTGCTGGGTGGCGGGAACAGGCCGCAGCGCGCGTACAGGCTCCTGAAGGGCGCGTACAAATTCCGCGACAACTACGACGCCGTGTTCGTGCACATGAATCCGGAATACGTCGTTGTCGCGGGGTGGCTGTGGCGGCTTTTGGGCAAGCGCGTCGCGCTGTGGTACACGCACAAGAGCGTCGATGCGAAGCTGCGCATCGCTTCCCTCTTCGCGGATATAATCTTTACCGCCTCCAAGGAGAGTTTCAGGCTGGCGAGCGGGAAGGTCCGCGTCATGGGCCACGGCATCGATACGGAGTTCTTCCGCCCTGACCCGGCCGTGCCGCGCGGCAGCCATTTCCTTTCAGTCGGCCGCCTCATGCGAAGCAAGCGCCACGACCTCGCGATACGCGCGGCCAAGGAAGCCGGCACGCCCATACGCATCGCCGGCGCCGGCGCCGAACTTGCCAGTCTCGAGGCTCTGGCGCGGCAGGAAGGAGTGCAAGCGTCGTTTCTGGGCGGCCTCAATCAGCGGCAGCTGCGGGACGAGTACCGCCGCGCGGCGAAGCTCATCCATGCGAGCGAGACGGGAAGCCTCGACAAGGTCGTGCTTGAGGCACTCGCGTGCGGCCTGCCCATGCAGACGGGCGACCCGGCGCTCAAGCATATGGAGGGCGAGGGGCCCGGGTACGTGCGCGAGCGCCACTCGCTTTCGTCGCTCATTCCGCGCATACTAGAGGTACTCCATGGCTAGCTACGCGCCCCAGGTCGACAAGTCGCATTACGGCGCGAAGTACCGCGGCAAGGACCGATGGCTCTCTTATTACTACCAGCTGGCACTTGCGCGCTCGGCAGCTCTAAATTCGGTGCTCGAAGTCGGCCCGGGCGAGGGAATCGTCACCGCCATGCTGCGCAGGGACGGCGTTAGGGTGGTCACGTGCGACATTGCGGAGGACCTGCGGCCGGACGTAGTGGGCTCCGTCGTCGCGTTGCCGTTTAGGGATGGGGAGTTCGAGCTCGCGATCGCGGCCGAGGTGCTGGAGCATATACGCTTCGAAGACGTGCCGCAGGCGCTCAGCGAGTTGCGGCGAGTGAGCGGCGGGCGCGTGCTCATATCCCTGCCGCACCCGGGATGGGTATTCTCTTGCGAAATTAAGCTGCCCTTGCTCCCCCGCCTCGAATTCCTGTTCCAGATCCCTTTCTTCTGGCAGGAGCACCGCTTCAACGGCGAGCATTACTGGGAGCTGGGCAAAAAGGGGTATCCGGTCAGCCGCTTTGTCGCATGTGCGAGGGGGGCCGGCCTAAAGCTCGTATCAAGCCAAAAGCATGCAGACGACCCCGTGCACCGGTTTTTCGTATTCAGCGCCGGAGGCGGCGATTAGCCCATGGTGAGAGATTTTGACCGGGTAATCGTTATAGCGTATGGCGCAATCGGCGATTTCGTCATGACGCTGCTGCTGCTGGAGCGCCTCCACGCTTCCTTGCCGGGAGTGCCCATTACGGTGGCGGCGACGCGCAATGCGCCATTGCTGAGGGAAATGGCGGCAGGATATCCGTTTATCGAGGTGGCGTCCCTTGATAAACGGACTGCGCTTCCGCTCCTGCTGCGCTCTTGGGCGCATCGTCCCCTGGTCATAGCGCCGCCGACTTTCACCGTAACGCCGAGGTTCATCGCATGGTGGGCGCGGCTCGCCTCAGTGCGCGGCAAGACGGCCGGACTGGTCGGGCCCCAAGACAGCGTCGCTCTCGGGACGGCCGTTCCTTTTGATCCCTCAAAATTATTCCACGAAAATCTTTCCGCCCTGCTCAAAGCCATCGATTGCCTTCCTGTAGTGGATACGCGCGCGCAATTTGCCATGGATGCAAGCGCAGTGCCTTCTGAGCCTTATATAGCCGTAGCGCCTTTCGCGTCCAATCCGGGAAAAACGCTGCCCTTGGGCCGCTGGGCCGACCTTCTATGCTTCGTAAATGCATCGTATCCGGCGCTGCGGGTGGTGCTGTTGGGGGGACCGCAGAACGCCGCCGATGCCGCGCGCTTGGCGGGAGCATTGGGCGCGGACCGCGTCGAGGTGCGATGCGGCGCACCGTTCGCTCAAACCGCGGCTTGTATCGCCCGTTCCCGATGCTTCATCGGCGCGGATTCGGGGCTTATGCACGTAGCCGGCGCGCTCCGGGTGCCAAGCGTCGCCATAGAGAATTTGCGGGCGGTTACATGGCTACCCAGTTATAACCCTCGCGCAATCATACTTACCGCGCCGGAAGAGTGCTTGTGCGGAGGCGATAAGACTGGAAATTGCTATAGGGAAATCGGGGGGATACGCTACCTGCGATGCATGATAGACGTACCACAGGAGGAGATATACAGGGCCATAACAGGTGTATTGGAATAAGCCCTTGTGCTACAGTGACACTATTATATGTGCGCAATATTGGGCCTCAATACCCCTGACGGGGGGCTTATCGGGCAAATGAACGCGGCTGCGGCCCATCGCGGCCCCGACGACAGCGGCGTATTCCTCGATGCGTCTGTCGCGCTCGGGCACAACAGGCTTGCGATACTCGACCTCTCCGCGCTTGGCCGCCAGCCCATGGAGGCATCGGGCCTCCGGATAGTCTTTAACGGCGAGATATACAACTTTAAGGAGCTGCGCGCGGAGCTTCAGGCGGTTGGCGAGGAGTTCCGCTCCAATAGCGACACCGAGGTCATCCTGCGCGGTTATGCGCGCGAGGGCGCGGAGTATCTTAAGAAGCTGCGCGGCATGTGGGCATTGGCGCTCTATGATGAGCGCGCGGGCACGATAGTGCTTTCCCGCGACCCGTTCGGCATCAAGCCGCTCTACTATTACGAGCGGTCAGGCGTCTTTGCTTTCGCTTCCGAGTTGCGCGCGCTGCGCCCAGTGCTTGAGCGTTATGGCGCCAGCGACGATGCGCTCGCGCACAGGCTCTACTTCAGCTTCGGCTATATTCCGGCGCCGCACTCGCCGTTTGCCGAGGTTAAAAAAGTCCTGCCCGGGGAGGTGCTTTCGTACTCCTTGGCGGGCAAAACGCTCTCGCGCGCGGATATGCTCGAGCCGTACAGCGAGACCCCGCTCGCTTTGGGGGATGCCCTCGAGGATGCGGTGCGCGCGCATTTCGTTTCCGACGTGCCGGTCGGGCTCTTTTATTCCGGCGGCACCGATTCGACCCTGCTCCTGGCGACCGCTAAGAAGCTGGGCTTTGATCCGACTGCGTTCTTCTTGCGCATACCCAACCGGCTCGACAATGAATACGCCCTCGCCGCCGCCAAAGAGCTCGGCGTCGCGCCTGTCATATTCGAGTTCGGCGAAAAGGAGGCGCTTGCGGCGCTCGAGCGCTCCCGCTCCTCTCTTGACGAGCCGTTCGCCGACACCTCTTATTTGCCGACGGAGTATCTCTCAAGCCGGGTGGCGAAGACGCACAAGGTGGTGCTCTCCGGCGAGGGCGGGGACGAGTTCTTCGGCGGGTACCACCGGCACAACCACCTGCTGGGACTCAAGGGCGGCTTCAGGATCATCCCGGCGGCCCTCGTCCGCCTTCTGCCTTCGCGCGCGCGTCGCGCGGCGGAGTCGAAAATAAACCGCGATCCGTACGCCGCCTACGTGGAATTCGCGCGCGTCGACGGGGGACTGGTGCCGCGCGACGAGGCGGTGGAGTTCTTGCGCTCGCGGGTATCCGGCAGGCACGACGACCTGGGCCTCGCGTTCGATCAGCGGGTATATTTGCCCGACGATCTCTTATTTAAAATAGACCGCGCCGGCATGCGGCATGGGCTTGAGGGTCGCGTACCATTTCTGGACAAGCGGTTCTTTGCGGCGGCGCGCGCCCTGACGGCTCCTGCGCGCCATGGCGGCGTTGAGGGCGGCAAAGCGCCTCTTAAGGATATTTTGGGCAGGCATCTTCCAAAGAGCTTGGTTGAGCGCCCCAAGCAGGGCTTTAGCATGCCGCTGGCTATGGCGGCCAGGCTGCCGGACGAGGTATTCGCCAAAGCGGTCGTCGAGGCCCAGAGCTATCCGAATCTGGTCCCGCTTCCGCCTGCGCTCCTGGTGCGCTTGGCTTCTGCATCTTCGGCACGCGACGAGTTCCGCCGCAAGCATTCCCATCTCGCATACGCCCTCCTGGTGTGGGGCGGCTGGCGCGAGAGCTTTAAAGTATAAATATGCGCGAGCGATTCAATAACCTGATACTCTTGGCGCAGTGCGCCGCACGCTTCATTTTGCACGGCTCATCCAGGCGCGCGATTAAGAGCCCTAAATCGGTGGTTGTCGTGCAGTTCGGCAAGCTGGGCGATATGGTCTGCACGACGCCCGTGTTCAGCGCGATTAAAAGGGCCGACCCGGGTATTCGCGTCATTGTGGTGGGCGACAAGGTGGGCGAACAGGTGCTGGAAGGCAATCCCGACGTGGACCGCTACATAATTTGCGGCACCGATATCAAGCCGGCGCTGCGGGAGCTGAAAGCGGAAAAAGCGGAAACGGGCATTACGACGGGACCCAGTTCGCGCGCCTTGTTCCTGCTTTATTTGGCCGGCATAAAGACGCTTATCGCTCCGCGCATCGAGGGAGGGGCCAGCTCAGAGGGCCGTCTTTACCGCCTTTTGCGCACCTTGGCCCTGGCGGTTCCGCATCGGATGGGCCATTATGCGCCGCGCGAATACCTGCGCATGCTTGAGCCGCTAGGCATCGTAAGCGACGACACGGCTAAGCATGTGGCCATAAATCCCGCCTCGAGGGAAAAGGTCGAGGAATTTTGGCGCAAGCATGACCTTGCGGGCAAACGGGTCGTCGGCATATCGCCTTCGGCGGGAAACAAGATAAAGCAGTGGCCGCCCGAGCGCTTCGCGGCGGTAGCTGATTACGTGCGCGAGACGCGCGGCGCTGAGGTGCTTATTGTGGCCGGGCCGGGCGATGCGAAAGAGGTTGCAGCCATGCGCGCAGCGCTCAAAACCCAGGCGACCAATGCGGCGGGCGCGTTCTCTATCGAGGAGCTCAAGGCCGCGATAGCGAAACTTGAGCTCTTTATAAGCGTCGATACGGGTCCGATATATATAGCAGAGGCGCTTGGTACTCCCACGATCGATATCGTAGGACCTGTCGACGAGCGCGAGCAGCCTCCGATAGGCTTGCGCAACGTCGTAGTGGTGCCGCCCGGACGCGCGAAGCCCGAGCTGTACGTCATGAATCCGTACCAATATAATTATGCCGAGGCCGTGCGCCAAGTGGAGGGCATTTCCGTGGCGCAGGTGACGGCCGCTATCGACGCTTTGCTGGCGCGCATATGAGGATCGTACTCCTTCAAGATGATTTCCCTCCTGAAAGCTTGGGAGGGGCGGGCAATATGGCGGCAGCCCTTGCGGTCGCGCTAAAGGAGTTTGGGCATGACGTGTCGGTCATTGCGGCGACCCAGGCGCGCGAGCGCGCGGGAGCCGGCGAATGGAGGGGCATCCCGGTGCACCGCGTATACAGCGCGTATCATGAGCGCTGGCGCGCTTACTTGTCGCTTTATAATCCGCAGACCGTCGGAGAGGTGCGGCGACTGCTCGGGACGCTCGAGCCTGACGTGGTCCATGCGCACAACGTGCATTACCATCTTTCGTATTACGCGCTCGTGCTGGCAAAGCGCCGCGCGGGGAGAGTGCTGCTTACCGCTCACGACGAAATGCTGTTCCATTACGGAAAATTCTACGAGTGCGTCGAAACCGGGGAGTATGCGGTGCGTTGGCGGCAGATAGCGAAGCGCTTTACCAAGCGCTGGAACCCGCTGCGCAATGTCCTCATACGTCGGATGATGCGGAACGTAGCCGTGGCCAGCCTAAGCTTCGAGCATCAAAAGGCGCTGCGCGCCAACGGCTACCGGTCAGCTGTAATATATAACGGCATAGACCCTGCCGGTTGGCCTGCTCCGGCCGGAGAGGCCGAGGCGTTCCGCCTGAAGCACGCCCTTGCGGGCAAGAGGGTGGTGCTGTTCGCCGGGCGCATTAGCCGGCTCAAGGGGGCGGAGGCCGCGCTGCGAATGATGCGGCGCGTGCGCCGGGATATGCCCGATGCGCTGCTCCTCGTGGCCGGCGCGCAGGGCGAGCGTTCGGATGATGCGGCCTATACCGGCTGGCTATCCTCCGATGAAATGCGCGCCGCATACGCCGCAAGCGATATCGTCATATTCCCTTCGATTTACTTCGACCCCTTCGGCCTCGTAAACCTCGAGGCTATGGCTTCGGGGAAGCCGGTGGTCGCCACCCGTTTCGGCGGCGCGCCGGAGATCGTGGTAGACGGGGAGACGGGGTTTATCGTCGATCCTCGCGATGAGGGCGCGTTCGCGCGCCCGGTGCTGCGGCTGCTCCGGAATCCGGAGGAGGCTAAGAATCTCGGGCAGGCCGGCCGGACGCGGTTCCTCGGACGCTTTACGGCGCGGCGCATGGCAGAGGCGTATGCGAGCATGTATACTGCCTAGCGTTATGGCCGCAGGCGATGAAAGGACCTTCAAGACGGCGCACGGCACGTTTGTCATGGATACGGCGAGCGACGCGAAGATAAGCGGCGTATTCTCCGGCGAGCACTACCATCATCAGGAAACCCTCGACCTTTTGCCGCATCTGCTTGAGCGCGGCGGGGTTATTGTCGACGTTGGCGCGCATGTGGGCACGCTCGCCGTTCCTTTCGCGCACTACGCAAGCAGGGTAATCGCCTTCGAGCCGACAAAGGCAACCTTCGGGTTCCTGCAGAAGAATGCCGCCCTCAACGCGGCCCCGATCGATGCGCGCAACAAGGGGCTCGGCGCCGAGCCGAATCGCGCCTCCTCCGTCGTGCTCCACGACTTCAGTGCGGCAGCCAACACTCTCCAGGTAGGCGAGGGCGATATCGAGGTCTCGACGCTCGACGCCGAAGTTCCGGCCGCCGACTTCGTGAAGATAGACGTCGAGGGCATGGAATTGTGGGTGCTCGAAGGGGGAAGGCGCCTGTGGCAAGGTTCCAAACCGCCTATTTTGTTCGAGGTGAACCTTTTCGCCCTGCGCCGCAACGGCACGGCTGCCGCGGATCTCCAGGGCTTTTTGAAACAGTACGGGTACGAGCTCTATTACCCGGTCCGGGATAGCGGCGCGCTTGCTCTCGCCAGGATCTGGAGCCTCAGCCTGTTCGTGCTGTGCATCGCGCCTCGTTCGTTCATGTTCGGAGGGCCGAGCGCACCGTTCGACGTGCTGGCGCTCCCCAAAGGGCATGCGCTCTCCGGCCCCTTGCCGCGGCTTTCCGCGGGTGCCATGCTCCTGCGGCTTATAAAGAATAATCTTGCGCAAAAAATGCGCCGCTTTTCCTCCCTCTTTTACGGCAGGCGGTAGATAGTGAAGCGTCCGATGCTGTCTTCAAGCAAGAGTTCGCGGGTTCCGGGCCAATGATCATCCTCCGCATCGAGCACGATGCGGTCAATATTCAGGGTGCGCATCATTTCTGCCAGCGTCGTCCCTTGATTTTCGCGGTACTCCTGTGAGAGCGCTTCCAGTACGCTGTCTGGCAATGGGCGCGCATCCTCGGGAATGCCGCTCCAGCTGCTGCCGAATAGCTCCATGGCGATAGTTTCGCGTTCGGATTTCATAACTTCAAAGCTCTCTTCTGCGGCAATTCCGCGCAGGCGGTATCCGAAAAATAGCCGGTCCTCAAGATAGCCTTCCGGTAAGAAATACAGCCCGGCATACGTGCTGTTTAATGCGTCGTCGTCGGTGTAGATTGCGACGTAATCCGCCAGCGCCGGATTCGTATAGACGGCTTCTTCTGGAGACGAGCGCAGGTGCTCCAAGAGCGGCGCGTATTCCTGCGCCTGGAAAGCGGCCGGCGCGTGCCGGGCATAAAAATGCGCTTGCGCGGCGGCACCGTGCGCCGCAAGAACCGCGATGCCGATAATGCAGGCTGTGCCTGCGATCGCAGCGGGGGCTATGCGGCGCATGATAGGCATGGCGGCAAGCGCGGCCAAAAGCGCGGCAAGGGGCTTGGTTACATACCAATGGTAATGCCCCGGCTGGAGATAGACGCCCGTTATGATTTGCTGGTTCAGCGCCACGGCCAATGCTGCGCCGCAAAGGGCGAAAAATACCCGCGCTTGGCGCTCCTGTTTGGGCAAGAGCCAGGGGAGTGCCAGGAGTATCAGGAGCCATGCGCCGAGCGCGGGCGCGTGGCTTGCAAGCGCGCCCTGGAACTGCGCCGCCGCCGCATAGCCGGGCGTATGCATCGCAGAAAGATAATTAAGAAAGAAGGGGACGGAAAGCAGGAGTCCCGAAATGCCCGCGAAAAGAAGCCTGCCAGCGGCACGGTAGTTCTTCCGTACAGCCTCCGCAATAAAGATTGAAAAGAGCAGCAGTCCCAAGAACGACCAGGCATATACGGATACGTACAAGGATAAGCCGATAATGCCGCCGATTGCGCCTATCGCGAGCCATGAGCTATTCTCACGCTGCACATAAGCCCGGTAGAGCAGCCACAATCCGCTGAAGAGCATCAAGCCGCTTATCTGCGGATTGACCGGGCGGGCCCAGGTTACCCCGTCTACGAAGCTCTGTCCCTGCATTAGCGCCAAGAGCTCGTGCGGGTTGCTCATGATGGCCGAGCCGAGCATTGCGGCAGTTGCGCCAAGCAGTGCGGTCAGGCGCGAGCGGGATACGGAAAGGCAGAGCCCGTAGATAGCCAGAAAGATAAGCGCGGGCAGCAGGAACTTGGCGGCAAGGGCTATATCGGCAGTCCGCAGGCCCGCCAGCTTGGCCGCTCCGGCCATGGCTATTTCACCCAGGCCGGGACTGAGGTAAGGAATCTCCTTCTGGGGGGTAAAAACGCCGCCAAGGCCGAGATGGCCTTCGCTGGCTTCCTGTATGCGCGCCAGGTAATGCTCCTCGGCGTCCTGGCCCATAAGGGCGATGCCTTGGTGTTGGGGAGTCGCGGCAAAGTAGGCGTACGGAGCGATGCAGAGGATGCCTACCGCGGCCGCAAGCGCATATGCCGCAGCGTGGTAGCGCGCGTGCGCGCATGCGGCCTTAAGATTTATAGATGACATATTTGCTGAACGAGTAGGAGAACGCCGTCGTTGCGACCGCGCTTGCCGCAATGGAAATGAGGTAATGGATTCCCAGGATAGAAGTGGCAAGGTAAACCAGGGCCGCATTGCTGGCGAATACCGCAAGATAGCTTCCTATGAAAAGCAGGTACTTTTTAACGTATGAGCCGCGCTCATGATTTGGGAATGTTATGAGCGCATTGAGGGCGAAGCTGCACGTCCAGCTGACGATTATGCCGATGCAGAACGCCCAGAAATACCAGAGGTGCAGGACCGTTACGCCCAGGTGGGTTACGGCGAGATTGACCAGAAGGCCCGCTCCTCCGACGAGGCAGAAACGTATGAATTGCATGCTCATCGCGATTGCCACGTATCGTACCATAGCTGGAACATGAGGAGGGTCCAGAGTTTCTTGCCATGATTGCGTTTGCCCGAAAGGTGCTCCTCCAAGAGCCGCGCCACTTCGGCGGTATTTAGCAGGCCTGATTTTTCCGCATTCGCCTTTGCTAGCGCGTCCGTCACCAGGCCCTTTAGTTCATTGCGCAGCCAGCCTGAAACCGGCGCGGCGAATCCCTGCTTGGGACGGTCCAATATGCCGTCCGGCAGTCGTCCGCGCATAAGCGCGCGAAGCAGATGCTTGCCGCGCCCGCTCTTGTATTTGAGTCCGGGCGGCAGGGCGAGCAGAAACTCGGCGATGTCGTGCGATAAGAACGGCGCGCGCACTTCAAGGCTGTGCGCCATGCTCGCGCGGTCCACCTTAACAAGCACCTGGTCCATAAGGTACGTGCGCATGTACAGATGCGAGAGCTCGTTGAGTCCTCCCAGCTCCGGGCATTCCGCGTGCCATTGCGCCGCAAGTTCCCCGGTTATGTCCCGCGCTTGCGCGGCAGCTTCGGGCGACAGCAGCGCCTCCAGTTCGTCCTCCCTGAAGCTCCCGAGCCATTGCAGGTGCCGGGCTCCCGCATCGTCGGAAAAGTCATGGGTAAATTTGCGCGTCTTAAAGCCCAAGCTCATGTATCCGAGCGAGTGGGGCAGCAGGTCGGAAGCGGCGCGCAGCGCGCTGCGCACGGAGCGCGGCACGCGTCCGTACGCTTGCGCGTACCGCTCCGCCTTGAAGGTGGGATACCCCAGCAAGAGCTCGTCCGCGCCGTCGCCTCCCAGCGCGACCGTCACGTGCTCGCGGGTGAACTGCGACAGCAGGAGGGTGGGGAGTATCGAAGCGTCAGCCATGGGTTCGTCGAGTACCTGCGGCAGGCGCCCCACGAGCGCAAGCGCTTCCGTTCCATCCAATACTTTTTCGTAGTGCTCCGTGCCTAGGCGCTTTGCAACCAGCCTTGCCTGCGCCGACTCGTCGAAGCTCTTTTCGCTGAACCCTATAGAGAATGTCTTTATTTTCTGAGCGGATGCTTTTGAGGCGAAGTACGCGACCGTTGAGCTGTCTATGCCTCCCGAAAGAAAGACGCCCAGCGGCACATCCGACACCATCCGCTCGCGCGTCGCCTCCGTTAAAAGCGCGTCGAGCCGCGCAAGCGCCTCCGCTTCGCTCATGCTTTCTGCCGGCGCGGACGGGTTCCAATACGGCTTGATAGTCACCACGCCCTCCTTAAGCCGCAGGTACGAGGCAGGCTCAAGCTTGCGTATGTCCTTATATATGGAGCGCGGCGTGGGAACGTACTCGCGCGCGAAGTAGTGCGCCGCGGAGCGCAGGTCTATCTCGCGCGGGCAGCCGGGGTGCGCGCGCAGCGCCTTGAGCTCCGAGCCGAAGATGAAGCCGCTTGCGGTCTTGGACCAGTACAGCGGCTTCTTGCCGAGGCGGTCGCGCGCCAGGATGAGCTCTTGCGCGCGTGAATCGTATATCGCGAAAGCGAACATTCCTCTTAGCCGCTCAAACCCTTCGGCGCCCCATGCGGCGTACGCCGCAAGTATGACTTCCGTATCAGAGTGCGTCTTGAACGGATAGGAGGCGAGCTCTTTTCTTAGCTCGGCGAAGTTGTATATTTCGCCGTTGAAGGCGATGTGGTAGCGGCCGTCCGCGCTCTCCATCGGCTGCTTTGCAGCAAGAGAAAGGTCGATAATGGAAAGTCTCGTGTGCGCCAGTCCCGCGCGGCCCTTCTCGGATATCCAGGTGCCCGAGGCGTCCGGGCCGCGGTGCTTCAGGCGCGCGGCCATTGCGCCGAGGGTCGCCTCGTCTCCCGTTCCCGCAAAGCCGGCTATACCGCACATATGCTTTGTATGGTACAACGGGAGCGTGGAAACCGCTCGCGACTCTAAGGGCCTCGTCTCTATTGTCATACCGGTCTATAACGAGGCTTTGAGCCTGCCGGGCCTCTTCGGTCGCCTCGATCAAGCGCTTGCCGCAATCGGCCGCCCGTGTGAGATTGTCATGGCGGACGACGGGTCCAAGGACGGCTCGTTTGAGAAAATTACCGAGCTTGCCAAAGGCCGCCCTGTAACGGCTATCAGGCTCAGGCGCAACTTCGGCCAAACGGCGGCGCTCTCGGCCGGCATCGAAGAGGCTCGGGGCGAGGTAATCGTCACGCTCGACTCCGACCTGGAGAACGATCCGCGCGATATCCCGCTCCTTCTGGCAAAGATGGACGAAGGCTTCGATGTCGTGTCGGGCTGGCGGCAGGCGCGCTGGAAGGGCTCCTTCTTCTCGCGCAAACTGCCTTCGGTTGCGGCCAACTGGCTCATATCAAGGCTCTCCGGCGTGCCGCTGCACGACTACGGCTGCACCCTCAAGGCGTACCGCGCCGACCTGGTAAAGGGCGTCGTGCTCTACGGCGACATGCACCGCTTCATTCCCGCATACGCGTCATGGCAGGGCGGGGCAGTGGCCGAGGTGCCGGTATCGTACGCGCCGCGCCAGCACGGCAAGAGCAATTACGGCATGGGCCGCATTGTCCGCGTGCTGCTCGACCTGGTCGTCGTCGTGTTCATGCACAAGTACATGAACCGCCCGATGCATTTCTTCGGCGGGTGGGGCCTGCTCAGCTTCTGCGTCGGCGGACTCTTCGGCATCGCTTCCATAGCGCTCAAGCTCGCGCATCTGCGCGATTTCGTAGCGACGCCGCTGCCGCTCTGGAGCGCCCTTTTCATAATCGTGGGCGTGCAGATGGTGATGTTCGGCGTGGTCGGCGAGATGCTCATGCGCACCTACTACGAGTCCCAGGGCCGCCGCCCGTACGCAGTAAGGGAGAAAGTTACGGTATCCTAGGCAAATGAGATCCCTAATAAAAAAACTGGTACGCAACCTTGGGTATGACATCCGGTTGGAGAATCTGAGCGTGGGGACCCGAGCCCTTGCGCTGTGGGAAACAGACGGGGAATTTTCGAATATATACGAGAATATAAGGAAGCGCTCGGTAGGCGACAAGCAGCGGGCTTTCATGCTCTGGCAGCTTGCACGAGGCCTTCGCGGCAATATAGCGGAAGTGGGTGTATACCGGGGCGGTACGTCGGCCCTGCTCGCGCTGTGCGCGCCGGAAAGCTCCATATATTCGTTTGATACGTTCGGCGAGGGCATGCCGCATACAAATCCAGAGTTTGATTTGCATGTGCGCGGCGATTTCAAGGTCGACAGCGGTGAGATCCTCGGCTACCTGCGCCGATATCCGAACATAACGGCCTGTCCTGGATTTTTCCCCGATTCCGCCGCTTCAGTCGCTAGCAAGTCATTCGCTCTTATACATATCGACGTGGATATCTACCAGTCATACAAAGACTCGCTCGAATTCTTCTATCCGCGCATGGAAAGGGGCGGCGTCATTGTCGCGGACGATTACGGGTTTACCAGCTGTCCGGGAGCAAAGCGGGCGTGGGACGATTTTTTTGCTGGAAAGCCGGAAAAGACCATATATTTGCCGACTGGGCAGGCTTTTGTTGTCAAGGGATAGGGGTTTGGAGTCAAGGAATGGCGATAGTATAGTCATTGCTATGGTAAGAGCTCCGCGCCTGCTCTATGCGGTATTCGCACGACTGCCGACCGAGAAGGCGCACGGCGCCCAGATCGTCCGCACATGCGAGGCTTTGGCGCGCCAGGGCGCGGCGGTCGAGCTCGCGGTGCCGGGCCGGGCCACCCCGATCACTGAAGATGCCTTTTCCTACTACGGCGCAGAGCGCGTATTTTCCGTAACGCCGCTTAAGGTAAGGGATTGGGCCGGCCGGAGCCGCATCGGCTTCCTGCTCTCGTCCCTGCTGTTCGCGCGCCGGGTCGCCCTGCACGCCAGGGCGCATAGGCCGGATGTCATCTATTCGCGCGATAAGATTGTGCTTGTCGCGCTGAGGTTCCTGAGCGATGTGCCTTTGGTATGGGAAGTGCACGGCCGCGAGCCGGCGCTGGCTGTGCGCCTGCTGAAGAAGGCGAGGATTATAGCCATAACGGAAGGCATTAAAGACGAGCTGGCGCGGCAAGGGGTTCCGGATGAGCGCATGGCCGTAGCGCACGACGGCATAGACCTGCGCTCGTTTGCCCATGCGATCCCCAAAAAGGAATCCCGCCGCAGGCTTGGCCTTCCGCTCGATAAGAAGATAGCCCTCTACATTGGCAGGCTCGACGGCTGGAAGGGGACCGATACCCTGCTTGAGGCTTCTGTATTGCTGCCGGGCGAAGTGCAGGTGGTTATGATCGGCGGCGAGTCCGCGCAGGTCGAGGCGCTCAAGGCCAAATACCCCCGCGTCATTTTCTTGGGCTTCCTGCCGTATCGCGATATAGCGCTAAACGAAGCGGCGGCGGATATCCTCGTGCTCCCCAACACCGCGCGCGACGCAACCTCGCTCAGGTACACGTCGCCGCTCAAGCTCTTTTCGTATATGGCATCGGGGATCCCCATGGTGGTATCGGACCTTCCGTCCTTGCGGGAGGTCGTATCAGAGAAGGAGGCTTTCTTTGTGCCGGCAGACGACCCGCAGGCGCTCGCCCGGGCCATAACGGGCGCCCTGGATGCCTCCGACGGGCCCGTACGTGCCCTGCGCGCAAAAGAGAAGGTGGCCGAGTATACTTGGGACAAGCGCGCCGAGCGCATACAAGCCCTCATTACATGACACCCTGCATCGTCTGCGGCTCAACGGAGCGTCAAGAGCTCGAGCTCAACGGACTCCCGCTTTTCAAATGCCTGTCCTGCGCCCTTATGCGGCGGCGGACGTTCGACATGCCGCTGTCCCATTACGAAGAGACCGACCCGCGCAGCTCGCCCGAGCGCATCAGCGCGCGCCGGCGCAACGCGCACGACCGCATCCGCACGCTTTTCGCCGGCATTCCAAAGGACGGCGTGTGCGATGTCGGCACCGGCGAAGGGACTTTCCTGGCGGCCCTTGCGGAGGACGGAGGGTCGGGCGTCGGCATAGAGCCCGGCCGCCGCTATCGGGAAGAGGCGGCGCGCATGGGCGTGCGCATGGTGGGCGAGACCTTCAGCGATGTGCCGCGGGCGGTAAGGGAGGAGGGGGTGCGCACGCTTACGCTTTTCCATGTCATCGAGCATGTCGAGCGGCCGGATGAGATGCTGCGCCTGTTCTACGAGGCCCTGCCGCCGGGCGGCCGCGTCATTATTGAGACGCCCAACATGCATTCGCCCGTGCTAAGGGCGGCGAAGTACAGGGACCCGCTGGTATACCCCGAGCATCTCTACTATTTCAACGAGGACAACCTGCGCCGGCTCTTGGAGAATGCCGGATTCCGCGTGGCAGCGCAGGGCCGCCGCGACTTCGACCAGTACAGCATGTCCCTGCGCCAATCCTTGCGCCGCCTGCTGCGCGCCCCGTACGGCGCGCCCGTACCGCTTGCTCCCGCCGTGCGGCAGGAAGGGTGGCGCGGCATGCTGCGCTCCTGGCTCTCCAGGCGGGTCATAGCGACGGGCCGGCTAAACTATATGTGGTTTGTCGCCCAAAAATAATCCCATGTACGTATTCCAGCCTGATCGCATCCTCCTCAAGAAGCAGATAGCGGACGCCGCGCATTTCGTGCGGGGCTCGGTGCTTGATATCGGAGCGGGGCACTTCGACCGCTATAGCCGATTGTTTACCTACGACACGTACACCAAGACCGACATCAGCCATGCGGAGCATGTGGACATGGTCTGCACCGCCTACGATATCCCCGTGGCGGACGGCTCGTACGACTCGGTAGTATGCACGCAGGTATACGAGCATCTGGCCGACCCGTTCAGCGCGGCCCGCGAGATGCACCGCGTGCTGCGCCCGGGCGGGCACGCTATCGTCACGGTGCCCCAGATGAACGAGCTCCATGAGCAGCCGCACGACTACTTCAGGTATACGAGGTTCGGACTGAGCCACATGTTCGAAGGCGCGGGATTCGAAATCGTGGAGATGAATCAGCGCGGCGGCTATTACGCGACCGTGGCGCAGATAAGGATCGTGCATCTCATCGAGCTGTTAAGCCTCTACGAGCGACCGATACTCGGCCGTTTCCTTGGGAAGCTCATCTATATATACGGCTCGTGGATGCTGACGCTCGACCGCGCCTTCCCCTCAAATACCCAGGCGATCGGCTGGTGCGTCGTGCTGAAAAAATAACCATGAGCGGCAGCACCCGTTTTATCGCCGTCCTTTTCGGCCCCTTGGGCGATACGCTTATGGCATTGGCGCTTTTCGACGATATCGTGCGGACGCGTCCCGATGCGGAGCTTGTCATTTTGGCCCGCAGGGGCGCCCGGATGGCGCGTGCGCTTGCTGCCGAGTATAAGGGCGTGCGGGTGGTCGAGCTCCCGACAGGCCTCGGGGCGGTTCTGCCGCTGGCGCGAGTGCTCATGCGCCCGGGCGCGACGCTCCTTATGCTGGGGCTGTCTTCCGCGCCGCTATCCGCGCCGCTCAGGGCCTTTTTGCGCGCCTTTGCGCTGGTGCCCGGCAACAAATCCATCGGCTTTTACGATCCCGTGCTCGATACCGTGCTTGAGTACCGCGTATCCGAACGGATATACCAGAACTTCCGCCGGATGCTGCCGCACGCGCTGCCCGAATGGAAGGATACGGCGAGACTGCCCTCGGTGCGCCTGCCGCAGGCAGAGCCGCCGGGGTTCCCGTTCCGGCCCGGCGCATATGCCGTTTTCCATCTTTTCGGTACGAGCATAAGGCATGCGCTGCCTCCCGAGCGCTGGCGTACGCTGCTCGAGCATGCCCGCAAGGCGCATCCGGATCTGGGACTGGTGCTCACCGGAACTGCGGCGGAACGGGGTGCTATAGCGGAGGTGAGCGAAGGGCTTGCCGTGCATATCGCGACAAGCCTTTCGATGTCCGAGCTTGCATGGGTGATAGCAAATGCCGCGCTGTATGTCGGCATCGATACTGGCGTCACGCATGTCGCGGGCGTGCTGGGGCAGAAGAGCGTGATTTTGCGCCATTGCAGCGATCCCTCATGGATACCGGACTATAATCCGCGTGCGCGCGTTGTGTATAATGCGGCGCAGTGCAACCCTGATGATCCAAGGCGCTGCCTGATGATCGAGGAGGGCGGTCGCAGCTACCGGCGCTGCGCTTTCTTTGTATCCGATGAATTGCTGCGCGAGTCGTTCGAGCTTGCGCTATCGTCTCCTTGCCGGACGGCGTAGACAAGGGTTGTTGATATGATTGTAGCGAAAGCTCCCACTGCGAGTTTCCCCCAAATAAGCCCCCATAAGCCCCCGAGAAGCATGCCTGCCACCGGGAATCCAAGCTGCGCGAGCGGCGTGATGAAATTGACGATATAGAGATCGCGGGTGCGTCTGAGGGCGGTGAGGACGGTGAGGGGCAGGAAATGCGCCGCGCTGAGAAATATTCCCGCGCTGTACAGAAGCGCGTATGGCACCGCGTCGGCATAGGCGGGAAAGAACAACCGGAAAAGTATCGGCACGGCTATGAGGGACAGGAGCGTCACGCCCAGTCCGGCGGCGTACGCGAAGAGCATCTTGCGCAGCAAGAGGGAGCGTATGTCGGCCATGCTGCGCTCGGCGAATTTTGGCAGCGCCGCCGAGCCAAGGAATTTGAAAAACATCCCATTAAGCCGTTCGGGTACCGCGCTTGCGAAGCTGTATATCGCCAGCGGCACGGGCCCGAGTATCTGGAATACCATAACCCCTTCGAGCTGCCCCATAACGCCGCCGAACAGGTTCATGAAGCTCAGGTGCTTGCCGTAGGAAAGGGCCTCCGGGTCGACGCGGTTGTTGGGCTTGTACGACCGGATCATGTGCTGGTACAGGAAGAAAAGCACCACCACCTGCACGCCCAGGTTCGTGCCGAGCACCACCAGCGGCGAGCCGGAAAGGTACGCAGCGGCGATGAGGGACGCGTAATACAGCGCGCTGAATGTGAGCCCGTAAAGCGTGTTTCCTCGGAAATCCCTTCGCCCGACCTGCAACGCCCCGTACGTGTTGTACGCGTACAGCAGCGGCGTTCCCAGCGCGATGATGGCGAGCCCGCCGGCCAGCAGCAGGTTGCCGTGGTACCAGTAATATCCCGCGACGGCCAGCGCGCCTGCCAGCGGTATCGCGCCCCATTTGATCTGCATGGCGACGGAAGCGGCGAGCGTTCCCTCGTACCCCTGGGCTACGGCGCGAGTGACCGCCGTATTCATGCCGGTCAGCGTAAACGCGGTAGCGATGGAGAAAAAAGAGAGCAGGTACTGATAGGTGCCGTATTCTTCCTTGGAGAGGAAATGGGCGTACGCTATATACAGCACTAATGATAGGAATGCGGTAAAAAATGCGTTCAGGTTGCTCCAGAAGCCGGTGTGGGCGAGATAGACCATGTCGGTCTTGGTGTATCTCTCGCTCCAGCGCAAGAGTCGGATAAGCGGGTCGCGGGCTTGCAATAGCATGTAGGGCTATTCTACAACCTTCGCCGGAGTTGCGGGGTTTCGTGCGCGGTTGCCTCGCGTAAGCAGTTCGCGCTACTATGCCTGTTAGATTGAACGGCATGCGCGAGGGTTTTATGGGCATGGTAGTCGGCGGAAGGACGCTCGCTACGGAGGCGGTCCTGAAAGGCATACAGAGGCATCTCAAATGCGAAGGCGATCTTGAGGGCGATATCACGCACGCCATACGGACCGCCTACCGGTGGCAGGAGAAGGAGAAGGGAATCGCCTTTCACTGGAAGGCCGTCGGGGAGGGGTATAGCGATTACAAGTACAGGACGGGCGAGCTGCCCGAATGCGTCTACCGCTATTATGCCGAAGTGGTCGATCCGCAATAGTGGGTCTAAGTTGGATAGTTTGCCTGGTCTAATCCGCCCGGGCCGCCATCGCGGCCCGGGCATTTTCTTTTTTTTGGGCCGTTGTGCCCGAGGGGCTGTGCGTGTATGGTCTTTAGAGACAAGCGCACAGGAGGGAAATGTGCTGCACAAAATAAAAGACCATCTCTCAAAAAGCGCCGCAGCCTTTGCGGCGCTGAGCGAGGATGCCGTCCTGCACGAAGCGATCGAGCGGGCGGCCAGAACGATCAATAAGGCGTTCAAGCGCAAGGGCAGGCTCTATGCCGCGGGCAATGGTGGCAGTGCCGCCGATGCCCAGCACTTTGCCGCAGAATTGGTGGGACGGTACGGCAAGGGCGACCGGTCAAGGCCCGCCATAGCGCTCACCACCGACACGTCGTTCCTGACCGCATGGGGCAACGATGACACGTTCGATAATGTCTTCGCGCGGCAGATCCAGGCGCATGCGAGGGAGGGGGACGTGTTCCTCGCCATCTCGACGAGCGGCAGCTCGCCCAACATCCTGCGCGGCCTCAAGGCCGCGCGGGAGCGGAAGGTGCGCTGCATCGGGCTGCTGGGCAAGGCGGGCGCCGCGGCCAAGCTCTGCGATACCGTGCTTGCGGCGCCCGCAGAAGGCACTCCGCACGTGCAGGAGCTGCACACCGCGATCATGCACGCCCTGTGCGCGTGCATCGACCGGTGAAAAGCCAAGCCGTCCGCGCCGCTCTGCGGCCCGGGCGGCTTTCTTTTTTTGCTGCCTTATCCGGTCCTGCCTGCCGCGATTGCCGCTTGGGGTATAGTATTGTAGTATCTTTTTCTTATGAAGAATATCCTTTCAAAGGTGTGGCGCTGGGTCCGCTGGCCGCTCCTCGTCCTCGTCCTGGGCTTCGCCATCCTGGTAGCCTGGCGGCTCAAACTGCTGTACGAGCTCGACGACACCAATGCGGCGGTCGCGAAAATACACGCCAACCGCCTGACATGGGATGACGTCTTCGGCCCCTTGCCCGTGGAGCCCGACAAGGCGGCGAACGACGCCACTTTGGCCGGCATAGATATAAACGAGAACGGCATCCGCGACGACGTGGAGCGCGCCATCTACTTCAAGTATAAGCACTCGGCCCGCGAGGCCGCTCCCGCGTACCAGTACGCCAAGGCTTTACAAATGGAATTTACTGATGTATACAATTCTGCGACGCTCGTGGCGGTCATACAAGAGGAAAGCAGGGCTTCAATCTGCATGTTGGATATAAAAAAGGCTGACGAGATAGAGGATCTTGTGGTCAATACCGAGATGCGTAGGCAGGCTCAGGAAGAGTTGTACGAGAAGTACATGACTACCTATTCTCTTCCTAATCAAGGCGGGTGCGATTTGGATCCGGATTCTTTGCCGAACTAAATAAGATGAAATTTTTGGGAGCCATAGCTCTGACGGGCGTTTTCCTGTTGCCGAACATTGTTTCGGCTGCTTGCGTTGCTGATGGTGCGACAGTGGCATATATAAATGGCATTTTTACTACTGAAAAACAAGCTAAAAGTGATTTAAATAATTTGAAATCTGAATATATACGGATTACAGGTGATCCTAAAATAATTTTCATCAACGCCTACAACCCCTCCCACCTCGCCGGCGCGGGCGACCTCATGCAGGCCGCGGCCCAGCTGAGGGGGAAGTCCATATCGGGCTTCGACCTCGATACCATGCTCCTGCAGATGCATCCGCAGGTAACCACCCGCAAGCTCCTCCTGGTCGGCCACTCGCAGGGCTCGTTCTACGCCAACGACATGTACGACTACCTCCTCTCGAACGGCGAGCCCAAGGCGTCGGTCGGCGTCTACCAGGTGGGCTCGCCGGCCTCGCATGTGGCGGGCGGCGGCAAATATCTTAATTCCTCCGGCGACGCCATGCTCGGGACCCTGCGCGGCATGGGCTTCACCTTCCTTCCCGACAACATCGACCTTGCGTCGTACGGAGACGACGCGCGGAAGGTGTTCTACGGCCACTCCTTCAGCGGCGCCTACCTGGCCGAAGCCCCCGACCGCGTGGTGGGCGACGTGCAGAAGGCGCTCAAGAATCTCAAGGCCGACTCGGCGAGCCCTGCGGGCGACTGCTTCACCGCGCCTCATGCGGGCCTGGGCTACGCGGCGGCCAAAGCGGGCTTCGCGGTCGCCGACACGGCCGCGCTCGGCATCAAATCGAGAGCGATCGCGACGGGCAGGGTGGTGGTGGCGGCGGGCAACGCGCTCGCCGCCGCGGCGCAGGCCGCCTACGGCGCGGCCTCCAAGGTCGCGGCCGACATCGGCGTCACGGTGGGCGGCGTCGTCGGCCTCTCGCGCGCGGCGGAGCCGGAGAAAACGCAGACCAATTTCGACATATTCTCCCGCCTCTACGGCTCCAGCCTTACCAAGGACGATTACCGCGAGCTCATGGGCGGCGCGGTCGCCATGGCGCCGGTGCTCGCGGCCGCTCCCGCTCCGGCCCAATCGCATCAGGGCGCCGCTCCTGTCGCGGCACAGCCCGCTTCTGTCTCTGTTTACGATACGGACGAGAACGAGGACGGTGCCGCGTTCCTCCTCCCGCTTTTGTCCGGCTCCGGCGGCGCGCGGCATCACCGCGCTTCAAGCGGGGAGCCTGATGCGCCGCCCGCGGCCGATGCTCCTTCCGTTGAGCCGGCCGCTGATGCTGCGTCGTCCACGCAGGAGGCGATCGTCGCGCCGCCTGCCCAAGAAGCGACAACGACTCCGCCCGCCGAAACGGCGACTACGACGCCCGAGGCGCCCACGCTTGCGTTCGTGTCCGGAGGCTCTCCCGTTACGGATTCATTTGACGGGTATACCGGATCCGGCTGGGAGACATACGGCGGATATCCTCCGTTCGGCTTCAGCCCGGGCGTATTGAAGTACTTTGCGACGACTACCGATTGCTATAGCGGAGGCTGCATTTCCGGAAGGTTCGAGTTGGGTAACGGCGGGTACGGCAATCCGATACGCATGTACAAAACGGGCGTCCCGGTCACAGAAGGAAGCGTTTCTATATGGAGAAAGTACCACAGGGGCTATGCGTACCGCGGCAATATGGGCGTTATGGTCTGCGTCGGCGCGCCTGACCAGGGCAACAAGTGCGATGGCATAGGGGACATATTCATAGGAGACGCGGAGGATACGTGGAACCGGTACTATTTCGCCTGGCGCAACAACGGCGCGGTCAAGGAATTCTGCACGTCGCGATACGAGTTCGATCCTCTGAATTGCACGTGGCGGCCTTCTCCAACCATTGCCGCGGATGACGTGCCTGACACGGTGCTTATTTCCGGAGACGGCGGCCGGCCCGATCTGGGCGACCGCATCTGGTTTGACGACCTCGGGACGCCGTAGCCGTTTTGCCCGCCGGGCGGGGGTGGGGTAGTATTACCTCATTATGAATTACACCACGTACCTGCGCTGGGGCGTCATTAGCGGCCTGTTCGCGACCCTTTTAATACCGTTCGTCGTCGCCGACGGCACGCTCATGTCCAACCTCTTCTTTCCGTACATAACGGGCAAGAACTTCGCGTTCCGCATCATCATAGAGATAGTTGCCGCGCTCTATATACTGCTCGCGCTGCGCGATCCAAAGTACCGGCCCCGCGCCAGCTGGGTCATGTGGGCCGCGCTCGGGCTTACCGCGTGGATGGCCGTGGCGACGCTCGCGTCCGTCGACCCCGTAAAGAGCTTCTGGAGCAACTTCGAGCGCATGGAAGGGTACGTGAGCCTCCTTCACCTGTTCGCGTACTTCGTCATCATGGGCGCGGTGCTGACCGCCGAGAACCTGTGGGAGCGGTTCTTCAACACGTCCATAGGGCTCTCCATGGTCATGGGCGTCTACGCGCTCTTCCAGGGCCTCGAGCTCTTCGGCCTGCACCCGTCCTCGCAGTCCGGCGCCCGCGCCGACACGAGCTTCGGCAACGCGACGTACCTCGCGGTGTACATGCTCTTCAACATATTCCTGACCCTGTTCATGCTGGCGCGCCGCGCAAAGCTGAGCACGACCATGCAGACGGTCTACGGGCTGGCGCTCGTGCTCCAGTGCGCCGGCTTGTACCTGACCCAGACCCGCGGCGCGCTCCTGGGCGCTATCGGCGGCCTCGTCGTCGCGATGATATGGGTTGCCTGGCGCGCCAAAGAGGGCAAGTGGGCGGGCTTGCGCAAGTGGTCCCTGGGAGGACTGGTCGGCGTGATGGTGCTTGCCGGCGCGTTCTTCGCCTTCCGCGATACGCTCAAGCAGCAGGGCGGCACGCTGGGCCGTCTCGCCTCCATATCGCTCACCGAAAAGACGACCATCTCCCGCCTCTTCTATATATGGCCTATGGCGGTCTCCGGCGCGGCCGAGCGCCCTCTGGCCGGGTGGGGGCAGGAGAACTTCAGCTACGTGTTCAACGAGCACTACAACCCCGGCATGTGGGACCAGGAGCAGTGGTTCGACCGCGCGCACAACCAGTTCCTCGACTGGATGATAGCGGGCGGCTTCCCGGCGTTCATCGCGTACCTCGCGCTCTTTGTCCTCGCGGCATGGGCCGTCATCCGCTCGCGCGAGCTTAGCGTGCCCCAGCAGGCGGTACTGCTCGGCCTCCTGGCGGGCTACGCGTTCAACAACCTCCTGGTGTTCGATAACCTCACGTCGTCGCTCTGCTTCCTGGCCGTCCTGGCTTTCGTGCACGGGCTGAGCTGGCGCGAGCTTCCGGGCCGCTCGTGGATGACGCGCCCTGCCGGCCACCACGCGGTAGCCATAGCGGCGCCGGCCGTCATTATCGCCGTTGCCGTCGGAGGGTGGGCGCTCAATGCGCCGGGCATCGCGCGCGCGAACGCTCTCGTGCATACCATTTCGCAGACATCGGACCCCGCCGCGACGCTTGAGAACTTCAAGGGGGTGCTCGGCGCCGGCGCGTGGCCGGGAAGCCCGCTTGGCTACCAGGAAAGCGTCGAGCAGCTCGCGAGCTTCGCCGGCAGCTCCATCGCGCCCTCGCAGGCGCCCGCGGCCGTAAAGCAGGAGTACTTCGAGGAGTCGGTGTCCGCAATGGATACCCTCATGAATCAGCGCAAGGGCGACGCCCGACTCGAGCTCTTCGCGAGCGGGCTGTACGGCCAGTTCGGACAGCCGCTCAAGGCCATAGAGCACGCGCAGAAGGCGCTCGAGCTCTCGCCGGGCAAGCAGCAGATACTCTTCCAGCTCGGGCTCTCGTACCTGAGCGGCGGCGATATTCCCAAGGCGCTCGACGCGCTCAAGCAGGCGTACGACGAGGCTCCGGAGAACGACCAGGCGCTCATCTACTACGCGATGGGCCTCTATTACGCCAAGGATACCGCCGCGGCTGACGCGCTCATTGCGGAGCGGTTCGGCTCGACTGCCGTCGACAGCGACCAGCTCCTGCAGGTGTACGGCAACCTCAAGATGTACGACCGCGTGATAGCGATATGGAAGATGCGCGTCGAGAAGAATCCCAAGGACTTCAACGCGAACCTGAGCCTCGCGAGCGCCTACTACGCCGCAGGCGACAAGCCCGCCACTATCGCCCAGCTGAAAGCCATGCAGGTGCTCAATCCTGCGGCGGCGGGCCAGCTTGAGAGCCTTATTACGCAGGTGCAGAACGACAATATCATCATCAAGCAATAGGGTGTATACTGCGGGAGTGAGTGCGGCTAGGAGAGCTGTACCAAAACACAGTCCACGAAAGCGGCCCTCCTCGGGGGCCATTTTCGTTTGTGCGGAGCGGTTGCGCCGGCGCCTCGCTGTGTTGCCTGCGTTGCGAATCTCCGCGCCCCAGCTCGCTAGGTCTTGGAGATATCGCGCCTTGGCGCCTCGCGCCGCATCCGGCGCAACCGCTCTGCCGCTTGGAATCCGCGTTTTAATTTTTTAGGGATATACTGGTAATGTGCGCTTCGGGTGGGGAGCGGGGCACTCACATTAGGACAATGTTTTGGAGCTCGCCTTCCGCTTCCCACCGGGGGCGTAACACAAAAGAATGCAAACTGCTTTGCATTCTTTTGTTGTTTACGCCGGCCGGAGGCATGTTTTGCTAGCAGGCAAAACGGCCGAGGCGGGCTGAAGCCGAGAGCACGCAGGCTTCAGGGGCGGAGCGCGACGGCGCGAGCCAGGGTCGTGCGAATTTTTAGCAAAAAATTACGCCTGACCGCGACCCCGATTGCGCGACCGCGCAATCGGGAGTTGTGGGCAAAGCAAAGGAAAAGACGCAGGACATCCTGCGTCTTTTTTTGTGCGGCGCGTTCGGCGCTTCAAATTATTTTTCTCATCGCTCAACGCGCAGCGCTATCATCTTCGATTTATTTTTTTAAAAAAATATTTCTTAAGATTGAATATGAATTTTTTCAAAGTTATCCACATTTAAAAAATAATTTTCATTGTATCTGCAGTTCATATGCTCGATACTTATGTCAGTGCATCGAACAAGCGGTTACTGTCTCTCCTAGGGACTCAGATAAGCGCGGTCGAACGATGCGAAACCAAATTACGGCGAAAGCCGAAACTATCATGGCAAAAAAGAAAAAGGCCGCAAAGAAGAAGGCCAAGAAGGCCAAGAAGGCTCGCCGCTAAGGCCTGCCACCCGCGCATGTTTTTAGCGCGGGCAATCCTCTCGAAAGAAAAGCCCCGAATCTTAGGATCGGGGTTTTTCTGTGCCTGCGCGAGGCGGGCGGCGGCCCGTTCCGCATGGCTAAAACGCTAAAAAGTGGTAGTATCATGCCATGATTTCGATCAAAGGGCTGTTCGGTGATCCGGGGCAGAAAATAGTCAAAGGCAGCGCCCAAACGGTCGAGGCTATAAACGCGCTCGAGCCGCGGTTCCAGGGGCTCTCCGACGAGGAATTGCGCCAGACGACCCATGCGCTGCGCAACCGCATCGCGGGCGGGGATACGCTGGAGAGCCTCCTCCCTGAGGCGTTCGCGGCGGTGCGCGAGGCGGCGCGAAGGACGCTCGGCCTGCGCCACTTCGATGTCCAGCTCGTGGGCGGCATCGTGCTCAACTCGCGCGGCATCGCCGAGATGAAGACCGGCGAAGGCAAGACGCTGGTCGCGACCACCGCCGTGTACCTCAACGCGCTCATGGCGAAGGGGGTGCACGTCGTCACGGTAAACGACTACCTGGCGCGACGCGACGCGGTATGGATGGGGCAGATCTACGCGGCGCTCGGCATGTCGCTCGGCGTCATAGCCGGCGACGGCAGCTGGCGCTACGACGCGAACCACAAGGAGCTCGACCAGGAGCGCGACGAGACGGGCAGCTTCCATATCGTGCACGAGTTCCTCCGGCCGTGCGTGCGGCGCGAGGCGTACGAGGCCGACATCACCTACGGCACCAACTCGGAGTTCGGATTCGACTACCTGCGCGACAACATCGCGTACGACCAGAAGGGCCTGCGCCAGCGCGGGCACTACTTCGCGGTCGTCGACGAGATAGACTCCATCCTCATTGATGAGGCGCGCACGCCGCTCATCATCTCCGCGCCGGCGCAGGATTCGGAGGATATCTACCGCTCCATGTCCAAGGTGGCGGCGGCCCTGGAGAAAGAGCGCGACTATACCGTGGACGAGAAGCGCAAGGCGATATCGCTCACCGACGAGGGCATCACCCGCGCGGAGGGCCTGCTCGGCGTCGAGAACATATACACCGAGGGCGGCATCAAGTACGTCCACCACCTGGAGACCGCGGTGCGCGCCCAGGCGCTCTTCCGCAGGGACAAGGAATACGTGGTCAAGGACGGCGAGATAATCATCGTCGACGAGTTCACCGGCCGCATGCAGCCGGGCCGCCGCTGGTCGGAAGGCCTGCACCAGGCGATAGAGGCCAAGGAGGGCGTGGCCGTCCAGCGCGAAAGCCGCACGTACGCCTCCATTACGTACCAGAACTACTTCAGGCTCTACGAGAAGCTCGCGGGCATGACCGGTACCGCCAAGACCTCCGCCGAGGAGTTCTACACGGTCTACCAGCTCGACGTCGTCGAGATACCGACCAATAAGCCCGTCATCCGAAAGGACCAGAACGACCTCATATACCAGACCGAGGCCGGCAAGTTCAAGGCGATAGCGCGCGCGATAAAGGAGGTGCACCAGAAGGGCCAGCCGGTCCTGGTGGGCACCGTCTCCATAGAGAAGAACGAGCTTCTCTCCGCGTTCCTGCGCCAGGAGGGCGTGCCGCACGAGATACTCAACGCCAAGAACCACGAGCGCGAGGGCGAGATAGTCGCCGGCGCGGGGCGCAAGGGCGCGGTCACCATCGCCACCAACATGGCCGGCCGCGGCGTCGACATCAAGCTCGGCGGCGCGACGGCGACGCCCGAGGAGGCCGACGAGGTGCGCTCGCTCGGGGGCCTGTTCGTCCTGGGCACCGAGCGCCACGAGGCGCGCCGCATCGACAACCAGCTGCGCGGCCGCTCGGGCCGCCAGGGCGATCCGGGCGAGACCCGCTTCTTCGTGTCGCTCGAGGACACGCTCATGCGCGTGTTCGCTTCCGACACCATAAAGAGCCTCATGGGCCGCTTCGGCATCCCCGAGGACGAGGCCATAGAGAACAGGATGGTCACGCGCTCGCTTGAGAGCGCCCAGACCAAGATTGAGGGCTTCAACTTCGACGCGCGCAAGCATGTTTTGGAATATGACAACGTGCTCGACAAGCAGCGCCGCGCCATTTACGAGCGCCGCCGCCGCATACTGTCCGGGCGCGGCGAGGCTATCGCGCAGGTGCTGACCGAGCTCGCGGGCGGGAGCGAGGAGGCCCGCGCCGTCCTTGAAAGGAAGGAGCAGGAGCTCGGGCTTGATAATTTCCTGTCGGCGGCGCGCACTATAATGCTCCAGATGCTCGATACGCTCTGGGTCGACCATCTCGAGAGCATGGAGTACCTGCGCGGAAGCGTGAACCTGCGCGCGTACGGCCAGCGCGACCCGCTGGTCGAGTATCGCAAGGAGGGCACGAACATGTTCAAGTCCATGGAGGACGACTTCAAGGGCCGCGTGTTCGAGACGCTGGAGCGGCTCGAGCCTCTGCCTGCGGGCGCGCCCACGGGCCTCGCCGCCGAGCCGCCTATAACGCCGGTCATACCGGCATCGGCATCCGCCTCGCCGCAGGGCCAGGCGGCCGCGACGGATGAATCCGAGATGGGCCGCAACGACAAGGTGACGATAACCAACGGCACGGAAACGCGGGAGATGAAGTATAAGAAAGCCGAGCCGCTTATAAGGAGCGGGGAGTGGCGACTGGTCAGATAGCGCATTTCAAAATCCCGCGCGGCGCAGCAGCGCGGGATTTTGCTTTGCTACAATAAGCGCATGGATATACCGCTATTTGTCGGGGCGTTCGTCGCCGGCTTCCTCATGTTCCTCGCTCCCTGCACCCTTCCCATCGTGCCGGGCTACCTCGCGTTCATCGCCGGAGTTCCCCAGGGCCAGGCGGGAAGCGCGCGCCGCCGCATATTCATAAACGCGCTCGCGTTCGTCCTGGGCTTCTCGGCCGTCTTCATCCTTCTCGGCTCGTTCGCGGCTGCCATAGGGGCCCTTCTGGGCCCGTGGCGCCCCCTCATCGCGCGCGCCGCGGGCCTCGTCATCATCCTCTTCGGGCTTACGATGCTCGGCGCATTCAATATGCCGCTGTTGTCGGGCGAGCGCCGCATACGCCTCCCTAAGTGGCTCTCCCTCGGCCACCCGCACAGTTCTTTTCTAATAGGCGCGCTGTTTGCCCTGGGCTGGAGCCCCTGCATCGGCCCCATTCTCGGCACCATACTGTTTCTCGCCTCGGCGACCGCGACCGCGCTTGAAGGGGCGCTGCTGCTCGGCGTATTCTCGCTCGGCCTCGCTCTCCCGTTTCTCGCGTGCGCATGGCTCATAGGCCGGGCCGAGGGGGTGGTGGCGCGCGCGGGCCCGCTCTCGAAGGCGCTTTCGGCAGTTGGCGGCATCGTGCTGGTCCTCCTCGGGGCGCTCATGCTCACGGGCACCATGGGCACGCTCGTCGCGTGGGGCCTGGACCTCTTCGGTGGAGCCGGCTACGACCGATTGCTCAACTACCTGTAATAGGGCACTATAGGCCTATGCTTAAGATAACAGTCCGCATACTGGCAACCGCAGGGGCGCTATTGCTCATGCCGAGCCTCATAGACGGCATTTCCGTGGCCAACTTCTACACGGCGGCCATCGCGGCGCTCATTTGGGGCGTCATGTCGATAACGATACGCCCCGTGCTCGGGCTCCTGACCCTGCCCATCAATATCATCACCTTCGGGCTCTTCTCGTTCGTGCTCAACGCGCTCCTCTTCTGGTTCGTGGCGTCCTTCGTGCAGGGCTTCGAGGTGTCGGGCTTCCTGGCCGCGCTTTTCGGCGCGGCGGTGCTCGCGCTCGTGTCGTGGGCGGTGGATGCCGCCCTGTAAACTCCTATGGCCTTAGTCGATGAGCTTACGATAGCCGCAAAAGCGGGCAAGGGAGGGGACGGCGTCGTGCGCTGGCTCCACCTGAAGGGCAAGGAATACTCGGGACCGTCCGGCGGCAACGGCGGCGACGGGGGCGATGTCTACGCGCGCGGCGTACGCAACGTGTCGCTCCTGGCGCGCTATCGCGGCGAAAAGAGGTTCGCGGCGGGCGATGGCGCTGCGGGCGAAAACCGAAGCAGGCACGGCAAGAAGGGGGAGGACCTGGTTATCGACGTGCCGGTAGGCTCGCTTATCCGCAACAAGGAGACCGGCGAGGTCCACGAGGTCCTGGAAGAGGGCCGGCAGATTTTGATACTCAAGGGCGGGCGCGGCGGCGCGGGCAACGAGGTATTCAAATCCTCGGTCAACCGCGCCCCGGACGCGGCCATGCCCGGCGGGGAAGGAGAGTCGGCGGAGCTCGAGATAGAGCTCCAGCTTATCGCCCAGGCGGGACTTATCGGCTTGCCGAACGCGGGCAAGAGCTCGCTCCTCAACGCGCTCACGGGCGCCTCGGCGAAAATCGGGGCGTACGCCTTCACCACGCTCGATCCGAATCTCGGCGTTTTATACGGCTTCGTGCTTGCCGATATTCCCGGGCTCATAGAGGGAGCGTCCGAGGGCAGGGGACTCGGCTCGAAGTTCCTGCGCCACATCGCCCGTACCGAGCTGCTGGTCCACTGCGTATCCCTGGAATCCGAGAATCCGGAGGACGACTACCGCATAGTGCGCAAGGAGGTCGCCAGGTACTCCCCGGTCGACCTGTCCGGCAAGCGGGAGGTCGTAGTGCTCACCAAGGCCGACACGCGCGACCCCGTTTTCATAGAAGAGGTGGCTGCCCGCATGCGGCTCCACGGCGCTCCGGTCTATACCGTCTCGGTGCTGGATGACGCTGCGGTAAAGGCGCTCGGCGACCGGCTCGTAGCCCTGTTGAGAAAAGCATAGCCCCGAGGTAGTATCGTCATATAGCTATGGCGACCTATAAAGCGACTATCGGCCTGGAGATACATGCCGAGCTCCGGACTGAAACCAAGATGTTCTGCGCGTGCCGCAACGACGCGGATGAGAAGCGCCCCAACCAGAACATCTGTCCGGTGTGCATGGCGCATCCCGGCACGCTTCCGGTCATAAACCGCGAGGCGGTGCGCCACGTGCTCATGGTCGGCCGCGCCCTGGGCTCGAGGATCGCGGACTACACGGAGTTCGACCGGAAGAATTATTTCTACCCGGACATCCCCAAGGGCTACCAGATAAGCCAGTACGCCTACCCGCTGGTGTCGGGAGGCTCCCTCAACGGCATCGCGATAACGCGCATACACCTTGAAGAAGACACCGCGCGCTCCCAGCATGAGCGCGGCAAGAGCCTCGTCGATTACAACCGCGCCGGCGTACCGCTCATGGAGCTGGTGACCGAGCCGGTCATACATGACGCGCAAGACGCTGGCGCGTTCGCGCGCGAGCTCCAGACGCTCCTGCGCTCGCTCGGGGCGGGCGAGGCGAACATGGAGAAAGGCGAGATGCGCGTCGAGGCGAATATTTCAATAAGCGCCGATGATACTCTCGGCACCAAGGTCGAGGTAAAGAACCTCAACTCCTTCCGCTCCGTCGAGCGCGCCATCGCCTACGAGATAGCGCGCCAGTCGGCGTTGCTTGATTCCGGCGGCACGGTGGCGCAAGAGACGCTGGGCTGGGACGAGCGCGCGCAGAAAACCTACGTACAGCGCAAGAAGGAGAAAGCCCACGACTACCGCTACTTCCCGGACCCCGACCTGCCCAAGCTCAGGCTTTCTGAGATTCCCGAGCTTTCCGCGGAGGCGCTCGATGGCGCGATGCCAGAGCTCCCGTGGGCGAAGCGCGCGCGCTACGTCATAACGGGCGCAAAGCCAGAGTACGCGGAAATGTTCGTGCAGGACGCGCGCTACGGCGCCTTGTTCGACGCGGTAGTCGGCGACAAGGCGCTTGCTGCAAACTACATAGGCTCCGACATCGCGGGCCTTGCGGCGAAGCACGGCGAGAAGGGCGTGTCGCGCATATCCCCCGAAGGCCTCAGCGCCATGCTTGCCGCCATAGGCGAGGGCAAGCTCTCGTCGCGCGGAGCGAAGGACGCGCTCGCGGAGGTGTTTGTGAACGGTGGCGACCTGGCGGACGCCATACGCAAGTACGAGCAGCAGAGCGACGAAGGGGCGCTTAAGGCCGTCGCGCAGAAAGTCATCGATGCCCATCCGTCCGTCGTTGCCGACTTCAAGGCAGGGAAGGCGGCGGCGCTCCAGTTCCTGCTCGGCCAAGGCATGAAGGAGTCCCGAGGCTCGGCGAATCCGGCTGCCCTTAAAGCCGCGCTTGAGTCGCTTCTTCTCTAAGGGGAGTGCCTTCTACCCGATATATCGGCACCCCGTTTTGCGTCTCGGCAAAGCGGGGTGTATCATTTATATATGGATGAGCTAGAAATATCGGGAAAGCGACACATCTCGACGCGCCGCGCCGCACGTGAGCATGGCTATCACAGCGACTACATGGGACAGCTTATCCGCTCCAAGAAAGTGGCCGGACAGAAAGTCGGGCGTTCCTGGTATATAGATGAGGAGTCGCTCAATGCGTACCTGGGCAAGGCGCCCATGCCTGCGCCTCCCCGCGTGGTAGTCCCGGTCCCGGCAGAAGAGCCGGCCCTAATCAATGATGCGCCCGCGGTCGCTGAACCGGCGCCGGCCTCCGTTCCCGTCGCTCAGCACGATGCTGTTCCCGCGCCTGAGCCTGTTCCTGTCCGCACAGCCGATGAAGAGGTACCGCATCCTGCCGCCCCTTCTTTGGAGTCAGGCGCGGAAATTGAAATACCTGTCACGCGCCTGGTGCAGGTAAGCGGTGTCGAAAGCGCGAGCACCCAAGCGAATGAGGCAAAAGAGCAGCCGGTACCCGCGCCGCGCCATGCGCAAGAGCCGGTGCGCGCCATATACCACGCCCCTTATATGGAAGAGCAGGAGGCTGTTAGGTGGCGGGAGACGCGCATACCCGTGCGCGCTTTTGCGCCGGAAGAGCCGCAGAGGGGAGGCTTGCGCTATGCGGCGGATGACTACGTGCATAGCGATGCGATATCCGCCAATTCCGAAGCCTTGCAGTCATCCCATCGTCCTGCTCCGGCGCCGCGCAAGCCCTCCTCATTCCCGTACAAGAGCCTCGCATTCGTAGCCTTGCTTGCGACGGTAGCGTCTGTGTTCGCCTCTAATTTCATATCGACCACCATCGTTTCAGAGCAGGGAAAGTCAGCCACCGTCATCCGCGCTATCCACTGGTAAGCATTCGGGGTCACAATACTGTATTTGTCAAATTACGTTTAAATCAAACAAAAACATACTCCCGTCAAATAATTGACGGGAGTTTTATTTTGCTTAATGCGCAAAAAGCCTTATTTATAAACTCTTTTAGCCGAGATATCGGATAGGCTATACGAAAAATGCTTTTTAAATAAAGGAGTACTCGGTAATGCGATTTCATGCTTTTTATCGGGTATGTCTTTTGAATGATTAGCGTCAATCGAAAGCGTGGCCGGTGCTAATTTTGGGCTTGATTGAGAGGGTGGCGCCGCGCTAACGCTGTTTTTATCCTTGCGCTTTTGCGGCTTATTTTCTTCACTTTTTTGACAGAAAAATAAAAAGCCCGGCTTAAAATTATTCATAACTCCGCACACGAACTTTCCGAGCAAACAAAAGATTTTTCGGCCCTATGACCTCAAGCAAAAAGCTCTTTTCAAAGACCGGCGAGACACTGCTTAACGCCCGAAAGGCCGCCGTTCTTTTGGAGTGCGCTCCCGACTACGTGAGCCGCTTGTGCCGCGAGGGAAAGATCGAAGGCGTGCGGCACCAGGGCCAGTGGTACATCGACCCTAAGTCGCTTGAGAGCTTCCGGGCGGGCCGCGATGCGGCGCGCCTTGCGCGCTCAGAAATGCTTTCCGCTGAGCGCCGCAACGAATCGAAGGCGTTCGCCCGGGCTAACGGCAAAGCGGAGGGAAAGCCCGCGCAAGGCATCATGAGCCGCATTCCGGCAATCCCGCTTTCGCGTCATGCCGCCGCGGCCTTGCTTATAAGCATGCTCCTAGGCGGCGCGGCGTACGCGTCGAGCGCGGCGTTTTCCGCCGCCCGGGCGCAGCCGGAGGCCCTGTCCGCTTCCGCGGGCCGCATCGAGTCGCCGTTCTTCTCGACGGTATCGTTTTCCTTCGAGAGCGTATGGCGCGCTATCGCATCGCTGTTCGCTCCGAGCCGCGATGTTGCAGTAGCGCCTTCAATGCAGGCAGACCGCACGCTGGCTGCGCAGCCGGCGTCGCCCGCCGCACAGCCTGCCGTTGTTGCCGCGACAACCACGCAGACCTTCGTGACGAACACCTATCCCGTTGTGGAGCGCACGATAGAGCGCACCGTGGAGCGCGCGGTTCCCGCGCAGGCGGCCGACCTTGGCGGCTTCGTTACCTACGACTTCCTCAATGCGCAGATAGACGGCGTGTACCGTTCTCTGTCGCGGCGCGGCAGCGGAGGCATCGCCGACTTCTCAAGCCTCACCGCCGCCGACATCCCGGCGCTTAACTACCTGCCGCTTACGGGCGGGACGCTTACGGGCGCGCTTTCCGTGTCGGCCACCTCGACCCTGGCGGGCATCGCGCTTAATGCCGACTGCAGCGCGTACAACAACGGCGGCAAGCTTACGACCGATTCCTCGGGCAATGTCGTGTGCGATAACGACACAGCGGGCTCCGGGAGCGGCACCCCGGGCGGTTCTACGGGCCAGGTGCAGTACAACGATGCGGGCGACTTCGGCGGCGAAGCGGGCTTCACCTACGACGAGGGCGCCAACCGGCTCACTGTGTCTTTCGCCTCGACGACCGGCATTACCGCCGACTACGCATCTACGACCAACCTGGTCGTCTCGGGCGTATCAAACGCGCTCTTGAAGACCGTAAACGGGGTCGTGGTGCCCGCCGTCGCCGGCACCGACTACCAGGCGGCGGGGAACTACGCGACCTTCGCCTACCCGTTCCCCTCGAACGCCACCACCACCTCCATCGCCTTCAACGGCGGCCTCACCGGGGCGCTGACCGGCAACGCCTCCACCGCCACGGCACTGCAGACCGGCCGCACCATCAACGGCGTCACCTTCGACGGCACGCAGGACATCACCGTAACCGCAGCAAGCTCCACGCTCCTTGCAAACAACAACACCTTCTCCGGGAACAACACCTTCTCCAACACCATTACCGGCTCAATCACCGGCAACGCGGGCACCGTCACGAACGGCGTGTACACCACCACCTTCGGCGGCCTCTTCGCCGGGCAACTCGCGGGCACGACGACCGACGCCTTGGCAGAGGGAAGCGTGAATAAGTACTACACCGACTCGCTGGTGCAGTCGTACCTCAACGGCGTCGATAAGGGGTTCTTTTTCTCGACAACTTCGGCCGCGTACCAGCTTTCCGTTCTGGATAAGGGCTACTTCTTCTCGACCACTTCAGCGGCATACAATCTCTCGACCATAGACAAGGGTTATTTCTTCTCGACGACGTCTGCGGACTACCTGCTGTCCGGCAAGAATTACGCAACCTTCGCGTACCCGTTCCCCAGCAACGCCACCACCACCCAGCTGGCGCTCAACGGCGGGCTCACTGCGCCGAGCGCGACCATCGCGTACGCGTCGACGACCGCGATAACCGCCACGACCGCGAGCACGACCAACCTTGTCATCTCCGGCATCGCTACCGGCTCCACGCAGTGCCTCCAGATAAACTCCTCCGGTACGGTCTCCGGCACCGGCTCGGCGTGCGGCTCGGGCGGCGGCGGAAGCATCACGCAAATCGGCCCTGCCGGCCAGATGCAGTCGGGCACGTCCATTACGCTTGCAACCTCGACCTCGGGCAGCGACTTCACTATTACCGCGGCGGCGGACACCATTACATTCAATTTTCCTATCGCATCGGCTTCCAATACCGGCAAGCTCACTGCGGCCGACTGGTCGACTTTCAACGATAAGATCTCTTCGACTTCGCTCTCCGCAGGCGCGGGCATCGCGTACAACCCCGCGACCGGCGTCATTACCAACACTATTGGCTACCCGTTCCCCAGCAACGCCACCACCACCTCCATCGCCTTCAATGGCGGCCTCACCGGCACGCTCACGGGCTCGCTCGTAGGCAACGCCTCCACCGCCACGGCCCTCCAGACCCCCCGCACCATCAACGGCGTCACCTTCGACGGCACCTCCAACATCACCGTAACCGCGGCCTCCTCCACGCTCTTGGCGAACAACAACACGTTCAGCGGCACCAACACGTTCTCCAACACCATCACCGGCTCAATCACCGGCAACGCGGGCACGGTCACCAACGGCGTGTATACCACGACGTTCAACTCCCTGTTTGACCCGCGCTTCGCTTCAAGCTTCGCCGGCACCACCACCGACGCACTCGCGGAAGGCTCGACCAACCTCTACTACACCCAAGCCCGTGCCACCGCGAACTTCATCGCCAACCTCGCGGGCACGTCGAGCGTCGCCTCCATCACCACGCTCCCGAACCTCTCCCTGCCGTCCTCGCAGGTGACGGGCCTGTTCGCCTACCCGTTCCCATCCAACGCCACTACCACCCAGCTGGCGTTCAACGGAGGCGCCACCTTCGCGGGCGCCACTACGACCGCGCTCGCGGTCACCGGCTCCACGACCGTCAGCAGCACGCTCAACGTCGGCGGCGTCATCAACGCCAGCGGCGGGGTAATCGGCAACGTAACCGGCTCCCTGGTGGGCAACGCCTCGACCGCCACCGCCCTTGAGACCCCTCGCACCATCAACGGCGTCACCTTCGACGGCACGCAGGACATCACCGTCGCCGCCGCGTCCTCGACCCTGCTCACAGACAACAATACGTTTAGCGGAAAGACGCTTCTTGCCAATGCCACCACCACGAACCTCGCCGTCACCGGCGTCACTTCGTCGCTCCTTAAAACCTTGAGCAATGGAGCGGTGGTAGCGGCGGTGGCGGGCACCGACTATGTCGCCAACACGTCCGGCGACTGGACCGGCACGTTCGACGGCCAGGAGGGCAGCTATTACCTCAATGCCGCCAACCTCGCGAACTTCGGCGTGCCGTTCTACAATTTCTTCTCGGCGACGACGACGAGCGCGCTTGCGGAGGGGTCCAATCTTTATTACACCGACGAGCGCGTAGACGACCGCGTCGGCGCGCTCCTGCAGGCGGGCAGCGGCGTCAATCTCACGTATGACGATGGCTCGGATACGCTCACCATATCCGCGACCGGCGGAGGCGGAGGCGGCACCGACGTCAACTGGACGTACTTCAACGGCTCGACCATACGCCCGGCAACGAGCACCAACCAGGTGCTTGTCGGCGGGACGTCGACTTCGACGCTCGTCTCGCCGTTCGCCAAGCTCGGCGTCTTGGGCGGCGCGTCCATAGACTACGCCTCGACGACCGGCATCACCGCTTCGTACGCGTCGACGACGGACCTTGTTATATCGGGAATCCCGAACGGAATCCTTAAGACCGTAAACGGCGTCGTGACCGCCGCTACCGCGGGCGTCGACTACCTCACGAGCGGCAGCAGCTTCGCGTATCCGTTCCCATCCAACGCCACCACCACCCAGCTGGCGTTCAACGGAGGCGCCACCTTCGCGGGCGCCACTACGACCGCGCTCGCGGTCACCGGCTCCACGACCGTCAGCAGCACGCTCAACGTCGGCGGCGTCATCAACGCCAACGGCGGGGTAATCGGCAACGTAACCGGCTCGCTGACCGGCAACGCCTCCACCGCCACGGCCCTCCAGACCCCCCGCACCATCAACGGCGTCACCTTCGACGGCACCTCCAACATCACCGTAACCGCGGCCTCCTCCACGCTCTTGGCGAACAACAACACGTTCAGCGGCACCAACACGTTCTCCAACACCATCACCGGCTCAATCACCGGCAACGCGGGCACGGTCACCAACGGCGTGTACACCACCACCTTCGGCGGCCTGTTCGCGGGGCAGCTCGCGGGTACCACGACCGACGCGCTGGCGGAAGGCTCGGCCAACCTCTACTACACCCAAGCCCGCGCCACCGCGAACTTCATCGCGAACCTCGCGGGCACGTCGAGCGTCGCCTCCATCACGACGCTCCCGAATCTCTCCCTGCCGTCCTCGCAGGTGACGGGCCTGTTCGCCTACCCGTTCCCCTCGAACGCCACCACCACCCAGCTGGCGTTCAACGGGGGATTGAGCGCGACGACCATCACGGCAGATGCGGCCACCTCCACCAGCCTCTTCGGCGGCCGCGTCACGGGCAGCACGGCGAGCTTCGGCGCGACCGCGACCTCGTCGTTCAGCTCCGCGGGCGCCCTCACGCTCGCCAATCTCTCGAACGCGGTGCTCGCGGTCAACGCCCAGGGCCAGGTCGTCGCCACGTCCTCGATCGGCATGAGCCAGCTCACGGGCACCCTCGGCGTCCCCAACGGCGGCACCGGTTCGACCACGCTCGGCGGCCTCCTCATCGGCAACGGCACCGGCGCTATCGCCTCGGCTGCGGTCACGGGCCCCCTCTCGTTCTCGGGCACCACGCTCTCCATCGCGCAGGCCACGGGCGCGCAGAGCGGCTATCTCTCGTCGGCTGACTGGTCGACATTCAACGGCAAGGTATCCTCTTCGTCGCTTTCTTCAGCGAACGGCTACCTCACGTACAACGGCTCGACCGGCGTCTTCACCGCCTCCACGTCGCCGACCTACGCGGCCGCGACTTCGACGGCCTTCAGGACGACGTCGCTCACTATCGGCACGCTCACCGGCCTTCTCAAGGCCAGCAGCGGGGCGGTGGCGGCGGCGGTGGCGGGCACCGACTACGAGAACCCGCTGACCTTCAGCTATCCGCTCCAGCGCACGGTTAATGCCGTCTCGCTCGCGTTCGGCACCACCACCTCCAACACGTGGGCCGGCACGCAGACCTTCACGAACGCGCCGCGCCTCGGTACCCTGACCGGCCTCGTCGGCGCCAACAACGGCACGCTCTACCAGATCTCCACCTCCACCAGCTTCGTGACGTCGCTCACTGCGGGCGCCGGCATCTCGCTCTCGGGCGCCACGGGCGCGGTCACCGTCACCAACGCCATCGGCTATCCGTTCCCGTCCAACGCCACCACCACGCAGATCGCGTTCAACGGGGGAGCGACCTTCGCGGGCGCGACCACGACCGCGCTCGCGGTCACGGGCTCCACGACCGTCTCGGGCGTCCTCAACGCCGGCGGCGTGGTGAACGCCAACGGCGGCGTTACCGCGGCGGGAGCCTCGACCATCGCCTCCACTACGCTCACCGGCAGGACGCTGCTTTCGAATGCGACCTCTTCTTCTATATATACGCCGGTGCTCGGCGTGAACGGCGAGTACTTCACCAACCTCACCGGCGCGGGCCTGCAGAACGTCGGGGGCGCGCTCACGCTCGATACGGCGGGCGACTGGACCGGCACGTTCGACGGCCAGGAGGGGAGCTATTACCTCGCCAACTCCTTCTCGACCACGAGCGCCGCGTACTTCAGCTCGCTGGGCCTCGCGTTCTCCACTACGTCCAGCGACTACTGGCTTTCCCAGAAGACCACCGGCAATCTCGCCGAGGGTTCTAATCTGTACTTCACGAACGCGCGCGCCGACGCCCGCATCGCCGCCGCTACCAGCACGGTACGCGGGATGGTCTCGGCCTCGGGCCCGCTCTCGTACAACTCCTCGACCGGCATCTTCTCCATCTTCCAGGCCGGCGCGGGCCAGGACGGCTACCTCTCGTCTGCCGACTGGTCCGCCTTCAACGGCAAGCTCTCCAGCTCATCCATCGACACCTCCACCGAGCTCGCGTCGCTCATCGGCGACGAGACCGGCACGGGCGCGCTCGTATTCGGCACGGGCGCGACGCTGGCTTCCACGACGCTGTCGGGCAGCACGCTGCTCTCGAATGCCACCACTACGAACCTCGCCATCACCGGCGTTACGTCGTCCTTGCTGAAGACCCTGGCAAACGGAGCGGTCGTGCCCGCCGTCGCCGGCAGCGATTACCTGACCAGCGCCACTATCTACCAGTACCCGTTCCCGAACAACGCGACGTCGACCCTCATAGCGTTCAACGGCGGCATTACCGCCGCCGCCTCGACGCTGTCCTCCACGACGCTTTCCGGCAGCACGCTCCTTTCCAACGCGACGACGACCTCGCTCGGCTTCTCGGGGCTCGCCTCGACCCTGCTTAAGACCAACGCGCAGGGGACGGTGGTCGCCGCGAACGCCGGCACCGACTACGAGAATCCGCTCACATTCTCGACGGGCCTCAGCCGCATCGGGGACGTGGTGTCCAACAGCGGCGTCACGTCGGCGACCGGCACCCTCAACCAGATCAGCGTCAGCGCGAATACCGGCAATATAACCTTCTCGCTCCCGTCGCTCGTCAATCTCACCAACCTCACGGTCGCTGCGGCCACCACGACGAACTCGTTCACGTCCGGCGCGCTGAGCGCTTCGACGGCGCGCTTCGGCTCGACGGCCACCACGACTATCGACGCGGCGGGCAACCTCGCGGTCGCGGGCACCTTCGACGGCGCGGGCCTCGCGTCCTGCAGCGGCACCGCCGACAAGCTCCTGTGGAACGCGGGCGTGTTCTCCTGCGGCGTCGATTCCGGTTCCGGCGGCGGCACCAGCGAGATAAACTGGACCTGGTTCAACGGCTCGGCGGTCCGCGTCTCGACCTCGACCAACCAGGTGCTCATCGGCACCAACGCCACCTCGACGCTCGCCAAGCTCGAGGTGGTGGGCGGCGTCTTTACCGACAATGCGACCTCCACCGCGAGCCTGTTCGGCGGCCGCATAACGGGCAACAGCGCGGCGTTCGGCACGACCGCGTCGACCACCATCGACGCGCTGGGCAACGTGGGCATCGGCTCGACGACGCCGTCGGCGCGCCTCGCGGTCGTGGGCGGAAACATACTGCAGACCGCGTCCGGCGATCCCAAGCTGGTCGCTTCAAGCGCGCTCGGCCACCGTACCTATGCCACGGCCGTATCGGGCCGGTACGCCTATGTCGCCAACGAGACCGGGGGCCTGCGCATCCTCGATATCTCGAACCCGGCGGCTCCGGTCGTGACCGGCTCGTTCGCGTACAACGGCGGGTCTTCGGCAGCTATATCCATAGCGGTCGCGGGCCAGTACGCGTACGTCGGCGACAACGCCATAGGCCTCGTTATCATCGATGTCTCCAACCCGGCCGCGCCCTCGGTCGTGAGCACGAGCGCTATCGTCAACGATCCGTGGAACCTCGCGCTTTCCGGCAAGTACCTGTACGTGGCGGACGGCAATGCCAAGGCGCTCAAGATAATAGACGTCTCCAACCCGGCCGCGCCGGTGGTGGCCGGCTCTTTCGTCTCCGGCGGCTCGACCCAGCCGCAGGCCGTGGCGGTAGCGGGCAAGTACGCGTACATGAGCGACGCCTCGCTGGGCAACATATATATAGTAGACATCTCGAACCCCACGGCGCCCGCCCTGACCGCCACCTACGCATCGGGCGGCTCTCCGATGAGCCTGTACGCTTCGGGCAAGTACCTGTACGTGGCGGACCTCGTAAACGGCTTTTATTCGCTCAATGTCAGCAATCCCAATGCTACCCCGACGCTGGTCGGCAGCTATGCGGGCTCGCACTACGGCGTAGCGGTCGCGGGCCAGTACGCCTACATCGCCAACGACGCGGGCCACGAGCTGACCGTGCTCGACCTTGCCAACCAGTCGAGCCCGGCGCTGGTGGGCGGCGTCGATGTCGGCGACGAGGCGCTCGGCATCACCATGGCGGGCAAGTACGCCTTCATCGCTGCCAACCTCAACGGCCTCGCGGTCGTCGACGTGAACGGCGCGAGCTTCCCGGCCGCGAACATCGCGAGCCTCCAGAGCGGCATGGCGAACATCGCCGACGCGCTCACCGTGGGCGGCAATATATACGCCGGCGGCGGGCTCGATGTCGGCGTATCGGGCATCTACAGCCGCGGCACAATCGCCGCCTACGTCGCGAGCTCGACCGAGCTTAATCCCGTCGTGGCGACCTTCATGGGCGGCAACGTCGGGATAGGCACTACCTCGCCGTTCGCAAAGCTCTCGGTCGGCGGCAGCGGATTCTTCGGCGGCTCGCTCACCGCGAGCAGTATAACCGCGAGCACGTCGGCCTCGCTCGCTTCGACGACGCTTGTAGGGAACACGCTCCTCTCTAACGCAACGACGACATCGTTTGCGATTTCCGGCATTTCGGGCGCGCTTCTTAAGACCCTCGCAAACGGCGCGGTCGTCCCGGCGGTGGCGGGCACCGACTACGCTTCGCCGTCGGATATCTTCGCCTACCCGTTCCCGTCAAACGCCACCACCACCCAGCTGGCGTTCAATGGGGGATTGAGCGCGACGACCATCACGGCGAACGCCGCGACCTCGACGTCGCTCTTTAGCGGCCGCGTCACGGGCAACACGGCGAGCTTCGGCGCGACCGCGACCTCGTCGTTCTCGAGCAACGGCACGCTCAGCCTCGCGGGGCTCTCAAGCGCCCTGCTTTCCACAGACGCCTCCGGCGCCGTCGTCGCTACCACTACGCTCTCCACTAACTACCTCTTCGGGCACCTCGGATTCATCAACGGCGTGGCGTTCAGCGCGGGCGGCAGCAGCATCATCACCGCCGCCTCCTCCACGCTCTTGGCGAACAACAATACCTTCAGCGGAACCAACACCTTCTCTAATATCATCACCGGCTCCGTGTCCGGCAATGCGGGGACCGCCACGGCCCTCCAGACCCCCCGCACCATCAACGGCGTCACCTTCGACGGCACCGGAAACATAGTGATTACTGCGGCATCCTCTACTTTGCTTGCAAACAACAACACGTTCAGCGGCACCAACATCTTCAGCAACACGATCAACGGCTCCATCACCGGCAACGCGGGCACGGTGACCAACGGCGTGTACACCACCACCTTTGGCGGCCTGTTCGCGGGGCAGCTCGCGGGCACGACGACCGACGCGCTGGCGGAAGGCTCGGCCAACCTCTACTACACCCAAGCCCGCGCCACCGCGAACTTCATCGCGAACCTCGCGGGCACGTCGAGCGTCGCCTCCATCACGACGCTCCCGAACCTCTCCCTGCCGTCCTCGCAGGTGACGGGCCTGTTCGCGTATCCGTTCCCCAGCAACGCCACCACCACCTCCATCGCCTTCAACGGCGGCCTCACCGGCACGCTCACGGGCTCGCTCGTAGGCAACGCCTCCACCGCCACGGCCCTCCAGACCCCCCGCACCATCAACGGCGTCACCTTCGACGGCACCTCCAACATCACCGTAACCGCGGCCTCCTCCACGCTCTTGGCGAACAACAACACGTTCAGCGGCACCAACACGTTCTCAAATACCATCAACGGCTCCATCACCGGCAACGCGGGCACGGTGACCAACGGCGTGTACACCACGACGTTCAACTCGCTCTTCGACCCGCGCTTCGTCACTCAGCTCGCGGCAACCTCCTCAATCGCGAGCATCACCACCTTGCCGAACCTCTCGCTCCCGTACTCCCAGCTCACGGGCACGCCCGCCATCGCGGGCTACCCGTTCGCAGGGGCAGGGAACTCGACCTCGACGCTGACCCAATTCAACGGCGGCCTGACCGCGTACGCGAGCTCGACCATCGGCAACGGCACGGCAACCGGCGGCCTCACCGTCAGCGGTAATGCGACGACGACCGGCAATGCGTACATTGCCGGCAATCTAACCGCAGCCGGAACCGTGGCGGCAAACGGCGTATCCACGGCGATGATAAGGGACGCATCAAGCGTCAGCGCCTTGGATATAGCGAATAGGAGGCTGCTGGATTCCGGCACGGTCAATGCTCTGGATTTCAGCTCCGCTTCAAGCATCAAGCTCACTCAATACACTTCAAACGGCTTCCTCAAGACTTCAGGCGGCAATGGAACCTTGTCTGTCGATACGACGATATCGACATCTGGCGGCAATGTCGGCATCGGCACCACTAGCCCGTACGCAAAGCTTTCTGTCGCAGGCCAAGTCGTCGCGGCAAGCTTCGTGGGTACTACCACCGCTACCTCTACGCTTGGTGGTGGTATGAATATCGCCTCGGGCTGCTACGCCGTAAACGGCACGTGCCTCTCTGCGGCAAGCCTCGGCGCCTCCACCTTCGCCTACCCGTTCCCCTCGAACGCCACCACGACCCAGATCGCGTTCAACGGCGGCGCCACCTTTGCCGGCGCCACCACGACCGCGCTCGCAGTGACCGGCTCGACCACCGTCTCCTCGGTCCTCAACGTCGGCGGCGTAATCAACGCCAACGGCGGCATCACCGCCGGTACGTACAACGCATCCGGCGCGTCATCGACCGTCCTGTCGCTTAGCGGCCAGGCGCTGCTCTCAGCCTCGAGTACCACCAGTTCCGTCTTCCTGGGGCTGAACTCGGGTGCGTTGAACCAGTCGACCGGCGTCTATAACAGCGGCCTCGGCGCCGGCGCGCTCGCTTCCAACACCACCGGTACCCGCAACAGCGCCTTCGGCTTCGCGACCCTCGTCTCCAACACCAGCGGCGCCGGCAACACCGCCGCGGGCTTCCAGTCCATGCAGTCAAACACTGTCGGCATTAATAACAGCGCCTTCGGCTACAATTCGCTCGCCACCAACAGCTACGGCGTCTACAACACCGCGGTCGGCTCCCATTCGCTTTTTGCAAATACTAGCGGCGTCTACAACACCGCCAGCGGCTACGCCTCCCTCGTCTTCAACAGCTACGGCACCTTCAATAGCGCCTTCGGCTCCCAGGCGCTCTACAACAACGGCAGCGGATCCTACAACAGCGCCTTCGGCTACTTCGCGGGGAAGACCAACACTGTCGGCACTTCAACGACTCTGGTCGGCTCCTTCAGCGACGTCGCGGCGAACAATCTCTCCACTTCGACCGCCATCGGCGCCGGCGCCGTGGTTAGCGCGAGCAACTCCTTGGTTCTCGGCGGCCTGGGGCAGAGCAGCGTGCTCGCGGGCGTGGGCACGACGACGCCGTTCGCGCGCTTCAGCATCCAGGCGAACCCGACCGACTCCGTTCCCAATGCCATGCTCTTCGCCATCGGCTCATCGACCGCGAGCGCGACCACCACGCTCTTCTCGGTCTCCAACACCGGTTCCACTACCGCGCAGAACGGCATCAATATCGCCAACGGCTGCTACGCCGTAAACGGCGCCTGCCTCTCGGCGGCGACGTTCGGCGCGTCGACCTTCGCCTACCCGTTCCCATCCAACGCCACCACCACCTCCATCGCCTTCAACGGCGGCCTCACCGGCACGCTCACGGGCTCGCTCGTAGGCAACGCCTCCACCGCCACGGCCCTCCAGACCCCCCGCACCATCAACGGCGTCACCTTCGACGGCACCGGAAACATAGTGATTACTGCGGCATCCTCTACTTTGCTTGCAAACAACAACACGTTCAGCGGCACCAACACGTTCTCCAACACCATCAGCGGCTCAATCACCGGCAACGCGGGCACGGTCACGAACGGCGTCTATACCACGACCTTTGGCGGCCTGTTCGCGGGGCAGCTCGCGGGTACCACGACCGACGCGCTGGCGGAAGGCTCGGCCAACCTCTACTACACCCAAGCCCGCGCCACCGCGAACTTCATCGCCAACCTCGCGGGCACGTCGAGCGTCGCCTCCATCACGACGCTCCCGAACCTCTCCATACTCTCCTCGCAGGTCTCCGACCTGGCGACGACGATCGGCGCCGCGTACCCGTTCGCGCTGGCGGGCAACGCGACCTCGACCCTGACGCAGTTCAATGGAGGCCTCACCGCGTACGCATCCTCGACCATCGGCAACGGCACCGCGGGCCTCACCGTCTCCGGCAACTCGACCACGACCGGCACCGCGTACTTCGTGGGCAACGTGGGCATCGGTACGACTTCGCCGTTTGCAGCGCTGTCGGTACAGGGCGCTTCATCGCAAGCCGCCGCGACAAATGCCCCTGTTGCCTTTTCGGTACTTGGCGGTACGGGCTCGACTACGGGCCTGGGAGGCGCAATTGCCCTTACTGGAGGCACTGGCGGCAATGGCGTTGGTGGTAGTGGCGGAGGCATTTCCCTGACAGGTGGAAATAGCGGAGGAGGCATAGCTTCTGCGGGAGGAACAGTCGCTCTTTCTGCAGGCAATGGAGGAGGCGCTACTCCCGGCGCCGGCGGCGCTTTGACGATCTCCGGAGGAATAGCTTCAGGAAACGCCGGAGGCATCGTAATTAGTTCGGGAAGCGCCAATATTGCCGCATCAAACACCTCCGGCGGAAACATAACCATGATAGCGGGCAACGGCGGCGGTGCAGGTTCAGTAGGTGCTGGAGGAAGCTTCACTTTTAACAGCGGCAGCGGCAATGTGGGCTCTGCCTCGCAGGCGGCCGGCAGCTTTACCTTTAACGGCGGCAGCGCCGGAGCCTCTAAGCAGGGAGGCAGCTTTGCCTTTAACGGAGGCGCCGGCTCGACAACCGGCAACGGCGGTGATTTCTCGATTACCGGGGGTACGGGCGGCAACTCGGCAGGATCGCGCGGCGGCAACATCACTTTGAATCCTGGCGCAGCAGGGACGAGCGGCGCGGTTGGCAATGTGCTGCTGGCAACCTTAAACGGCAATGTCGGCATAGGCACCACCAGCCCGTACGCCAAGCTTTCTGTCGCTGGCTCGGTCGTAGCCGCCAGCTTCGTGGGCACCACCACCGCAACCTCTACGCTCGGCGGCGGCATGGACATCGCTACCGGCTGCTACGCCATCAACGGAACCTGCCTCTCGGCGGCAAGCCTCGGCGCCTCGACCTTCGCGTACCCGTTCCCCTCGAACGCGACCTCCACCTCAATCGCGTTCAGCGGCGGGCTGACCGGCACGCTCACGGGCTCCCTGGTGGGCAACGCCTCCACCGCCACGGCGCTGCAGACCGGCCGCGCGATCAACGGCGTCACCTTCGACGGCACTTCCAACATCACCGTCACCGCGGCGTCCTCGACGCTCCTCGCCAACGACAACACGTTCTCGGGCACCAACACGTTCAGCAACACCATCAGCGGCTCCATCACCGGCAACGCCGGCACCGTCACCAACGGCGTATACACGACCACGTTCAACGGCCTGTTCGACAATCGCCTCTCGGCCTCGTCGTCGATCGCGGGCATCACGACGCTGCCGAACCTCTCGCTGCCGGCTTCGCAGGTCACCGGGCTTGCGGCCTACCCGTTCCCGTCCAACGCCACCACCACGCAGATCGCGTTCAACGGCGGGCTGACGGCGTATGCCTCGACCACTATCGGCAATGGCACCGCGATCGGCGGCCTTACCATCAGCGGCGGCGCGACGACGACGGGCACCGCGTACTTCGCGGGCAATGTGGGCATCGGCACCTCTTCTCCCTACCAGGCGCTCTCCGTGGTCGGCAGCACTACGCTCCAGGCCAATGCTGCGGCGGCTTATTCCTGGACCAACGCCTCGCAGCCGGAGGGCGTGACGCTCCGCATCGGAGCCGATGGCTCTAGCGTAGCCGGCCTCCTGATACAGGGCTCCAATAGCGGGGCAGGCATAACCGATTACCTGTCCGTATACAATCGCTTCGGCACGAGGCTCTTTGGCGTGACCGATAGCGGGGTCGGTATCGGAGGCAATACCAGGCTGACCGTCGGCCCGGGCTTTGCATCCGGCGCATCGCTAAACCCGACCGGCGTAAACGACTACAGCATATTCGGCTCTTCGGCGACAAGCACGCCTGCTCAGCTCATATGGGACGCGCGCCGAGGCACGTTCTACGAAGACAGGACCACCCCGATCCTGCGCTTTGCGGGCAATGTTGGAGGAGGCAATAGCCCGATTATCGGGGAATCCGTCGGAGGCATAAACATACTCAATGCCAGCACGACGCGCGGACTTTCCTTCGCCAGCTACGCGTCGAGCACCGGCCAGTTCATCGAGAACTTCCGCATACTCTCGACCGGCAACACCGGCTTCGGCACCTCCAGTCCTTTCGCCAAGCTCGCCGTGCAGGCCGGCGACGGCGATACGGCGACGACGCTCTTCGCTATCGGCTCTTCGACCGCGAGCGCGACCACCACGCTCTTCTCGGTCTCCAATACCGGCTCGACCACCATCCAGAACGGCGTCAACATCGCCGGCGGCTGCTACGCCGTCAACGGCACCTGCCTTTCGGCGGCAACGTTCGGCGCCTCGACCTTCGCCTACCCGTTCCTCAGCAACGCCACATCGACGACGCTCACGTTCTCGGGAGGACTGCTCGCGACCGCGTCCTCGACCTTCTCGGGCCAGCTCAATCTGGGCGGCACTGCGGCGAATATCGCGCTCGGCTCCAACTACCTCTCCGGCGACGGCGGCGACGAGGGCGTATTCGTGAACTCCGGCGGCGACGTCGGCATCGGCACCAACGGCCTCATTTCAAGCCACGTGCTGACAGTGGCGGGCAACCAGTACCTCTCCGGCGGGCTTGGCGTAGGCGGCGGCAATACGGTGCCGGGTTCGGCGCACATCTACGGCTCTGCCGGCGATGCGACGTCGCTCACGATTGATGCGCCCAACGCGTCCAGCGCGTCGGCGCTGAACATAAGCGGGCCGTCGAGCGGGAAGGCGTTCGCCATTACGGCGACGGGCGAGACCCTGGCGCGCGGCATGTTCTACGTCGACGGCTCGTACGGCATCGGCCCGGGCGGCAACTCGTACTCGCGCGACACGTTCATATCGCGCAGCGCGACCAGCACGCTCTTGGTGTCATCGGACATGGCAAGCGGCGCCGCGAACCTCATCGTGACGGGCAACATCGGCGTCGGCACCACCTCGCCGTACGCGAAGCTCTCGGTGACCGGAGACGCGGTGCTCTCCGGATCGAGCCCGACGCTGACCCTGCACGACACCGGCGGCAACTCGTTCAATACCATCCAGAACGCGGGCGGCGGACTGCAATTCAATACCGGGTCGGGCAACAGCATCGTCTTCCAGCAGGCGGGCGTCGAGGCTGCGCGCTTCGTGACGGGCTCGCGCAATTTCGGCATCGGCACTTCCTCGCCGTCCCAGGCGCTCTCGGTCGCGGGCAACGGCTACGTTTCCGGCGGCTTCGGCATCGGCATGCCTCCGGCAGCGGCGGGCGGGCTGTACTTCAACCGCGCGGGCAACGACCCGTTCTTCTCGTGGTACGAAAGCGGGGTAAACGTCGGCCAGATACGCGCCGATGCGACCCGCGGCGGCATCTACTTCGCGGATACGACCGGCGGGACGACGTATTTCCAGGTAAACACCAGCGGAGCCGGGGCGGGCAACGTCGGCGTCGGCACCACCACGCCGGGCTCCTTGCTCGCCATAGGCAACACCGGCGGCATCAACTTCACGACCGCCACCTCGACCTTCAATACGACCGGCGGCATCAACATCAACTCGGGCTGCTTTGCCATGAACGGCACCTGCATTACCGCGGGCGGCGGAGGAGGCGTCTCGCTGAGCGCCGCCAATACGTGGACCGCGCTGCAGACCTTCCAGTCCGGCCTCCTCTCCCAGGCGTCCTCCACCTTCACCGGCGCGCTCACCCTCAGCGGCGGCATCGTCAATTACGCGGCCAACTCGACCTCGACCGTCCCGAACAACGCGGCCTACGCGTGGACCATCGCCACCTCCTCGACCGCCCAGCCGCTCTTTGCTATAGACACCACCTCCGGCTCCGAAAGCGTCTCTTTGGGCGCGGCCGGCGCGGATGTCTACATCGGCGACGCCGGCTCCTCGCCTGATCTCGTGTTCGAGAACAGCGGCACGATAAAGACCGCGAGCGGCGGCACGCTCACGATCGGCGACGGCTCCGACATCGTCAACTTCGGCGTCAACGTCGGCATCGGCTCGACGACGCCCGGCTCGCTGCTTTCCGTCGGCGACACGAACGGCATCAACTTCACGACCGCCACCTCGACCTTCTCCTCCACCGGCGGCATCAACATCGCTTCCGGCTGCTTCGCGGTCAACGGTACGTGCATCACCGGTGGGGGCGGCGGCAGCTCGGCGTCCTCCACATTGCTCGCTGACTTCAACACCTTCACCAACCTGCAGAGGTTTAACGGCGGCCTGCTCTCGCTCGCGTCCTCGACCATCGGCAACGGCAATGCGGGCCTCACCATTTCCGGCAACTCGACCACCACGGGCAACTCGCTGGTCAGCGGCGGGCTCAACGTGGGCACGGTCCCGGTCGCGCCGGTCACGGGCGGCATCTACCTCCAGCGCACGACCAATCCGTTCATCTCGTTCTACTACGGCTCGACGCAGGCGGGCCAGCTGCGCGCCAACTCGACGAGCCAGCTCTCGCTGACCGATCCTACCGGCAACAGCCCGTACCTCTCCATCAACACGTCCGGCGCGGCGGCGGGCAACGTCGGCGTCGGCACCACATCGCCGTTCGCCAACTTCGCGGTGCAGAAGAACTACGGCTCCACGAACACCACGCTGTTCGCCGTCAGCTCCTCGACCAACAGCGGCGGCACCACGGCGACCACGCTCTTCAGTGTCGACAGCTCCGGCGTCGCCACGGTGGGCAACGAGTCGGGCGCGGGCGACGCGAACTTCCAGTTCGCCTCCGACGCCAATGCCTGGTCGGTCGGCTACAAGTCCTCCGACAAGTCGTTCAACATAGCGTCGTCCACCAACTTCTCGGGCACCGCGGCGCTCTCCATAGCCAAGAACGGCAACGCCACCTTCACGGGCTCGGGCGGCACCTGCACCATAAACGGCTCGGGCGAGTGCACTTCCGACATCCGCCTCAAGACGGACGTCGCGACGACGACCGGCCAGGACGCGCTCGCGAAGCTCGCGAAGCTCGACGCCATCACCTACACCTGGTCCGATCCGAAGCTCGACCAGGCGCAGCGCCTCGGCGTCGTCGCCCAGCAGGTGCAGGAGGTGTTCCCGCAGCTGGTGGGCTCGACGACCGTCAGCTTCATGGGCGTGACCGGCACCTACCTTACTGTCGACTACGGCGGCCTCGCGGCGCCGCTCATCGCCGCCGTCAACGAGCTCAACCTGCGCACGGGCTTCCTCGCGACGACGACCGCGACCTCCACTCCGGATGAGTTGGCGGACGGCCCGTTCAAGGCCGCGTCCGATTGGCTGAAGTCGGCGCTCGCTTCGGGCCTCGACGCCATCCAGGGCGTCGCGGACATCGGCGTGCGCAACGTGGGCGCGGCGATCTACGCGGCGGCGGGCGCGTTCAACGAGGTGTTCGCGCAGACTATTACCGCCGACACGGTCAAGGCCAAGCAGTTGTGCCTCGAGGATGTCTGCATCACCAAGACTGAGCTCCAGAACCTGCTCAACCAGCAGCACTCATCGGGCGGCGGGAGCGGCGGCAACGGCGGCGGGGGAGGGTCGGTGCCGCCGCCGGCGCCCGAACCTGCGGGCCCCGAGCCGGAGCCGCAGGCGTCGTCCACGCCGGAAACGGCGCCCGAGCCCGAGGCGCCGTCGCCTGGCGAGGCGTCTCCCGGGCCTGAGGCGCCTGCCCCCGAACCGGACGCTCCCGCGCCTGAAGCGACTCCGGAGCCCGAACCGGAACCCGAGGATCCTGCTCCGCAGGATGCGCCCGCTCCCGCTCCGGCAAGCGCTCCGGCCGCAGGAGGGGAGGGCGGCGCGGTGCAGCCGTAACACGATGTCATAAAAGAGCCCGATGGTATAATCGGGCGTAATGAAGCGGCATTCTTGTTTCAATGCGGGTACGCGCCTGGGCACTCGGCACGGCATAAAAAGAATCCTCCCGCTGTTCGGTGTTGCGGCATTTTTTGCCGTGTTCCTTGTGGCGCCCCACTCGGCGCAAGCAGCGCTTTCCTATGTCGGCTCCGCAGAAGGGAGCGGCATAAATACTACGGTTAATGTGAGCCTCACAGGTCTTTCTTTGCAACAGGGCGATCTGGTAATCGTCTTGAACGGATGGGGGGAGACCTCGAACGGTGATCCTGGCGTGGGTACGTCTGGATATACCGAGGTGGCTGATCTGTATGCGAATGATTCTGTTGATGCCAACCTTTCCGTCAGCTGGAAGATCATGGGTGCGTCGCCCGATTCGTCCGTGTCCTGCAACTCAAACGGCACGACATTCGGCGCATCGGCGTGCCTGGTGCACGTATGGCGCGGGGCGGACGCGACAGTGCCCATGGATGTGACTCCCACTACGGCTACAGGTGTCGACTCGGCCGTCTTCGACAGCCCTTCCATTACGCCGGTAACTGCGGGAGCGGTCGTGCTTACGCTCGGCTTGAGCACCGCCACGGGCGCCAGCGGGGACTCGTCGATAACCGCTCCGTCGGGGTATTCCAATCAGGCCGATATAAATGCAAACGGAAACACGAGGTCATCCCAATCCGGCATCGCATCCAAGGCGTGGAGCGGCTCAGGTGCCGAGAACCCGGGCGCGTGGAGCAATATAACCACTGACACATTCAATTCCTGGGCTGCTGTTACGCTCGCTATACGCCCCGCTGCCGGACCGGGAGGGGGCGGGACCATATTCCTCACGTCGGGCACGACGTGGCAGGTGCCTTCCGATTGGGATTCTTCTAATAACACCATAGAGGTTATAGGCGGCGGGGGAGGCGGAGATACCCCGAGCGACACGGTCTATTCCGCGGGCGGCGGCGGCGGCGCATACTCGAAAATCACGAACGCGACGCTTACGCCCGGCGCGACAGTCGCCATTGCTGTGGGTGCCGGCGGGTCGGGCGGTACTACTCCGACTGCCGGCGGCGACACGTACCTGTGCAACTCGCCCAGCAACTGCGCGACCATTGGCGGCAGCGCGGTCATCGTCGGCGCGAAAGGCGGCGGCGCGCCTACCGGGTCCGGGTTCCCGACCGGCGGTGCCGGGGGTGCTGCGGCCAGCGGAGTGGGGACGGTCAAGAACTCGGGCGGCGCAGGCGGCACGTCTTCGTTAGGCAACCCGGGCTCCGGCGGCGGCGGCGCAGGCGGGCCGCGGGGCGCGGGCGGCGCGGGTGCGGATGACGCCAATACCACGGGCTCCGGAGGCGGCGGCGGCGGCGGCGCGGGCGGCGGCGGGTCCGGAACGAATGGCGCGGCCGGTACGGCTGCCGCAAATAGCTTAGGCGGCGCAGGCGGCGCAGGCGGCAACAATGCCGCGGGAGCGGGCTCCGGCGGCGCCGGTACGGCTAGCGGAGGAACGGGATCTGCGGGTACGGCCGGAGGAGGCGGCGGAGGAGGCGGCGGAAAAAACGGAACGAATGCCGGAGCCGGAGGCGCCGGAGGCGCTGGTACGGACTGGGACGCGACGCATGGTGCGGGCGGCGGAGGCGGAGGAGGCGGAGGCAGCAACGACGCTACCGTCAATGGTTCGGCGACCGGCGGCGCCGGCGGCCTGTACGGCGGCGGAGGAGGCGGAGGCGGCGGAACGTCCGCAGGCAACGGCACCAACGGCGCGGGCGGCAACGGCGCGCAGGGGATCATCGTCATCACCTACACGGCAGCAGGAGGCGGGTCCGGCACGCCCTCGCGCCGCATGCGGCTCTTCGAAGGATTCAAAATAAAGCTCATTAGCGGCAAGATAAAAGTGCTCCCGATATGAGCAGGGGCGCATGGATAGCCGCTTCGTGCGTTGCCCTGTGTATCGCGGCGGCGGCATGGGCGTTCTTTGGCGCGCCGGGAGCGCCGCGCATTTTTTTACCGGGCGGCGCAGGCGGCGAACCGGCGCCCGGCTTTGCAATGGCAAGCGGGACAGACGCAAGCGCCGGGCCGCTCAAGCCGCCGCGCACGCCGCCGGCGGGACAGAAGGAGCTGTACAATGAAAAATATCGGTTCTCGCTCTTTTATCCGGACACCCTTTCCTTAAAAGCCTACGACGAAGGGGGCGGGGCGTCGACTATCGCGCTCCAGAGCGTCGCGCGCGCGGAAGGATTCCAAATATTCGTCGTGCCCTACCGGGGCGCGCAAGTGAGCATGGAGCGGTTCAGGCGCGACGTGCCGTCAGGGGTCATGCGGGAGCCTCTTGATACAACCATAGACGGCGCGACGGCGACGAGCTTCTACAGCGCCAACGCCGCGCTGGGCGACACGGCCGAGATATGGTTCATTCATGGCGGCTACCTGTTCGAGGTGACCGCGCCCAAATCGCAGGCGGCATGGCTCTCGGATATCATGAAAACCTGGCAGTTCATATAAGGCGGGGCGCGATGATATAATCGGCGTTAATGAGGTGGGGCAATGGCTACATAGGCGCGTTCGTCGCCGCGTGCGCGTGCGCATTCCTCCTGCCTGCCTGTGCGCATGCGGCGACGGTGTTCCTCACGTCGGGCACGTCGTGGAGCGTGCCGTCCGATTGGGACTCGGCGAGCAACACCATTGAAGTCATAGGCGGCGGCGGGGCGGGAGAAGATATAAACGGCGGAGGCGGCGGAGGAGGCGGCTATACCAAGGCAACGAACGTGACGCTGACTCCCGGCTCGACGGTCGCGTATGCTGTCGGCGCGGGCGGGCTCACCAGCAGCGCGAGCGGCGGCGATACGTACCTATGCAACAGCACCTCAAACTGCGCCGATATTAACGGCACGGCGGTCGTTGCGGGCGCCCGGGGCGGCGCGGGGTCTGCCGGAACCGGCGGCGGCGCGGGTGGCGCGCTGGGCGTGCCTGTATCGGGCACGGTGCGCTACGCGGGCGGCGCCGGCGGCGACGGGAATACCGACGGCGAGACCGGCGGCGGAGGAGGCGGCGCGGGCGGCCCTTTCGGCGGCGGCGCTAATGGCGGCGGCGGCGCGGGCGGCACCGATGACGGAGGCGGAGGCGGAGGCGGCGCCGGCGGCGGCACGAACGGCGCCGCCGGAACCGGCCATAGCGGCACGGGCGGCAACGGCGGCGACAACCACAACGGCGCCGGCGGCGGCACGGGCGGCAACAGCGCGTCCGGCGGCACGGACGGAGGCGGCGGAGGCGGCAGTTGCCGGTTCGGCGCGGACGGCGGCGGCGGCACCGAGTGGGACGCGACGCACGGCTCGGGCGGCGGCGGAGGCGGCGGAGGCTACGTCACCGACTGCAGCGGCACCAACAGCTCGGGCGGCGCCGGCGGCCTGTACGGCGGAGGAGGCGGAGGCGGCGGCGAGAATACGGCGACCGACAACGGCGGCGCGGGCGCGCAGGGCATTATCGTCATAACGTACACGCCGGCCAGCGCTCCCGTTGGCCGCATCGTGCGCCTGAAGGGCGGCGTGCGGTTGGTAGGCGGCGTGCGGTTCGGCGGCACCTCGCCCGTCACGACGTACGGCGGGGGCGGAAGTCCGTCGTGCGATGCGGCATTTACCGATATTGGCGGCGGGCAGTGCCGTCTGTTCGTGACGTCGCTCGCGGCGACCACCTTCAGCGTGCCTCCCAACTGGACCTCGACGAATACCATAGAAACTATCGGCGGCGGCGGCGGAGGCTCGAACTACCCGACGGGCGGCGGAGGCGGCGCGTATAGCGCGTCCACCAACGTTTCGTTGACGCCGGGCGCGACGGTCGGCCTCAAGGTCGGCGGAGGCGGCGCGGGCGGGCCTACCGGCGGCTCGTTTACCGCAGGGGGTGCTGGCGGCGACACGTACGTATGCAACTCGACCAGCAACTGCGCGAGCATTGCGGGCAGCGCGGTCATCGTAGGCGCCAAGGGCGGCGGGGGCGGCGCGACGACCGCCGTCCTGACAAGCGGCGGCGCGTCTGGGAGCGGCGTGGGCGCAACCAAGGTAAGCGGCGGCAACTCCCCGGCGCCATCGACCAACGGCTCCGGCGGCGGCGGCGCAGGTGGGCCGCAGGGCGCTGGCGCTGCGGGCGGGCAAAGCACTGGCAACGGCGGCGCGGGCGGAGGCGGCAACGGCGGCGGCAGCGCGGGCGCAGGCACGGGTTCTGATAATGGAGGCAACGGAGGCAATAATTTCGGCGGCACCGGCAGCGGCGCGGGCGGCGTCGCATCGGGCGCTGTGGGCAGTCCGGGCGCCGCAGGTACGAACGGCGGCGGAGGCGGCGGAGGAAGCCGACCTTTTTCAGACAATAACATCGTCGGCGGCGCCGGAGGCAATGGCACCGAGTGGGACGCGACGCACGGGTCGGGCGGCGGCGGAGGCGGCGCCGGCGGCACGAACGCCGCTGGTGTTACGGGCATTTTCGGCGGCGCCGGGGGGCTCTACGGAGGCGGTGGCGGCGCCGGCGGCTACAACACATCCGACGGCATAGGCTTCAAGGGCGGCGACGGCGGGCAGGGGATTATCGTCATAACCTACACGCTCTAAATGGCCGCCAAGATCACCGCTTCAATAGCCCTGCTTGCCGCTATCGCGCTCGGCGGGTACTTCCTTTGGCGCGGCGGCGGCCAGGACGCGGACGCTGCCGCCGCTTCGGCCCGCTTGGCCGTGCCGGACGCGCTTTCCGTAAGCACGCCCGAAACCCGCGCTTTGCCCGGCGGCATGCGGCTGTACGAAAGCAAGGCGTTCAAATTTTCCATAGCGTATCCCGAACAGCTGAAGGTGACGCAGTACGAGGAGCGCGGCAGCGCCATGACGGTTACGTTCGAGAACCCGGACCGCACGCAGGAGTTCGAGGTGTACGTCACGCCCTACGCCAAGGCGCAGATAGACGACGCGCGCTTCAAGCTCGACCAGCCGTCGGGCCGGTTCCTCGATCCGCAGGACGTGATGGTGGACGGCGCGCGAGCGACGCTCTTTACCGGGTACAACACGATTATGGGCGACACGCGCGAGGTCTGGTTCATAAAAGACGGCTTTTTATACGAAGTGATGACCTACAAGCCGCTCGACGCGTGGCTGGGGCAGATGATGCAGGGCTGGAAGTTCATCTAGTATCTAGCCCACCCGAGCAAGGTTCAACCTTGCTCACTGCTTTGCGTTTGCATAGGCGGTACACCCTTGCTTTCCTTAAAATCGAGCCAGTCGTTTATGCTGTTTTCAAAACTCGAGCGCGCGTCGAAATAAGCAGGCAGGCTCTCCTTGTTTAGGATATTCTTTTCTATCCTGTCCCGGCCTGCGTAGTCAGGGTAGCTTGACGCATCATACGACTGCAGAAATAAGCGGGCGCGTTCCTTGTCGCGGATTCCGGATTCTTTCCATTTCGGCTCGATAAGCTTTATGGGATTAAGATGCAGATAAGATACGAGGTATTTTAAATAGCGGTCCTCGTTAGCGTGCTGTGATTTGAACCTTCCTTGGAATAATGCTCCCGAGCGCGCATAACGCTTGTTGAAATACATGGTGTACGCCGTAGTGAGCTTTTGCATGAAGCGGCTCGTTCCGCCGCCCTCCCTTTCTTTTAGCAGGAGATGGAAGTGGTTTGGCATGAGCACGTATGCGCATATGTCGACAAGAGGGGCGCCTCGTTCGCACGCGATAGCTTTTTCGAGCAAGGTTGAACCTTGCTCGCTCCGGCGCAAATTTTCCATATGAACCGGCGCGATTCCGTTGCAAATATAGAGCAGGGCAACGAATCGTTCGTAATCGGCCTTGCCTTTAAAGACAGTCCTTTTATCCGTACCGCGATTGTAAAGATGGTAATATTCTCCCGGCGCAAAAATCATGTTCCGTGACATGGCAGGATAGTACACTTTTTGCCCACATGAGCAAGGTTGAACCTTGCTCGCGGGGGGGGGTGGGGCGCGATGCGGTGAGGTGGTCGCTATGCGCTGCGGCGTATGGGCAAACGCATAGCCAAACGCATGGGCAAGCGCAGGGTATATACTGTGTACATATGGCTATACGAGTCGCGATAAACGGGTTCGGACGCATCGGCCGCTGCTTCTTGCGCGCCGCGTGGAACGACCCGCAGGTAGAAGTGGTGGCGATTAACGATTTAGGCTCATTGGACACGCTTGCGTACCTTTTAACGTACGACAGCGTCTACCGGCGCTTCCCGGGCCAGGTGTCTGTCCAGAACGGCGAACTGGTCGTGGGCGCCAAGCATATAAAGGTGGTAAGCGAAAAAGATCCGGCGAAATTGCCGTGGAAGGACCTTAATATCGACGTTGTGGTGGAGTCCACCGGCTTCTTCACCGATTTTGCAAAGGCAAAGGCGCACCTGACCGCGGGGGCCAAGCGCGTCGTCATATCGGCGCCCGCAAAGGACGGCGCCGACGAGGCTGGGGTGCCGGTCACGGGCGTCACCGTGCTCATGGGGCTCAACCAGGACAAGCTTGCGAACGTGCAGCTTTCTTCCAATGCTTCATGCACGACCAATGCCGCCTCGCCGCTCATCGCGATACTCGACGCGGCGCTCGGCATAGACAAGGCGCTTCTTAATACCACGCACGGCTATACCGCCAGCCAGTCGCTCGTCGACGGGCCCTCGAAGAAGGATTTAAAAGAGGGGCGCGCCGCCGCGCAGAACATCGTGCCGACCTCGACGGGCGCGGCCATAGCGGTGACGCAGGCGTACCCGCAGCTGGCAGGGAAATTCGACGGCATTTCCCTGCGCGTGCCGGTGCCGGCGGGCTCTATCGCCGACGTCACGTTCATCGCCAAGCGCGACACGACCGCCGAGGAGGTCAACAAGCTCCTTATGGATGCGGCATGCTCGCCGCAGTGGCACGGGATATTCGGCGTCACGAAGGACCCGATAGTATCGAGCGACGTCATCGGCTCGACCTACGGCTCCATAGCAGACCTCAACATGACGCGCGTGATAGGCAACCTGGTAAAGGTGCTCGCGTGGTACGACAACGAGATGGGGTACACCCATACGCTGCTGCGGCATGTGAAGCTGGCGGGCGGGCATATATAATAAAAGAGGCGGCATCATACGATGCCGCCTTCCATCACTTGTTCCACGGCGTTTTGTAGCCGTAGCGCCACACTGTTGTAAGTGCGAGAGCGTAGATAAATGCGCAAAGAATTAAGACAACCGGATGCATGGGATCCTCCTTATGCGTGCGAGGGCATATCCGCAACCTAAGTTTAATTATACACCCAAAAGTTAGTTTTGTAAAGCTCTTGAAATGGGGGCTGAAAAGCGTGATACGGTAGTATATATAGTATGAGGTTGTTTCTCGCGTCAGACCATGCCGGCTTCGAGCTCAAGCAGAAGCTCATCGACCACCTGCACGCCGCGGGCCACGAGGTCGAGGACATGGGCCCGGCACGGCTCAACCCGGCGGACGATTACCCTGACTATATAGGGCCGTGCGCCAAGGCGGTCGCGGAGACGGAGGGCGCGATGGGTATTATTGCCGGCATGTCGGGCCAGGGCGAGGCTATGGCCGCCAACCGGGTGCGCGGGGTGCGCGCCGCGGTGTACTACGGCGGGCCGGCGGACATACTAAAGCTGTCGCGCCGGCACAACGACGCGAACGTGCTCTCGCTCGGCGCGCGCTTCGTGTCGTTCGAAGAGGCGGCGAAGGCCGCCGACCTGTGGCTTTCGACGCGGTTCGAGCACGACGAGCGGCACCAGCGCCGCATACTGAAGATGGACTATGACGGTTGAGATACTACCCGCGCTCCTTGTGCGCTCGAAAAGGGATTTGCAAGAGGGGCTTGAGCGCGTGCGCGGCGCGGCGGCATGGGTGCAGGTGGACCTGGTGGGCCGCAATTATATGGAGAATGAGGAGAGCTTCCCGTACTGGGAGGAATTCAGCTTCGAGGCGGACCTCATGGTGGAGGAACAGGCGCGCGCCGCGCTGGCAATGATCGAGCTGGGCGCCGCGCGCGTCGTCGTGCACGCGGCCTACCCGCAGGCGCGCGAGGCGCTCGACGCCCTCCAGGCGTACCGAACCGGCGACTTCGCTGTGGAAGCGGGCATTGCCCTGCGCTCAAGCGACGCGCCCGACGCGCTCAGGGAATTCGAGGGCTTGTACGACTACGCGCAGGTCATGGGCATCGCGCACGAAGGAAGGCAGGGACAGCCCGCGGACCCGCGCGCCGAGGAACTCGTGCGGGCCCTGCGCGAAGCGCACCCGAACCTGCCGCTACAGGTGGATGGCGCCGTGAGCGCCGAGCGCATCCCCGCGCTCGTTGCCGCAGGCGCCACGCGCCTGGTGGCGGGCTCGGCCGTCTTCGGGGTGGATAATCCGGCCGCGGCGCTCAGGGAGCTTGGTACACTAGCTAATACGGTATAATTTTTTATGAAAGCCCCCAAAGGATTCACCCTCATTGAACTGCTCGTTGTCATCGCCATTATCGGCATCCTGGCCTCCATCGTGCTCGTGTCGCTTAGCAGCGCGCGCGCCAAGTCCCGCGACGGCCAGCGCATTTCAGAGCTCAAGGAGATGCAGAAGGCGCTCGAGCTGTATTACAGCGACCATGGCCGCTACCCGATAAGCACTTGCGCGGCGCCCAACAACTACTGGACCAGCTTCGACAGTCCCACGTTCTCCCCGCGCCTCTTGTGCGCGCAGGCTTGGACCGCGGGCACAGAGACGCTCGCGCAGGAGATGGCGCAGTATATAAGCCCCATCATGGACCCTAAGAACGTGGCGAGCGATGCGGGCTTCCTCTACGTGTCCGCCTCAAACGGGCAGAGCTACTGCTTCATGTCGCACAGGAACCCGGAGAACCTCACGAACTTCCCCTCGAACTTCATAAACCCGTACCGCTGCGGCTCGGGCAATACGACGGCGCAGTGCTCTTCGAACGGCACGGGAGGAAGCTCCGCTAACGCGATATACATAGGCACGGGCTCGTTCGCCTCCGCGGGGTGCTAACCGCGCATTATCCGCATGCGCGATGCGCGATGCGCGCAAACGCGGGGTATACTGGAATGAATGGCGCTCACCGATAGGCAGGTAAAGGAGCTGGAGCTCAAGGCATCGGCTATCCGCGAAACCATCATAGAGATGCTCGAGGCCGCCGGTTCCGGCCACACCGCGGGGCCGCTCGGCATGGCCGACATCTTCGCCGCGCTCTACTTCAACGTATTAGAGCACAATCCGGAGCATCCGGAGTGGGAGGACCGCGACAGGCTCATACTCTCAAACGGCCATATCGTTCCTGTGCGCTACGCGGCGATGGCGCACGCGGGCTACTTCCCGGTGCCTGAGGCGCTGACCCTGCGCAAGTTCGGCTCGCGCCTGCAGGGGCACCCGGAGCGCGAGCGCCTGCCGGGGCTCGAAACGACCTCCGGTCCCCTGGGTTCGGGGCTCGGGCAGGCGGCGGGCATGGCCTACGGCGCGCGCATGGACGGCAGGAAGTTCCGCGTGTACTGCGCCATGTCCGACGGCGAGCACGACTCGGGCAACATCTGGGAGTCGGCCATGTTCGCGGGCGCCAACCGGCTCTCCAACCTCACGGGCATCATCGACCGCAACAACATCCAGATAAACGGCATGACCGAGGACGTGATGCCGCTGGAGGACTTCCGCGCCAAGTACGAGGCCTTCGGCTGGCACGCGATAGAGATAGACGGCCATAACATGCGCGAGTTCATCGACGCCGTGGGCCAGGCCAAGGCGGTGTACGAGAAGCCGACCGTCATTATCGCCCACACGATACCGGGCAAGGGCATAAAGGAGATAGAGTTCGATTACCGCTGGCACGGCGTGCCGCCGGGCAAGGGGCCGACCGACGTCGTGCCGGCCGAAAAGCAGGCCCAGGCGTTCCTTGCCGAATTGCGCACGCTCAAGGGCAAGATACAGAGCGAGCACGAATAATACGCCATGCTTAATCCCGACCTGCATCTCAAAGACGACATCTTCAGCAAGCCCGCCATGGCCGCGACGCGCGACGGCTTCGGCAAGGCGCTCCTGGAGTTGGGCGAGAAGGACCCGCGCGTGGTGGTGCTGTGCGCCGACCTCGCCGAGAGCACCCGCACGCTCGCGTTCAAGGAGAAGTACCCGGAGCGCTACATAGAGCTGGGCGTCGCCGAGCAGAACCTGGCCACCGTCGCCTCGGGCCTCGCCGCCTACGGCAAGGTGCCGTTCATCACCTCGTACGCGGCGTTCTCCCCGGGCCGCAACAACGAGCAGATACGCTCGACGATCTCGCTCAACAACGTGCCGGTAAAGATCGCGGGCGCGCACGCCGGCATCTCGGTCGGCCCCGACGGGGCGACGCACCAGGCGCTCGAGGACATGGCGCTCATGCGCGTCCAGCCGCGCATGACGGTGCTCTCGCCGTGCGACAGCGAGGAGGCGCGCAAGGCCACGCTCGCCGCCGCGGCCCATAACGGGCCGGTATACATCCGCCTGGCCCGCGAGAAGTCGCCTATAGTGACGTCGGAAGGAACGCCGTTTGAAATAGGGAAGGCGCTCGCGGTCTGGGAGAGCGAGCACAAGCCCGAGGTGGCGGTGTTCGCCACCGGGCCGCTTTTGCTGGAGGCTTTGCGCGCCGCGAAAGAGCTCGAGCATACGCTTCCCGTGGCGGTTATAAACGTCGCGTCGGTCAAGCCGCTCGACCGCGAGGCTGTGCTGCGCTACGCCAGGGAAGCCGGTACGGTCGTAACGGTCGAGGAGCACCAGGTGGCCGGGGGCCTCGGGGGCGCCGTAGCGGAACTTTTAGCCGAGAACGCCCCGGCGCCGGTCGAGATGGTCGGCGTGCGCGACAGCTTCGGGCAGTCCGGCGAGATAGGGGAGCTGTACGATTTTTACAGGCTCAGCGCGCCGCACATACAGGCGGCGATACTCAAGGCGCATGCGCGGAAGGGTCAATAGCTACATCGGGTTCGCGTTCGTGGGGGCCTTTTCCTGCCTCATAGGAATGGTGGTAGTCCGCGCCATAAACGCGCTCCCGCAGGGCATCCCGCCGGGGAGCTTTTAAGCCCCTGGCGCAATACTGGCAGGTAAAGAGGCGTCGTCGCCCATAAATATCAAGGTTCAACCTTGATGACGAGATAGTTGACTTTTTATATATTAGGGTGTATAATAGGATACAGGAAGTAAGAATTGTATAGAGAGGAGACTGGCATGAGAATGCTGCTTTTGTGCGCCGCCCTGTGGGCGCTCATCGCTCCGGCGCACGCCATGGACAAGCGACTGGTCGGCTGCCTCGCGCACGCGATTTACGGCGAGGCGCGTAGCGAGCCTATCAAAGAACAGCTTGCCGTCGGGTGGTCTATCAGGTTCCGCGCGGCAGCCGACCTGCCCGGGTATGGGGGCAGCGACCTGTGCGATGTGGTCTATAAAGTGACGCACTCAAGGCGTACTTACAAGACTACGTGGCAGTACGACGGCGCCCATGTCAGGCTTTCCGAAAGGATTGCCTTGCAACGCTCGCTGCGCGTGGCCAAAATGGTCCTTTCGGGACAGGGTCGGCCACCGCTGCCGGTCGTGAGCTTTTGCGACCCGCGCAGCCATTGGAAGGATGGCAGGGATGCGTGCTGGGGGCATGACCATAGTGGGGATCTCCGTCAGGTACACATAGGCACGGGGGGTCACCATAAGCATTACGTCAACAGGCAGTTCATGACCATACGCGAGCTCGCGGCCTGGTCGGCAGCCAAGGCGGCAGCCCGGTCCAGGTTGGCATCTAGCCGGTAACGGACGGGTGCGAGTACAAAAAAAGCGCCCGCGGATTAATATCCGCGGGCGTATTCTTTTGGACATATTGAGCAAGGTTGTATTGAGCAAGGTTGAACCTCGCTCATTCTTGCGCGGGAGGACTGATTATTCTTTTAAAATGCCTCAAGCGCGAACTGCGCGGGCGGGTTCGCGAGCATCGCTTCCAGCTGGGCGCGCGTCGGCAGGCCTTCCTGCGCGCCTATTTTCTGCAAGACCACCGAGGCGTTTGCGGCGCCCCACAAGAGCGCTTCTTTAAGCGGCACGCCGAGCGCCAGCGCGGACACGGTGCCCGAGGCGTGCGCGTCGCCCGCGCCGGTTATCTCGTACGGCTCCCGCGGGTCCGGGTAGCGCGGCACGTGCCAGTACCCGCCTGAAGAGTCGGCGCAGTACGCGCCGCGCGTGTCGTCGGTTATAACGGCGGCCTTCGAGCCGAGCGCCCGCATCCCGTCCAGCAGTTCGCGCATGTCCGCGCCCTCGGGCTTCTCCAGTATCTTCTCGGCCTCCTGCTTGTTGCAGTAGGTGATGTCGGCGCGCGCGTAAATGTCCTTGAGCGCCTCGGCGCCGAACCTCATCTGGTAGGTACCGGGCTGGAAGGCGAGCTTGGTCGAAGGCCAGCGCTTCAATTGCTCGCTCCATAGGCGGTGGTACGGCAGGGAATTCTCGCCGAGCGAGGACAGGTAGAGCCACTTGGGGCCCTCGGGCATGGCGGGCAGGGCGTAGTCGAAGGCCTCGTGCTTGACCAGTATCGTGCGCTGGCTTTCAAACCACAGCACGTAGTGGTAGTTGGTCTTCTTTCCCTTCTGCTTCTCGACGAACGACGTGTCCACCTTCTCGCGCATGAGCTGGGCCAGGCACTCCTGGCCGTGGCCGTCGTCGCCCACGTAGGCGCGCAGGCCGGCCTTCAATCCCAGCCGCGCGGCCGCCACCGCGGCATTGGCCGAGTTGCCGACCGCCGGCACCACCTTCGCGAACTCGAAGGGTATCTTGTCGCCCCAGCGCATGCACAGCTCGCAGGCCTCATTGTCGACGCGGCAGGTCACGTGCGCATCCTTCAGTCGGATAAAGTCGTCTATAACGATGTCGCCCACGGCAAGGAAATCCATATGCACGTAGTATATAATGGATATCGGCAATAGCGCCGCATTTCTACATTATGAAAACACTCAGAGAAACAATCAGCGAATACAAATCGGCGGGCAAGGCGATAGGGCATTTTAATTTCTCGGACTCCAACCAGCTCAAGGCCATTATCGACGCTTCGCGCGAGACGGGCCTGCCGGTCATCGCGGGGCTTTCCGAAGGCGAGCGCGAATACTTCCCGCTCATGCAGGCGCGCGCGTTCGTGGAGCTGTACCAGAACCAGGGTGTCGAGGTGTACCTCAACGCCGACCACACCTACACGACCGAGAAGGTCCAGCGCGCCCTATCGGCGGGCGTTGATTCGGTGGTGGTGGACGGCGCGCATCTTCCGACCGAGGAGAACATCCGCCTGCTCGCTTCGTGCGTGAAGTACGCGCGCGCCGCCGGACGCGATGTTGTCGTCGAGGGCGAATTGGGCTACATCGGCCAGTCCTCCAAGGTCATGGACGCTCTGCCCGAGGGCGTTACGGAGGCCAACCTGACCACTCCCGAGGACGCGAAGGCGTTCGTCGAGGCGACGGGCGTCGATTGCTTCGCCCCCGCGGTCGGCAACGTGCACGGCATGCTCAAGTCCGCGGCCCAGCCCAGGCTCCATCCCGACCACGTAAAAGCCATAGCCGACGCCACCGGCGTGCCGCTTGTCTTGCACGGCGCGTCCGGCAATACCGAGGAGGACATATTGGCCTGCATCAAGCAAGGCGTCGCCATTGTGCATATAAACACCGAGTTGAGGCTCCTGTACCGCGACAGCCTGCGCGCCTCGCTTTCGGGCGACGAGACCACGCCGTACAAGTTCCTGACGCCGGCCGTGGACGCCATGAAGGCCTACCTTGCGGGAAAGATGCGCGCGTTCGCCGGGCAGTAGTGGATAATAGCCCGCGCGCACTCAGCGCCCGTGCCATACTTGAATGGCGCGGGCGCTTTTGCCGCATGCGTCAGCCGTGTTGCGCGGCAGTAGCACATAATCCCAACGATATTTCCATATGAAGCATTTCCTGCGACGCGTGCGGAAGGCGGCGCGCCCGCATATTAAGAAATTCGCCGCCCTTCCCATGAAGAGCAAGGCGCTTGTTGCCGCCGCCGCGCTCGTGGTGGCCATAGGCCTTCCGTCCGCCGTCCTGCACGCGTGGACCATTTACCCTACGATGTCGTATACGACGGTCTATACCGGCGGCTACACGACCATTTCCTGGTCCGCCCCGACCTCGGACTGGTGCCAGATTTACTACACGCAGGGGTCGGCGGCGCATATGTCGGGCGAGTCGTGCTACACGAGCAAGCTCGGGAACGTATGCGCCGTCGTGGTAAACGGCCCCAACGGAAGCGTCTCTGCCGGCCCCATAAACAGCGCGAATACGTACAACCTGTACTGCTACAACGCGTCGGGCGGCATCGGCTCGTCCGAAGGGACCGGCTCGAGCTATATAACGGTGTACCCGACTACGCGCACCGCCACCACGCTTAACTACTTCTACGCGTCGCCGTCGTCCATTCCCTTGGGCGGCAACACGACGCTCTACTACAGCGCCAACGCGGGCACGAGCGGCACGGGCGTGTACCTAAGCGGCTACGGGTACTTAAGCGGCTGGTCCGGGAGCCTTGCGCGCGGGCCGCTCAGCAGCAACACCACTTACTACCTGTACCTTGAAGACAGCTACTACGGCGAGACGGGGCCGTGGAATACGACCGTGACGGTGAACTCGCCCGTTACGGCGGGCGCGTCCGCCCCGGCGAGCGTCCCGGTCGGACAGAGCGCCACGATTTCCTTCTATGCCGACAGCGCGACGCCGCCGACGCAATGCCAGATAAACAACTACAACGATACCGTCGCGCTCCTGAACGTCCCAGGCTGCTCGTCGGCCCAGGCGCGCACGTACAACACGGGCCCGCTCAATACGCCCGGCTCGTACGCGTACAAGTTCTACTACTACCAGGGCGCGTGGGTGTACGCCAAAACGGTAACGGTCAACGTGGCGCCCAGCTGCAGCTTCGCGCCAGCCTCCGCTACTGTCCAATCGGCCGGGGATACGGCGACCCTTTCCTATTCGAGCCAGGGCGCGACGAGCGGCAGCATCGATAACGGCTTCGCGGCGCTTCCCACGGCGCCGGGCGCACCTAAGAGCGTGTATCTTACTTCGGGCACCAGCTGGACCGTGCCCGGCGACTGGAACAACGCCAACCCTTTCTCTGTCGAAGTCATCGGCGGGGGCGCGGGCGGCGGCAACGGCGCCACGGGCAATACGGGCTACACGGGTAACACCGGCTCCGGCGCGTACAGCGGGCGCGGCGGCACGGGCGGCACGGGCGGCACCGGCGGCTACGGCGGTTCGGGCGGCGGCGGCGGCGCGTACACCAAGATTACGAACACGAGCGGCCTGACGCTGACGCCGGGCGCCTCGATTGCCGTGCGAGTCGGCGCGGGCGGCGGCGCGGGAGCGTCCGGCGGGGACACGTATTTCAACGGCGCGTCGTGCGCGGCGTCGTCCGTCTGCGCCAAGGGCGGCCTGGCCGGCGGCACGGGCGGGGCCGCGGCATCGGGCGTGCCCGCAACCAACAGCACCCGCTACTCGGGCGGCAACGGCTACCCGGGCAGCGCGGGTTCGGGCGGGTACGGCGGCAGTGCGGGGGCGTACGGGGCAGATGGTTATTATTCGTATCCGAACGGCACCAAGGGTGCTCCGGTTTGGAATCCGCCGGTGAGCGGCGCCGGAGGCGCGGGCGGCTCCGGCGGCGCTGGCGGCGCGGGCAGGGGCGGCGGCGGCGCGGCCGGGCCGTACGGCAACGGCGGCAACGCCTCCGGTTCGACCGGCGGCTACGGCGACGCGAACCACACCTCGCCGGGCTATAACGGAACCGAGTACGGCTCGTACGGCGCGGGCGGCGGTGCGTACGGCCCGTCGGGCGCGTCCGGCAATTACGGCGCCGGGGGTGCCGGCGGCAACGGCGGCACCGGCGGCCAGGGAGGCTACGGCGGCGGCTCGGGCGGATACGGAGGCTACGGAGGCTACGGCGGGGGAGGCGGCGGCGCGGGGAGCGCCGGAAAAGGCGGGCTCATCGTCATTACCTATACGCCTGAAGTGTTCGCTTCCAGCGCTTCAGTGGCGACGCCGCCCATCAACACCAGCCCGACCACGTTCACCATGACGGTCAGCGACGCCGCATCGGGCCTCTCGGGCACCTGCTCCATTCCGGTCACCATAGACGACGCGTGCAGCGACATCTCCGGGTTCCAGCCCAACAGCTGGAACGCCTCGCCGCCCAGCGGCTGCCAGGCGGGGCCTACCTGCGTGCCGGCCGGCTACACGTACAACGGCAGCATATGCGTCTCGTCCATACCGGTCCTCGACGCGTTCAGCGGCCCGTCGCGCGTGCGCCGCGGCAATACCGCCACGCTCACCTACACCGTTTCCAATCCGCCGGCATCGTGCGTCATAAACGGCACGGACGGGTTCAATGCCGTGATAAGCCCGCAGGACGGCGTGCAGGGCTCGGTGACGACGAACCCCATCGTGGGCCAGACGTCCTTCAAGCTCTGGTGCAACGGCGTGTCGCAGACCGTAACAGTCAACGTCGCGCCCGAGTACCAGGAGATATAGTCCGGTGGGGATAGGGGTGCCGCCGCGCGCCCGATAGGGGCTATAGTTAATGCATATGATAAAGAAAGCGCTCATCTGGGTTACCGTGCTGCTCGCGCTCATCGCGCTTTCCGGCGCGGGATATTACTACCTCGGCACGGGCGCCCCGAGCCCCGAGCCCCTGCCGCCCGCGGCGATGCCCGACAACAACGTCATAGCCGGCCCGGTCGTGAGCGCGAGCGCGCAGGGCGTCACGATAGCCAAGCAGGACGGAACGCAGGCGACGCTCAGCCTATCGGCGCAGACGCAGGTAATCGAGGCGGGGACTAACGGCCAGCCCGGCATCCAAAAGAGCGCGAGCGATATCGAGCCGGGAATGATGGTGCTGGTCACCCCGAGCGAGAGCGACGCGTCGCTCGCCGCGTTCATCGTCATCCTTCCGCCGCCGCCCATGCAGTAGGCGCGTTCCAAGCTTGCATGAAATTCCTTAAAAAACTCAAGAAGCGGGCGAACAGGCTCAAGCGAAACCAGCTAAGCGAGCTCGTTCTCATGACCGGCGCCATGGCGCTCCTGCTTGTCGTCGCCGTGTTCATGCGCCTGGGCGCGCCCCAGGTCGCCCGGGCGTTCTACATTCCGGTAACGCCGTCCTATACCCCCGTTACGACCGGCGGCTACACCACCATTTCCTGGACCGCCTACGACGCCGATTATTGCTCCATAGGCTATTACGCATCGCCGGCGGCGGGGCATCTTTCGGGCGAGACTTGCTACGGCGGGTCGATTGCCAGCTATGGAACAAAAGGGGGAGGGGGAGGAGGGACTCCGTACTGCAGCGTTATGGTCCCAGGCAGGGCCGGCCGCAGCTACAACGTAGCCGGCAGCGCGACGGCCGGCCCGATGAACGCCGCAACCACGTACAACATCGCGTGCATGAACAGCGGCAGATGGAACTCCGGCTCCGGCAGCGCCAGCGTCACGGTCTACCCGACGCCGCGCACTCCCACTACGCTCAACTATTTCTACGCATCGCCCTCCACCATCCCGTATAACGCCAGCGCCACGCTCTACTACAGCGGCAACAGGGGCACTGACGGCGTCGGCTTGTATCTTGCCAATTACGGCTACCTTAGCGGGTGGTCGGGCAGCATCGCGCGCGGTCCGCTTACGGGCAATGCGACCTACGGCATCTACACCGTAGACAATTACTACGGCTGGGTGGGGCCGTGGAATACGACCGTTACCGTGTCGGCCCCGGTCGCGCCCAAGGGCCCGTGCAACGACATTCCTGCCGCGACTACGCTCCCCAACGGCTGCGTTGCGCCCGCGGTGGTGCCGGGAACCTGCATCCCATCGGGCGGCAGCTATTCCGCTGGGTCCAATACCTGCTCGTGCCCGGTCGGAAAGCATTTGGAGGGTACTGCCTGCGTCGCGAACCCGCTGTGCGCCAACGGCCTCAACGATTCCTACGCGCCGTCGTGCGCGTGCCCGGCGGGCCAGTACCAGCCCGGGGGCGTCTCGTACTGCGTGGTCCTGCCGGTGTGCACCAATGGGCTGAGCGAAGCGTACTCGCCCAGCTGCACGTGCCCCGCAGGCCAGGTGCAGGTGTCCGGAGGCTCCACGTGCGTACCGAAGGGTGAAATACACAGCATGACCGCACAGCCCTCGCGCGTGCGCAAGGGCAACACCGGCACGGTGTCATGGAACACGAGCGCGATGGTCTCGTGCACGCTTAAGGGTCCCGTGAACGGCGCGATGCAGACGCTCTCGACCGAGCTGTCGGGGACGAGGACCGTCACCATAACCAACCAGTCCGTGTACACGCTCTCGTGCGCCGACCAGTCGGGCGCGTCGTACAGCTCGACCGCCACTATAAACCTCATCCCCGAAGTCGAGGAGCTATAGGGGTAAGGGCCGGGCGGAAGACGGGGCGGGATATCATAACGAATAACACAGTATGAACATGAACAAGAAAACGATTATAGAGGCGGCGGTCGCGGTCGCTGTTATCGCGGCGGGCGCGTTCGCGTATATGCACTACAAGCAGGGCGCCGAGCCCGCCGCATTCGACCCCAACCTCGTAGCGCCGGCCGGCACCGTCACCGCCATCTCGCCTTCAAGCATCTCCATACGCCAGCAGGACGGCGCGCAGAAGACGTTCGCCATAGGCCCCGATACGCTCGTCATAAGCCAGGTCGCTGCTGGCGAAACAGGCAAGGGAATCAGCGACATCGCCGCGGGTACGCTGGTGATACTCAGGCCGAGCCCCGCCAATCCCGGCGCCCTCGCCTCGATTCAGATTTCGGGCGCCGGCGCGCCTCCCGCGCCCGGAACCGCGGCCGCCGCGCCGAGCGGCCCGCCCGTATCGTTCATGGGGGTGGTCGTAACGGTGAGCCCGTCCGTGCTCGTCATCAAGCCTCAGGAGCCGAATGCTGAGGACGTCGAGGTGGCCATAACCGCCGGCACGGCCGTGCGCTCCAACGTGCTGGCGGGGCAGAAGGGTAAGACGTTTGAAGACATTGCGGCCGGAACCCCCGTGTTCGTCGCGGGCACGACGGGCGACGCGGGCGTTACCGCGAACATCGTGCAGGTGCTGGTGCCAATAGAAGAATTGGCGCAGTAGCGCCGTTCCCGATCCGGCGGGTCCTGGTTCGTAGGCGCTCATCCATATGAAATTGAAAGCCGTTATCATCGCCGCAGCGCTCGCCGTCCTGGCGGCCGCTGCCGGAGCCCTGTATTACAGCGGCACGCTTAATCCATTCATGGAAATCCTCGCCGGTTTCCCGGAGCGGGATGAGCAAAAGGCGGTGGGTGCGCTGGCCGCCGTTACGCCGACCAGCGTTACTATTGCCGGACAGGACGGCGCGCAAAAGACGTTCGCCATAGGCCCCGACACGCTCGTCATAAGCCAGGTCGCTGCCGGCGAGACGGGCAAGGCTCTCGGGCAGATTCCGCTCAAGAGCCCGGTTATGATCGTTCCCGGCGCGTCCCGCACCGTTGCCGCATCCGTCAGCCTCCTTCCTCCTCTGCCGCCCGCGCCCCCTCCGGGGGCGGAAATAGTAACCACGGAGGGGGCGATGGCCTCCAAGACGGCCGACAGCATTACCTTGCGCACGGATGACGGGACGTCCGTGCGATTCCTGGTTACCGCCTCGACCTCGGTGGTGTCGAAGGTCGAGGCGGGCGGCGTGGGCGCCGGATTCGACTCGCTCGAATTCCGCGACCGCGTCAGCGCCTTCGGCGCGCGCAACGAGGACGGGAGCGTCGAAGCGCTGCAGCTGCTTATCCTGCCGCCGTCCGCCGCGGATGGCGCAAACCGATAATATATTTTTATGAACATCCTCAAGAAAATAAAGAAGGCGTGGCGCGGCCCTACGCGCACCCTCGCGCTCGTGCTGGGCGCCGTAGCGCTCGCGCTGTTTGTGCGCGTCGGCGTTCCCGCGATAGTGCACGCCTGGACCATTTACCCCGTTCTGTCCTACACGCCGTTCTACGCGGGGCAGTACACCACCGTTTCGTGGTCCGCGCCCACCTCCGACTATTGCTATCTCATCGGATTCGCGCCCGGCGGCGGCACGGTCCTCTATTACGTAAACGGCTATTATTACTACAGCCCCCAGATCCTGTACGCGAACGGCAGTTATACCGTCGGGCCTGTCAGCAGCCCGTTTACGTACTACGCGTACTGCTACAACCAGTCGGGCGGCATAGGCTCTTCAGAAGGGTTCGGCACCGGCTACGTGACGGCGTATCCGACGACCCCGACCCGCTCGACGCCCTACATAAGCGCCTCTCCGACCGGCGTTACGCGCGGCAACAGCAGCACCATATACTGGTCCACCTCCGCCGGCAATAACTACTCCACCGGCTACCTGTTCGGCGGCGGCCTCGACGGGTACGTATCGTCGTCGGGCTCGCGCTCGACGGGCGCCCTCAACGCGAGCACGCAGTACGGCTACCAAGTGTACGATTCGTATTTCGGCTGGGAGACCCCTGCCTACGTCACGGTCGGCGCGTACAACCAGCCCGCCATGACGGCGAGCGTTACGTCGTCCGCCGGCAATGCGTCGTCGGGCGGGTCGCTCACTGTGCCGTTCGGGACCCAGCTCAACGCGAGCGCCACCTACGCCGCGGGCTCAGGCGACACGCTCACGTACTCGGTGCTCAACGTCCTGCCGCCGAGCCCCGGCGCGGAATACAACGCCAATTACACCACGCCGTACAACCAGGCCAGCCGCGCGTACTCCTTCACGCCCGCGACGCCCGGCACGTACGTCATCAAGCCGTACATCCAGACCACCTACGGCAGCGGATGGCTCAATATGCCCGGCGTCAATATCACCGTAACGGTGCAGCCGCCCCCGCCGACGCCGGCCATTTCCGCAGCGCCCGCGACGGTCGACATGAACGGCACCTCGACGCTCGCCTGGTCCGCGACGAACCTCGCGGCAGGGCAGTGCACGCTTGCCGCGCCCTCAAGCGGCGCGGGCACGACGAACTTCGGCGCTGTCACGACCGGTTCCCGCATAGTCAACTACTACTCGGTCAACGCCGTGGTAGACGGCTGGGCCTACAGCATGGGCGGGTACAACGGCTCCTCGTACGTGCCGACGGCCTACAAGGCGCCGGCGTCGAGCGACCTCTCCAATAACGCGAACTGGAGCACTGCAGGCGCGATACCGACCTCCGTCGCGCTCTTCGACGAGCCGCTCTACATTAACGGCAACCTCTGGAGCTTCGGCGGCGTGGCGTTCAATACGCAGAACTGGACGAGCACCATCTGCTACGTGCCGGTAAGCGGCGGCACCTTGGGCGCCTGGAGCTGCCCGGCCTCGCTTCCGACCGGCATGGCGCAGGGCTACTCCAACCCGGTCATTATCGGCGACTACATCTACCGCTTCGGCGGCTACAACTACACCACGTACGCGGGCGGCGTCGCATCCGTCGCGCGCGCGCCGCTGTCTTCGCCGACTAGCTGGACGAGGTACCCCAACGTGCTGCCGCAAGCGAGCGGCATGTACGCCCACGGGGTCGCCGTCATCGGCGATTACGTCTACCTCTTCGGCGGCTATAACGGCTCCTCGTACCTCAACACCATCTACCGCGCGCCGCTAAGCTCCGACCTCACGTCGCCCTCGAGCTGGACTTCCGGCGGCGTCATTCCGTACCCGCTCATCAGCATGGGCATCGTCGTTGACGGCGATTATCTCTACCTCATCGGCGGGCACAACGGCACCGGAGCGGTCAACAGCGTCTACAACATCCCGCTTTCGACCCTGGCCGCGGGCGGTGTCACCCAGGGCTCGTGGGGCAGTTACCTCAGCCTGCCCGCCGCGCGCAACCTGCCCAAGCCGCTCATTGCGGGCGACAAGCTCTACCTCATGGGCGGCTGGCAGAACGGCGTGTACGCCAACGCCGCCTACGCGCTCCCGTTCAATACCGGCCTGCCGTACACCACGCCCGCCAACATGCCGTGGCGCGTTACGGGCGCTCCCAACAAGGCCGTCACCTGGCCGCTGAGCGCCAACACCACGTACGCGCTCCAGTGCACCAACTCTACCGGCAGCAACTCGGCGTCCGCGGCGGTCAACATACGCGACATGTGCACCGACATCCCCGGATTCCAGAACGCACTGCCGCCGGGCTGCACCGGCCCCGTGCCGAGCCCCTCGGGCCTCTGCATCCCCGCCGGGTACATGTACGACGGCAGCGCGTGCGTCGTGGCGCCGCCGGTCATAGGAAGCTTCTTCGGCCCGTCGCGCGTGCGCCGCGGGAGCACGGCCACGCTCACGTACCTTGTCTCCAACCCGCCGGCCTCGTGCTCCATTACCGGCACCAACGGCTTCAGCGCGTCGGTGAGCCCGGTAGACGGCGTGCAGGGAACCGTCACGACGGATCCCATCACGGCAAACACCGTGTTCACGCTCGATTGCGACGGAGTGAAGAGCGCGGCGACGGTCGGCATCACGCCGGAGTACCAGGAACTGTAACCGCATAGGAATACGCATATGAAACTGAACATGAAATCGAAGCCCGTCATCGCCGCGCTCGCGCTTGCCGCAGTGGCGCTCGTCCTCGCCGCGCTGTACTTCAGCGGCGCCTTCAAGCCCCGCCAAGCAACGGTCCAAGGATTGCCGCACGTGTTCGGTACGCTGGTCGCGGCGACTCCTTCGAGCGTCACGATTGCTGACGAGCACGGCAAGCCCGTTACCCTGAGCGTGAACGCCGGAACCCAGGTCATTACCCAGGTTGGGGCGGGCGAGAAAGGCAGGACGCTGGAGCAGATTCCCCTGCAAAGCCGGGTGGTGGTTGTCCAGGATGCGGCGGATAAGACCGTCGCTGCGAGCATCAGCCCGCTTCCGGCGCCTCCCATGCCCACCCAGGGAATCATGCTTACCAGCGCGGAAGGCACGGTGCTCTCCAAGGCCGCCGACAGCTTCATGCTCCAGAAGGACGACGGGACTCCCATAAAAATAACGGTCAGCGCCTCGACAAAGGTGCTCTCTAATGTTGCGGCAGGGGAGGAGGGTAAGGGGTTTGATTCAATCAAGGCCGGCGACCGCGTGGGCGTCGTGGGCACGCTCGATGCGGGCGTCAGCATCGACGCCGTGCAGCTGCTCGTGCTGCGCCCCGTTATCGCCGCTTCTTCAAGCCCGGCGCTCTAAGGCGCGCAGCGCTCCTGCGTGAAAGGCGAATGGGGATAGCGGCGGCGCTCACGCCCGCTCCGGCCGTACAATAGCCGTATGAAGCGCTTTTTAAGGAAGGTCAGGAAAGTGAAATTGAGCCGGGTCCAGGAAATCGCTCTTTTGTGCGGCGCAATGGCCCTGCTTATCATGGCGGCGGTATTCGTAAGCGGCGGCGGCATGGAGCGCGTCGCGCGCGCGGTCGCGACGGGCGGCATTTCGCCCTGGTCGCAGACGGCGAGCATCTTCCCGTGCTCCTGGACCGGCAACTGCAGCCCGACCTCTGCCAGCAATGTGTACGGTTTTTCCGCGAGCCCGACTTCGGTTGCAGCAGGCCAAGCCGTTACCTTGGCGTGGACTTCTGCGAGGGAAGTCGGGGGGAGCTTCATCCCCGCATGCCAGGGCCCTTATGCGACCGGCAAGACGTACAATATGCACTGCTACATTTACCCGGGCGGCGCTGAGGTATACACCGGAGACATTTCCGGCGGCGTGACGGTGTATCCTGCGGCGGGCACTAACACGTATACCTTCTGCTCCCAATTCATGCAGGATCAGGGATACCCCTGCCTCAATGCGACCGTTGTTGCTGCCGCGCCGCCGCCCGTCATTCCGACGACCCTCGCCTTCGCAGCGGTCCCGACTTCGGTCCAGAGCGGAAGCCCGGCCTCGCTCTCGTGGACGGGCGTTAAGGGCACGAGGTTCTCCGCCTGCCGGCTGGTCGGCGGGCAGTGGGGCGCGAGCGGCGCGTGGTTTACCGCGCATCCGGGGAGCATCAGCACCTCGCCGCTCACCACTACGACCACCTACAATATGGCCTGCTACGACACTGACGGAGCTTCCACTCCGTGGAGGAGCGCGACCGTGACCGTCACCGCTCCCGCAGGTCCTGACATCTGCACCGACGTCCCTGGCGTGCAGAACAGCGTGCCCCCCGGGTGCGCGGGCCCGGTGCCGAGCCCTGTGGGCACCTGCGTTCCGAGCGGCTCGACCTACGACGGCAGCGCGTGCGTGCCCTTGCCCGTGTGCACGGGCGCGCACCAGGTAGGTACGCCGCCCAACTGCGCGTGCGACGTCGGCTACCAGATGCAGGGCGGCTCCTGCGTGCAGATGCAGTGCCCGGGCGCGCACGAGGTCAATTGGCCCGCATGCTCGTGCGAAGCGGGATATGTGCGCGACGCGGGCACGAATGCCTGCGTCCGCGAGCCCAAGCTGGATATCACCGTTAACGGGCAGGAGGCCGTACGCGTGCGCCGCGGCAGCGATGTAACCGTCGCCTGGAGCGCCACGGGCGTGACCGCCGGCTCCTGCCGCGTTACCACTAATACCGGTGCCACTCTGGCATCCGCTGACTCGGGCTCCCAGGCAGCGACCGTAGACCACCAGACTACCTACACGCTTTCGTGCACTAACGATGCCGGGTCTGGGGTTTCAAAAGAAGCGAACGCCACCCTCATTCCCGAGGTTATCGAGCAGTAGGGGAGCGCAACGGCAAAGATTGAAGGAGGGGCCGGCGCCAGCCGGCCCCCTTCGGTTGCGGATACGGGACAAATCGGCTATACGAGCCTCGACGCCCATATACCCGTCGCTCGCTCGGAAACAAGCCCCTGGGGCTTGTTTCTCCCGCTTCGCTAGGGTATAGTGGGCGCACACTTATATATATGGAACTTACCGTAGAAAAGCGCGGCCAGGAGGCGAAGCCGAAGGCGCTCCGCGACAAGGGCGTCATGCCGGCCGTCGTGTACGGCCGCTCGGAGGAGCCGGCCTCTGTCGCCGTGGACCTCAAGGCCTTTTCCAAGCTCTACAGGCAGGCGGGCGAGTCCTCGGTCATCACCCTCAAGGGCCTCGGCGCCGACAAGCAGGTGCTTATTCACGACGTGGCATTCGACGCCGTGTCCGGCGCGCCCATCCATGCCGACTTTTACGCCATCCAGAAGGGCCAGAAGGTGACCGTATCCGTTCCCTTCGAGTTCGAGGGCGTCTCGCCGGCCGTGAAGGACCTCGGCGGCATCCTCACTAAGGTTATGCACGAGCTCGAGATTACCTGCGAGCCTGCCGACCTCCCGCACGCCATAAAGGTGGACATCTCCAAGCTCGCTACGCTCGATGACCAGATAAAGGTGGGCGACCTGGCGCTTCCCAAGGGTGCCGAGGTGTCCGTAGACGCCGACGAGGTCGTGGCCATGGTATCGGTAGCGCAGGAGGAGACCGAAGAGGCCGCTCCCATGGACATCTCCCAGATAGGCGCCTCGGTAGAGCGCGGCAAGAAGGAGGAAGACGCCGCCGAAGGCGACTCGAAAGAGTAATTCTGAACGCATCACGAACGGCCCCGGTAACTCCCGGGGCCGTTCTGCGTCTGGTATACTGACAAGAACCATGACGATAGGGCGGTATATTGCTGTTGCGCTGATGGGGACGCTGCTCGGGGCCGGGGCGCTCTTTGCCGCGGCGCCGCAGTCGCGCGTGGCGGCCCAGGAAATGAGCCCCGAGCAGCGCGCTCAGCTCCAGGCCCAGTACGACCAGCTGCAAAAGGAGATCGAGCAGTACCAGAAGATAATCGATGAGACAAAGGCGAAAGCGAACACTATACAGGGCGACGTCACCATACTCGATGCCCAGATAAGGAAGGCGCAGGCCGAGATAAACCAGCGCACGTCGGCCATAAGCTCGCTCTCCGCGACCATCAACCAGAAATCGAAGGCCATCGCCACGCTCGAGACCAGGCTTGAGGACGGCCGGGCCTCCATGGCAAAGCTCCTGCGCGAGAAGAGCTTCAGCGACAACACCTCGCTCGTCGTACTGGCGCTCTCGGGCGGGACGCTCACCGAGTTCTTCCAGAACGCCGACCATATCGACTCGATAGACGAGAAGCTCCAGGAGAAGTTCGACGAGCTGCGCGGGGTAAAGACCCTGACCGAGGCGCAGAAGGAGGAGCTGGCGCTCCAGCAGAGCAGGCAGCTCGACGCGAAGAAGGATGTCGAGGCGAAGAAGACGGTCATCGACCAATCGAAGACCGAAAAGAAGAACCTGCTTGCCGCCACCAAGAGCGACGAGGCCGCGTACAACCAGGTGCTCGCCGACCGCCAGGCCAAGGCGGCGGCCATCAGGGCGGCGCTGTTCCCGCTGCGCGATGCCGCGGCCATCAATTTCGGCGAAGCGCTGAAGTACGCGCAGGCGGCGGAAAAGGCGACCGGCGTCTCCGCCGCGCTCTCGATGGCGATACTCACCCAGGAGTCCAACCTGGGCCAGAACGTCGGCCAGTGCTACATGACCAACGACGCCACCGGCGACGGCAAGGGCAAGAACACGGGCACGCCGTTCAAGGGCGTCATGCATCCGACCCGCGACGTGCCGCCGTTCCTCGCGCTCTCGGCCAAGCTCGGCTTCGACCCGCATACGCAGGTGGTATCGTGCCCTATCGCCTCCGTCGGCGGATGGGGCGGCGCCATGGGCCCGGCGCAGTTCATCCCCTCGACGTGGGCCATATACGCCGCGCGCATCGCGTCCGCGCGCGGCAAGGCGGTCGCCAACCCGTGGGACCCGCAGGACGCCATCATGGCCATGTCGTTCCTCTTGTCCGACAACGGCGCTTCCGCAGGCGGCTACACGGCCAACTTCAATGCCGCGGCCCGCTACTACGCCGGCTGGAACGGCCCCAACACCACGGCGGGGAAGAATTACGCCGCGCAGGTCATGTCCAAGGTTGCGGGCATCCAGAAGAACATAGACTACCTGGCCGGCATCTAAGCGCTCCGGCACGCAGTCGGCCCTGCCGGCTTTTTTGATGATAAAATGAAGGGCAAATGAAAAAGATGCGCGGCTTCACGCTCATTGAGCTCCTGGTGGTTATAGCCATTATCGGCATACTGGCCTCCATCGTAATCGTGTCGCTTGTCAGCGCGCGGCAGAAGGCGCGCGTTTCGGCGGGCAAAGCGCAGGATGCGAGCATGCGCAGTGGAATGAGCGACAGGCTTTCCGGAGAGTGGGCCTTCAACGAATGCGCGGGCACGACAGGCGCCGATACCTCCGAGTCGGGCAACACCGCCACGCTCGGCAGCCCTGTCTGGTCGACCGATACGCCGTACGGCACCGGATGCTCGATAGAGTTCGGCCCGTCTACCTACATGTACACGGCCGCTCTTATCGACAATCCGCAGGTATTCACCATAAGCATCTGGTTCAAGACCTCTGTCGCATCGGGCGCGCGGCTTATGGGCTTCGCGTCGCTTGGCGCCTGGAGCTATGACCGCCAGCTTCATATGGGTACGAACGGATTGGTGTACTTCGGATGGTATGACAGCGGCAACGTCAGGTACGTGGCCTCAAGGGGCGCCCTCAACGATGGCCAGTGGCACCTGGCCGTCGCCACGTTCAGTAACGGTACCGGATCGCTCTACATAGACGGAGCTCTGCAGGGAACGCTTTCGGCAGGATTGGCTGAGAACTATAGCGGGTACTGGCGGGTCGGCTACGGGCCGATGTCCGGGTGGCCTGGGGGAGCCGACGGCTCCTTCCTGGGCCTCTTGGACGACGCGCGCCTGTATACAAGCGCCATTTCTGCCGCTGAAGCACAAAAGCTGTACGCCGCAGGGCCGGGCGCCGAGGCGCCCCTGGGCCCGGTCGCCGCGCGCTGACGCCCTTGCTCCGGCATCGTTTCGATGCTATATTCAGGGCATGAAAACGGAGACCCACCCGACATACTTCCCCCAGGCCCAGGCCGTCTGCGCGTGCGGGCGCTCCTTTACCGTAGGCTCCACCCGCGAGAAGCTCGAGGTGGAAATCTGCTCCGAGTGCCATCCGTTCTACACCGGCAACGAGAAGATCCTCGACACCGCCGGCCGCGTAGAGAAGTTCAAGGCCCGCCGTACCGCCGCCGCCAAGAAGTCCAAGTAACTCCCGAGAGGGCCCTCTGGTATCATTGCTGGAGGGCTTTTTCATTTGCATGAGCGACCTATCCCACTACAAGGAAAATCCGAAAACCGCGTACCTGTACGCGGAGCTTGAGCGCCTGCAGAAAGAGGAGGCGGACACCCGCGCGCTCGAGGGCGAGCTGGGCGACCTTGCCGCCGAGGACCTCAAGCGCATCGGGGAGCAGAAGGCCGCGACGCTTGCCGAAATGGAGCGCATCGTGGCGCTCGAGAAGAAGGAAGAGGAGTTCCCGAACGAGGCCGTGCTTGAAGTGCGCGCGGGCGTGGGCGGGGAAGAGGCGGCGCTTTTTGCCGAGCAATTGGCGCGCATGTACCAGGGCTACGCCGAAGAGGCGGGCTGGTCCGTCAAGACCTTGAGCGAAGCGAAGACCGACCTCGGGGGCTACAAGGAAGCGGTCTTCGAGATACGGGGCCTCGGCGTGTACGAGCGCCTGCGCTTCGAGACGGGCGTGCACCGCGTCCAGCGCATCCCGGCTACCGAGAAGCAGGGGCGCATCCACACCTCCACCGCGTCGGTGGCCGTCCTGCCCATACGCAAGAAGCACAAAGTGGTCATCAACCCGGCCGACATCGAGTACGAGTTCTCGCGCGCGGGCGGCGCCGGCGGCCAGAACGTCAACAAGGTCGAGACTGCCGTGCGCATCATCCACAAGCCCACCGGCATAGACGCGCGCAGCCAGGCCGAGCGCTCGCAGAACGCGAACAAGGAGCGCGCCATGGCCGTGCTCATGGCCAAGCTCGAGCAGGCGCAGGAGGAAAAGGAGCGCGCCAGCTACGCGGCGACCCGCGCCGAGCAGATAGGCACCGCTGACCGTTCCGAGAAAATCCGCACCTACAACGAGCCGCAGGACCGCATCACCGACCACCGCATCCGCACATCCTGGTCCAACATCCCCAAGGTCATGGGCGGCGACATCGGCCGCATGCTCGACGAGCTGCAGGAGGCGCAGGGACGCATGGCCGGGGGAGGGGACGCCTCCGAGGACTGATATGCGCCGCGTATACATAGCCAGGGGGGCCGTTGCCGTTTTGGCGCTCGCAGTCCTCGTATTCTGGCAGAGCGCGCGGGCGCCGTTCGCTTCCATTCTCCAGCCCGCGCCGGCACCCGAGGCGGACCCGAGCATCCTTTTCATGGGCGACATCATGCTCGACCGCAGCGTGGCGCGCCATGCGGCCGCTTCTTCGGCCGGCGCGCTGTTTGCGGGGGTCCTGCCGCTCATGGGCACCGCCGACGCCCGCGTCGCAAATATCGAGGGCGCCATTACCACCAACCCGTCCATTGCCCAGGTGGACCACACCATCCTTCATTTCACCTTCGACCCGGCGCTGGCGCAGGCCGCGCTCGCGCCGCTCCGCCTTGACGCCGCGAGCCTCGCCAACAACCATGCGTACGACTTCGGGCGCGACGGCTACGACGCGACGCGCGGCTACCTGGAAGCGTGGGGCATCAGGCCTTTCGGACATCCGTACAACGCGCGCGGGCTCTCGGCCGCGCTGGACGTGCGCGGCAAGCGCTTCTGCTTGGTGGGCTACCACAGCCTCTACGACCCTTCGACTGCCGAGGCGGCGGGGGAGATAGCTCGCCTGCGGCCAGAGTGCTACAAAATAATCGCGTTCGCGCACTGGGGCGAGGAGTACGTGCCGGTCGCCAATGCCGCCCAGGCCGCCCAGGCGCACGCGCTTATAGACGCCGGGGCCGACCTCGTCATCGGCGCGCACCCGCATGTCGTGCAAAACGTGGAAGAGTACAAGGGCCGCGCCATATTCTACTCATTGGGCAACTTCATGTTCGACCAGAATTTCTCGTGGGCCACCACCCACGGCCTGGCGGTCAAGGCGACCTTCGGGCCAACCTCGACCGCGTTCGTTTTGACCCCGATAACCATAAAAGGTCAAGAGGCGACGCTGGCAGGCGGGGACGACGCCCGCCGGGTCCTCGAAGCGGCCGGCCGCCTTGCAGAGTTCTCCTTGCCGTGATATTCTTGCCTGGTATTTAAGGCCACGGGCCGTTTTTATGTGCCCTGTCAGGGCGCATTAGATACATCAGAATCAAGACCTACATGGCAGACAAAAACCCCGTCATAGACAAGCTTTTCTCCGTCGGAGCGCACTTCGGCTACTCGCCCTCGCGCCGCCACCCGAGCGTTTCCAAATACATCTTCGGCGCAAAGGGCGGCGTCGAGCTGTTCGATCTCGAGCAGGTCGCCTCGCTCCTTTCCGAGGCCGTTGAGTTCGTCTCCAAGCTCGGAAGCGAGCGCAAGACCCTGCTGTTTGTGGGCGGCAAGGCCGAGGCCCGCGAGGCGCTCAAGCGCGCCGCGGAGCGCGTGGGCCAGCCGTACTCGGCCGGCCGCTGGATAGGCGGCAGCCTCACCAACTTCGGCGAGATAAAGCGCCGCCTCAACCGCCTCGACGAGCTTACCGACATGCGCGAGAAGGGCGAGCTCGCCAAGTTCACCAAGAAGGAGCGCCTTCTGAAGGATCGCGAGATAGCCGACCTCGAGAGCATGTTCGGCGGCCTCAAGGGCATGAGCAAGAACCCCGACGCGCTCTTCGTCGTCGACCCTAAGGCCGAGGCCGGGGCCGTCGCCGAGGCGCGCCAGCTCGGCATCCCGGTCATCGCCCTCATGAACTCCGACTGCGACCGCAGCAAGGTGACCTACCCGATACCGGCCAATGACGCCGCGCGCGATGTAATACAATACGTGGTGGGCGAGGTTGCCGACGCCTACGAGAAGGCGCTCGCGACGGCCGCTCCCGCAGCCGCTGTCCCCGCAGCGCCCGCCGCTTCTACCAACTAAGCTGTTTTCACATATGTCCACCATCACCCCCGAGCAGGTCAAGGAACTGCGCGAGAAGACCGGCGTTTCCGTCATGGAGTGCAAGAAGGCGCTTGAGCAGTCAGGGGGCGATATGGATGCGGCGCTCAAGGTTCTCAGTGAGCGCGCGGCCGCGACGGCAGGAAAGAAGGCCGACCGCGAGCTCGGGGCCGGCACCATAGCCGCCTATATCCACGCCAACAAGCAGGTGGGCGCCATGGTGTCCCTTGCCTGCGAGACCGATTTCGTATCGAAGAACGAGGAGTTCGCGGCGCTCGCGTACGACATCGCCATGCACGTCTCGGCGATGCGCCCGGCCTCCAAGGAGGAGCTCCTGGCCCAGCCCTACATCAAGGACGGCGAGAAGACCATCGCCGACCTCGTCTCCCAGGCGACCCAGAAGTTCGGCGAGCGCACCGAAGTGGCCGACTTCAGTTGTTTTGCGGTCGCGTAAGGGGTACACTTAGCGGGTGGCCATCTTCCTTACGGTAACGCTCGCTATCTCGATAGCGGGAATGATTTCCCTCATCGCGCTCAAGCGCTACGAGCTTTCCTCGGGCCGCGTCCTTCTGGGCTCGGCCCGCCCGGCAGTGGGCAACTTCTTCCACCGCGGGCTCTCCTGGATTGAGTACGTCCTGCCGGGCCTCGTGCGGGTCGGTATTCGCTCGTTCTATACCGCTTCGCGCAACGTCGCGCGCGCATGGTCCTCGCGCCTCGCGGCGCGCGCTGAGAGCGGCCTTGAGCGCGCGCTCAGCCGCGTGCGCCGCAGCGCGGCCGCCCCGCGCAAGGGCCAGAGCTCGGCATTTTTGCGGCAGGTCGCCGAGCACAAGAAAAGCCTCCAGGAGAGCGCCTCCGGCCGCGCCACCCGCGCGGAGGAGTAGAAGACGCCGCCTTAGCTCAGTTGGTAGAGCAACTCTTTTGTAAAGAGAAGGTCCCCAGTTCAAGCCTGGGAGGCGGCTCCATATAAAAAAACCGCCGGATGCATTCCGGCGGCTTGAAGTCGAACAGTCCGTTTACTTTTCGAAGTCAAAGTACCTGGCTTCGGCAAGCCCGATAATTTCCACTTCCTTCGAATCGATAGCATCTCCCGGTTTGTAGACCTTGTCGCCCGTGGCCCAATTTACGACGACATACTTGCCGCCCATAAGCCGAAGGGGGTATTCCATCCGTTTGCCGTCAAGCTCGCTTAACAAATGCGGGGGAATCGCCGGCTCGCCGCTCCTGGGGTCGCTGTTGTATTTTTCATGTTGTATGCCAAGCTCATTGAGCGGATAAAACCACCAAAGGTTCCTGGCTTCCTCGATAAACTCCGGGTTGACATCGAAATTATCGCGATAGCCCTTCTCTGCGAGAAAGCACATCTCGCTCGCGGGTATGCGCCAATCGCAATCGGTTATCGCTTTGGCTATCTTTTCAAGGTTCTCTTCGAAACGCGGGCGGGTGAGGAACGCGAGCACCTCCTCATTTCCTCCTCGCTCCCGTATTTTCTTAATGAAGAGTTCGAGCAATCTCATGCCCATACCCATGCCGCGCACCATCGTTCCAACTTCCGTTCTTCTGGCCATTATGGCCTCCTGTGCGCCCATCCTGCCTCCCCAATGGAGACGCTCGGGTCTGTTGAAATTATACTATTTTTAAAAAATTAGTCAAGCATCAAGAATGCTTTTTTTTGCTAGCGAGCACCCGTCGTCGTCGCCTGCGTGGAGGAAGCGAGGGTCTCGAGCTCTGGGACGAGTTCCTGCACTTCGGCAAGGTTCTTGAAGCCGTAGACCGGCGCGTGGCCGCCGACAACCATGGAGGGCAGCCTGCTGCCGTCCACCTTGTTGAGGTGTATGAGGGTCTTGAGCGCGCCGAGGTCGAGGTTGTAATCGAAGGAGTATACGCGAAGCGTGGGGTAGGTCTGGCGCAGGTAGGTGAGCACGTCGCCCTGGCGGCCGCAGTCCGTGCAGTCGCCCTCGTTGGAGTAGAAATAGAGTATGAAGACGGGCTTCACCTTGGGGCACTTCTCGCTTATCTGGCGCATGAGGAGGTAGTCCTTCATCTGCAGGAGCGAGTACTGCTTCTTTATCTGTATCACTTCCGCGTTGTCGATGCCCAGGTTCTGCTCGGCGACGCTGAGCCGGCCGGCGAGGTTGTTGAGCTCCTCGGAGAGGACCGGGTTCTGCGATATGGCGGCGCAGTCGAGGTTACCCAAAAGCTCGAACTGCGTCTCGGTCGAGAGGATGTCCACGGAAATCGCCTCCTGCGTGGTGCGGATGTCGGCCAGGCGCCTGGCGTCGAGCCTGGTCGTCAGGTAGAAAGCCGTGCCGAATATGGCGACCGTGATGATGAATGATAGGAGGTATTTTTGCCAGGCCATAGCGTTTAAGGGCGTATTAGGTGAGCCACCCGCGCTCGCGGGACAGCGCCGCGTCCCACGCGGCGCGCGCGAGCCACATCGGCGCCAAAAGCCCGAAGAGGAAGAAATAGGAGACAAGGTGCTTGGCGTCGAGCCGGCTGCCGGCGATGCGCTGGCCCAGAAGGACCGCGACGAGGGTCATGAGGAACATGACGACCATCAGGAAGAGCATCATGCCCGTGTTGAGGTAGAACCAGTCGAACTGGAAGTGCGGCAGGCGGGGCGGTATGCCGGTCAGGTAGTAGTTCGCCGCCTTTTCAATGCCGGCGCTCGCGAGATGGTAGGCGAGGTAGCACGCGCTGTAGAGGCCCATCGCGAAGGCCGCGAGCCCGAAGGGCAATACCAGCATCCCGAAGTTCCCGTACTTGCGGTTGAAGTACATGTGCGCGTAGTCGCGCGAGTTCTCGAGGAATCCGCGCGACCAGCGGGTGCGCTGGCGTATGAGCGCCGGCACCGTGGTGGGCACGTTGGTGTGCACGAGCGCCGTGTGCACGTTCACCAGCTTGAGCCCGTGCATGTGCATGCGGAAGGCCATCTCCATGTCTTCCGTATGGTGCGCGCGGCGGAAGGGACCCACGATATCAAAGAGCGCGCGCCGGTAGATGGAGAACGGCCCGGGCAGGACCGATATCGCGTTCATGTTGTCGAACATCTTCTTGTAGAAGATGCCGAAGGTGTACTCGACCGCCTGCATGAGCTCGAGCATGGTGCGCGGCTGGTTGACCTTCATGGAAGGGGCGGCGGCGTACGCCTCCGGGTCGGCCTCGAACGCCTTTACCATCTCTATGAGGGCGTCCTTCTCCACGAACGAGTCGGCGTCGAGGCAGCCCACGAGCTCCGAGTCGGTGTGCGCGAGCCCGAAGTTGAGCGCCGAGAACTTGCTGCCCTCGTTCTCCTTCCGGTAGAGCTTCACCTGCGGGTTGCTCGCGAACTCCTGCGCGGCCTCCCACGTGTTGTCGGTCGAGCCGTCGTCGATGATGACGATGGAAAGCTTGTCCTTGGGGTAGTCAAGCTGGAGGAGTGAATGGATGGTGGGGGCGAGCGTCGCGCCCTTGTTCCAGCAGGGCACCAATACGGCCACGGTGGGGTAGCGCTTGGGGAGGCCGGGGGACTTCACCTCGGGGCGCTTCTCGAAGAAGGAAATGAGCAGAAACACCTCGAAGAAGAGGGCGAAAAAGAGGGCTGCATATACGCCGAGGGCGCCCGCATCCATAACCGCCCCACTATAGCATTTTTCGCCCACTTAGGCCATACTTTGGTGGATATATGCAAGAGCAGACGCCCGATACCCCGCCGGCCGCAGAACGGGGCCACATCCACCCTATTTCAAGCCTCATCCGGGAGGCCAATCGTATCTTTTTTAACATGGGCTTCACGCTCGTTGACGGCCCGCTTATAGAAAGCGAGCATTACAACTTCGACGCGCTCAACGTGCCCAAGGACCATCCGGCGCGCGACATGCAGGACACGTTCTTCGTAAAGGACATGCCCGGGCACGTGCTGCGTACCCATACCTCGGGCCTGCAGATACGCTATATGACCGAGCAGATGCGCAAAGGTGTACTGCCGCCGTACCGCGTCATCGCGCCGGGCAAGGTGTTTCGCAATGAGGCGACAGACATGACGCACGAGGCCGAGTTCTTCCAGATAGAAGGCCTTGCCGTGGGGGAGGACATAAGCCTCGCGCACCTGAAGGGCACGCTCTCCAAATTCTGCAGCGAGATATTCAAGGGTTCCGCGGAGATACGCTTCCGCCCGTCGTTCTTCCCCTTCACCGAGCCCAGCATCGAGTTCGACGTCCGCGCGGTAGGGGATGACGTTCCGGAGAAGCTGCGCGGCAGGTGGATAGAGCTTGGCGGCGCGGGCATGATACACCCCAAAGTGCTCGAGGCGTGCGGCGTGGACTCGAAAAAGTACCGGGGATGGGCCTTCGGTCCCGGCCTCGACCGCTTCGCCATGCTCAGGTGGGGCATTGATGACGTGCGCCTGATGCACTCGGCCGACCTGCGCTTCATCAACCAGTTCTAAATTATGAAAGTATCCCGCAATTGGCTCCAGAAATTCTTCGATGAACCGCTGCCCGACGCGCAGGCGCTGTCCGATGCGCTCACGTTCCACGTATTCGAGATAGACGGGATAGAAAAGCGCGGCGACGACGACATTCTCGACGTCAAGGTAACGGCCAACCGCGGGCACGACTGCCTGTGCCACCGCGGAATCGCCAAGGAGCTCTCGGCCATCCTCAGGCTGCCTCTCAAGGACGACCCGTTCGCGCTGCAGTTCGACATGTCGAAGAAGGCGGAAGCGGTGACCCTCAGCATAGAAGATCCGGCGCTGTGCCGCCGCTACATTGCCGGGCATTTCACCGGCGTGAAGGTGGGCCCGAGTCCCGCGTGGCTCTCGCAGGCGCTCGAGGCGATGGGCCAGCGAAGCGTCAACAACGTGGTGGACATGACCAATCTCGTGATGTTCAACACGGGCCAGCCGCTGCACGCGTTCGACGCCAAGCGCCTCGGCTCTCTAAATATCGGCGTGCGCGCCGCGCGCGAGGGTGAATCGCTTGAAGCTTTGGATAAAAAGACATACGAGCTTAATTCTTCGCAGCTGGTCATTGCCGCGGCCGGCAGGCCGGTGGGCATCGCGGGCGTCAAGGGCGGCGAGGCCGACAGGATAGACGAGAGCACGACAGATGTCATCATCGAGGCGGCGACCTTTGACGGCGTCGCCGTGCGCCGGGCGGCCCAGGCGCTCAAGCTGCGCACCGACGCCTCGAGCAGGTTCGAGCAGGGACTAAGCCCGTACCTGGCCGAGGTCGGCATGCGCCAGATGGCCAAGCTGCTCGTGGATCTTGCCGGCGCTACGTGCGAGGGCTTCGTCGATATGTATCCCGATCCGCAGAAGCAGGCGTACGTCGCGGTCACGGTCGAGAAGATAAACGCGGTGCTGGGCACGGCGCTTACCGGCGCGGATATTGCGGACGCGTTCGCGCGCCTGGGCTTTGCATACAAGGAAGAAGACGGCGTGTTCGAGGTCCAGCCGCCGCCCGAGCGCCTCGATATAACGATCGCCGAAGACCTTATAGAAGAAGTGGCGCGCATCGTCGGCTACGACAAGATTCCGGCAATCCCGCTGCCTGCGCCCGCCGCGGCGCCGGAAATAAGCAAGAACTTTTACGCGGCGGAAAAGGCCCGCGAGGAGTGGACGGCCAAGGGCTACAGCGAGGTGTTCACGTCCGTGTTCGCCGACCGCGGCGAGCGCGTCGTGCTCAACAAGGTGGACGGCGTGCGCCCGTACTTGCGCGACTCGCTCATCCCGGGGCTTACCGCCGCGCTCGCAAAAAACAAGCCCAACCGCGACCTCCTGGGCCTTAAGGAAATAAGGCTGTTTGAAATCGGCACGGTCTGGAAGGGTGGCAAGGAAGCCGTGATGCTCGGCACGGTGAGCGAGAAGGAGAAAGCGGCCGAGGTGCCGCTGGTCGGGGCCGAAACCCCCGAAGCGTACGACGACCTCCCGCTCTCGCAGGCGGCGCGCTACAGCGCCTTCTCGAAGTACCCCTGCATCGTGCGCGACATCGCCGTGTGGGTCCCGCCCGACACCAGCGCCGAGGCGTTCAAAGAGAACGTGCGGGCCGAGGCGGGCGAATTGCTTCAAAATATATTCCTGTTCGACACGTTTTCAAAAGAGGGGAGGGTGTCGCTCGCGCTGCGCCTGGTGTTCCAGTCGTTCGAGCGCACGCTCACCGAGGCAGAGGCGAATGCCGCGATGGAGAGGGTCGCGTCAAAGCTCAGGGCGCAGGGTTTCGAAATACGATAAGTAAGGAATCCCCGGACCTGTCAGGTCCGGGGATTTTCTCGGCCGCCCTTACGAACAGGGGCGGTACATGCTCCTCAGGCTCTCTCCCTTAAGCCATAGCAGTTTGCCGCCCGGAGGCGGAAGCCCGCCGCGGGCGTATATCCAGCGCCGCACGGGCGCGGGATACAGGTCAAGCAGGAAGGCTGTCGCCTCGGCGTCGGGAACGGAGACCGCTGCGCCGTACTGGGCCCGGCCTTCCCTCCATGCCTGGTGGAAGCCGAGCCTCGCCCGGGGCGTGACGCATATGCGATCCTGCGGCATGATGCCCAGGACGATGGTGCATGCCGATTTGCATGAGCCGTCTATCATCACCGCCTTGCCCGAGTTTCGAACGGCCTCGTATTTCTCAACGTAGTCGCCTATGCGCCCTCCGTCGTCACCGGCTATTACCGTTACGAAGCGGGCCTCGGCCGCCAGTGGAAATGAACCAAGCAGGCACAGCGCGAGCGCGAGCCTCTGCAGCATGTCTCTACTCCTGTTATGAAGGGTCCGATCCTGCAAAAACCATAGCATATGCCCGCGTTCGCGCAAAAAAGAATCCCCGGGCCTTTCGGTCCGGGGATGCGCCGCTCGTCTTGGGGCTATTGTTCGGGGATGATTTCCTCTCCGTCGTATATGAGCACCGTGTAGCTTCCGCGCGGCGTGACGCACGTGATGATAGGGTCGGGCCCTATGGTCTTGATAGTAAACGAGCTGTCCGGAATGGCCGCGCGTATCCGCAGGAGCAGGTCGCGCGCGAAGTCCGGCACGCGGCGCTCTTCGCGCCTTTCGATGTACGTCCCGTCGCTCTCGAGCCGGTGCGTAGCCCATTCCGATGAGGGGCGGCACAGCGTGCGGCCCAGGAGCGTGAACGCGAGCGCCGGCATCGCTGCGGCGGACAGGATCGTGACGCATACGAGGGCCATGCTGTCCCCGTATCCTCCAAGAGCCGCTTCTCCCGCCGCAACGGTTAAGCAGAATACGGCGACCGATGCGAAGAAACGTATGGTGTCTGACCATGCATCGCCCATGCGCCGCGCGATGAGGCCCGGCGGGTGCTTGAGAAGCTCGGCGTCCATATAGCGCTGCACGTATCCGTCGTCGTATATGCATGCTCCGGCCGCCTCTAAGAGGGTTGCGTCGCTTGCACGGTCTTCCTTGCGGTACCCGGGCTGGGTCATCAGTCGCTCCTATGTTTTGGGGTGTGTCCGGACCCACCATAGCACGGCGCGCTGCGCGCGCAATGCGCGGCGCCGCCACGGCCTATCCAAGCGCTTTTTATTTGACCATAAAAGCCTTATATAGCAAGGCTTTTTGCGCACCGCCGTCCGTGCAGAGGGGCTCGGAATTTGGTATACTAAACGAGTAAGGCCCAAGGCCTCTATTTCATTATGGCAGCCGAAAAAGCAAAGAAGTCCAATTACGGCGCGGATGCCATTACCGTGCTTGAAGGCCTCGAGGCCGTGCGCCGCCGCCCGGGCATGTACATCGGCACGACCGGCCCCGACGGCCTGCATCACCTCATCTGGGAGATCTTCGACAACTCGCGCGACGAGGCGATGGGCGGCTTCGCCGACGACATCGAGGTGGTGCTCATGCCCGAAGGCACGGTGCGCGTGGCGGACAACGGCCGCGGCATCCCGGTCGGCGTCCACAGCAAGACCAAGGTCTCCGCGCTCGAGACCGTCATGACCGTCCTCCATGCGGGCGGCAAGTTCGGCGGCGAGGGCTACAAGGTCTCCGGCGGCCTCCACGGCGTGGGCGCCTCGGTCGTCAACGCCCTGTCCACGTTCGCGCGCGCCGAGGTCCACCAGGACGGCGGCGCCTACATGCAGGAGTACAGCATCGGCAAGAAGAAGGGCCCGGTCAAGAAGGTCGGCTCCTCAAAGCTCCACGGCACGGTCATCACGTTCTCGCCGGACGTCTCCATCTTCACCGGCGGCATCGAGTTCGATTTCAATAAAGTGGTGGGCCACCTGCGCGAGCAGGCGTACCTCGTGAAGGGCCTGCGCATCACGGTAATAGACGCGCGCGAGAGCGGCATGAAGCTCCCTGAGCCCGGCAAGAAGCTCTACATCCGCGACGAGCTCACGGCATGCCCGTCGCAGGCCTTCTACTTCGAGGGCGGCCTGCGCTCGCTCATCTCGTTCACCAACCGCTCCCAGAAGGCGGTCCACAAGAACATCTTCTACGTCGAGAAGGAGGTGGGCGACGTGCAGGTGGAGGTGGCGCTCCAGTACGTCGACGACATCTCCGCGCGCGTTCTGCCGTTCGCCAACAACATCTACAACCCCGAGGGCGGCACGCACATCACGGGCTTCAAGACCGCGCTCACGCGCTCGCTCAACGGCTACGACAAGAAGCCGTCCGGCAAGGACGAGAACTTCACCGGCGACGACGTCCTGGAGGGCCTCACCGCGGTCGTCTCGGTAAAATTGCCGGAAATCCAGTTCGAAGGCCAGACCAAGGCCAAGCTCGGCTCCGTCGAGGCGCGCGGCGCGGTGGAGGCCGTGTTCAGCGAGGCGTTCGGCGTCTACCTGGAAGAGAACCCGGACGACGCCAAGGCGATAATCGGCAAGGCGGTGCTCGCCATGAAGGCCCGCAAGGCCGCCAAGGCCGCCAAAGACTCGATACTCCGCAAGGGGGCGCTTGAGGGCATGACGCTTCCGGGCAAGCTCGCCGACTGCCAGAGCAAGGACGCCTCCGAGTCAGAGCTGTTCGTGGTAGAGGGCGACTCGGCAGGCGGCAGCGCCAAGACCGGGCGCGACCGCCGCACGCAGGCGATACTCCCTTTGCGCGGCAAGATACTCAACGTCGAGCGCGCGCGGCTCGACCGCATGCTCGCTTCCGAGCAGATAAAGAACTTCGTCGTGGCGCTCGGCACCGCGATAGGCGAGACGTTCAACCTCGACAAATTGCGCTACCACAAGATAATCCTCGCGACCGACGCCGACGTGGACGGCGCGCACATCCGCACGCTCCTTTTGACGCTCATCTACCGCCACTTCCGCCCCGTTATAGACGGCGGGTACGTCTACATCGCCCAGCCGCCGCTCTACAAGATAACGCGCGGCAAGGACGTGCAGTACGTCTACTCGGACGAGGAGAAGAACCGCGCGCTCGGGAAGGACATGGACAACGTCGTCCTTGAGGGCGAGGGGGGCGAGGAAGGGGAGGCGGCCGAGGAGGAAGAGGATGCGAAGAAAAAGTCCTCGAGCCGCATCCGCATCCAGCGCTACAAGGGCTTGGGAGAGATGAACCCCGAGGAATTGTGGGAGACGACCATGGACCCGCAGAACCGCGTGCTCAAGCAGGTGACCATAGACGACGCGGCCGACGCCGACCGCGTGTTCGATATCCTCATGGGCGAGGACGTCTCCAGCCGCAAGAGCTTCATCCAATCGAACGCTAAGACGGCGAATTTGGATATATAACTCCGTAAAAGCAAGCGTTCCGGAGTGCGGGAATTTTTTGCTAAAAATTCCCTAACCTCGATTCCGTCGAATCTACGGACACTCCGGAACGCTTGCTTTTGCTCCGTACCAAAAAACTCCCCGGATATTCCGGGGAGTTTTTTGCATAGCGTATGTTATTCCGCGAAGCCCTAGAACACCTGGTAGGTCGTAACCGCGGTGTTGTTGTAGTCGCTCGACTCCTGCACCTGGTTCATGGGGTCGACCTCGATGGTCGCCTGGGCCTGGCCGCCGTAGTAGCCGCCCTGCGCCGGCACGACGTCGTAGCCGAGCGTGTAGACTATCCTGTCGCCCGGGTAGAGCATCTGCTGGCCGCCCGAAGGATAGACGTAGAGGGGCTGGTAGGGAAGCACGGCGTTGAAGGTCCAGCCCGCGGGCGCCGCGTTGGTGCCGATGTTGGTGATGACGAACTGGAGGCTGATGCGCGAGCCCGCCTGCGCCTGCGTCGGAGCGGCGGTAATCTGCACCGCGAGGTCGGGCGCGCCGTAAAGATTCTGGGTGCGGCCCGACGGGACGTAAGTCGTCGCGGGCTTGGCGGGCGTCACCGGCTTTGCAGCGGGGGCGGCCGGCTTGGGCTCGGCGGGCGCGGCCGGGGCGGCTGCGGGCGTGGTGCTCGCGCTCACGGTCGTCTTCGCCGTCCCTTTTACCGCTATGGTGCCGTCGGAGAGGCGGGTCGCGGCGACGGTAAGCGTGGTCGACGCCTCCTTAACGCCCGGCGCGAGCACGGGGATTATCGGCATGGACGAGGTCGCGTTCACGTAATTGAACGGCGTGTCGCACTTCACGAGCTGGAAGGCGCCGGTAGGGACGGGCGCGGCGAACGCGAGGCCCGGGGAGCAGGCGTAGGAAACGGCGTACGAGTACTCGCCGTCCTTGCCCGCATGCTTCCATGAAAGAGGGAACGCCTTGTCGGATACCGACTGCGCGGGGGCGGACGCGGTCAGGGTCTCCTTGGTCTGGCCGATGGAGCCGAAGAACGTGGGGAGGTAGAACGCGAGCTGGATAATGCCCCATGCGCCCAGCAATAAAATAGCTATCAGGCCGATGACGGCTATGACGCGCAGGAAGTTCTCCCGGAACGTAGGTGTGGGTGCCATGGGCGGCACTGTAGCATGGCCGTATGCTCTTGTCAATAATCGTAAAAAGTGGTATAACGCTGGTACACACACCGTATGCGCGCCCTCGCTTTCGCCGCCACCTTCATATGCTTCTTCTTCATGACCTACGCCTTTCTGGGGCTGGTCGACGCCCTGCCTAATCCGCCGGAGTCTGCTGACACCGCGTCGCGCGAGCCTGCCAGCGCGCCGGAGCCTGTCGCGCAGGATGCGCGCGAATTGCCGGTGCGCGTCGTGGTAAAGGACGCGGGCATAGACTCCAAGGTGCTCAACCCGGCCTCGACCGACCTCGATACGCTTAACGCCGCAGTGGACGAGGCGGCGATGCGCTGGCCCACCTCGGGCCTGCTTGGCCAGAACGGCACCGTGGCGCTCTTCGGCCACTCGTCGCATTTGCCGGTGGTCTACAACCAGGCGTACAAGACGTTCAACGGGATAGAGCACCTCAAGAAGGGCCAGATCGTGAGCGTCTATTCGGGCACGGCCGAATACCGCTACGCGGTTACGGGCGTGCGCGTCGCCAGCGCCGAGGAGGACGTCGTCGAGCTTCCGTCCGACGGGAAGCACCTCGTGCTCATCACCTGCGACAATTTCGGCAGCAAGTCCGACCGCTATGTCGTGACCGCGGATTTCCAGGGCGCGTACGCCCTTTAGGCTCTTAAAATAAGGACATTTTAATCGTCCTGTAGCAAGATATTGACAAAAGGGGTCTAAGGTGATATACTCAACCTAATACTGCTCTTGGGGATTTTGGGGAGCACGCGTTGTAGGGGAGCGTTTGGACGGCTGGCAAGCCGTACAGGCGCTTTCCTGTAATGGGAAATGCGCCTTGCCGCGGGGCTTAGCCGCGGATGAATCAGTACTTCAACTCAAAAATAGGAGGGCCGCATGGCCAAGCCAATCTACGTAAATGCGAAAGGTCAGCGCGTCGCTGAGGCTGATTCGGGCCAGTGGAGGGAAGTAAACGCTGCGGGCGAGCCGAAAGGCCCGTTCGCGGATTCTCCATTCAAGCATGGAGCCAATCCCCAGCCTGAATCATCGCCAGCTGCGCGAGCGGATGTGCCGGACGAAATCCGGCGCGTCGCTTCCGAGCTGGAATCGCTCAAAGCAAAGCTTAACGCCTTGCAGGAGTCGAAACCGGATCGCGGCCAGCTCAACCGGGCTGTCGAGGAGCTAGTAAGCCTCGCCAAGCAGGTGGGTGAACTGCGTGTCGCCTTTGGCGGCGCGGAACAGATCGAAGCGTTCGTTAAGAGCGTTGGCGATCTGGCCGGGCAAATCCAAGAGCTGGACAAGCGCATCAACCAAGTCAGTGACAAGGTGGATGCCACTGCCGATACTCTCAATGAGGCCGGCAGAGGGGTAGTCGATCGCTTCAAGGCGGTTGAAGCCCGCATCAAGGAGCTCGAAAGCCGTCCGGCTGAAACCGTAGAACCTTCCAATCCTCACCCCCATACATCATCGCCCCGCGATGATGCGGGGCAAAAGAAGGAGGAGGCAATGCCTCAGACTGAGAATCGAACTGAGACGACGTCTAATTCCCAAGCTTCGCAACCGCCTCGCGGCGATGCGGGGCAAAAGGAGAAGTTCATGTCATCCTTCAGGTCTAATCCTATCGCGGTTTTCGGAGCTGCGGCGGTCGTTGCTTTCCTTGGCTGGTTGGTATTCGGCTTCAGTCATGCGCCGCAGAAGGTAACGACCGCACTGGGCACCGTCGATAACGGCTCTGCCGTTGTTGCCGAGACCCCGGCCCAGCGCGACCGCCGCTTCGCGGAGATCGCGGGAGCGACCTTCGACCAGCGCATCCAGCCGATCGACAGGGACCTGGAGAAGCTCAAGTCAAAGACTGACGGCTTGACCAGCAACCTTTCCGACCTGGGCACCCAGGTTGCCAAGGTTGAAAAGAGCGTCGCGTCGGGCATCGAGAAGGTGATGGCCCAGCTGGAGAAGGTGGTAAACGCCAAGACGTCGTCCGATACGGACGAGGTCGAGGCCAAGCGCCTTGCCCAGATTAAGGCAGAATGTTTGCCTGATTCGGAAACGACGAAGGGCTTGGACCTGAAGAAGGACCTGCCCGAAGAAACGTTCCAGTCTGTCTTGCGCATCTGCCGCGCGGAGAAAGAGGAGAAGATGCGCCAGGCTCAGACGCCTGTCGGGTCCCTTCCTTCGCCTCAGGCGCGGACGCTTCCCGCGTCCGTGAACGCGGCGGACCTTCCCGAGGCTGCGGATGATTCGTCATTCCAGCCGCAGGGTGCCGATGCATCCGGGGATGCGGGGGACGGACAGTCCGCCGCTTCCTTGGGAGGCGACGACCTGACGGGGCCCTACGACCCCCGGACGGCCAAGGCAATGTCACCAGGCGTTGCGCACGTTGCGCAGGCGGGGTACATGGGCCCGGGCGTCGGCGGCCCCGGATTCGGACCTGTAGGTCCCGGGTTCGGGCCTGGTCCCCGCGGCGGCCGTATCAGCGGTCCTCGGTGTCCTCGCGGAAGCGCCTTCAATCCGCGGTACGGGAAGTGCATCGGAACCCGATTGCATGATTTACCCGTATCTCCCCAGATGGGGCAAATACTCAGCACGTGCAGGGATATTGTCACGCGCGAAGTGTGGAAGAACGGACACCTCACCCAGCAGCAGAAGGGAATCGGCTGCCGGCGTCCGGCCTACTAACAGCTACCTGGAGCGGTTCGCCGCTCCAGTTCGGGGCTACTGTTTAAGTAGCCCCTCATTCTCTGAGCTTAATCTAACAATTGAGCCCGGAGCGTGAGTATTGACAGTATTATCAAGGTCTTGTAAGTTGCGTGCGTTTATTAGGAGCGAATATAATATGACTACCATTATAAAGAACATCATCGGTGCAGCGTTCGCGCTCATGGCGCTCGCCCTCCCGGTCGGTTCCGCTTTCGCGGCCGATCTTGACCTGGGTAGCTATGACACCGGCTGGTCGGATACGGGTTACTACGATTCATACGATGCGTCGTACGACAGCTACTACGACACCGGCTGGACGGACACCGGCTACTACGATACGTACGATGCGTCGTACGATACCGGCTGGGTCGACACCGGCTACTACGATACGTACGATGCGTCGTATGACACTGGCTGGGTCGACACCGGCTACTATGACACCTACTCTCCGTCGTACAGCACCGGCTACTCGATGCCTTCCTTCGGCGGGATGTCCTTCGGCGGCTCCTCGTTCGGCGGCGGCTACGGCTACGGGATGCCTTCGTTCGGCACGCCCAACTACGCCTACCGCCAGGCCAACTACCCCCAGTTCCTGCCCCCGTCCAATACGGTAGTCGAGACCAACACCTGCACCGACAACTCCTGCAACTACGTCGACAACAGCATCGTCGACAACAGCGTGGTGGACAACAGCGTCGTCGACAACAGCGTCACCATAGAGAACTCCTTCAACAACCAGGAGAAGAAGCGCGAGCGCCGCGACGACTACTGCTACGACTACAACTACGGCAACCAGCAGGGCTACGGCCAGCAGGGCTACACCTACGGCTCGTACGCTTACCAGGGCAACTGCTACAGCTACGCCGCCCCGATACCGCTGCCGCCGGTCAACACCACCCCGTACATCACGCTCTCGCAGACCCCGTACACCGGCCTCGACCTCGGGCCCTTCGGCGAGGTGCTCTACTGGACCTTCCTCGTCCTGTGGTGCCTGGGCGCCGCGTACCTGGTCGTCGTCAAGCGCGTCCAGAACAGGCTCGTCGGCTTCCTTAACGGCTTCCTGTTCGGCGGCGCATCCGCCGCGGCCGCAGCGCCCGCTGCCCGCGCCGCTCACGCTCCGCAGGCTGCCGCAGCATCCGCTCCGCTCGTAGAAGAGGGCATCGACCCCTTCATCATGAGCCAGATCAAGCGCTCCTAATCCCTACAGGGAAGCGCCGTCCGCTAGTCCTAACGTGCAGCGAATCCACTGCATGGCGAGTGCCCCGAGAAACCCCCGCCCACGGCGGGGGTTTCGCCTTATTGCTATCTTCATGCAAGTCGGCTATTATGGCGGCCATTAGCAGGAAAGAGCATATTTTATGAAGAACTACGCGGTTTCAGCGGCATCGGCGCTCGCGCTCGCAATGGCGGTACTGGCCCCCTCGTCCGCCCTGGCCTATTGCAACGGGGCGGGGAGCACGTGCGTCCAGAGCAACGCCTACTCGAAGCCGTACTACAACAGCCAGTACGTGAACCCGAACGCGTTCGCGGGGCAGTACGGAGGCTACGGCTACGGCGGGTACGCGCCGTACGGCGGCTATGGCGGGTTCGGCGGCTACTACGGGCAGGGCTACGGGTACGGCTACCAGCAGCCCCTGTACTTCCCGGTCTACAACACGACCTTCCCGGGCTACTACGGGTTCGGCGGCTACTACGGCCAGAACTACGGGTACAACAATTACGCCTACAACTACGGATACGACTACGGCTATAACTACGGGTACGACTACGGCGGGTACGACTACGCCTACGATTACTGGTACTAGGTAAAGCGCGCCGGTCGCAAAAACCCCCGCCACAAAGGCGGGGGTTTTTCTGGCCTAGCTGCGGGTTTTTATCTCGTCCGCGAGCCTCGTGACGATGTCCTGTATGGGAAACGCGCCCAGCTTGCCCTCGCGGCCTTCAAGGGTGACGGTGCCGGAGGCGACCTCGGCATCGCCTATGACCATGAGGTAGGGGACCTTCGCGGTTTTCGCGTTGCGTATCTTCTTGCCGAGGCTCTCGCTTGAATAGTCGGCTTCGGCGCGGATGCCGGCCTCGCGCAGGCGCTCGAGCGTGTCCTGCGCGAACGCGGCGTGCGCCTCGCCTATGGGGATGACGATGGCCTGCACCGGCGAGAGCCATGTGGGAAGGATGCCGTCGAGGTGTTCGAGCAGCACCGCGATGCACCGCTCGAGGGAGCCGGTGATGGCCGAGTGGATCATGACGATGCGCTCCTTTTTTCCTTCTTCATTGATGCACGCGAGGTCAAAGCGCTCGGGCTGGTTGAGGTCGAGCTGGATGGTGGCGACCTGCCACTCGCGGCCCGCGGCGTTCTTGGCCATGAAGTCGAGCTTGGGGCCGTAGAGCGCCGCCTCGCCCGGGCCCTCGAAGAAGTCCGCGCCGCGCTCCACCGCTATCTCGCGCAGGGCGCCTTCGGCGCTGTCCCACACCGCGGGCGTGCCTATGTATTTTTCCGGCGCCGACGGATCACGGAACGAGAGGCGCACGCGGAGCGTGAACCCGAACTGGCGGTAGAAGCGGTCCACGATGTCCCAGATCTTCAGGAACTCGTCCTTTATCTGCGACGTGCGGCAGAATACGTGGCTGTCGTCCTGCGTGATGGACAGCACGCGCGTGAGGCCGCCGAGCTCGCCGGACTGCTCGTCGCGGTAGACCATGGTGGTCTCGGCGTAGCGCTGGGGCATCTCGCGGTAGGAGTGCGGCCGGCGCGCGAATATCTGCGTGTGGTGCGGGCAGTTCATGGGCTTGAGCGCGTACTCCTTTCCCTCGCGCGAGGTGATGCGGAAGAGGTCGTCGGAGAACTTGTCCCAATGGCCGCTCGTCTCGTACAGGCTCTTTTTGGTGATGTGGGGGATGGTGACGCGGTCGTAGCCGTGCGCGTTGCGCAGTTCCCAGACGAAGCGGTCTATTTCCTCGCGCACCACGGTGCCCTTGGGGGTCCACAGCGGGAGCCCCGAGCCCACCAGGTCGCTGAACGTAAAAAGGTCGAGCTCGCGCCCGATGGTCCTGTGATCGCGTTCTTCCATACGTATCTCAATACTACATCGATTTTCCCGTTTGGAAAGATAAAAGCGCCGGCCCGTCAGGGCCGGCGCTCCGGCTTACGCCAGCGCCGCTTCTTCTTCCTGCCCGCGCTTCGCGCGCCCGCAATGGGTGCGCCATGCCGCGAACAGCTCGTCGCGCTGCTTTTCCGTGCGGACGAATCCCATGCGCGCCGGCAGGCAGCCGGGACACACCGTTTCTTCGTAGGCGCCGCCGAACAGGTACTTCTTGGCGCATTCTCCGCATTCCCGATACTCCAGACGCTTGCTCATCGCTTCCTCCCCGCGCCGTGCTTCCTCGTCTGAGAACCGTTATACCACCCCGGAAGTGTCCAAGGAAAAGAAAAGGCCGGCCCCTGTGGAGAGGCCGGCTGCTTTGCGGGGACTCAGCATCCCCGAACGATATCCCCGAGGTCTCCGCTGCGGTTGAGCCGGACCCGCTCTTCGAATACTTTTCTCATCTTCTGCTCGAGGCTTTCTTCCTTCTCCGTTTGACGGTCTTTCAGCGGCGAATCGGCGCGTTCTTGCTTCCGTATCATCGCACTCTCCGTGCTGTAGTAGTGAACCTGTGTTAATTATACTCCCGTTTACGCAAAAAGTCAATATCCCTCTAACAAAGTTGTATCAAGGTTCAACCTTGATATGGGTGGCTTTGATAGGGGTGCGGAGTTACAGGGCCTTGAGCGCCTCGGTGACTATCGAGAACTCGCCGTTGCGGTTGGAGATGCGGCCCTTTATCGCGATGCAGGCGTCGGGGCGCAGGATGGGCTTGTACTCGGCGTAGCTCTTGGGGAAGACCACTGCTTCGACCGCGCCCGAGAAGTCGGCAAGCTTTATAAACGCCATCTGGTCGCCATTCTTGGTAAGCAGAACGCGCAGGCTCTCTATCATGCCGGCGACCACGGTGGTGGTGCCGGGGTAGGAGCGCTCCTTTATCTGCGCGAGGTTGAGGGGGCGCCGGTCGAGCTTCTCCTTGAACTTGTCCAAAGGGTGGCCCGAAACGTAGAGGCCCAGCAGCTCCTTCTCCCACGCGAGGCGCTGGTCCTGGGTCGCGGGCGGGGCCGGCGGCACGCGTATCTCGCTCATGCCCTCGACGTCGGCGAAGAGGGAATCGTGCATCTTCTCGGCGCCGGCGTCGCGGTGGTACTGCAGGAGCTGCTCGATGTGCGCGAGCATCGCGCCGCGCTCGCCCATGGAGTCGAGCGCCCCGCACATGATGAGGCTCTCGAGCCCCTTCTTGTTGAGCCCGTTGTCGGTGACGCGGGTAAGGAAGTCCGACAGCGAGGCGAAGGGGCCGTTCGCGCGCCGCTCATTGATGATGGAGTCGGCCACGCCGCGGCCGAAGTTCTTTATGGAATAGAGGCCGAAGCGGATGGAATCGGGGGAGGCCGGGGAGGTTTCGGAAGCTGTAGGCGTGGCGGAAGCAACAGGTGCCCCGGCGACGCTATCCTCCTCTCTTGCGGATCGGAGCGTCGCCGAAACACCTGTTGCTTCCGCCGGGCTTGCAGTCTCTGCCTTGCCTGCCGGAGCGCTCCCCAGTATCACCGTGAAGTCGCCGAAGGACTCGTTGACGTCGGGCGCGAGCATGGGGATGCCCATGCGCTTGCACTCGGCGACCATGACGGACACCTTCTCCACGTCGCCCGCTTCCGCCGTGAGCACCGCGGTCATGTACTCGACCGGGTAGTTGGCCTTCATGTAGGCGGTCTGGTAGGAGACGCGCCCGTAGCTCGCAGAGTGCGCCTTGTTGAAGCCGTACGCGGCGAAGGGCTCAATCCATGCCCACACCTGCTCTGCCTTCTTCTGCGGCCACCCGGAATGCTCGACGCATCCCTTGATGAACTTCTCGCGCTGGGCGGCCATCTCCTCGGGGATCTTCTTGCCGACCGCCTTGCGGAACTTGTCCACCTCGCCCCAGCTGTAGCCCGCCAGCTGGTTGGCCATGATGAGCAGGTCGTCCTGGTACACGAGGATGCCGTAGGTCTGCCTGAGGATGGGCTCCATCGCGCGGTCGAGGTAGCGGATGAGCGCGGGGTTGTGCTTGCGCTCGATGTACTGCGGGATGAACTGCATCGGGCCCGGGCGGTAGAGCGCCACCATCGCGTTGATGTCGTGGATGGTCGTGGGGCGCAGCTCCTTGAGGAAGCGCGTCATGCCCGAGCCGTTGAGCTGGAACGTGGCCTCGGTCTCGCCGCGCGTGAGCATGTCGAAGGTGCGCTTGTCGTCCAGAGGTATCGCCTCGATGTCTATCCTTTCGCCGCGCGTGCGCTCCACGAGGTTGACCGCGTTGGCGAGGATGGTGAGGTTGCGTATGCCGAGGAAGTCGAACTTGGTGAGCCCCGCGCCGTCCTCGCCCACGGAGTACATGTCGTACTGCGTGATTATCTTGCCGCCCTTGGGGTCGAGCTGGAGCGGCGCGAACTCCACCAGCGGCACGGGCGAAATGACGACGCCCGCGGCGTGCACGCCCACGTGGCGCGCGCACCCTTCTATCTTCTGGCCGAGGCCTATTATCTCGCGCACCTGCGGGTCGGCCTTGTGCATCTTCGCGAGCTCGGGGTTCTCCTGCATGGCGCGCTCGAGCGTCATGGGGAAGCCCTGGCTGCCCATCGGGATTTCCTTGGCTATCGCGTCGCCCAGGCCGTAGGGCAGGCCCAGCGCGCGGGCAACGTCGCGCACGACGCCGCGCGCGAGCATGGTGCCGAAGGTGCCTATCTGCGCCACATGCTCCGTGCCGTACTTGGCGCGGGCGTAGTCTATGACCTCGTCGCGCCTGTCGTCGGCGAAGTCCATGTCGATGTCGGGGGCCGAGGGGCGCTCGGGGTTGAGGAAGCGCTCGAAGGGGATCTTGTAGGAAAGCGGCTCGATCTTGGTTATCCGCAGGAGGTAGGTGACCATGGAGCCCGCGACCGAGCCGCGGATGTTGGTGTAGATGTCGTTCTCGCGCGCGAAGCGTATGAGGTCCTCCACCACCAGGAAGTACGCCGCGTAGCCCTTGAACTTGATGATGCCCAGCTCGTACTCGAGCCGCTCCATGACGTCGTCGCGGCCCTCGAGCCCGCGCGGCCTGAGGCCCGCCAGGCACAGCTCGCGCAGGCGGTCGTCGGCGGTCACGCCCTCGGGCAGGGCGAAATGGGGGAACACGAACTTGCCGAGCGTGAGCTCCAGATTGCACTTTTCCGCGATCTCGAGCGACGCCTTCAGCGCCTCGTCGCCGAGCTTCGCGCGCATCTCGCTTTCGTTCAGGAACGAGTAGTCTATCTCCTCGCCGTCCATGGTCATGCCGTCGTCCGCCGGGCCGCGGTTCTCTATCGCGCGCATCGTCTCCCATGCGCGGCGGTCCTCCGGGGAAAGGTAGTACGTCTCGTGCGTCGGCATGATGTAGAAGTCGCCGCCCCAGCGCTTCCTGTGCGCGGCGCTCAGGGACGACTCCGCCCGCTCGAGTGCGACGAGGCCGCCCGCGCGCGCGTCGAGCATCGCGGCGGTGATGGGGCGGCCCTGGGGGTCCTCGATGTGCGACTCGGTGACGAGCTTCATGAGGTTCTTGTAGCCCTCGAGGTCCTTGGCGTAGAGCAAAATCCGGTGGTGGTCCTCAAGCGTCGCGTCGAGCCCGATGATGGGCTTGATGCCTTTCTTATCGCACTCCATGTAGAACTCTATCGCGCCGTAGAGGTTATCCATGTCGGTTAGCGCGAGCGCCTCGACGCCCTCTTCCTTGGCCTTCTTCACGAGATCGCCGATTTTGGGCAGGGCGCGCAGCAGCGAGAAGTGCGAGTGGACATGCAGCGGTACGAAGGAGGCGGCCATGCACGGATTATACGCGCGAAGGGCCTACTTGGGCCACCCTTGCTACAATGCGCCAATGCGCACTGAGTGGCTGGTCGGCGTGGACGAGGCGGGGCGCGGGCCCCTGGCGGGGCCGGTGGCCGTGGGCGTGGCGGCGGTGCCCGCGCGCTTTGACGTACGGAAGGCGTTTCCGGGCATTAACGATTCAAAGAAGATGAGCGAGGCCCTGCGCGAGGAGGCGTACGATGAGGCGCTCGGGCGCGCGCGGGCGGGCGACATCCGCCTGTGCGTACGCTTGGGCGGCGCTCCTTATATAGACGCGCACGGCATCGCGCGCGCCGTGCGGCGCGCGGCGTGGAGCGGGGTGCGGCAGGTCGCCGCACCCGATGAGTCTTTCGTAAGGCTCGACGGCCTCCTGAATGCTCCGCCGGAGTACCGGCAGGAAACGATAGTGAAAGGCGACGCGCTCGAGCCGGTGATATCGCTCGCCTCCGTGCTCGCAAAGGTCCGGCGCGACCGGCTCATGAAGCGGCTCGCCGCGCAGTACCCGCAGTACGGGTTCGAGCTGCACAAGGGCTACGGCACGCGCAGGCACCTCGAGGCGATAGGGGAGTTCGGCCTGTGCGCGCTCCACCGGCGCACGTTCTGCGGCTTTCCGCGCCCGCCCGCGGGAAGTGCATAAGCCGATTGACTGGCCGCGGCCGCGGGCGTACTGTTTTTAGCAGTTGTTCTCGTTTTGCGTACAGCTCCGAGCCGCCGGACTGGTCCGGCATGTGCAATATCTGCAACTACGGGGAAACCGCGTGATGGAAGCGGAGGAACTGGTCCGACTGCCGGCGAACGCCGGCGCGGTCCAAGTAAAAAAGAAGGCAAAGAGCCCCTGCAAGGGGTGTCAGCACAATATCAACGGCACGTATGCCGTCGATTACGACGACCATGACGTCGAGATAGGCTGCAGGGCGCGGCAGCGCCTCAGCCGGGGAAAGCTGTTCGTCCCGGTCAAGCCGACCGAGACGGCGAAAAAAGGCTGCAAGTACCGCCTGTAAGGCTGATTTTTAGAGTGGAGACAGGGCAAGGGTAAGACCCCCCTCCGTGCCGCGTGCACAGGAGGGGGTTTGTCTTTTTGGGGGTTATTTGCTATATATAGAGCCATGGTAGTCAGGATGAGACACACCCGGGCGCACACGGCTAACCGCCGTTCGCACCATGCCCTCAAGGCCCAGAAGCTCGCGGTATGCGAGTGCGGGGCCCCGCGCGTGTCCCATCGCGCATGCCCGTCCTGCGGGCGCTACCGCGGCCGCGTCGTAGTCGACGTGGCGGCCAAAGCGGCCGCCAAGTCGGCCCGCAAGGCAAAGAGGGATAAGAGCGAGGCGCGCTAATACGTAGGCGGTTCGCTCTTGATTCTCTGTTCGGTTCGCGCAGGTTCGCCCGATTGCTCTACACATAATGGCCAACAGGCACCTCTCACGCTCAGTCGTTCTCCAGACACTCTTCGAGTGGGACTTCCGACATCTCTCGGCGGACGACTGCCTCGAATCCCTCGAGCGCATCGCGGAGGAGTCCGTGCCGCAGGGCGGCGACGCGCCGTTCATGGAGGACCTCCTGAGGGGCGTGCTCAGCCGCGCCGCGGACCTCGACATGGTCATAGGCAAGGCCGCGCCCGAGTGGCCCATTGACCGCATCGCGCCAGTTGACCGCAACGTCCTGCGCCTCGGGCTCTACGAGCTCCTGTTCGCCGACCGCGAGAAGGTTCCCGCAAAGGTCGCCATCAACGAGGCGATAGAGCTCGCCAAGAGCTTCGGCGGCGAGCATTCGGGCCGCTTCGTCAACGGGGTGCTCGGCGCCGTCTACAAGGAATTGGGCGAGCCGGGCAAGGACGAGGTGTCCAAGAAGAAGAAGGAGGTTCCGTGGGAGGAGATGCCGCAGGAGCGCCTGGTGGGCGCGGTCGTCTACGCCCGCTCGGGCAACGAGCTGTACCTCGCGCTGGTGCACGACATCTTCGGCCACTGGACCCTCTCCAAGGGCAAGCTCACTCCCGATGAGACGCCGGAGGCCGGCGTGGTGCGCAAGATAAAGGAGGAGATAGGCTTGAATATCGAGCCCGAGCTGAGGCTGGGCGAGAACGAGTACGTCGCTTCCGACCCTGCGGCCGGCAAGAAGCGCAAGCACGTCATCTACTTCCTCGCGAAGTCGCCGTTCGCCGAGGTGGAGCTCGCTAAGAAGGGCGGCTTGGACGACGCGCGCTGGTTCAAGCTCCAGGACGCGCTCGAATTGAATTTTTACGAGGACATGCTTCCCATCGTCATGAAGGCTGTCGAGCACCTCGGCGCCGATGCGAAAGGTAGAGCGAAGCTGAACGCTAATTAGACACATGTATGGCAGCCGATTTCAATACGTTCCAGCAAAAGCTCGGGCTCGAGTTTAACGAGCCCGACCTCCTGCGCCAGGCCTTCACGCACCGCTCCTACCTCAACGAGCACCGCGGCGAGGTAAAGGGCCACAACGAGCGGCTGGAGTTCCTGGGCGACGCCGTTTTGGAGCTCATCGCCACGCACTTTTTGTACGAGAAGTTCCCGACGCAGACCGAGGGCGACCTCACGGCGTACCGCGCCGCGCTCGTCAACGCGGTAACGTGCGCCGAAGTGGCGCAGGAGCTGGGCATGAACGACTGCCTCCTCTTGTCGCGCGGCGAGGCGAAAGACACCGGCCGCGCGCGCGGTATCCTCCTGGCGAACGCCTTCGAGGCGCTTGTCGGCGCTATTTACCTCGACCAGGGCTACGACGCCGCGCGCGAGTTCATCGCGGCGCACCTGTTCCCGAAAATAGACAACATCATCCAGAAGAAGCTCTGGCTCGACGCCAAGTCGTCCCTGCAGGAGAAAGTGCAGGACGTCGAGGGCGTGACGCCGTCCTACAGCGTTTTGCGCGAGTGGGGGCCCGACCACGACAAGCACTTCGTCGTGGGCGTGCACGTGAAGGACAGGCTTTTGGCGCAGGGCGAGGGCAAGAGCAAGCAGGAGGCCGAGCAGGACGCCGCGCGCGCGGCGCTCGACGCGCGCGGGTGGTAGCCGGCACGGGGCACGCGGCGCTATACTGCCCGTAGAGACGCCCGTTCCGTATCCTTGAACCCCAGGAGGACTTAATGCGCTTGCTTGCCGCGCCCGTTCTTGCTGCCGCGCTGTGCGCCGCGACTCCCGCGTGCGCGCAGACCGTCCAGCTTTTCTCCCTCGTCGACACTCTTGTCGCGCTGTACGGCGACTTCAACGGGGTGCCGGTCCGCGAGGTGGAGCGCAGGCTCTGCCGGGAGCTTCTGCTTGTTTCGCCGGAAAAGGTGCGCCCCTGCGCGGAGGAAAGCGCGCGGCGCAACGACGCGTTCGATAAGGCCGTCAAGAGCGTCGAGTCGGCGCGCAAGGAGGGCTCTCTTGACGAGCGGCGGCGTCTGCTCGAATCGGCGGCGTCATCCCTCTTGTTCGTCAAGAGCGACTTGTATCGGTGGACCAGGCTGTACTTCCGCGAGACCGCGGAAAGGCTTGGAGGGCGCGGGACGTGAGTCCGCGCCAACGGGCCCGGCGGCAATCCGCCGGGCCTTTTTCTTGCTACAATAGGCGCAATGCGGCTCAAATCGATAGAGCTCACGGGCTTCAAGTCTTTCGCCAGGAAGACGCCCCTTAGCTTCGAGTCGTCCATAACCGCCATCGTCGGCCCCAACGGCTCGGGCAAATCGAACGTCGCCGAGGCGTTCCGCTTCGCCCTGGGCGAGCAGTCCATGAAGAGCATGCGCGGCAGGCGCGGCGAGGACCTCATTTGGAACGGCTCGGCGCACGTGCCGCGCGGCGGGCGCGCCTCGGTCAAGCTCGTCTTCGACAACGCCGACCGCATGCTCAACCTCGATTTCGACGAGGTGTCGATAGAGCGCGTGGTGCACCGCGACGGCGGCAACGACTACCTGCTCAACAACTCCCCGGTGCGCCTGCGCGACGTCGCGGAACTCCTGGCGGGCGCCAACATTGGCGCGTCGGGCCACCACATCATCTCCCAGGGCGAGGCGGACAGGATACTGTCGGCCGGCGCGCGCGAGCGGCGCGAGATGGTCGAGGACGCGCTCGGGCTCACCGCCTACCTGTACAAGCGCGAGGAGGCGCAGCGCAAACTGGAGAAGACCGGCGAGAACAGCGCCAAGGTCGAGGCCCTGCGCCGCGAGCTCGCGCCCCACCTGAAGTTCCTGAACGGCCAGGTGCGCAAGATAGAGGAGGCGCAGGGCCTGCGCGACGAGCTGAAAGCGCGCTACCTCGAGTACTTCAAGCGCGAGAGCGTGTACCTGAAGCTCAATGAGGCCGAGATTGCCGGGGCGCTCGACGCTCCCGAGCGCGAGCGCGCCGAGCTCGATTCGCGCGTCGAGCGCCTGCGCGCCGACCTCTCGCGCCAGCACGGCGGCGACGCCCAGACCCGGGAGCTCATGCGCCTCGAGCAGGAAGGCCGCGCGGCCGCGCATAGGCGCCAGGAAATTCACCGCGAGCTGGGCCGCATCGAGGGCTCCATTGCCGCGCACGAGGCCATGGGGCAGGCAGAGGAGTCCATACCGGCGTCCGAGGCGCGCGCCTTCGGCGAGCGGGTGCTGGCCGAATTGGAGCTTCCGTACAACGACATGGAGGCGTTCAAGAAGCGCGTGTCGGCGCTCATCATACTCGCTGGGGAGTTCCTGCGCCGGCTTTCGCGCGCGAGCGATGCGAAGGGCGAGAGCGCCGCCGGGCTCAGGGCGAAGAAAGCCTCGCTCGAAGAGGAGCTCAAGGCGCTCGGCGCGGCCGAGGACGAGGCTGCCAGGGCGGTGGCAAGCCTGCGCCAGGCGATAGAGAGCGAGAAGGACGCCTCGCGCGACGCCGAGCGCGAGCTCTTCTCCGCCATGGCGCGCCGCAGCGAGCTTGAGGCGCGGCTTTCGGGCCTGCGCGCGCGCCGCGACGCGCTCGCGCGCGAGCGCGAGGCGCTCAGGCGTGAATTGGGGGAGGCTGCGGCGCTCGTGGGCGCCGATATCGCGGGCTACGAGACGCACGCCCTTGAAGGCTTCGATGCGGACGCCGCGCTCGAGGAGCGCTCCAAGCAGGAGGAGCGCCGCCGCAAGCTGGAGCGCATGAAGATAAAGCTGGAGGAGTCGGGGCTGGGGAACTCGTCGGACATCCTGCGCGAGCACAAGGACACGGCCGAGCGCGACGAATTCCTGGCCCGCGAGCTCGCCGACCTCGCGCAGAGCCGTGAATCGCTCGAGGGCCTCATAGGGGAGCTTACCGCCACGCTCGAGTCGCGCTTCAGCGAAGGGGTCGAGAAGATAAACCGTGAATTCGACGCCTTCTTCAAGCTCATGTTCGGCGGCGGCGCGGCGTCCCTGCAGGTGGTGAGGGAGAGGAAACCGCGGCGCGGAGCCTCAGAAGAAGAGGGCGGCGATGACGAGGACGATGCCGCGGCAGAGCAGGGGATAGACCTCTCCGTGTCCCTGCCGCACAAGCGCGTTAAGGGCATACAGATGCTCTCGGGCGGCGAGCGCGCGCTTACGTCCATCGCCCTCATATTCGCGATGAGCCAGGTCAACCCGCCGCCGTTTTTGATACTGGACGAGACCGAGGCGGCGCTCGACGAGGCCAATAGCCGGCGCTACGGCGACATGATAGAGACGCTCGCGAAGCGCTCCCAGCTCATCGTCATTACCCACAACCGCGAGACCATGAGCCGCGCGGGCATTTTATACGGCATCACCATGGGCTCAGACGGCGGCTCCAGGCTCTTGTCGGTCAAATTCGACGAAGCGGTGGCGGTGGCGAAGTAAGAAAGCGGTGGTATAGTACCCTTCAGGCTCGTACAGAGGAGGTGTCCAATGGCTCAGAAGGTGGCGAAAGCTGACGCAGGCGACTATAGCTTCGAGCTTCACAAGAAGGAGAACGGCGAATTCGCATGCTTCCGCAGCGACGTGTCCGATCCGATGCGGAATCTCGAGGAGGTGACGGATATACAGCAAATCCCCCCGCAGGTCTTCTCCATCTTCAGGAACTGCATGCACTAACGCAAACGCCCCGGCATTACGCCGGGGCTTCCTTTTTGCCGCACGCTAGCGCACCAGCTCGAAATCCAGGGTGCGGGCCGCAAGGTCCGCGCCTATTAATTTTACCTTTACCGCGTCGCCCAGCGTGTACTTGCGCTTGTTGCGCTCGCCGACGAGCGCGTAGTCCTTCTGCGAGTAATTGTAGAAATCGTCGCCTATGGAGCGCACGCGCACCAGGCCTTCGGCCGCGGACTCCTTCTCCTCCACGTACAGGCCCCAGTCGGTGACGCCCGAGATGACGCCGTCGAAGACCTCGCCGATGCGGCCCATGAGGAACTCGACCTGCTTGTAGCGGATGGATTCGCGCTCGGCGTCGACGGCCTTGGCTTCCTGCTCTGATGCGAGGATGCACATGCGCTCGAGGCCCTCGTAGTCGGCCGCCGATATCGGCTCGCCGCCCAGGTGCGATGCGAGTATGCGGTGCACGAGCATGTCCGGGTAGCGGCGTATGGGCGAGGTGAAGTGCGTGTAGTACTCGAACGCGAGGCCGAAGTGCCCGATGTTGCGGGTGGTGTAGATGGCCTTGGCCATTGAGCGCAGGGTCGCGGTGCGTATCAGGTGCTCTTCGGGCTTGCCCTTTATCTGCTCGAGCAGGCTCTGTATGTCCTTGGCGTTTATCTTGTGCTTGGGGCGGCCGAACTCGTAGCCTATGGCGCGCACGAAGGTCTGCAGCTCTGCGATGCGGTCGGCCTTGGGCTCGTCGTGGATGCGGTAGAGGAACGCGAAGCGCTTCTGCGGCGCGCCCTCGGCGAGCTTCGAGACGTATTTCGCGACCTCGCGGTTGGCGAGCAACATGAACTCCTCGATGAGCCAGTTGGTGTCGATGCGGACCTTGCGGACGATGCGCAGCGGCTTGCCCGTCTCCTCGTCGAGCTCGAACTTGACCTCGTTGTCGCCGAAGTCTATGGCGCCGTCCTCCTGGCGCTCCGCGCGCATCTTCTTTGCCAGGGCGAAGAGCTGGTTGAGCTCCAGAAGGTACGGCCCGGCCTGGGTGTCCAGCACCTCCTGCGCCTCCTCGTAGGTAAAGCGCTTCTTGGAACGGATGACCGACTTGGTGAACGTGCGGCTCACCACGTGCGCGTCGCGGTCGAGTATGAATACGGCCGAAAAGGCCAGGCGGTCCACGTCGGCCTTGAGCGACGCGACGCCGCCGGAGATCTGGTGGGGGAGCATGGGGATGGTCGCGTCTACCAGGTAGACCGACGTGCCGCGGTTGCGCGCCTCCTTGTCTATGGCGGTGCCCGGGGCGCAATAATAGCTCGCGTCGGCGATGTGCACGCCCACCTCGAACGTGCCGTCAGGGAGCGCGCGCACGGAGAGCGCGTCGTCGAAGTCCTTCGCGTCCTTGGGGTCTATGGTCATGACGTCCAGGCCGCGGAAGTCGGCCCGCTTGGGGAGCTCAGACGCGATAATCTCGTCGTGGCGCTTCTCGTAGCTGTCGGCCTCCGCTTCTGCCTCGGGCGGGAAGCTGGTGCGGAAGCCCTTCTCCATAACGATGGCGTTCATCTCGGTGCGGTGCTCGCCCGCCTTGCCGATCACCTCGATGACCTCGCCGACGGGATCCGCGGCGCCGTCAAAGGACACGAGCCGCACGATTACCTTTGAGCCGTCCTGCGCCGGCTGCGCGAGCTTGAAGGGGCGGTAGACTTTCTGGTCTGCAGCGATGGCGGCGCCGTCCTTTACGGTGGCGACGAACTCGGTCTTGGCGCGCGAGACTACGCGGACGACCTTGCCGGACATGCGTGCGGGCTTGGGCGCCTGGCCGCGGAACGCGCGGGGCTGTATGAGGCCGCGCAGCTCCACCTCGACCTCGTCGCCGTTGAGCGCGCCGCCCAAGTCGCGGGTGTCTATCTCTATGTCCTCCTTTTCCTTGGGAGCGCCCTTGGGCAGGGGCGCCTGGCCTTCGGGGAGCGGCCACGGCAGGTAGCCCACGCCCTTGCGGGTGACCTGCACGATGCCGCGTACCGTCTTCTTATGGCGCTGTTCGGGGGCCTTGGTCATGCTCGGCCGCCCTTCGTTACTCAGAGGCATTAATGGGGCCATTCTAGCGCATTTGTTGACCAAACGCCAGCGGCCTGCTAGAGTAGGGCCACGCCCGCTAGGGGCCCTTTTTCGGAAGGATAAAGAATACTTTAGATACATGCTAGCAATCCGACTCACCCGCGTAGGCAAGAAGAAGGACGCCTCTTTCCGCGTGGTCGTCATAGACTCCAAGCGCAAGGTCCAGGCCGGCAACTACCTCGAGATGGTGGGCTCTTACGACCCGCGCTCTAACAGGGCCGACCTGAAGGCGGACCGCATCAAGCATTGGCTGTCCGTGGGCGCCAAGCCGTCGGACACGGTGCACAACCTCTTCGTTTCAAACAAGATAATCGACGCCAAGAAGATCAACGTGCTTCCTAAGAAAGTCCTGCCGAAGCCCGAAGCGCCCGCCGCCGAGGCCGCTCCCGAGGCCGCCGCTGCCGCCGAGACCGCCGAAGAGAAGGCTGCAGAGGCTCCCGTTGACGAGGCTCCCGCAGCAGAGGATAACGCTGTTGTAGAGGAAAAGCCGGCAGAGTAGAATTAAGGAGGGTTTACTATAAAATAAAATATCCAGTTATGGCCACGGAGAAGGACCAGGAGTTTTTGGAATTCGTCGTCAAGGGGCTCGTCGAGCATCCCGAGGACATAAAAGTGAGCCGGGTCGTGGACGAGATGGGCGTTCTCCTGACGCTCGACCTCAATGCCGAGGATATGGGCAAGGTCATAGGCCGCTCGGGCAATACCGCCAAGGCCATCCGCACCCTCCTGCGCGTCGTCGGGATGAAGCACAACGCGCGCGTCAATTTAAAGATTAACGAGCCGGTCGGCGGCCAGCGCAGCATGGACGCCGGCGGCTCAGCGGCCCAGGGCTGGGACGGCACCCACGAGGCGCCCGCCACTCCCGCCATGAAGTCCATAGACGAGGCCATGGGCGAGCTCGATAATTTCTAAAGCTCCGCGAAATCGGCCGGCAAGCGATACCCGACTTTTCTGATGAAAATCGGCTGATCCTCATTCCCGAGGGTCGTCAGACGATGCCTGCGGAGCCGCTTGCCGGCCGATTTCGCTTCGACACGCGAAAGCCGCCTGCAGGGCGGCTTTCGCTTTTGCGCGTTCCGCGCTACCTTGGGTGCATGGAGAAGGGGCTTATACGCGTATCGGTCATCGCCTTCTGCCATGACGGCAAGGGCAGGTATCTCCTGGGCAAGCGCTCGGCGAATTGCCGCGACGAGCAGGGCAGATGGGATCCGGTCGCGGGCGGCGGCCTCAAGTTCGGGGAGACGGTAGAGGATGCCGCGCGCCGCGAAATAATGGAAGAAGGCTGCGCGGAAGCGAAAGAGCTGGAATTTCTCGGGTATCGAAACGTCTTCCGCGAGCAGGACGGCCAGCCGACGCACTGGGTGGCCATGGACTTCAGGGCGCTTATAGACCCGGCGGAGGCGAAGATAGGCGAGCCGCACAAGTGCGATGAGCAGAAGTGGGTTACTATCGATGAGCTTGAAAGGATGCCCGACCTGCACTCGCAATTCCCAGTATTTATAGAAAGCTACCGAAGCAAACTTGTATGAATTTCCACGTCGTAACGCTCTTTCCGGAGGTTGTCGAGGCGTACGCGCAGGCCTCGATACTCGGCCGCGCGCAGAAGCAGAAGCTCCTGAAAGTGAAGGCTTACCAGCTGCGCGATTACGCCGGCAACAAGTGGGGTAAGGTGGACGAGCGCCCCTACGGCGGCGGCCCGGGCATGGTCCTGCGCGCCGAGCCCGTCATAAAGGCGGTGGAGAAGATCAGGAAGGGCAAGGCGAAAGTGAAGGTGCTCGTCACTTCCGCGGGCGGCAAGCCGCTCACCAATGCCTATGCGAAGGCCCTTTTGAAGAACAAGGACGTCGTCATCGTCTGCGGCCGCTACGAAGGCATCGACGCGCGCGCCATGAAGGCGCTCAGGGCCGAGGAGGTATCCGTAGGCCCGTACATCCTGACGGGCGGCGAGGTGCCGGCCATGGCGATCATCGACTGCGCCGCGCGCCAGATAAGGGGCGTGCTCGGAAAGTTCGAGAGCCTGGAAGAGAGCAGGGTAGCGAGCCACGATATCTACACCCGCCCCGAGGTCCTGGAGGTGAAGGGCAAAAAGTACCGCGTGCCCAAGGTCCTGCTGAGCGGCCATCATGCCAAAAAAGACGAATGGAAGAATGAGCGGCGCTCGAATCCCGGTGCATAACCCGCATTGACCCATAGTCCCGCTTTGATACGCTCATGGAGGTGTTCGTTCCCGCACCTTTTCATGCAAAGGAGGATGACCGCATGTCCCAGGTAAAGCAGAATCGGGCGCATTCGGCAGGACAGGAGAACGGCAGGCTTGTCGCAGGCGCGCTGGTTATGGTTAAGCGGAGCTTCAGCGCCGTGCCGGCCTCCGGCTCAAGGGCGAAAATACGCATTTCCGCCGGCACTACGGGCATAATCGAGGACGGCGTCGTAAAGTCGTGCGTCGTAGGGGAGCCGGACCTCCCTTTCATCAGCTTTGAAAAGCCCGGCGGCCGCGTCGTGTGCGTCGCCGCCGACCCTTCCGCTATAGCGCCGCTGTAGCGCATAGGGCCCGATTCCAGAGCCGCCGGCGCATGCCGGCGGCTTTTTCCTTGTGGACGGGCCGTTTGACAGCCCTGCATATATGGCTATACTGAATAGCGAAACCAACGGGCAGGCCGCGGGGGCCATGAGTGAGTATCGAGTGGGGGTTTCGATACAACTAAAGAGGTGTGGATACTTTCACCTAAAGCTTCATAAGGAAGCAGGGGAGCCCTTTGGGCGACCCGGATTTTTCGTGTTTTGGCTGTGTGCATAAGTCAGTTGACTCCTAAGCATTTGTGCGAATAGCCATTGCCAGGAAAGAGAGAGGTGGGTGCGTCGGGCGCAGGTGCGGGTCCCTTTATCAACGTCCCTTCATCTTACAATCATCATGCGAGAGCAAAAGCATTTCTCCCGGTTCCGCGCCCCCCGCGTCGAGACCCCCAACCTCGTCGAAGCGCAGTCCGATTCCTATAACTGGCTCATGGACAAGGGCGTCCGCGAGACTTTCAAGGAGTTCACCCCCATAAAGGACTACTCGGGCAAGAAGTTCGACCTCGAGTTCCTCAAGATCGAGCTCGGCGAGCCGAAGGTGGACGAGCACTACGCCAAGGCGCAGAAGCTGACGCTCGATATCCCCGTGCGCGCCACGGTGCGCCTCGTCAACAAGGTGGCCGGCACCGAGCGCGAGCAGGAGATATTCCTCGCCGACCTGCCGCTCATGACCGACCACGGCACCTTCGTCATCAACGGCGTCGAGCGCGTCATCGTGCCCCAGCTCGCGCGCTCCTACGGCGTCTTCTTCACCTCCGAGGAGGTGAAGGGCAAGCGCCACTTCGGCGCCAAAGTCATCCCGGCGCGCGGCGCCTGGATCGAGATGGAGGCCGAGCCGACCGGCGACATCGCCGTGCGCATCGACCGCAAGCGCAAGTTCCCGGCGGCCTCCCTCCTGCGCGTCATGGGCGCGCATTCCGACGCTGACCTCAAGGCGCTCTTCAAGGGCAACGAGCTCGCCATGCGCTGGATAGAGCAGGCGATAGAGAAGGACCCGGCCAAGAGCGTCGAGGACGCCTACATAGAGATACACAAGCGCCTGCGCGACGGCGACCTGGCGACCGCCAAAAACGCCGAGGAATACATCAACTCCATCTTCAGCTCCGAGCGCTACGACCTCTCGCGCGTGGGCCGCTACCGCTTCAACCAGCGCTTCGGCCTGTCCCTCGACGAGAAGGACCTCGCGCGCAAGACGCTCTCCGTCGAGGACCTCGCGACCGTCATCGGCCACCTCCTTTCGCTCGAGAACGATCCGGAAGCGGTCGAGGACAACATCGACCACCTGGGCTCGCGCCGCGTGCGCTACGTGGGTGAGATGCTCCAGTCGCGCCTGCGCGTCGGCCTCACCCACATGAAGCGCAACATCCAGGACCGCATGTCGACCATCGACGCCGACGCCTCGATGCCGCAGCAGTTCGTTAACCCGCGCCCGCTCCAGGCCCGCATCAAGGAATTCTTCACGACCAACCAGCTCTCGCAGTTCATGCAGCAGAACAACGCTCTGGAGGAGCTTGAGCACCTGCGCACGCTCTCGGCGCTCGGCCCGGGCGGGCTTACCCGCGAGCGCGCGGGCTTCGAGGTGCGCGACGTGCACCCGTCCCACTACGGCCGCCTCTGCCCCATACACACCCCCGAAGGCCCCAACATCGGCCTCATCCTGCGCCTCTCCACGTTCGCGCGCCTCAACGAGTTCGGCATGATAGAGACGCCGTACGCAAAAGTGGTGAAGGGCAAGGTGACCGATGAAATCGTCTACCTTAACGCCGCCGAGGAGGAGGGCGTCGCCATAGCCCACGGCGCCACCCGCGTTGACGCCTCCGGCCGCATCGAGGAGGAGATGCTCGAGGTGCGCCAGGGCTCCGGCCCGGCCCGTGTCTCGCGCGACGAAGTCGACTACATCGACGTCGCGCCCGAGCAGCCGTTCTCCATCGCTACGTCCATGATCCCGTTCCTCGAGCACGACGACGCGAACCGCTCGCTCATGGGCTCGAACATGCAGAAGCAGGCGACCCCCTGCATCGTTCCCGAGGCGCCGCTTGTCGCAACGGGCATGGAGGAGCGCGCCGCGAAGGACACCGGCCGCCTCATTTACGCCAAGGAAGCGGGCACCGTCACCGAGGCCGACGGCAAGCGCGTGAAGGTGAGGAACGAGAAGGGCAAGGAAGTCGAGTACCCGTTCGTGAACTTCGTGCGCACCAACGGCTTCACCAGCCTCCACAACCGCCCTGCGGTCTCCGTGGGCGACAAGGTCAAGAAGGGCGACCTCTTGGCGGACATCTCGTCTTCCGACCGGGGCCAGCTCGCCGTGGGCCAGAACGCGCTCGTGGCGTTCATGTGCTGGTCGGGCGCCAACTACGAGGACGCCATCATCATTTCCGAGCGCCTCGTCAAGGACTCCAAGTTCAGCTCCATCCACATAGAGGAGTTCGTCTGCAACGTGCGCGACACCAAGCTCGGCGCGGAGGAGACCACCCACGATATCCCCAACGTTTCAGAGACCAAGCTGCGCAACCTCGATGAGGACGGCGTCGTGCGCGTCGGCTCCGAGGTCCGCCCCGGCGACATACTCGTAGGAAAGATCACTCCCAAGGGCGAGACCCAGCTCACGCCCGAAGAGCGCCTCCTGCGCTCCATATTCGGCGACAAGGCCCGCGACGTGAAGGACAGCTCGCTTCGCATGGAGAACGGCAAGCGCGGCCGCATCATCGGCGTGAAGGTCTTCTCGCGCGAGGCGGGCCACCAGCTCGAGTCGGGCATCATCAAGCGCATCCATATCGAGATCGCCCAGCTGCGCACCGTCTCGGTAGGCGACAAGCTTGCCGGCCGCCACGGCAACAAGGGCGTTATTTCCCGCATCCTCCCCGAGGAGGACATGCCGTACATGGAGGACGGCCGCCCCGTCGACGTCATCCTGACCCCGCTCGGCGTCCCGTCACGCATGAACCTCGGCCAGATCCTCGAATTGCACCTCGGGCTCGCCGCTAACACGCTCAACTACCAGGCCATCTGCCCGCCGTTCGCGGGCGCGACCGAGGGCGAGATCCGCGAGGAGCTCAAGAAGGCCGGCCACAACGAGAACGGCAAGATGAAGCTCTATGACGGCCGCACCGGCGAGAAGTTCGAGCAGGACATCGCCGTGGGCTACATGTACATCCTCAAGCTCCACCACATGGTCGAGGACAAGATACACATGCGCTCCATCGGGCCGTACTCGCTCATTACCCAGCAGCCGCTGGGCGGCAAGGCGCAGGGCGGCGGCCAGCGCTTCGGCGAAATGGAAGTCTGGGCGCTCTTGGGCTACGGCGCGGCATACACCCTGCGCGAGATGCTTACTATCAAGTCCGACGACATACAGGGCCGCTCGGCCGCGTTCGACAGCATTGTCCGCGGCGAGCGCATTTCCCACCACTACGCGCCCGCATCCTTCAACGTATTGCTCCACACCCTGCGCGGCCTCGCGCTTGACGTCGAGCTCATGCGCGACGGCGCCCCGGTCGGCGGCTCCCGCAAGACCCCCGGCGCGGAAGCCTCCGACTTCGACGCGGTGCGCATCCGCCCCGCCTCTCCCGAGCGCATCCTCGAGTGGAGCCACGGCGAGGTCACCAAGCCCGAGACTATCAACTACCGCACCCAGCGCCCCGAGAAGAACTCGCTCTTCGACGAGAAGATCTTCGGCCCGGAGCGCGACTACGAGTGCTACTGCGGCAAGTACCGCGGCATACGCTACAAGGGCATCGTCTGCGAGAAGTGCGGCGTTGAGATAACCCGCGCCATCGTGCGCCGCGAGCGCATGGGCCACGTCGATTTGGCCGTGCCGGTCGCGCACGTCTGGTTCCTGCGCGCCATCCCGTCGCGCCTCTCCATGGTGCTCGGCATCTCCGGCGGCGAGCTCGAGAAGGTCGTCTATTTCGCGGGCTACATCGTCAACACCGTCCACGAGAAGGAGAAGGCCCGCATCACCCAGGAGCTCGAGTCCGAGTTCAAGCAGAAGATGAAGAACCTCCAGGACGAGAAGTCCAAGGAGAAGATGAAGGAGCTCTTCTTGGAGGCCAAGAAGGACATCGACAGCCTGCGCGTGGGCGCGGTCCTCGACGAGCCCAAGTACCACCGCTTCGCTATAAAGTACGGGGCGATGTTCGAGGCGGGCATCGGCGCCGAGGCCATTTACAACCTCTGCCGCCAGCTCGACCTCAAGGTCCTCATCAAGGACATAGAGGAGGCGCTTGTGGACGCCGGCGCCGCCGAGCGCGAGAAGCTCTCCAAGCGCCTCTCCATCGTGCGCGGCATGGCGCACTCCGGCGTGCGTCCCGAGTGGATGTTCCTGACCCGCATCCCGGTCATCCCGCCCGGCCTGCGCCCCATGGTCGCTCTTGAGGGCGGCCGCCACGCGACTTCCGACGTCAACGACCTCTACCGCCGCGTCATCAACCGCAACAACCGCCTCAAGAAGCTCATGGAAATCCACGCGCCGGACGTCATCCTGCGCAACGAGAAGCGCATCTTGCAGGAGGCGATAGACGCGCTCGTGGACAACTCCATCCGCCACGGCGGCGCCGCGTACTCCGCGACGACCCAGGCGCGCACCCGGCCGCTCAAGTCCCTGTCCGACAACCTCAAGGGCAAGCACGGCCTCTTCCGCCAGAACCTGCTCGGCAAGCGCGTCGACTACTCGGGCCGCTCCGTCATCGTGGTGGGCCCCGAGCTCAGGCTCAACCAGTGCGGACTTCCCAAGCACATGGCGCTCGAGCTCTTCCGCCCGTTCGTCATCGGCAAGCTGCTTGAGAAGGAGCTCGCGTACAACATCCGCGGCGCGGGCCGCCTCATAGACGAGGGCGTGCCGGAGGTGTGGGCGATACTCGAGGACGTCATCCGCGACAAGTACGTGCTCCTCAACCGCGCGCCGACCCTCCACCGCCTCGGCATCCAGGCGTTCCAGCCCATCCTCATCGAAGGCAACGCCATACAGCTGCACCCCATGGTCTGCCCGGCGTTCAACGCCGACTTCGACGGCGACCAGATGGCCGTGCACGTGCCGCTCTCTCCCGAGGCGCAGGCCGAGGCGCGCGAGATAATGGCCGCGCCCAAGAACATCCTCAAGCCGGGCAACGCGGAGCCGGTCGTGGCCTCCAAGCTGCTCGACATCCTGCTCGGCGCCTACTGGATGACCAAGGAGGTGGACGGCATGAAGGGCGAGGGCCTCGCGTTCTCCAGCCCCAACGCCGCCATCCTCGCGTACGACTACGGCACCGTCGGCTTCCAGGCCAAGATCCGCGTCGTCCCCAGCGAGAAGGAGAAGTACGCGCAGTTCGGCGGCCAGCTCTTCGAGACCACCGTGGGCCGCCTCCTCTTCAACACCGTCTTCCCGTCGGATTACCCGTTCATCAACTACGGCGTCGACAAGAAGGGCTTGGCAAAGCTCGTGGGCGACCTCATCTCCCGCTACGGCCTCGAGAAGATCCCCGAGATCATGGACAAGGTGAAGACCTTCGGCTTCCGCTACGTCACGCAGTCGGGCATTACCTGGTCGCTGGACGACATCCGCATCCCGGCCGAGAAGCAGGCGATAGTGGACGAGGCGCAGAGGAAGTCCGAGGAGATAGTGCGCCACTGGCAGGACGGCCTCCTCTCCGAGGAGGAGCGCTACCACATGAACCTCGAGGTCTGGCACGACGCCAAGGCCCAGGTCGAGAAGCTCATCCCCGCATCGCTTCCCAAGAACGGCTCGGTAGAAGACATGCTGCGCTCCGGCGCCCGCGGGTCCCCGGCCCAGCTCACGCAGATGGCCGGCATGAAGGGCCTCATCGCGTCCCCCTCGGGCGAGACGCTCGAGCTCCCGGTCACCAAGTCCATGAAGGAGGGCCTCTCGCCTATAGAGTACTTCATCACCACCCACGGCTCGCGCTCGGGCCTCGCCGCGACGGCGCTCTCGACCGCAAAGGCCGGCTACCTCACGCGCCGCCTCTTCGACGTCGCGCAGGACATTGTCGTTACCGAGGAGGACTGCGGCACGAAGGAGGGCATCAAGATAGCGCGCGAGTCCGCCTCCGGCATCGGCACCTTCCTCGCCAAGAACATCGAAGGCCGCTACCTTGCGCAAGACATTGAAGCGGACGGCCAGGCGCAGTACCAGAAGGGCCACTTCGTGACGCAGGCCGACGCCAGGCGCATCGAGGATATGGGGACCGAGTCGGTCTTCGTGCGCAGCCCCATAGGCTGCCGCGCCCAGACGGGCATCTGCGTGCGCTGCTACGGCGCCGACCTGGGCACCATGAAGCCGGTGAGCCTCGGCGAGGCGGTGGGTACCATCGCCGCGCAGGCCATCGGCGAGCCGGGCACCCAGCTGACCATGAACGTCAAGCACGCCGGCGGCGCCGCCTCCCAGGGAGGCGACGTGACCCAGGGCCTCCCGCGCGTCGAGGAAATCTTCGAGCGCCGCAGCCCGCGCAATCCGGCCACCGTATCGTCCGTGTCGGGCGAAGTCCTCGAGATAAAGGACGACGGCAAGGAGAAAGTCATCGTCGTCACGCCCGACCTCGAATTCAAGTCCAAGGCCAAGAAGGGCAGCGAGGTCGTGGAGTTCGAGCTCGCGCCGCGCCGCATGCCGGTAGTCAAGCCGGGCGACCGCGTCACCCGCGGCCAGCTGCTGACCGACGGCTCGGCCGACCTGCAGGAACTGTTCAAGTTCGCGGGCAAGGAGAAGACCCAGGAGTACATGATTGCCGAGGTCATCAAGATCTACGAGCTCCAGGGCGCCTCCATATCGGTCAAGCACCTCGAGGTCATCATCCGCCAGATGTTCAGCCGCGTTAAGGTGACCGGTTCCGGCGCGACCGGGCTCTCGGTGGGCGACGTCCTGCCGCAGACCGAGTTCGACGCCGTGAACGAGCCCGTCCGGGCGCAGGGCGACGAGCCCGCGAGGGCCGAGGGCCTGGTCATGGGCATCCTCGACGTCTCGCTGTCGCGCGCGTCCTTCCTGTCGGCGGCGTCCTTCCAGAACACGACGCGCATGCTCATCAAGGCGTCGATGTACGGCTCGGTGGACCGCCTCGAGGGCCTCAAGGAGAACGTCATCATCGGCCGCCTCATTCCGGCGGGCACCGGCTTCAAGGGTTCTCCCAAGGAGAAGCTCGTGAGCAAGTACGCGCCGGCCGCTCCGGCAGGCGAGGAGGCTCCCGTCCGCTCCGCGTAACGCGAAAAATTATAAAAAAGATAAAGGCCGCGGATGGAAATCCGCGGCCTTGTCCGTTATTCGTCACCTTCGAGCTTCCAGGCAAGGCTATGGCTTGTCTGCCCGCCGCCCGCTTCTTCCTTGCGGAAGGCGCCGGCTTCGAATCTCTTCCAAGCCTCCCGCCATTCATTTGCATGCGCCTCGAGTATGAGCTCGTCGTGGAACGCGCCGCGGCGCAGCGTGTGCTTCTTGAGCCGGGCGACGACCTTGTACCCGCACTTCTCGCTATACGCCTTGCTGCGGCCGTTGAAGGCTATGACCCTCGATTCGACCTTGCGCAGCCCCAGCTCATTGAATGCCCAGTTAAGGAGCAGCATCTTGGCATCGCTGCCGAAGCCTTTGTTGCAGTGGTCCTCGAGCATGACGGCCCCGGTTACGGCCCGGCGGTTTATCCAGTCTATCCTGTGGAGCCCCATGGTTCCGACAGGGGTCCGTTTCCCATCCTTGAGCGCTATGACGAACACGGCGTTGTTGTCGGACGTGTTCGCCCTCTCTACCCACTCCAGTTCTTGCTTCTCGCCTATGGGCATGGCGCGTCCGAGGTATTGCCGGCTTTCAGGCTCGTTCTGGAGCCTTAGCGCGAGCGGTATGTGCGCCCGCCCGGGCACGATAAGCGAGCAGCGGGCGTTTGCATGCGTTAGGAACGGCGGCATCTGCATATGAATCTCCTGTTGTGAAAGAACCGCGCTGGTACGAAAAGCTCCGGCTTTCGTCCAGCCGGAGTCCTTCAATACTGAGCGTGAGGAGATGTATTAAATGACTGCGCTTGGACGAATTGCACGGGCAAGGGCCCCCGAGATGGAGGTCCATGCATGCTTATTCATCTGTGCGCAGCGATTCTGCATATTCCACATATATCCTGCAAATGCATTCCTGTCAATATAAAGAAAAAAGCCGCCTCCGTAAGGAGTGCGGCCTTTTCGATGCGCCCCGGCTTTCTAGAAGAAGTCGAAGCTGACCAGTGTGGAGCAGAAAAGGATAGCGCCGAAGAAGAAAGGAGAGACGAAGACGGTGAGCGCGACGGTCTTGAACATCGAAACCTCCTGAATGAACTGTATAGATTAATTATACACCCAAATAGTATACTTGTCAAGTATGTTGGGTGTGGGGTAAAAAAGCTTGCAGGACACAAGAAAAGCGCCGCTCCCGAAGGATGCGGCGCTTGTGTATGGGTTATGGGTGTTTTATTAAGGCTATCACTGTCCCAAAACAAGCTATACCTATTAGAACCAGAATTACATACTCCACTAGTTTCCTCCTGGTATTGGCGGGCGTCTCCCGTTCCTTCTCGTCGGGCTCTTCAGCCAGGAGCCTTTTACAGAAAGGACACTGTGCTTTGTCTTTTCCTCCTCTTGCTCCTTTTATGAGCAGTCCGCAATGGGGGCATGCAACGGTCTTCATTCTTCTCTCCGTCCTGTGCCGTCATTCTCCGGGCGCTTCTCTATGAGGTGGAATATTATGCCGGCGCCCGCTAAGATGCCGGCAACCTCTCCGCCGGATCCCAACAGGGAGCGCCCTGCGAGCGCAAGCAGCGCCATTAGGGCGAACATGAGGATGCTCACCTTCCTGTAATGCTTGGCGGGCATCTCCTATTCCTCCTCGTCGGGTTCGTCCATGAGCGGCTTGAGGGGCTTGCCGCAGTGCGGGCACTCGTAGTCGTCTTCATCCACTACGCCATCGCATTCATCGCAATACTCATCCAACGGGAATCCCTTTCTTTTCCAATGAGCCTGCATACACAAATACGCTTAAATAAAGGTCATGTCAAGTGGTATACTATGGCTACATGGATACCGAGGTGCAGCAGGTGAAGGACCGCGTCAACATCGCCGAGGTGGTGGGGCAGTACGTGCAGCTGAGGCGCGCGGGGCGCAACTTCTCGGGCCGCTGCCCGTTCCACAACGAGCGCACGCCTTCCTTTATGGTGTCTCCCGAGCGCGGCACCTACATATGCTTCGGGTGCGGCGAGAAGGGCGACGTGTTCAGCTTCCTCCAGAAGATGGACGGCACCGACTTCCCGACGGTCCTCAAGCAGCTGGCAGAGAAGGCGGGCGTCACGCTCAAGCCCCGCGCGCGCGACCCGCGCGCCGCAGAGGCGCGCGAGCAGGAGAAGGAGAGGGAAGAGAGGCTCCGCGAGGCCTGCGAAGAGGCGGTGGCGTTCTATGAGGCGGAGCTTGCGAAGCGCGCCGACGTCCTGGAGTATCTGAAGGCGCGCGGCGTGACGCAAGAAAGCGCCAAGTCGTGGCGGCTGGGCTACGCGCCCGCCGCGTGGGAGGCGCTGTCGAAGCATCTCGTCGCGAAGGGGTTCGGGCACCCCGATATCGTCGAGGCGGGCTTCGCCGTGCGCTCGGAAAAGCGGCCGGGCGAGATATTCGACCGCTTCCGCGGGCGCATCATCTTCCCCATATTCGACGCGGGCGGCGCGCCCATTGCCGTGTCGGGCCGGTTCTATGAGAAGATTCCGGGGCAGTCGGACGGCGCGGAGCCCGCGAAATACGTGAATTCGCCCGAGACGGCGCTGTTCAGGAAGTCCAGGGTCCTGTACGGGTTCGACCGCGCGCGCGCGGCTATTCGCCGCGCCGACTGCATCCTCTTAGTAGAGGGCCAGTTCGACCTCGTCATGGCCCACCAGTCGGGCCTGCCGTTCGCCGTGGCGCTCTCCGGCACGGCGCTTACGCAGGAACACCTTGCCCTTCTCGGGCGCCTTTCCAAGCGGCTCGTGCTCGCGCTCGATGCCGACGCGGCAGGCCTGCGCTCGGGGCTCAAGTCGGCGCTCATGGCCATGCAGGCGGGCTTCGACGTGAAAGTGCCCGCGTTCGCGCCCGGGAAGGATCCGGCCGACGTCGCGCGCGACAACCCCGAGCTCCTCAAGGCGGCGGTGCGCACCTCGGCGACCGCCATAGAGTTCTTCATGGACGCCCTGCGCCCCGCGGCACGGGACGCGCGCGCGTACCAGAAGGCGGTCGAGCTCCAGGTGTTGCCGCTCGTCGCGGCCGTCGAAAGCACCATTGAGCGCGAGCATTTCATACGCATCATCGCGCAGAAGCTCAGCGTGCCTGAGGCGGCGGTCCGCGACGAAGTCGCCAAGCGGCCGAGCCTGCCCGAGGAGGATTCACCGCTTCTTCACCAGCCGGACGCACAATTGGCATCTGATCCGCTAGGGAGCTTGAGCCCGCTCGACAGGAAGGCCGCCATGCTCGTATTCAATTTCAGCCGCGATTCCGCGGAGCGCGGGCGGCTGGACGCCCTCGTGGGCGCCGACCGCGCGGCGCGCCTGGAGGCCGACCTTGCGGAGCAGGCCGAGGCCCTGCGGTTCAGGTTCGAGGCCGAGGTGGGGGAGCATACGACGCCTGAAGCCATAGCGGCGGACATGCTCGCCGACATCGAGCGCGTGGCGGCGCGCGAGCGCATCAAGCTGAGGTTCCTGTAGGGCTTTCTGCAGAACCTCCCATTTTTGCCGGTAATGTGATATAATAATGAAAATGGCGAAAAAGAAGGCGGCGAAGAAAAAGGCCCCGCTCAAGAAAGCGGGGTCGAAGGCTACGAATTTCAAGAAGGCGGCGGCGGCCCGCCGGGCCAAGCTCGCGCCCAAGAAGAAGGCGGCAAAGAAGAAAGCCCCCGCGGCCGCGTCTTCAAAATTGGCGCTGAGCCCGAAGGCCGCCAAGAAGGCCGAGGAGCAGGGCAAGAAGGCCGAAGGGCTCATGGAGCGCGGCCGCCAGCGCGGCTTCGTCACCTACGACGAGATCCTCAAGGCGTTCCCGCAGGTCGAAGAGGACGTCATGTTCCTCGAGGACCTCTACGAGAAGTTCTCCTCCGCCGGCATCGACGTCCTTGAGGGCGGCGGGCTCTTGGAGGTCGCCGAAGAGCCGGTCGAGAAGGGCTACTCGCGCTCCGATTCCTCGTACGACTCCATACAGATGTACCTGCGCGAGATAGGCAAGTACCCGCTCCTCAACACCCAGAGCGAGCGCGACTTGGCTAAGCGCATCATGGACGGCGACGAGGAGGCGCGCAACCTGCTTGCCCGCGCCAACCTGCGCCTCGTGGTCTCCATCGCCAAGAAGTACGTGGGCCGCTCGCCGGACCTCACGCTCCTTGACCTCATCCAGGAGGGCAACATCGGCCTCTTCAAGGCGGTCGACAAGTTCGACTGGACCAAGGGCTTCAAGTTCTCGACCTACGCCACCTGGTGGATACGCCAGGCCATCACCCGCGCGCTGGCCGACCAGTCGCGTACCATCCGCATCCCGGTGCACATGGTGGAAACCATAGCAAAGTACAAGCAGGTCTCGCGCCGCCTTTCCCAGGACCTGGGCCGCGACCCCTTGGCCGAGGAGATAGCTTTGGAAATGGGCGTCGACGTGGACAAGATCTACCAGATAGAGAAGATAGACCAGGATACGGTGTCGCTGGAGAGCCCGGTAGGCTCCGACGACGACGACGGCAAGTCCGTGCTGGGCGATTTCATAAAGGACGAGAAGATCCTCTCTCCGGACCAGGAGGTGTCGCGCCGCATCCTGGGCGACCAGCTCAAGGAGATACTGGACGAGCTGTCTCCCAAGGAGCGCGAGATACTCAAATTGCGCCACGGGCTCGAGGACGGCATTTACCACACGCTCGAGGAGGTGGGCAAGAAGTTCGGCGTCACGCGCGAGCGCATCCGCCAGATCGAGGCCAAGGCGCTCGACCGCATCCGCACCCACGAGAAAGCCAAGAGGCTCCGCAGCTATTAACACCCGGCCCCGTTATGCCGCTTGAATATCGAAGGGATTCGTACTAAAATCTTCATTTGGTGCGAAGGCGCCATTAACGCATCCTTCAGATTCAAAGCATAAGCATATGGACCACGGAAAGAAATTCGCCACCGCCTTCAACTGCATGGACGGCCGCTGCCAGGACGAGGTGCGCCGCTTCGCGTGCTCGCACTCGGGCGCGGGGTACGTCGACATGGTCGCGCTCGCCGGCATGGACGGCGTGCTGGCTGGCAAGACCCCGGCAGTGCCGCTCGACTCGGCGGCGGCCATAGCGCTGGCGCGCTACGAGGCAGAGGTGTCCACTAAGACGCACGGCTCGACGCGCGCGTTCGTCATAGGGCACACGGGGTGCGCCGGCAACCCGGTGACCGACGAGGAGCATATGCATGACATACGCAAGGCGGTCGAGACCGTGCGCTCGTGGGGGCTGTTCGAGTCCGTCGAAGGCCTCATGGCCATGCCCGACGCGCTGGGCGAATGGTGCCTGTATTCGGTGGAGGGCGCCGCGCCGGTGAAGGTGGTAACGGGCAGGCGCGGATGGGGCATCATCCGCTTCCCGATGCTGCGCCCGCAGGCGCGGCCGTAGCCGCCCGAAGGCCCGCTTCCTGAGAACTCCCGCCGCGACGGCGGTTTTTTTCTGCCTGATTCCTTCATGCGGCCGCTTGGTATACTAAAGGGGATGGCGGCGAAACGAGCCAAGCAGAACGCGCTCCCCATACGGCACTGGAGCCACTCGAGCCTCATGGCGTTCCTTAGGAACCCCCTGGCGTGGCACAAGCGCTATGTCGAGATGGTGTTCGATACGCCGTCGGGGCCCGCGGGCGTGGTGGGCCGCGCCTGCCACAAGGCGCTGGAGCACTATTATTCGGGCATGGGAAGCGAAGCAGCCGTCGAGCTGGGGCTCGAGTACCTGCGAGGGGTGGCGGACTTCGAGATCAATTTCGGCAAGGCGGTAACGACCAAGGCGGCCCGCCGCAAGAAGCGCGAGAGCATGGAGCGCGAGTACGCGCAGGCCGCGGGCTTCTTCCTTTCGAACCCGCCCCGGTACAAGGTGGTGGCGGTCGAGCACAAGGCGACCGTCGAGGTGAGCGGCCTGCCCCTTCCCATAAAGGCGGTGTCGGACCTGGTGGCGGTCTCCAAGGTGGACCCTAAGGGGCTCGATATCGTCGACTACAAGTTCGTCGCGGCGTTCAGCCCCACCAAGGCCGACAAGGCGCTCTTCGTCATGCAGGCGATATTCAACTACTACGCGGTCAAGAAGACGTTCGGCAAGCCGGTGCGGCGCTTCATCGTCCACGAGGTGAAGGTTACGCGCAATGCCGACGGCCGCCCGCAGGTGCGCCGCTACATCATCGATTTCAGGACGTTCAGGCGCGAGTTCATCGTGTTCAACCGGCTCTTGCGCGACGCCACCGCGGCGCTCGCGGGCATGCGCGTGTTCCTCCCCAACCCTTCCGACATTTTCGAGGGCGAGAACAGCTTCGACATCTACCGCATCAACCTGCCCATGGAAGAGTCGGACGCCCGCTTCCGGCCCGACGAATGAAAAACCCCCGGCCGTTCGGCCGGGGGTTTCATTGTGCGCTTACTGCGTCTCCGGAGAGGAAGTGGGCTGGGGCGCGCCGGCCTCGACCGTGCCGCCCGCTGCCGAGCCGCCGGCCGGGGCGACGTCGGCGCCGCCCGGGACCGAGGAGAGGACCGCGTCAATGGCCGCGCGCATCGAGGAGTACGGCTGGGCGCCCGAGAGCGCTACCGCGTCCTCGCCGACCATGATGAGCGTGTAGGGCGTGCCCTGGCCGCCGGCCTTTATAGCCTCGTTGTAGCTGTCGGTAATCTTCTTGGTGAACTTGCCTGAAGAAAGGCAGGCGTTGAAGGTGTCGGTGTTAAGGCCGACCTGGCCCGCGATGACGGGGAGCTGTGCGAGGTCCAGCCCGTTATTGGACGGCGTTACCTCGAACAGCTTGCTGATGTAGGAGAAGTACGCCGTATCGCCGCCCTGGTCCGCCGCGCACTCGGCCGCCTCGGCTTCTTTAGGGGCCTTGGGGTGGATGGATGCGAGAGGGAAGGGGCGCAGGACCCATGCCACCTTGCCGGAAGGGCCGTAGTACTCCATTACCTGGTGCATGGTGGCATCGAAGAGCTTGCAGTGCTGGCACTCGAGGTCCATGTACTCGACGACCTTGACCGGCGCGTCCGGGTTGCCGAGGATGTGGTCCAGGGCAGGGTCGTAGGCGCGCACGTTCTGCGGGTTGTCGGTGTTGGACGGGGTGGCCGTGCCCGACTTGCCGGCCCAGAAGACCGCGCCCGCGATAACGAGCCCTGCGACGACGATGGTAATAGGCAGTGCGTAATTTCTGTTCATATGGGACTATTGTAGCCCCGCTATGCCCGCCTGCAAACTACTTGACACTAATGCTTAATTAATTTTAAATATTCACAGATTTCAAAAACAGGAGTAGTCTTGTGACCTTATTCAAACGCCGCATCCTATGCGCCCTTATGTTTCTCGCTGGCGCCGCGTTCTGCAATATCGCCTTCCAGTACCTTGGGTTCGTTCCCGGCTTGGTGGTGACCGAGCGCTCCAGCGTCTGCGGGCATGCAAGGCAAGGGCTGCCGGACTGGGATGCGTTCCTCAACTACGTCAGTTTCGTCGGGCTCCTCCTGCTTTCGTTCGTCCTTATCCAGCAGGTCGTCGAGCGCGCGGCAGAGAAGCCGCGCAATGGGTATGAGCGGCGCGAATGACGCCGCAATGCGGCCCCGCTTCATACGGAAGCGGGGCCTTTTCCTTTAAAAGGGGAGCGTGTGGGTGATGGAGGGCGCGTCGGAAGCCTCCTCCCATTTGGAGGTGTCGAGCTTGATGTCGCGCACGCCGTCGTAATCCTTGTACTTGAGCCTCTTGTGCTTCATGGCGTAGCGGTACAGCTCGTCGGTTATCGCGACGTCGTCGAGGCAGTACTGCATGACCTTCTCCTTGAGCCCCTGCTTCCACCATTCAACGGCCTCGAGCCCGTGGCCGGTCTTCTTCTTGCCGAGCGTCGCCTCGGCGACGCCGTCGAGCTTGAGCCTGCGGCCCAATACCGCGCGTATCTCCTTGAGGAGGTCGACGCTCTTGAACTTCGTGAGGTCGCCGGCGTAGTACTTGTTGAGGATGGGGATGTCGAAGTGGTCCGAGTTGTAGCCCACCAGGAGGTCGGCGCTCTCCATGAGCGGCCAGAGCTTCCCGAGGTCCTCCTTGTAGTAGCCGGTGAGCTTTTTCGTCTCGGAGTCGTACGCGCCCACGACCGTGACCTCGAGCTGGCTGAAGTCGCCGTTGCCCTTGAACACCCCCTCCGTTTCTATGTCAAACGTGATGCGCCGCATTTAATTATCGTTCAGCAGAAAATCCGCTAACGCCTCAAGGGGCAGGGTCTCTTCGCGGCCGCTTTCGAGATTGCGCACGGTGTAGTGCCCCTGCGCCAGCTCATCCTCGCCGACGACCATGAGCCACGGGATGCGGTGCCGGGCGGCGGCCTTTATCTGGTCGCCGAGCTTCTTCTCGCCGAAGTCGACGGCGACGTTGACGCCGGCGCGCCTGAGCGCTCCCGCCAGGGACTGCACCTGGTAGGCGAGCTCGGGCGAGGGCGTGGCGATGTAGAGCCGGGTGGGCGGGGCGTACGGGGGGATGAGGCCGCGCACCTCGAGGAAGAGCCGCATGGTCTCGTCGCCCATCCCGAAGCCCGCGCCCGGGAGGGGCTCGTTGTCAAAGAGGCTGGTGAGGTTGTCGTAGCGCCCGCCGCCGAACATCGCGCGGTTGTTATCGGGGTGCGCGTCGAACACCTCGAAGACCATGCCGGTGTAGTACGCGAAGCCGCGCACGATGGACGGGTCCCAGACGATGTTGCCAAGCCCCGCGTCCCTGAGCTGGGCGAGCATTTCGGCGATATCCTCCGGCGGCTCCTCGGGCAGTATCGCGCTCTCGGGCACGCTCAATTCGGAGAGCGCGTGGAGGAAGGCCTCGCGCGGCATCTTCTCGCGCTTGTCCAGGAGCGCGAAGAGCTTCGCGGCATCGCCCTCGCCAAGCCCCAGCTCGGCAATGGCGCCGTTTATGTGGGCGCGCGAGCCGACGCGGATAATAAAGTCGCTCTCGGACGCGCCGAACGCCATGACCATGCCGTAGGCGACGGCGAGTATCTCGGCGTCGGCCGCGGGGGAGCGCGAGCCGAACAGGTCCACGTTGAGCTGCCAGAACTCGCGCAGGCGGCCGCGCTGGGGCCGCTCGTAGCGGAAGCAGTTGGGGATGGAATAGTAGCGAAGCGGCATCCCCAGCTCGCGCCGGCGCGCCGCCACCATGCGCGCCACCGTCGGGGTCATCTCGGGCCTGAGCGTCACCTCGCGCTCGCCGCGGTCCGCGAAGGTGTACGTCTGCTCGGACACCATTTCCTCGTTGTCGGCGCCCTTCGCGCGGTACAGGCTCGCGGGCTCCAGGATGGACGCCCCGTATTCGACGTAGCCGGCACGTTCGGCGACCTCGCGCCAGATTTTGAAGATGTAATTCTGGAGCGCCTGGTCCTCGGGATAGAAGTCGCGCACGCCCTTATAGGGCTCGGTAGGGAGTTTTTTGGACATGTTTTGGAAATTCGGGGCCTTGCTGGTATTCTAGCAGTAATATGAGGGGTTTGCCTCATACGGCGGCCTGCTTTCCCGGAGGAAAGCGGCGCCTTTCCGCCCCGCCGCCCCAGGCCACGGACGATATTCTGCACATGCCCGGTACTCCTCCCATCAAACGAAATACCTCAGGACAAGTCCTCAATCTCTACAAGAAGCTCGGCGAGACGCCCCGGGAGCGCCTTGAGCGCCTCCGCGCGCAGAAGCCCCACTATGCGCACGAAGTCCTTTCCTACGCCGGGCGGCTCGACCCCATGGCCGAGGGCGTCCTCTTGTGCCTCGTAGGCTCGGCCAACAAGCGCCGCGATGCGTACCTTGACCTGTCCAAGGAGTACGTGCTCGACATACTCTTCGGATTCTCCACCGATACGTACGACATCCTGGGGCGCGTCATGGAGACGGGCGACGCGTCGGGCCTGAGCAAGAAGCTGCTCCTGCGGGCGCTCGATGAGTTCAGGGGGCAGCTGAGCCAGGAGTATCCGCCGTACTCGAGCAAGCCGGTGGAGGGCAAGTCGCTGTTCGAGTGGGCGCGCGCCAACGCGCTGTCCTCCATACTCCTGCCGACCCGCAGCGTGACCATATACGACATCGAGATAGAGAAGCTCTACAAGGTGAAGGAGCCGCAGCTTTTGCAGTACATAGAGGAGAGCGTCGGCCGCGTCGGCGGCGACTTCAGGCAGGAGGAGATACTCGCGGCCTGGCACAAGAACCTCAAGAAGAAGGGCGACCGCGAGTTCCCGTGCGCGACGGTGCGCATCGCCTGTTCCTCCGGCACCTACGCACGCTCCATTGCTCACGGCGTCGGAGGGCACCTGGGCGTCCCCGCGCTCGCGCTCCATATTTTGCGCACCCGGGCGGGGGAGTACGAGGTAGAAAAGAGCCTCAAATAGCCTGCCGGAGCGGCGCCTGTACAAAACGGGCCGCGCGGGGTATTTTTGCAATGGAGTATCCGCAATAGAGCCCGGGAGGAGCCTTTGGCATTGGCATTCAAGAGGGCGCCCCTGGCGCCGACAGTACGCGAGTCCGGCTGGACGGCCGTCGGGTTTCCCGACTCGTATTCCATCGCGCTCGAGGCGTGCGTGCGCCCGTCGGACTCGCTAGAGTCCGCCATAGCAAGCGGCGCGGGCGACACGTCGGGGCTGGTGTCCGAGCGGCTATGCCGCGCGCAGGAAGAGGCTCCCAGGGAGTCCGGCCGCCCGCGCAGGGAGGTCCTGCTCGTGTGCTTCGGCGCGTTCGTGAGGCAGCGCGTCTTCGATAAATTCGCCGCGCAGGTCATGAGCGAGGAAGGAGTGCGGTACATGGGGCTCAGGACCCTGCTTGCCATCGGGAGCCAGCACGGCGACCTGTGCCGCGCACGGGGAATGAGCCGCATGCGGCTCGTGTCCCTGGCGCGCCACGTGCAGCACGATTCCTTATGGCGCGTTCCCGTGCTCCATCAGGAGGACTGGGGGGACGGCATTGCCAGCGCGCTGAAGCTCGAGCCGTATGACTACGGCTGGAGCGCCGAGCACGTGTTCGGGTTCGAGAGGGACGCGGACACATGAAGCAGACGCGCTTCGGGCCGCGCTCATGCGCAAGGAAAGGCCGCCCCTTCGGGGCGGCCTTTATTTTTCCAAGAAGGGGGCGGCCCTACCAATCGAGTTCGCCGGTCTTGTACTCGGTCACGCGCGTCTCGAAGAAGTTCTTCTCCTTGGGCATGTCCATTATCTCGCTCATCCACGGGAAGGGGTTGTCCTTGTGGTACTGGCGCTCGAGCCCGATGCGCTCCAGGCGTCTGTCGGCAATATGCTCGACGTACTGCTTGACCGTCGCGGGCACGAGGCCCACCACGCCGCGCGGCAGGGCGTCATCGGCGTACTTCTTCTCGAGCTCGACGGCGGCCTTTATGTTGTCGGTGAGCGTCTTCCTGAACTCGGGCGTCCATATCTCAGGGTTCTCCTGCACTATCGTGTTGATGAGGTCGACGCCGAACGCGAGGTGCACCGATTCGTCGCGCAGGATGAACTGGAACTGCTCGCCGATGCCGACCATGCGGTTCTTGCGGAGCATCGAGAGCATCATCGCGAAGCCGGCGTAGAAGAACACGCCCTCCATGATGACGTAGAAGCCTACGAGGTCGTGCACGAACTTCTGGATGTTCTCGGTGCCCTGGGTGGTGAAGCTGTCGTCGAACACCGACTTGGTGAGGTTGACCACGAACTCGTCCTTCTCCTTGATGGAGGGGATGGTCTCGTACATCTTGTATATCTCGTCGGGGTTGAGGCCGAGCGTGTCGCAGCAGTAGATGAACGTGTCGGTGTGCACGGCCTCCTCGTAGGCCTGGCGCAGGAGGTACTGGCGGCACTCGGGGTTGGTGATGTGCTTGTAAATGGCCAGCACGAGGTTGTTGGCGGTCAGCGACTCGGCCGTCGAGAAGAACCCGAGGTTCCACAGTATCATGCGGCGCTCGTCCTCGGAGAGCGCGCCCGGCTTCTTCCAGAGCTCTACGTCCTGCTGCATGGACACCTCCTCGGGCACCCAGTTGTTGGCGACGCCCTTCTTGTAGTGCGTGCGCGCCCACTTGTACTTCATCGGCAGGATCTTGTTCGGATCCGTCGTGCTTGCGCCGTTTATCACTCCCATACCGCGTGGCTGAAATTTAATCGGTTCATTGGCTTTATTTTACCCGCCCCGCATGGGGCGGGGCAAGTATAATCCATATAGCGGCACTTATTTCTCCCCGTGCAAGGAGTTGACACCGTGCTTCGGGAGGTGTGTAATAGCTCATGGACTGACGCGGGCCCATAAAAGGGCCCTCGTATCCTTTGCTCGAGAGGGGGAGAGTATGGATTTTAATATAAATGTTCTTATCGCGCTGTCGGGGCTCGCGCTCCTGTGCGTCTGCCTTGCCGTCCACGGATATGTGCAGGCGGAGATCGGCCTGTTTTTCCTAGCGGGCCTCGTGTCTCCCGAGTCCGGCCTGCACGAGGTGCGGCCGCTGCGCCTGCCCAAGATCGATGCGCTCGACCTGCGGGGCGGCTCCGAGTTCGAGCGCTTCCTCGCCGCCCGGCTCAGGAAAAGGGAGCTTGAGCGCGCCGCTGCGCCCAGGCCCGGCGGGTTCGAGCCGTTCCCGCCCGGCTGGTATGCCGCCTGCTAGGGCCTGTGCGGCCAAAAGGCCCAAACGAAAAGACCCCGCGTCTAGTTTGGGGCCTTTTCTTTATGTATTCGCTTGGTTACGCGCTGCAGGACTCGCAGGCCTCGCTCAATACTTCGAGCTTGGGGCGGTTCGTCACCGCGACCTTTCCGGCGCCGAACGAGGGGATGCCGGCCGAGCCGCCCAAGGGCGACGCGGCGGCCGCTTCGAACATCGAGCCCGGGGCGTACGGCGCCTGCTTTGCCTGCTCGATGAGCTCCAGCTGGCCCGCCGCGACCTGCTCGTTCTCCACCTCGGCGACCACCTGGCCGACGCTCATCATCGAGACGGCTTCCTGGGCGCTGTGCGCGTGCATGGCCTGCGCCATGAGGGTGTCCTGGCTTACCGCGGCCGCGGTTTCCTGCAGTGTCACCGGGCTTGGCATGGGCGCCGGGGAGGGCGCTCCCGTGCCTGCGCCGGCGGCGTGCTTGGCGCTGTCTATAGTCGACTTCTCGACGCGCGACGCGCCGAGCGAGCGCAGGTAGTAGGTGGTCTTCAATCCCATGCTCCACGCGTACTGGTAGATTTCCGAGAGCACGCGGCCCGAGGTGCCGCCGTAGAATATGTTCAAGGACTGCGACTGGTCGATCCAGCGGCCGCGGTAGGCGGCGGCCTTGATGAGCCACTGCGGCTCCATCTCGAACACCTCCTTGTACTTCTCGCGCACCTGCGGCGGGATTTCCAGTATCGACTGCACGGAGCCGTCGTGGAACTTGATCTTCTCGAGCATGTCCTGGTTCCACAGCCCGAGCGCCTTGAGGTCGGCAACGAGGAACTCGTTGACTATCATGAAGTCGCCGGCCATGTTGGACTTCACGTAGATGTTCTTGTAAATGGGCTCGACGGTGGGATAGCAGCCGGCGATGTTGGCCGTGGTGGCCGTGGGCGCGTGGGCCTGGGTGTTGGAGTTGCGCATGCCCCACTGGCGCACGGCCTCGCGCACCAGGCGCCAGTCGAGCGTCTCGTGGCGCGGCACGTCAATCTTCTGGCCGCGCTCCTGCTCCAAGAGGGCGAGCGTGTCCTGCGGGAGTATGCCGCGGTCCCACTTGGAGCCCTTGTAGGTCTCGTAGGTGCCGCGCTCCTTGGCGAGCAGGGCGGAGGAGAGCACCGCGTGGTAGGAGATGACCTCCTGGCTCTCGTCGCTGAACTTGACCGCCTGGTCGGTATCGAAGTTGATGCCCATCTTGTAGAGCGCGTCCATGAGCCCGCGAAGCCCTAAGCCCACGGGGCGGTGGCGCATGTTGGAGTTCTTCGTCTTTTCGGTCGGGTAGAAGTTGACGTCGATGACGTTGTCGAGCATGCGCATGGCGACCGGCACCACGCGCGCCACCAGGTCGCGGTCGAACTTAGCGTCGGCAGTCACGAAGGCGCCGAGGTTGAGGCTCCCGAGGTTGCACACGGCGGTCTCGGTCTTGCTGGTGTTGAGCGTTATCTCGGTGCAGAGGTTGGAGGAGTGCACGACGCCCACGTGGTCCTGAGGCGAGCGCACGTTGGAGGGGTCCTTCCATGTTATCCACGGGTGGCCCGTCTCGAAGAGCATGGTGATGTGCTTGCGCCACAGCTCCTGCGCGCGGATGACCTTATGGAGCTTTATCTTCCCCTCCTGGGCCATCTGCTCGTAGCGCTCGTACGCCTCGTCGAAGCGCTTGCCGTACAGGTCGTGGAGGTCGACGACGTCCGACGGGCTGAACAGCGTCCATGTGCCGTCCTCCTTCAGGCGCTTCATGAACAAATCCGGTATCCAGGTAGCGGTGTTGAGGTCGTGCGCGCGGCGGCGCTCGTCGCCGGTGTTCTTGCGCAGGTCGATGAAGTCCTCTATTTCAAGGTGCCAGTACTCGAGGTACACGGCCGTGGCGCCGCGGCGGCGCCCCGAGCGGTTGATGGAGATGGTGACGTCGTTCTGGATGCGCAGGAACGGCACCACGCCCTGGCTTTCCACGCCGGTCTTCGATACCAGCGAGCCCGCGGCGCGGATGTAGGACCAGTCGACGCCCAGGCCGCCCGCGTACTTCAAAAGCTGGGCGCCGTCCTTGTACTCGTCGAATATGGAATGGAGGTCGTCCGGCACGGTGGAAAGGAAGCACGAGGAGAGCTGGGGCACGGTGGTGCCGGCATGGTAGAGCGTGGGGGAGGACGGCATGTAGTACATGGCCGACATTATCTCGTAGAACTCTATGGCCTGGGCCTCGCGCGCCTCGGGTGTCTTCTCGGCCAGGGCGCAGCCCATGGCGACGCGCATCCAGAACATCTGCGGGGTCTCGAGGAGCTTGCGGGTCTTCACTTCCTTTGAAAGGTAGTTGGAGTGCAGGGTCTGGAGGCCGAGGTACTTGAAGTCGTTGTCGCGCTCGATGACGAGGGCGTCGGCGAGCTTGGCCAAGTCGAACGAAAGAAGCTCCTTGTCAAACCAGCCGGTCTCGACGCCGCGGGCAATATTGCGCGCGAAGGCCGCCTTGTGCTCGTCCTCGAGCTTTGAGTAGTCGGCTATGTCGCCTATGGCCTCGCGGTACATGTGCTGCAAAAGGAGGCGCGCGGCGACGTAGGAGTAGGCCGGGTCGCGCTCGATGAGCGAGCGGGTCACCATGATGAGCACGTCGTGGATGTCCTTGGTCTTGATGCCGTCGTACATTTCCTGGCGCACGCGCGATATGACGGTCGGCGCGTCGATGACGCTCTCGTAGCCCGCAGAGGCGAACGCGAGGGTGCGCGCGAGCTTCGCCTCGGAGAAGGGCTCGCGGGCGCCGCCGCGCTTCTCAATAAGAAGGGCGTTCTCCTCTATCTTCTCCGCGACCTCCTGCTTTGCCTCCTCGCGGGCCTTGGCGTGCTCGTAGCGGTAGATGATGTAGTCCTTGGCGACGCCGAAGTACCCGCGCTCCATGAGCGCGTTCTCAACGAGGTCCTGCACGTCCTCGACGGTGGGGATGAACGCCGTGTTGCCGTACTTTGCTTCCAGGGTATCGACGACCGCCTTGGTAATGGCGATGGCGTCGCGGTCGTGGCTGTCGCCCAGCACTGCGGCGAACGCCTTCTGCACCGCGACGGTTATCTTTGCGGGCTCGAAATCCGCTATGGACCCGTTGCGCTTCTTGACTTTAGGCGTTGCCATGATGGGAAGGGGGAATTAGGTGCTAAAAATGACTCCTCGTGCTCCTGCGAAGTATCGTAGGAGTTTCATTATCGCCCCGCGCGCGTGAAATCGGCCTGTGCATAACCAATCAGAGAACCAAATTCATCAAAATGCAACCAATTTTGCGCGAAACGGCGCAAAAGCGGGCCTTTTTGCCCTAAAAATGCCTTGTTTTTGGCTGTTTTCTCCCACCGCGAATGAGGGGCTAGTTGGGCTGTTTTGGGGTGTATTGACAAATAGTTTTATAGGGTGTATAATTAGTGTGAAGTGGGCAGATAGGCTGTTCACGTTTTTCCGATGGGGGTAATTAGAATGTTCGTTTCATACTGCGCTTGCGTTCCAGTGCTTCTGTTCGCCGCGCTCAAGGCGTACTCCGTATTCCATTTCCATTTCGGCCTGAGCGTGCGGCAATCGCAGGCGATTGCGGTGCTGGCCTACCTGGCGGTCCTGTTCGCGGTAAACGCGCTGGCGTGGTCGGTATACGGGAAGAAAGAAGCCGTGCCGAAGTATGAGCTCGTTAAGGATCTTCCTAAAAGTTCTTGAACAGGCGGCGCAAGCCGCCCTAAAGGCCCCGCACGTGCGGGGCCTTTTCTTTTCAAGCGGGAGTGTACAATAGGGGCATGCATACCATAAGGCCCAAGGAGGACCAGAACTTCTGGAACTTCCTCTTTTCCGTATTCTTTATCATCGTGCTGGTCGCGGGGCTCTGGGTCATGCGCGACGTGCGCGGCGGGTTCCTGACCTCGGTGCCGGCGTTCGACGCCTTCATGATGGCCTTCGCCGCGTTCCGCATCACGCGCCTCGTGGTGTACGACAAGATAACCCGCTGGTTCCGCGAGCTCTTCGCGAAGAGGGCCGTAGTGGAGCGCGACGGCGTGCCGTACGTGGAAGTGACGCCGTACTCCAAGGGCTTTGCCGCCACGGTCTACGACCTCCTCAGCTGCCCGTGGTGCATCGGCATCTGGTCCTCGGCCATAGTCGTGTTCGCGTACTTCATATTCCCGTGGGCGTGGTCGGTCATCTTCTTCCTCGCCATCGCGGGCGCAGGCTCGCTCCTGCAGGTTATCGCGAACGGTGTCGGCTGGCGCGCCGAGATCCTCAAGATGGAGGCCCAGGAGCAGAAGCGCGACCTGCGCTTGTAAAGGCTCCGCAAATCCTGACCGGCAAGCGGTACCCGGCTTTTCTGGGGAAAACCGGCTGATCCTCGGTCGCCGCCTGCGGAGCCGCTTGCCGGTCAGATTCGCTCCGCATCAAAAAAACTCCCCGAGGGGAGTTTTTTCGCGAAATTGATTCCGCGGAGCCTTTAGAACCTGACCGGAATCTCGAGCGACTTGTCGTTCTCGGGGAGGCCGGAGGGGTTGTCGTTGCGCAGCACTACGGTGCCCACGGAGCCCGCGGGCTGGGCCGGGAAGGGGAGCGTTATCATGAACGGCACGTACTCCTCGGTCATCCAGTCGCCCTGCGCCTGCGCCGGGCCTTCGGCTATGACCGCGCCCGCCGCGTCCTTTATCTGGACGGGGAAGGAGGCCTCGAAGTACCAGGTGCCGCGCGCGCGGCCCCACATGGTGAGCGGCGAGGAGATCGAGTCGTTGTCCTTGAGGGACTCGACGACCAGCAAGTCCTCGTAGGAGGGGTTCGGCGCCGGCGGCGTCGTGGCCGCCTGGCCGTCGCCCAGCGTCGGGGCCTTGGTGTTGCCCGGGAGCATGAAAAGGATAATGGCCGCGATAATGATAAGTATGCCCACTATGATGACCGCCCATCCTGTCTTGTTCATATGCAAAGTATACCCGCGGCGCGCCTTACCGCAATAGGAACTCTATGAGCGTGGCGGTCTCCTGCGGGCTGAAGACCGGGTGGGCGCGCACGCCGGTCTTTACCACCACCGCGTCATTGCCGCCCTCTTCCAGGGCGTCGCCCACGTAGAGCATGTCTTTTGCGGGAATGCCCGAAATCTCGCTGAGGCGCTTGATGCCGTATGCCTTGTCTATGCCCTTGCGGGTGATGTCGACCGACGTCGAGCCGCCCGTGGCCACCGAGAACTCGGGGAGGCGCTTTTCAACGGCCTCGCGCAGGACGCGGCGCTTCTCGCCCGAGGGGTCCCATTTGAGCTTCTCGTCGAGCGGCGCCTCCTGCCCCAGTCCCGAGAACACTATTTCCGCGCCGCGGTCCTCGATGCGCTCGCCCCATACGCGCTCCGGCTCCTGCGCGAGGCCGGCGTCTCCAAGCGCCTCCTTGAGCCCCGCGAGGATGCGCCCGCGCTCTTCTTCCGTAAAGGCGTAGTCGTAGTGCGGGTGCCACGAGCCTGTCTTGTGAACGAAGCACTGCGCCGCGTTGTCGGGAAAGAGGTAGAGGTTGCGCAGGGGCGCATCGTCGGAGAGCGCCGAGAGGAACTGCTTCTCGAACTGCGGGAAGCCGGCGCCGGACATGACGGCCACCGGCATCCTCGAAAGGAGGCGCGATACGAGCGCGCCCATTTCGGGGCTCAGCGGCTGCTTTGACTCGGCGAGCGTGCCGTCGAGGTCGAAGGCGACGAGTTTCGGGAGCGGCGTGGTCATGACAGGGTATCGGGCAGGAGTATCTTCAGGAGCTTCTTGAGCGACATCTTCGCGACGCCGATCACGGTGTCGGCACCGCCGTAGTATACAAGAAGCGTGTCGCCGCGCAGCACCGCCCCGCAGGAGAACACGACGTTGCGTATCTGGCCCACGCGCTCGTACTCCTCTATGGGCTCGAATATCGTGTCGACGCTGCGCGAGAGCACGATGGCGGGGTTCTTGAGGTCCAGAAGCACCGCGCCCAGCCGGTAGGTGCTCGTCTTTGATACGCCGTGGTAGATGAGCAGCCAGCCCTTGGGGGTCTTTATAGGCGGCCCGGCGATGCCGACCTTCTTGGAGTCCCACATGCCGGCGCGCGGGCCCATGAGCTCGATGCAGCGCGTGAGCCTGCTCTTCTTGAAATCGAGCGTGTCGAGGAAGTCCGCGCAGATCATGGGGTCGATGCGGTGCATGAGCATGTACTGGCCGCCGACCTTCTCTTCAAGGAGGCACGTGTCCTTGTCCTGCACGTTGTCGGGCGTGACGAGCTGGGGCGCGCTCCACTTGTCGAAGCGCTTCGCGACGAAATCCTTCACTGAAATGCTCGAGAGCGCGGCGCGCCACGGGTCGGCGCCGTTGTAGGCGGTATAGGCGAGGTAGATGGTGTTGCCGATGCGGGTGAGCCGCGGGTCCTCGCAGCCCGAGCCCGAGCCGGGCGGCCCCTTCTTCATCTCGAACTCCTCGCGCGGCAGGTAGGCGGGCGTCGCCATGCGCTCCAGTATCTTCGTGCCGTTCTTGGTAGAGGCGTACCCGAGTACGGACGTGTTGTCGTCGCCGAGCGCCCGGTACAAAAGGTGCACGGTGCCGTCGATGTCTATCGCGGCCGCGTTGAAGACCGCCCGGTTCTCCCACGTATGCTCCGGCACGGGGGAAAGGAGGGGGTTCTCCTTGGCCCTCTTGGCAAGCTCGACGCGGCGCGCGGGGATTATGGCCGAGAGGAGGTCGGGGAGGTTCACCGACGCGCGGGCGCATACGGTGTCGGCGCCTCCGTAGTAGATGTCCACGCGCCCGTTCTTTTCAATGAGCGCGCCGGTGGGGAAGACGATGTTGGGCACGATGCCGTAGCGCTCGTAGATCTCCTCGGGCACCATGATGGGGCCGCGCGTGGCGCCCGCTATCCGGTAAGGGTCGTTCAGGTCAAGGAGGAGCGCCTCGATGCCGAAGACCCGCTCGCCGCCGCCGAAGTAGTTCTGTATGTAGGAATAGAACATGAGCCAGCCGTCCTTGGTCTTTATTGGCGCGGAGCCCACCTCGACGTGGTCGTGCTCGAAGCGCAGGGGGTTGATGACATGGTCGTCGAGGTTCGCGTGCCACTTCTCCCAGAAGGAGAGGTCCCACAGCTCCTCCATTTCGTCGCACTGGGCTATGGCTATCTTGGCCGGCGGCTCGTCGGTGTGCGCGGTGAGGATGACGGTTATCTTGCCGTTGATACGCTCCGGGAAGAGCGCCATCGCCTTGGCGTTGAACGGCGTGATGAGGTGGCGCTCCTCTATGGTCTCGAGGTCCTTTGAGATAGCGCATGCGACCTTGATGTTGCCCGGGCCGAACGGCATGCCGCCGAGCGCCGTGTAGAAGATATAGTACTTGCCCTCGAAGAACGTCGCGCGCGGGTCCTCGCAGCCGTACTTCTCCCAGGGCTCTTCCGGCACGATGAACTGCCGGCGGTTCTGGAAGTGGCGGCCGTCGAGCGTGAGCGCCTTGCCGATAGTCGAGACGCCGTCGGGCGCCATGAGCGCGTCGGGGCGCCCGAGCGCGCGGTACAGGACGTGCGTGATTGCGCCCTTTTTTACGGGCGAGGGGTTGAAGGTGCCGTGCGCCTCCCATGGCTTGTCGCCGATGGGGGAGATGAGGGGGTTGTGGCCGCTGCGCTTGATAACGTACATGCTCGTATTATATGTCAGGCTTTTACGGGCACGAGGTCCGCGCGCTGGCCGTGGGCCAGTTTCAGCAGGAAGTCGTCGAGATTGGCGCGCGCGGCGGCCACGTACTTGTCGCCGCCGCCGTAGTACACCAAGAGGTCCTCGCCGACGATGACCGCGCCCGAGACGTACACGACGCCGGGCTTCCAGTCGTTCTCGTACCACTCATCGGGCTCCAGCACGGGCTCCTTCGAGCGGTGCAGGATTTTCTTGGGGTTCTTGAGGTCAAGGAGCATCGCGCCCACCTTGTACTTGTGCGGCTCGCGCTCGTCTATGGCGTGGTAGAACAGGAGCCACCCGTCCTTGGTGCGAAGCGGCGGCGCGCCCGCGCCGCGCAGGCGGCTGTCCCACGCCTTGGGGCGCTGGGCGCGCTCGAAGCGGCTGCGTATGTAGGCGGAGTCGTTCGCGTCGCCCGGCTGTATGTAGGCGATCTGTATCTCGGGCTCCAGGTTGTGCAAGATGCCGTAGCGCCCGCGTATCTTCTCGGGGAAGAGCACCCAGTTCTTCTGCACCTCGCCGGGCGGCGAGAGGTACACGCCGCGCTCCCAATTGAAAAATCCCTGCTCGAGCTCGGTGAGCGGCAGGAAGGAGAGCATCATGCGCACGTTGCTCCATCCCTCGAACGAAGTGAACGTCATGCAGACGTGCCCGTCGATGACGACGGCGCGCGGGTCTTCCGTGCCGCCCCAGCCGCCGCCCGAGCCGTGCGTCGTGGTGTCGTAGGAGAGCGGCGCGTACTTCCTCGCACCGCGCCGCGCGCGCTCCAGGCTCGCGGGCGACGGGTCGTAGGCGGGGGAGCTTGAGCGCGTAAAATGCACGCCGTCGTCGCTGTGCGCGTAGCCGATGCGCGATACGCCGTCCTGCCCTATGGCGCGGTACAGGAGGTGCACCTTGCCGCCGTGCACGAACGCCGCCGGGTTGAACACCGCCTCGGACTCCCACCAGTTCGCGGGATCGGGCGAAAGAACGGGGTTGTTTTCCGCGCGCTCGAGCCTGAGGCTGGGCTTGTAGGCGGCGTAGAGCCTGCCTAGGATATAGAAAACGGCCAACAGGCACGCAAAAAGAAGGGCGACGACGAGGAATGGGAGATACCAGGCGCTAAGCGCGTCCATACCGGTCCTCTATCCTTGTAATGTCGCGCTCGTCGAAGTCGCCGAAGGCTATCTCGAGGAACTCAACGCCCTCGGGGCCGGCTTCCATGCGGTGCGCGCGCCCGGCAGGGCAGAAGAACTGCGCTCCCGGGGCGGCCTCGTGCGTCTCGCTGCCGAGCGTCACGCGCCCGGAGCCCGCGAGGATGCGCCAGAACTCGCCGCGGTGCTCGTGAGTCTGCAGGCTGAACGCCTCGCCGGGGCGCACGGCGATGATCTTGACGGTCGAGGGCTCGTTGAGGGTGAAGCGCTCATAGCCTCCCCACGGACGCGCGTCCTTCTCGTACCCTGAAAGGCCTTCCATGCCCCTTATTGTACGCCTCAAATCAAGCGGCTCATGGAAGGCCGAGTGGATAGCCGCTCGCGCCGGAGGGCCAGGACGCCTTTGGCGGCCCGGCCCTCCGGCTCAGGTGCTTAATTGTTCCATCTTGTTCTTTTCGACCGCGTTATGGCTTGTATGCCTGTTATAACCTCGCGCTGTCTTTCAAAGTGACGGCGGCCGCCATGCGGCTCATGTGCGCCGTCCTTCCAGTAGCGCGGCTTTTCCCGCCTGCGCTACATCGCACATGCTAGCAAGGCGCGATAAAGCCAGGATGAATATCCGCATGAAGGAATCGCATTAAGCGCTCATGCCTTCCTGTCCGAGAAGTCGAGCGTCGTCTTGCTCGACTCCTGCGCATGGCGCGCCGCGGCGCCGCCCAGCGGCAGCATGACGGATACCGTCGTGCCGCCCCGGCGCTTCTGGCTCTTGCGGCGGCTCTCGACGAGTATCTTGCCGCGGTGCGCGCGCACCATCTCGTTGACGATGGTAAGCCCCAGTCCCGAGCCCTCTTCCTGGCCGCGGCGGTTGCGCGACCCGTCCGCGCGGTAGAACGGCTCGAATACGTGCAGCAATTCCTCGTGCGTCATCCCCACGCCCGTATCCGCGACCTCGAAGAGCACCATGCCTTCCTGCGGCCTGAGGGTCACGGTGACGCTCCCGCCGTCCTTTTGGGGAGTGTAGGAGAGCGCGTTCTTCACGATATTGCTTATGACCTGCTCGAGCGCTACGGCATTGCCCCAGACTATCGAGCCGCGCTCGCAGCGCGCAGAGAGCTTGATGCCGCGCTCGCGCGCAAGGGCCTGGTGGCGCGCGACGACCGCTTCGGTGAGCGGGATGAGGTCGAGGTTCTTGAATTGCATGCGCTCGGGGCGGGCGAGCGCGTTTAGGGAGAGCAGGTTGTTAATGATGTCGGAGATGCGGTTGAGCTCCCCGATTATCTCCTTGAACGTGGCGCCGAGCTCCTCCCTGAGCGCGGGGTCCATGAGCGCCACCTCGCTGTTGGTCTTTATTATGGAAAGCGGCGTGCGCAATTCGTGGGCGATGTTGGAGATGAAGAGCTTCTGGTGGCGCAGGTTGTCGCGCGCGGGCTTCAGGCTCAGCCGTATCAGCATGCCCGAGGCGGCGATGGAGAGCGCCAAGAGGACCGTGAGCATGACAAGGCTCTGGCCGGCGCTTGCCGCCACGAATAAGAGCGCGCCTATGCACAGGAGGGTGAAGCCGAGCTGGAGAGCGACGATATGGACGGCGGTGCGGAAGAAGATGTCGCTCTGGTAGCTATGCGCGTACCTCCCCCATAAGGCGGTAGCCCACGCCGCGAACTGTCTCAAATAGTTGTTCACCATCGTCGTTTTGGCCGAGCTTCTTGCGCAGGTTCTTCATGTGCACGTCGAGCACGTTGCTCCAGGAGAGGGAATTGAAGTCCCACACGTGGTCGAACAGCTTCTCGCGCGAAAGGACCTCGTTGGGCTGGCGCATGAAGCACTCCAGCAGCGAGAACTCCTTGAGCGTGAGCGATATCTCCTCGCCGTCGCGCTTGACCGTGCGCGTGGCCATGTCCATCTCCAAGGGGCCGACCTTGAGCGTGACGGGCTTCTGCTGCGCGGGGCGGCGCAGGACGGCGTTGATGCGCGAGAGCAGCTCCTCGAAGGAGAACGGCTTGACGATGTAGTCGTCGGCGCCCTTGTTGAGCAGGTCCACCTTGTGCTCTGTCTCGTTGCGCGCGGTGAGTATGACAATGGGCGTCACGACGCCCTCGCGGCGCACGGACTCGGTGATGGTCGCGCCGTCGAGCCCCGGGAGCATGAGGTCGAGTATGATGAGGTCGTACTCGTTGCGGTAGAGGAGTATGCGGCTGCGGGCCTTCTCGGGGTCGGGAAGCCAGTCGACCGCGAACCCCTTGAGTTCCAGCCCCTTCTTAAGGGCTTTCGCCAAGCGCTCCTCGTCTTCGACGATAAGTAAGTGCATAGGGGAGTGTATGAACGATTAATACCACTACAGTGTGACCCAAACAACCTGAACTATTCATGAATTGTTCCGTTAGATGAAAAAATACCGCCCGGTTGAGCGGTATTCCGGCTTATGCTGACTTGAAGAGCGCCCAGTCGCGGGGCATGAGCCATTGCGCGATGTGCAGTATGCCGTAGGTGATGAAGAACGCCGAGGCTACGTCGATGGTGTAGTGGATGTGCGCCAGAAGGACGACCGCGGCGAAGAAGAGGGAGGCGGCGAGGAAGAACGCGGCCTCGCGCTTCTGTATGCGCCACAGGGCGAGCGCGCCCAGGAACGGCATGCCGGTGTGCGCCGAGAAGAACTGGTCCGCGCCGAAGAAGGAGCGCACGATGGTGTCGCCGAAGTCGGTCACGTACTGCGCCTCCGGCGGGCCCAGGTGCGTCATGAGCGTGAAGAGCGAGCGGATGACGATGAACAGCGCTACCGCCTTGAGCGCGAAGGGAATCCGCTTGGGGCGGCTGAATATTATCGAGGCGCTCACCGCGGCGACGACGAAAGTGCCGTACACGAACACGCCGTCAAGATCGAAGACGGGGATATTGGAGAGGATGATGTCCTGGACGCCGGCGCCGGCGCGGGCCGTCGCCTGCGCTATCGCCCAGAAATTCACGCAGAGCGCGGCGCCAAGCGCCGCGCTCCCGGCCGCCGCGGAAGCGATGAAGCCGGGCTCTCGGAAGGCGTCCCGGTACCGTCTGGCCACTATTGAAACCACCCTCCAATGATACAATGCCACTGCAGATACCCGCCATGTCCCCCTTTACGCTCGAAGGCTCCATAGCGCTCCTCTCGGCCTGGGGCTACGCCGTCCTGCTTCCCTTGTCGATAATCGAGGGCCCCATCGTGGGCATCTTCGCGGGCTTCCTGGTGTCATTGGGGCAGATGAACTGGGCCATCGCGTTCGCGGTGCTGTTCGCGGGGGACATGATAGGCGACGTCATCTACTACTATGTCGGCCGGTGGGGCCACGGGCCGTGGGCGCACCGCCTGGCGGCGCGCTTCGGGGTGACGCAGGAGCGCCTGGAAAAATTCGACGCGGCGTTCCATAAGCACGCGGTCAAGATACTCCTCATAAACAAGACGCAGGCGCTCGGCTCGCTCACGCTGTACTACGCGGGCGCGGTGCGCATGCCGATGTTCACGTTCCTGTGGGTCAACACGGTAGGCACCATACCAAAAAACGCGCTGTTCCTGGCCGCCGGCTACTATTTCGGGGAGAGCTACCGGAGCATCGACAGGTACCTGGGCTACGCGGGCTGGGCGACGCTCGCGATACCCGTCCTTCTCATCGCGGGCTACTGGCTCTTCAAACTCTACTACAAGGGCCGCAACGAGGTCGAGGAGATCGTATGAAGAGGCTCCTCATCGTGACCGACACCTGGGCGCCGAAAATCGACGGCGTCGTGCGCTCCATAGAGTTCCGCGCGCGCGAGCTCGAGCGGATGGGGTTTGCCGTAACGGTCGCGCATCCGGGACAGTTCAGGACGGTGCCGTTTCCGCTGTACCCGGAGCTGAGGCTCGCAGTGTTTCCCAAGCGGCGCCTGCGCGGGACGATTGCCGCCCTGCGGCCCGATTACATACATATAGAAACGGAAGGGACGCTCGGGCTCGCCGCGCGCTCGCTGTGCCGGCGCCAGGGCCTGCGCTTCACGTCCTCGTACCATACCCACTTCCAGCTGTACGCCGACGTGTACGCCCGCCTGCCTATCCGCTTTCTGCTGGTGCCCGCCGCCGCGGCCCTGCGCTGGTTCCATGGCGCGGCCGCGCGCACGTTCGTCTCGACCGAGAGCCTGCGCGAGGAGCTTGCGCGCCAGGGGTTCAAGAACCTTGCCGTGTGCCCGCTCGGGGTGGATACGAGCCTGTTCGTCCGCGCTCCGCAGGGGCATGACCGCGGGCTCGCGCGCCCGGTGTTCGCGTTCTTCAGCCGCGTCGCCCCCGAGAAGAGCCCGGAGGAATTCCTGAAGCTCGATTTGCCGGGCACCAAGCTCGTCATCGGCGACGGGCCTGACCGCAAGCGCCTGGAGAAGAAATATCCTAAGGCCGTGTTCGCGGGCTTCCAGCGCGGGCGCGATTTGGCGGACTGGCTTTCGTCGGTGGACGTCGTCGTGATGCCGTCGCGCACCGAGACCTTCGGGCTCGTGGTCATCGAGTCGCTCGCGATGGGCATCCCGGTGGCGGCGCACGACGTGATGGGCCCGCGCGACATCGTGAAAAGCGGCGTGCACGGGTGCCTGTCCGAGGACTTGCGCGAAGCGGCGCTCAAGTGCCTCGATATACCGCGCGAGGCGTGCCGCGCCCGCGCGCTCGAGTTCTCGTGGAAAGCGTCGGCCGAGGCGTACGCGGGGAACCTGGAGCCGGCGGGGGAGTCTGGCGCACACAAGTAAAAGGCCCGGCTGGTGTACAGCCGGGCTCTTGCCTGCGTCATCTCGCCCGCTCCTTTTTAGGGGCCGACGGGCGGGACCATTGTCGCCAGCGCGAAGGCTGTCAGCAGGAAGATAATGATGATCGGCCATATGCGCGCCGTCCGATCCGGTTGCGCGGACTCGTCGGAAAACCGGCCAGCCTCTTCAAGGGCGTCAGGGTGTCGTTTCATTAAGCAGCCTCCGTAGCATGCGTGTGGGCCCCGCTACTAGTTAGACACCCGCGGGACGAAAAGGTCAAGCGTGCCGCGCAGCGCGGCCGAAAACCAGTGCTAGGATGGGGAAACAGCCATGAGGTTCCCGAGGCTAAAAGCGCTTTTGTTCGCGGCCGTAGCGGGCGTTGTCGCCGTGGCCGGGGTGCGCTATGCGCAGCTCGGGCTTGTCGATATGGCGCCCCAGCAGGCGGCCGCCGTGCTCGGTGCCGCGGCCGCTTCCGGAGATGCTCCCGACGCGACCCTCCAATGGGTCATCGCGGGCGGCTACGCGCTCGTCTTCTTCGGCATGATGATAGAGGGGCCGATTGTTACTGCGGCCGCGGCATTCGCCGCGTCGCTCGGGTATTTCAACATCTGGGCAGTGCTCGCGCTTTCCATTGCAGGCGACCTCACGGTGGACTCGTGCCTGTTCTTCGCGGGCCGGATGCTGCGCACGAGGGTCGTGGAGCGCTACGGGCACCGCGTGGGGCTTTCGAGTGCGCGCATGCGCCGCATCGAGCAGGTGCTCAAGACCCACCCGCGCAAGGCTATTGTCGCCATAAAGCTGACACCGCTCGTTCCGGTGCCGGGGCTCATGCTCGCAGGCGCTTCGAAGATGCCCTTCCGGACCTTTGCTTCGACGTGCCTGGGCTTCATCCTCCCGGGCGCGACGCTCTTCTGCGCGCTCGGGTTCTTTTTCGGCGAGGCGTACGAGAGCGCCCTGCGCTACGTGGAGAGCGCCGAACATTTCATACTGATAGCGATAGCCGCGACTATTGCGGTGCATTGGATTTATAAGAAATCCGCGCAGAAGCTCTCCCGTTCGCTCCAGACGGTGTAGGAAAGGAAAAAAGCCCGGCCGCATGGCCGGGCTTGCGAGTGGGAAACCTTCTCCTACCGCCTGCGTGGAAAGCACGCGAAAGGGAAGTAATGGCACTCCATGTGCACGTTGGTCTTCGCTTCGGGGTCTTTGGCAAGGTCGCGCCAGTCGAGGACGTTCATGGCGATGAAGCCGATGATGCCCGCGACCAGTCCTGCTGATGCGAGCGGCTCCAGCGCCATGTTCGCGACCGCCGGCACCAGCACGCATCCGAGCCAGTAGCCCACGATTCCGAATATGAGCGTGTGCCATAGCTTTGAAGGCGAGAGCTCCTGCGCGAGGGTGTACTGCCCGCCGCGCACCGCGCCGACTTCCGCGCCTATGGAAAGCGAGAAGGTCGCTGCAAGCAGTCCCCAGTGGAACCACGGGCTCGTGTACCATCCGGAAAGCGGCGGGGCCTCCTGCAGGATGACTGCCGCGGATGCGAGATAGAGCGGCAAAAAGACGAGGTCGCCCCACACCTGCGCGTTGTAGTACGGCCGTTCCCGAATAGGGAGCCCGCCGCGGCGCGACTCGATCCACATAAGCAGCCAGACGATGCCGATGTCGGCAACGAGCATGACTCCGTATGCGAAGTGGAATCCGTGGTCGAAGATCCATCCCAAGAAGGGCAGGGCGCCGATGTTTTGCGAGACGGGCATGCGCCCCTCCTGTGAATGAGCTAAAGCAGGCCCCATGCCCGCTCCTGTATTAATTATACAAATAAAATACAGAAAAGTCAACTAATGGATGCGCCGCAAAAGAAAAGGCCCCGGAAGTCCGGGGCCCGTGCTGCGCGTCAGGGAATCCTAAAACAACGCTATCCGGACGGCCTGGAGCGCGGCGCCGACCAGGAAGGGGAGGAAGAATACGCCCGCGAAGACCGGCGCTATCATCTGCCCATGCGGGATCCCGTTGCGGGTCGTTGCGTTCCAGAGCAGGAGCTGGGCCGCGTACCCGATAAGCAGGCCCGCCAGCATCCATGCGGCTCCGGAGGAGGATAAGGGATTAATCCATCCCATATCGAGCATGCGCCCGTCCGCTCCCAGTTCGGGGCGCATGGTTGCAACCGCGCACGTAACGACTGCGCCGAGAATGAGCGCCCATTGCATGTCATTGCCCGGCAAGCCGTTCTCGATGTCGTATCGAGTCTTGAAGCGCATGTCGAAGATCTGAGGGAATCTCACGGCGTTCTCCTGTGCGTGTTAGCGATCGGAACGGGGCTTTCCGGTAAGCAGGATACGTATCCTGCGTGAAATAGTCAAGAACGCTTGGCGAGCCGGAGCATCGCGCGGTTCATGCGGATGACGGCGAGCGGGGAGAGGATGCGCAAGACGTCTGCCGCCATGCCGAGGTCGGCAAGCGTGCCGCGCACCCATCCGTATTTCTGCGCCTTGCGCATGTGCGTGACGCCGGGCCAGCGCACGACCGCGAGGCGAAGCCTTCGCTCGATGATGAGGCGGTTCATGTACGACTCGATGCCGAAGCGCGGCAACGAGTCTATCTTGTCGAGCGTGTCAGCCAGCAGGCTTTTTGGCAGGACGCGCTCGCCCGAGGTGAAGTCGAGCCCGAGCCGGTGGTGCACAGCGAACGCGTTCTTTCTCAATGATAGTGAGACATCGGCCGCGCCGGAGAGAACCGGCGCGGCGAGCGCTTCGATGCTGTCCGCCGTGAGCCCCGCGAGGTCCGCGTCCAGAAGCATGATGCGCTCGCCGCGCGCCGCGGCAAGCCCGTGCGCCATGGCGCGGCTCTTGCCGACGTTCTCCTGAAGCGATATCAGCCGGACGACCGGGAAGCGTCTGACCGCCTCGGCGGTGCCGTCGGTGGAGCAGTCGTCGACGACGATTATTTCACTGAGCGCGGGGCAGGATGCGGCGGCTTCGAGCACGGCTGCGATGCGCGGCGCCTCGTTGTAGGCGCAGATGATGCAGGAGAGGGTGCTCATGGGCGCTTGGCGAAGCGGTAGGCGGCGTACGCGAGCGCGGTGCCCAGGCAGCCGAGGATGATGTCGCCCACGGTGTCGATGCCGCTCGGCTGGGTCATGATGTTGTACGGCGTGTGGAGGTCCATGTGGAGGAGGGAGGCGCGCGCCCAGTCGTACGCCCATTCCATGGCCTCCCATGCGAGCGCGATGCTAAGCCCCCAGAATGCCATATGCCGCGGCTCGCGGCGGTTGAGCCACAGGAGCCCGAGGCCGATGCAGATGCCGCTCATGAAATGAACGAGCCCGTCGTACCCCGCGAAGCCTACGTTGCATCCGATGACCGGGAAGCAGTGCAGGTTGTCTATGAGCCCGGGCCAGACGTCGCCCAAAAACTCCATGACCCCGAACACCCCCAGCGAATAATAGAAGTGATGCATTGTAGCGTCAGTATAGCGTCCTGGAATAGTGGCGCTCAAGCCGCGCCGGCCGTATACTGGGAAGAGTACCGCGTATAGTTCTTTTCCAGCATTCCAATCGCACACCAATAAGGAGACGTAACGTGCGCTATGTGACTGCCGCCTTTGGCGGCGTATTGTTCGTACTGATAGTGTCGGTGCTGTGGGCCGGGCACGAGAGCGGCCCCGCCCTGCTATGCGTCATGCTCGCGGGCTTTTTCGCGGCAAAGGGGCCGCGGCGCCCCCGCGCCGCGGATGCGGCCATCCCGTCCTACTTGTCCCCGCCCATCCTGCGCGGCCCCCTCGGGGCGAAGCATCATGAGCGAACGTGAGCCATACGGGCGCCCGGCATTACGCCGGGCGCCCTTTTCTTTTTTGCTGTACGTGCGCGAAGCGCCGCGCGCTAGCGCAAAAGCAGAAGCGCGAACAGCGCGGCCGCCAGCATGCGGTATATGCCGAAGCTCGTGAAGTCGTGCGTGCGCACGAACTTCAGGAGCCACCGTATGGAAATGAGCGCGACAACGAACGAGACGGCGAACCCGGCGCCCACAGCGCCCCAGTCGGCGCGCGAGAACTCCCCGGCGTTCTTGTATAGGTCGAGCGCGGTCGCCGCGCCCATCGTCGGCACCGCCAAAAGGAACGAGAACTCGACGATGGTCCTGCGGCTGATGCCGAGCGCGAGCCCGCCGACGATGGTCGCGGCCGAGCGCGACACGCCCGGGACGACCGCGGCCGCCTGCGCGAGCCCCACGAGCGCGGCCTGCCTGAAGCTGAGCTCGCGCGGCTCGGGTTCCGGCGCGCCTTTCTTCGCGTACTCGAACGCGATGAGCGCCGCGCCGCCCGCGCCCAAGGCAAGCAGCGCCACGGGCGTGTTGCCGATGAGCGCGCCTTTAATGAAAGGGTAGAGCGCGAGGCCTACGGCGGCGGTGGGCGCGAACGCGACGCCGAGGCGCGCGAGCGTCCGCATGTCGAGGAATTTCCGCCAGTACAGCGCCACCACCGCCAGTATGGCGCCCAGTTGTATCGCCACTTCGAACGATTTTATGAACGCGCTCTGCGGCAGGCCCAGGAGCGCGCTCGCGAACATGAGGTGGGCTGTGGAGGAGATGGGGAGGAATTCGGTTATCCCCTCTACGAGCCCGAGCACGGCCGCATCGAAAAGCGTCATGGCATGCATTGTAGCATTCATGCCCCCTTCAGCGCACCCGGGCATACTTGAGCTCGAAAGAGGCCCCACGCGGGCGAAAGCGGGCGCCAATGACCAGCTAATTTTTTACACGTATGACCTTACGCTTAACCAAGCGCATAGCGGGCGGCATCATCGGACTCTGCGTGGGCACGCTCCTCGCGCTCGCGGCGCCGCTGACGTACGCGCAGACGACCACCGACGCTGCGGTCGGCGCGCCTGCGGCCGGCGAAGGCGGCAACGCGGGAGCCACCTTGGCCGTTCTCGGCGCCTCGGCCCTGATCCTTGCCGCTGGCGGCGCGTACCTTGCGCGCACCAGGCGGGAGGCCTAAATTCGCATGCGGCTGAGTCCGCGGCTTGCGGTCGCCGTGCTCACGCTCGCGGCGGGGGTCGTGTTCGCGACCACGCTCGCGCGCGCGACGCTGTACGCTCCCGACCCTGACGTCGCTTCGAGCACGCTCATGGCGCAGGCGCCCGCGCGCGGAGTGGCGCCGGGCGGCCTGCCGGAGCGCCTGCGCATCCCTGCGCTCGGCATCGACGCGTTCGTGCGGCACGTGGGGGTCAACGCGCAGGGCGATATGGCGACGCCCGGCAACTTTACGGACGTCGGCTGGTACAAATACGGCACCGTGCCGGGCTTCAGGGGAAGCGCGGTTGTTGACGGCCATGTCGATAACGCGCTCGGCATGGACGGCGTGTTCAAGCGCCTGAGCGAGCTTAAGGCCGGCGACGACATCTATGTCGCCACCGCGTCCTCAAGCGAGCTGCATTTTATCGTGGAGGAGGTCGTGTCGTATCCGGCGCAGGAGGTGCCGGCCGAGAGGGTGTTCAAGGCGGACGACGCGGCGCGCCTCAATCTCATAACCTGCGACGGGACCTGGGTGCAGGGAAGGAAGGAATACGACCGCCGCCTGGTGGTGTACGCGGTAGCGGCGCCGTAATGCGCGCAACCGGGGAGCGGCGCGCTTACGCGCGCCTGAGCTTCGCGAGCGCCCGCTCGACGTCGATTATGGAAACGGGCTTGACCAGGTGGTCGTCGAAGCCGGCGTCGGCCGCCTTCTGCCGATCTTCTTCCTGGCCGTAGCCGGTGAGCGCCACGAGTGCAATGTCCTGCCCGTAGGCGGCGCGCAGGCGCTTGCCGACCTCGTAGCCGGAGAGGTCGGGCAGGCCGATATCGAGGAGCGCCACCTGCGGGCGCGACTTGCCGGCCTCTTCAAGCGCGGCGAAGCCTGTGTGCGCGGTCGACACCTTGTGGCCGTTGTGGGCCAGGAGCGTGCCGAGCATCTGCGCGGCCGCCTCGTTGTCGTCCACGACGAGGACGCTTAGGGTGCCCGCATCGCGCGCGAGCGCCTGGGACGCTTCCTTGGAGAACCGGCTGCGCGCCGCAAGCGCGGAAGCGGGGGCTTTCGCGGAAGAAGCGGGGGCGGGGGCCGTAGCCGCTTGCGCCGGCGCGGCCGCAGGGGCGGCGATAAGGGGAATGCGCACGGTAAATTCGCTGCCCTGTCCCGCGCCTTCGCTGCGCGCCTCGACCGTGCCGCCGTGGAGCTCGGACATGCGCTTTACCAGCGAGAGCCCGATGTGCAGGCCGCCCGGGCCTTCCTGGCGGCGCTGGTCGCCGCCCGCGAACGGCTCGAATATCTTCGTGAGCCTCGACGGCTCGATGCCCTGGCCGTTGTCGCGCACGCGCACGACGGCCTCGCTTCCTTCGCGCGCGGCGGCGAGGGTTATGGTGCCGCCCGGCGGGGTGTACTTGGCCGCGTTGTTAAGCAGGTTCACGAACACCTGGCTGAGCCGCACCGGGTCGGCGTCCACCCATATCTCGTCCTTGGGGATGTCGCTTGAAAACGAGTGGCCGCGCGAGACGATGAAGGGGCCGGCCATCTCGAACGAGCGCTCGAGCGCGCTCTGGAGCGTCGTCGGCTCGCGCTTTATGGTGAATTTGTTCTGCGATATGCGCGTGATGTCCAGAAGGTCGTCCAGCAGGCGCGCCAGCGTGTTGAGGTGCGCGCCCATCATGTCGTGCACGTCCCACGGGCCCTTCTCGCGCGTCTTGAGTATCTCGAGGCCCGAGAGCACGGGCGAAAGGGGGTTGCGCAGCTCGTGGGCGAGTATGGCGATGAACTCGCTCTTGGCGCGGTCCTCGTTGAGTATCTTCTCGAGCGCGTCCTCCAGCTGGTCCACGTGGCTCTCGAGCGTTATCACGGCCTCCTTGCGCTCCTCGGTGAGCGACGTGAACAGGAGGAAGATGAGCGAGAGCGAGCCGATGAACGTCTGGAAGCCGAACAGCGCGTCCTCCGCGTGCGCGCTTACCGGCCCGTAGCCCCAGAGTATGCCCGAGATGCCCACCGAGGTGAGCATGAACAGCGCGAAGGTTATGCCGCGCGGCCCGGTGCGCAGGGAGGCCCATATGAGCGGGATGATGAGCACGTAGGCGAGCGAGATGCCGGCAATGGACCCGTGGGGCGTCCAGAACTGGAGGAAGACGAGCACGAATATGACGGAGAATACCGCGACGCCTTCAAGCACCTTCTTCCAGGTCCGCCTGAACCAGGGGCGGTAGCCCCACCGGAGGACGAACGGCCCGAAGGAGAGGAGCGAGACCGTGTGGCCTACCCAGAGGCCCAGCAGGAGGTCGTAATCGAAGAGGGGGGTGTAGAAGAGCGCGGAGCTCGCGGCGATGGTCACGGCTGATATGAATGTCGATATGAAGGACGCCAGTATGAGCCCGAGCGTGTCGCGCAGGCGGCTCATGACCGGGTGGAAGCCCGCGCGCATGAGGATGTAGGCCCCGACGAGCGCCTCTATCGTGTTGCCGAACGAGACGCTGGTCGCGAGCGGGGGAGTGTAGCCCTTCGACATGAGTATGACGAAGATGCCGAGCATGAGCGCGGGCCAGAGGTTGAGCCCCCAGAACAGGAGGCCGGCGAGGCCGATGGCGGACACGGGCCACACGAGCGAGGCGCCGGACGTTCCTACGGGCAGGAAGGTGAGACTCACCCAGGATACGCCCGCGTACACGAGCGCGAGCAGTACGAAGCGCGCGGCGTACGTCAGCGAGGGGTGGTTGGGGAAAAAAGGCTGCATGGCGTCGCCCCGCTCCGGCGCGCCCGCGGGGGCGTCCGGAAGGGTACCGCAACGATACCAAAGGGCGCGGCGTTAAACAACGCCGCCTTGGCTCCGGCAGAAAGCCCCGCGGGCTCGCCCGCGGGGCTTTCCGGGTCGGGAGCCTGGCAGCACCCTTTCTTATTTAATAGACCAGGTTCGAATGCTCCTCGACGACGTCCTTGAAGCGCTCGGCCAGCACGGGGTGCGCGTGGTTGATGTGGTTGTACATGCGCACCTTGAGCATGAGGAGCTTGCGCTCCGAATCAACCTCTTCGTGCCCGCACTCCTGGCAGGTGAGGATTATTTCGCGTTCCGTCTGCATGGGCCCAGTATGCACGAGCGCGCCTGATGCTGGGATGAATCAGTCGAGCGTGGATTCGCCGGGCGAGTAGAACGCTATCTCCTCAGCGTTGCGCTCCGCCTTCTCTATCTCCATCTCGGCGGCGGAGCGCCTGATTTCCTCGGGCGGCTGCTCGCGCACCTGCGCCTTCTCCTCCTCGCCTATCTCCTTGGGGTCGCTCAGGTAGGTGAATATCCACACGATAAGCATCCCGACGAACAGGAGGCCGATGACTATGAGCGCCGAGTCCATGCTCCCAGTATAGCAAACGCGCGCATCACGAAGGGTTCAGGCGCGCCGGGTATCCTTGGGCGTTATGGATACGAACCACGGGAAGAAGGGGTCATTCATGTATTACAAGGATTACAGCAGCCGCGAGGGCGGCGGCGACATTGGCGAGGCGGTCAATCATAACCATAAGACGGGAGTGGCGCTGGTCTCGAAGCTGGCGGCGAAGATGCGCGGCAGGGGAGGGCGCTTCCGCGGCAAGAACGGCGCTAGGGAGAACAACAAGGCGCGCGGCGGCAAGCTGGCGCGGTAGGTGGTATGCTTAGCGCATGAGGTTTCGACTGCTCGCAGTCCTTGTGTGCGCGCTGGCGCTCTGCCTTCCGGCGGGGCCGGTACTCGCCGCCGCCGACGAGGCACTGGACAGCACGCGGTCGACGAACTGGGCGGGCTATGCCGCGACGCGCTCGGCGAAGTACACGGGCGTGGGCGCCACGTGGACCGTGCCTATCCCGGATAAGAATGACGATGTTCCCCTTTCGGCCGGCGCCACGTGGGTCGGCATCGGCGGCATAAAGAAGAAGGACCTCATCCAGGCGGGCACGCAGGCGATAACGAAGGGCGGGAAGACGACGTACCGGGCGTGGTACGAGCTCTTGCCTGATTTCCAGAAGCCGCTCCCGCTCGAGGTGCGCGGCGGCGATACCGTGCAGGTGGCCCTCAGCGAGTTCAGTCCCGATCTGTGGCTCCTGGCGTTCTCCAATCTCACGACCGGGGGCCGGTATTTCCTCGTCCTGCCGTACGAGTCGTCGCGCTCGACGGCCGAGTGGATACACGAGATGCCGCACTTAAGCTCCGGCGGCGACAGCGTGTACGCGCCGCTCGACGAGTTCGGCACGGTCACGTTCAAGGACGCGTACGCCGTGGTAAAGGCTTCGAGCAAGAGCGCGGAGGACGCGCGGGCGAAGCCCATTACCATGGTGTCGTCCGATGGCGATATCATCCTGGCGTCGCCCTCCGCGCTCGGCGAGGGCTCGTTCGCCATCACGCGCTCGGACGCGAAGCCCAAGCCGCTCAAGCAGTCGAGCGGCAAGGCCGCCCGCGAGCCCGCCTCGATGATAGAGTGGACGCGGTAGGCGCGCAGAGGCCCGGGGACTAGTCCCCGGGCCTTTTTTACGACCGCCGCTTTCGAGAAAAGCCGCCCGGGTTACCGGGCGGCCTTGGTCATCCGCACGCGCCTTGGCGCAATGCGGTCGGACTTGAGCCTGTTGGCCCACGGCAGATCCTCGTGGAAACTGCGCTTGAAGGATGATCCGATTGGCGCGTAGGCGAGCGGGACGCAGCGCGGCGCCCCGAGCGTGCCGTCCTCGCGCGTCCGCGACGGCTCGCACGCGCTTCCTAAAGGGAAGAGCCGCACGCCCGGGCTTCGCGCTTCGCCCGCAAAGCAGGCGAGCGCGAGTAGCGCTATCCAAAACAGCTGTCTCATCACGACCTCCTCTTGCGTCGTCTGCCGCTACTGTAGCGCCTTTTCGCGCGAAGCGCATCTCGCGCACAGGCAGCCGCGCGGCTTTATGTGCTTGTTGAAGTACTCGTCGCCGTAGTCGTAGGTCAGCTCCTCGCCGGCTTTTATATTGCGCTTGGCCATCACGAAGATGCGCCCGTCGGGGCCGTCCACCTCGCAGTTGGGGGCGCATGAGTGGTTGATGAAGCGCGCCGTGTTCTCCTTTATATTGCCGTCTATCATCGCGAAGTCGCTCACCCAGAAGTAGTACTTGCCCGCGTCGCGCGCCATCTCCACGAGGCTCAGCGGCCGGCCGACATATTCAATGATGCACGCGCCCTTGGGGATGGGCTCCTGCGCGAACAGGCCGCGGCCGGTCTTCGAGCGCGCGACCTTCAGCTTGTAGCGGCCCGGCGAAAATTTCTTTGGCGCGGCCATGGCCTAGCGCGGGCGCGCCTCTATGCACATGAATAACGGTATCTCGCGGCGCGCGGCGTCCTCGGCTTTCTGGCGCGGGCCTTTCTGGCTCTGCTTGTGCGATATCCATTCTTCAAGCCTGGTGACGCACAGCCCCGCGCCCGCAAGCGCCTTGAAGAAGTCCTGCAGGGAGCGGTGGTAGGAGACGGTTGTCGCGCCGCGCGCCCGGCCCGGGTGCATGTCGACGCTCACTTTGGCCGACGAGAGGTAGCCGTCCACGCGGCGGTACTGGGTCTTCGCCTCTTCGTCGAAGCCCCAGCTCGAGCGCTTGATCACGCGGAACGCCGGGTGGTTGAGCACGAACACGAAGCGCCCGTCTTTTTTCAAGACGCGCCGCACTTCCTTGAATGTCGCCGGGAGGTCCTCGATGTTCTGGAGCGCCAAGACGCACAGCGCCGCGTCGTAGGTTTTGTCCTTGGCAAAATTGAGGTTGGTCGCGGGCGCGACATAGAAGGAGGTGCCCGGCGTCTGCGTCCTCGCTTTGGCGATGAGCTCTTTCGAGATGTCAGCGCCCGCAGCGTCATCCGTCTTCTCGCGTACTAGTCGCGTAAAGTAGCCCTGCCCGCATGCTACGTCGAGCACGCGCTCGCCGGGGCGTATATCAAGCACGCGCATGAGGTTGGGCGCGATGACTTTTGCCTGGTAAGTGTCCTCGTCCCTGAGGTACTCGTCGTACCAGTCCGCGACGCCTCCCCATGAAGTGTCTCTTTTCATAGTCGCATTTACTGTAGCGGACCTGCGGCGAAAAGGAAACCGCCCGGGCCTTTCGGTCCGGGCGGGTTCGTTCTGCGTCGCGCCGCCCTCCTCTAATTACGAGGAGCTTTTCATCTTCGCTATCCACTGGCTCGCGTGCTCGCGCCCGCCCAGCCCGAAGGCGAGCGACAGGGCGAACACGAGGCCCGCGAACGCTATCTGGATGAGCGCGGGCACGATGTTGAGCTGGGTGAGCGCCGCCATGACGGCGAACACGATGACCGCGTACTTGGCGATGCCGGCGAGCACGGCGCGGTTGGCGCCCGGCATGTGCGCCGCGCCGAGCCCCGCCGCCACCGACGCGCTCAGGAGCTGGGCGGCGACCATGCCTATGGCGAGTATGAGTACCGCCACCACCACGTTGGGGATGTAGGCGATGATGGTCCCGACGAACGCGCGCACGCCGGGCAGGCCGAGGATGTCGGCGGCGACGCCTACGGCGCCCAGCAGTATGACCCACTTCGCGATGGAGCCCATGAGGTTGGACACGAGCGCGTAGCGCGAGTGCGGGGCGAGCTTGAGCTGCTCGTTGAGGCCGGTACGGCCCACCCAGGCGTCCGCGCCGGTGAATGCCACCGCGCGGCGCACCACGACCGCCGCTATCTCGGCAGCAAGCCATCCGAGCAGGAGCACGAGCACGGCGCTTATCATCTGCGGAACGTACTGCGCGAACCGTATCCAGAGCGCGAGGAAATAAGCGTTGATATCCGGTAGGGGTTGCATAGGCAAAAGCGTGGAAGTTACGAGCCGGGTAAATCGAAATATGCGATTGGCAAGGTGCCTGGCGACAGTGTCGCTTTTTGCGCATGAAGTTTCAAAGAAGAAAAAGGCGCGCAGGCGGGCCCCGCCCGCCTGCGCGCAAAAAACCGCCCAACCGGGCGGTTCCGGCTGCGCGGGGTTATTCCTTTTCGTATACGATAGTCAGGACTATGGTGCCGCTGCCTGCGGACGAGCTGAGGCTGTTGGCCTCCCTCGCAGGGTTGGGGCATTGGGTCATCTTGAGTATCGAGGCGTTCGCGTTCTTGGAGAGCCACCTGTTGAGCTCGCTCTCGAGATTCGAGGAGTAGGCCTCGATGACTTTGCAGTGCTTCATCAATCGCTCCAGTCGTGCGGGTATCTTCCAATACTTTACAATATTATTTTTTCCGTGGCAATGAGCAGGCGCGCGGGCGGGGGAAGCGCAGTGAAAAATCCCGAGCACGACAGCGGCGCTCGGGATTCCCGTTCTTTGGACGGCTTGTGCCGCGGGCGCAATCGCGCGCTTTATTCGATTTTTTGCGGAGCGACCCGGTGCTCTATCAGCAGTCTTACGAGTTCCGGCGACATCGGCGCTTCCAGCGCCGACTGCGTGGCGCACAGGAAATCTATGTCGTCCATGGTTATCGCCTGGCAGCCGGCCGCTATGATCGTCTTCAGGAGCAGGATGAGGTCGTTCTCGTGATTTAACGACGCGTCGGCCTTTTCGAGAAGCTCTTCCCTCGTGAGGCCGAACAGGCTTGCGAGCCTGTCCTGCGCATCGCGGGTCCTCGGGAGCTTCCCGTTGTTCTCCCAGTTATAGTAGTTCGCGTACGCGAAGCCTCCTGCGGCGGCCATTTCCGCAACTGTCTTGTCCCGCTCCTTCCGCTTGTCCTTGAAGAACTTTGAAAGAGCCTCGTTCTTGTCCATGTTCCCGCCTTTCCTGAAAATGCCGGATCGAATCTAGGCAGCAGATTACGGCAGGGAGTGCGGCGCGGTCAAGTGCCGGCACGGACGGGAAAGGGCCAGGGTATGCAAGCGCTAGGACAGATCGGAGATGTGGGGCAGGGTAAGCGCGCCCGCCTTGCAGCGCGGGCACGCGCGGCTGAGCGGCTCCTCAAAAAGCTCCGCGCCGCACGCCTCGCACGGGCGCTCATGCGTCTGCGCCGTCACCGCTCTGCACGAAAGGCACACAAGCTCGACCCTGCCGCCAATGCCGCTTGAAAGCCGCACGGTGTAGAGGCACCGCGTGTTGGAGCACCTATAGGTAGCGATTTCCGCCATCTATATATAATAGCATATTTAGGAGCAAAAGTCAAACGCGGGGCGGAGGCGCATGCATGCGCCGGCTTATTCCGCCCGGGCGATGACGGCGGTGCCGTAGCAGAGCACTTCGGTGACGCCGCCACCGACGCCCGCCGCGTCGTAGCGCACGCCCACTATGGCGTTGGCGCCCATCTCGGCGGCATGCTTCGCCATCAGCTCGAACGCGTCGCTGCGCGCCCGCTCGCACAGCGAGGTAAAGAGGGTAATGTCGCCACCGATGAGCGTCTGGAGCCCGCCGCCTATGGTGCCGACTATCGAGCGGCTGCGCACGATGATTCCGCGCGCCATGCCGAGGTTCTTTGAAACGGCGTGCCCCGGCAGCTCGAACGCGGTCGTTATCATCCCGTGGTCAATGGCGGTATTCATGCGCCCAGTATACCAAACCCGTCATACCAGCTGCGTCTTTACGGATGTTACGGCTGGAACAGCTCCTCTGGCAAAAGCCGCACGTCCTGCACGGTCGGGAACTGCTTTGCCGTGGCGATAATCTGCGCGGCGAGCACGGAAACGCGGCACGAGCCGCCGCCGGTCTTGTGCTGAGGATCGTCGAACGTCAAGGTCGCCACGCCGCCTTCAATAGATGCGCTCTTGAGCGCCACGCCTTCGAGCGGGAATTCGGTCGTGATGCCGCTCGCTTTTTCCTCCGGCGTCAGCGCGCCTTCAAGCAAAAGTTCGACGGATTCTTTGAGGGGTGTTTGCGTTGGCGCTATGGAACGCTCCACCGCGACAAGCCCCTGCGCGCTGCAGTGGATGTTCCCGTCCGCATCGTGGTCCCTCTCCGGGTTGTAGTAATAGAGAGTGATGGTCCGCGTTTCAGCCGCCTGCCCGTCCTTGCTGTTGTCGGCAGGAGATTTTCCTTTCATGGCGTAGAGCGTGCCAAGAACCAGTGCGGCAATAAGCGCGAGTATGACGAGTATCTTGTTCATACAGGCAGTATAGCGTTGTGCGCGGGGAAGTACAGGGAAGCGTTAGCAATTGAGTATCCCGCCATTCCGTTCGAATCCTGCCGACGGAGAGAACCGTAAAGCCCCAACGGCATGCGTTGGGGCTGACGGTCTCTTGCTCCCGGCACCGGTCCATGACCTATCCCCGTCAAGCCTTTCAAGGCTTTCTTGATGGGGCGGTCTGACGCGGGCTGGTCGCTTTGCGTCAAACTCCCAAGAAGGCTGAATACTGGATAGCGCGGAGCAATGGGAAGGTTTCGGGGACAGCTTCTCGCTGGGGATCATGCTGCCTAAGCTCCGCTTGAATCTCCCGAATGAAGCTCCGGATGGACTGCACTTCTATTGGAAGCTCCCCCAAGACGGCGTTTGCTGGTGGACGCGATCGCCAGGTCTCGGTGCTTGGGTGCGGATTCACATGGAAGCCGACCAAGGCAATCTGCCGGGGCCTAGTGTCGATTTCCTTGAACGGGAAGATTTCCATGTAGTAATTCCTTGCGTCCGAAAACTTTCGCTCGAATCGCTCCTTTCTGTCTTCCCACGTCAACGAGTCCGTAGAGGCTTCCAAATGAATGAACTCCCCGGTCTCAGGCCGGTATGCGATAACGTCTATCTCGCCAACGTGTCCGCCGCGCCCGTTAGCGTTTCTGCCGAATCGGATGTTGGTCCGCACAAAATATCCTCGGTACTGGTACCACTCGGCGGCAAGCTGCTCTAAGAAATTCATGCGGGTATTTTACCTCGCTAGCCCAATCTTTGCTTTACAAACTTTACAGCCCCCTCGGCCTCCGGCCCGAGATGAATTAGTTACCCTTATGTGAATCGACGCCTGGGCCGTTTTGTGTCGCACTGCGCTATCCGCGCGACCCTCCGAAACGCAGGTGTATAATGCAGATACAAAAGGAGTTCGCTCCAGCTGGTGACCACTTAAATGAGGGCCGGCGCATTCTCGAAAGAGATGCGCGGGCCCTTTTGCTTATTCACTAAGCAAAAAAGACATGAATCATTCATTGCAGTGGCGTAGAACGGTGCTAAGCACGGCAAAAGAGGGAATGCGTGTCCTGGTATGTCTTATCGTGGGAAATGGTGTCAGGTACCTTTTCGTCCAGGATTCGGTCAGGAATAAAATAGTCGCCGTCGCGACTATTTTTTCACGACCCTGCCTCGCTCCCGTGCCTGCTGGCACGGGGCCCGCTCCGGCTTTCGAATCCTACGCGAGATGTCCCCCGGACATCTCTCCGCGGAGCAACTAGAAAAAGCGCCTTTCGGCGCCTTCTCTATAGTTGCTCCGCGGGTAGGATTCGAACCTACAACCAACTCCTTACACGTAATCCCACATTGCTGCGGGCGTGGACTATATCATCATCCTCTCGCTGGGGCGGATGGGATGCGAGGCGCTTCCTCCCCGCTAGGGGAGTACTCTCTTGCGAGATAGTCTCTACACCTTCTCTGAGAATTCAGAGCTTGGCTCGGGATTGCCCTCGTGGGGTTCCCCCGAATTCACCTCGTGTTGCAACCCAGATTCCTCTGGGAAGCTGCCTTTTGACAGGGAGCTGCTCTACCATTGAGCTACCGCGGAATGCGTCCGGCCTCGCGGCGGGACATCCCGAACTATAGCGAAAAAAGGGGGAGTTGGAAAGCGCCTTGCGTCCGCGCGCGGCGGCTATATACTGGAGAAGGACGGGTCCCATAGGCGCATGAAACGCTGAAAGGAAGCCGGCCATTGCTCCATGATAGGAAGCGTATGAGCAGCCTCGGGCCCGCTGCGCAAGCAGCGGGCCTTTTCTAATACCGCTTGTGCAGGATGTCCGAGAGGTTGTTCGCTATCACGTCGAAGCCCGGGATGACGCCGGCTACGCTCAAAAGCCAGCCCACCAGCATGACGCCCACGATGGTGCCGAGCACTATGCCCGCGCCGTACAGCAGGCCGTTGACGAAGCTCTTGGCCGGGCGCGTTTCGGTATTCTCTTTTATCTCGCCGAGCAGGGTCTCGACCTTCCTTATTTCTTGCTGGGTCTGGGGGTCCATATACTATCCATTATACTTGAGCCATGATACGCGCGTTCATATCTGGCTTGCCGACGGGCTTCGCCCGCGTTTTCGCGCCGCGTTACCTCTTGTGGCACGCCGCCGCCATCATCCTGACCTACCTGAGCGTCGCGTCGGGCTTCGATTGGTACTATTTCAGCCATACGCGCTTTAACAACCTCTTCGCGCTCACCATGCCCGCAGCGGTGGCGGGCTTCTTCCTGCCTATCATCGTCCCCATTGGCCTTTATTACTGGGGCGAGTGGCGGGGGAGCCGCAGGCTCATGCGCGTTGCCGCGACTATCGCCCAGGCCGAGGCGCTGGGGTGGGTCGTCTCGTCTTTATACAAGGCGTTCACGGGACGCCTCCAGCCCGAGCTCCTGCCGAGCGGCGTCCTTGATGACATCAGCCGGCAGTTCAACTTCGGCTTCTGGGAGAACGGCATATTCTGGGGCTGGCCGTCCTCGCATACCACGGTCGCCTTCGCGGGCGTCGTTGCGCTCATTTGCCTGTACCCGAAGAACCGGCCGCTCGCGCTGGCGGCCGGCGCGTACGCGCTCTACATCGGGCTCGGCGTGTCCGTGTCGGTGCACTGGTTCTCGGACTTCCTTGCGGGCGCGATACTCGGCACGCTCATCGGCGCCGTAACTGCGCGGCGCGCGAAATAAGGCGGGGTGCCGGTGTGTTCTGGAATCAGGGAATCATCTTGCTCGTGAAGTGAAACAGCATTTTGACATTATATATTATTGATGTTATCTTATATTCCGGTAATTCCTTCAAAAGGAGGCTCGGATGTTCAAGCGCAAAGTACTTCTCCTTGCACTAACCGCCCTTGTGTGCGGTCCGGCTCCCGCGACCGCGGAATCTCCGGAGATTGAGTGCCTCAAGGAGCAAATAAGGATGTTCGAAAGGCACTCAAGGGAGTGGCGCGAGGGTGAAAGATACGTAAAAAGCATCAAGGGAAGATTTGATTTGCTTTGCAAATACGGCAGAACGTCAGGCATAAATTCTTTTCGTTCTAAAATTGCGGAGCAAGAAGGCCGGAAGAATACCGTATGCTGGAGCGAGATAAATGTAAATGTGCTTAAGGGGGTGCGTGCCGAGTTTGACAGGTATCTAAAAGCTGTCGAGAAAGACTGCCGGCAAGCGGAGGCGGCAAAAAACTAAGAGGTCTTTGCGGTTGGGAAAGCCGCCCTGCCTGTTCCGAAAAAGGCGCAATTTTGCGCCTTTTCTTTTTACATGTTGGCGCCAGCCGGGCGGCATGCGGTGCCGCCGTTCCTTGCTGTTCATCGGCGTCGTCATCGCGCGCCGCGCGAAATAGAAAAGCGGAGGCCGCAGCCCCCGCTTATCTCCCCTTGCTAAGCCTTGTTGTGCAATGCGGGCGCGCACTTGATGCAGCGGCAGCCCTTGGGCTTGATGTAGGACTCCCAGTAGTCCTTGTCGTAGTCGTAGTTCAGCTCCTCGCCGGCCTTTATGTTGCGCTTGGCCATGACGTACACGCGGTGCTTGTGGATGTCGATTTCGCTGTTGGGGCGGCACGAGTGGTTGATGTAGCGCGCGGTGTTCCAGCGGGGCGCGCCGTCTATGGTGACGCCGCCCTCCGCGTCGAAGAGGTAGAGGCTGTTGCTTTCCTCTTCCTGCTTTTTGGTAAGGATGTTCCCGCGGTACTCGATGATGCACGCGCCCTTGGGGATGTCCGAAAGGGCGAAGAGCCCGAGGCCCGCGAGCGAGCGCTTGACCTTCAGATTAAAATCGCCGGGCTCGTACTTGCCCCGCTTCTTCGCCTGCGTCTTTTTCTTCATCATTTCCTTATCTTTTTATCATAGTATGTGGGCAAGGGACAGCCGTAGGCGCCGCAGGGGGTACAATGAAGGTCATGAACTACAACATAAAGGGCACCGATATCCCGGTTACCGATGAGTTGCGCGCCTACGTCGAGCGCAGGCTCGCGCAGGCCGACAAGTTCCTGAACGGCGACACGACGGCGCATGCGGACGTCGAGCTGCTGTACCTTGCTGACGGGCGCTCGGGCAAGTACCGCGCGGAATTCACGCTTTCCATGGGCGGGCAGGTGCACCGCTCCTCGCGCTGGGGCTCGACGATGCACGAGGCCATAGACCTCGCGGGCGGCGAATTCGTCCAGGAGCTTTCGCGCGAGAAGAAGAAGAGGCAGTCGGTGATGCGCCGCACCTCGCTTAAGGTGAAGGAGTACCTGCGCGGCTGGCGCGATACCGTTTAGGCGACAGGTAAAAGAGGGGAGAGAGGAGGCTCCGCAAGGCTGACGAGCCGAGGCTTGAGGAAATTTTGCAGGAAATTATCGCCTAGCGAAGCGAGGAACAAAAATTTATTTTTGATTCCGAGCGAGCGACGGTGATACGAAGTATCCGTACTCCTCGAAGCCCTGCTTTTACCTGTTGCCTCTTAAATAGTCCTCGTACGGCATCTCTTTCTTTCCCTCGGGCAATACTTTCAAAATCTTCAGCGCGCCGTCCTTCCATGCGGCCTCGGTAACCACGACGCGCTTGCCCTTCTCGGTCATGAAATGCGCGCGCGGGCTCTTGTCGAACGCCTGGATTTTAAGGAACGCCTCGCGCGGCCGGGAAAGGTCGAGGAGCGCGTCGGCATCAGTGAACTTCCGCGTGTAAGTAGCCTCGCTCTCGTCCTGCGCGGCGGGCTCCAAGCGCCCGGCGAGCCAGTCGGGCAGTATGTCGGCGAGCAGGTTGACGCCTTCGGTAAAGAGCATCTGGCTGAGCACCAGACCCTTGGGCGGCCAGTCGGCCTCGTCTATGTCGATGCGCGCCTGCGCGAGAATGGGCCCCGCGTCCATCTTCTCTTCCAGGAGCATTACGGAGACGCCGGTGACGCGCTCGTCGGCGAGCATCGCCGAGACATAGGGGCTGGGGCCGCGGAACTTCGGCAGGAGCGACGGATGGATGTTGATGCAGCCGCGGCGCGGGAGGTCGAGCAGCTTCTTTGGCAGTATCTTGCCGTACGAGCACACGAGGATGAAGTCCCATTCGGTGTTGTACAGCTCGTCGGGCAGTTCCTTGCCGCGCACCGCGAGCGCGGGCTCGAGCCCGCGCGCCTCAAGCGCCTTGAGCGCGAACTCCGAGTCAATTGAGGTGCCCAGGAAGGCGAAGAGGGGGTGCTCCATGGCGTTAGTTCGATTCATGCAGGCCGTCGGCCTTGTCTATGAATAGGATGCCGTCGAGGTGGTCGACCTCGTGCTGGAAGATGTGGCCCAAGAGCCCCGTGGCGTTCTCAGTCTTCATGGTGCCGTGCTCGTCGGTATACTTGAGCGTCACGCGCTCGTGGCGCAGGACGGTGCCGTATATCGAGCGCACCGACAGGCAGCCTTCGGATTCCTCGAGCTTCCTGCGCGAGGCGCGCGTAATTTCAGGGTTGATGTAGGCGCGGTTGGGCGGCACCGGTCCCGCGCTTTCGCCGTCTTCCGTTTCTTCCTTGAATACGCGGCCCGCGACGACGAAGACGCGCAGGCTCTCGCCGACCTGCGGCGCGGCGATGGCGACGCCGTGCTTCTCGGGCGCGAGCGCGTCGCTCATCTTCCGTATGAGCGCCGCGAGGGCGGGGGAGCCGATGTCCTTTTTGGGCACGGGCTTCGCTACCCGGCGCAGGACGGGGTCGCCCTCCTGCACGATGAGATCCTGCTTAGCGGAACTGGCCATATTGCTATACTTATAGCATGCACCACATCGGCAAGCACATGACGGGAAAGGCCGCCGCGAAGAGGGACAAGGCCACCGAGCGCGGCGAGCTGATGCGCCACTTCATGCAGAAATTGAACCACGCGCGCCTGCGCGACGGCCTGCCGCCCCTGACCATGCCGCGCATGGGCAGGCTTCTGGTGGCGATACCCACCAAGGACCTCTATTTCCTCAAAAGCGTGTGCGACGACGCCGACCGGCGAGGCGGCCTGGACTCGTTCTGCAAGAAATTCTGGTGGGAGATACACCCCAAGAACCACACCCCCGAGGCGAAGAAGGAGCAGGAGAAGAGGGCGAAGCTGAGGTTCAAGAAGCGCGCGGCAGGGCGGGACGGGGAATAAAAGGAGAATAAAAAATGGGCCGAGCAGTGTCGTGCTCGGCCCCAGTTGCCCTGCGCCATCCATTGCCACCGAAAATGCACGAACGGTGGCATTTATAAGCATATCAAAGTAGTATTCGTAGGCAATGTCCTTCTTTTCCCCGAAACTCGGCATCGACCTGGGCACCTCCAACACGCTGGTGTTCCTGCCCGGCCGCGGCGTCGTCGTGAGCGAGCCGTCGGTCGTCGCCGTGTCCGAGGTCGACAAGCGCATCCTCGCGGTGGGCGCCGCCGCCAAGCAGATGATAGGCCGCACGCCCGGCGAGATAATCGCCTACCGGCCCATGCGCGACGGCGTCATCGCCGACTACCGGGTCACGCAGGCGATGCTCAAATACTTCATATCGAAGGCGGTGGGCCGCTTCAGCCTCTTCAAGCCTGAAGTGATGGTTTCCGTGCCCACCGGCGTCACCTCGACGGAGCGGCGTGCGGTCGTCGAGGCCGCCATCAAGGCGGGCGCCAAGTCCGCCTACATCGTGAAAGAGTCGGTGCTGGCCGCTATAGGCGCCGGCATCCCCATTCAGGAGCCGCGCGGGCACATGGTGGTGGACCTCGGCGCCGGCACGGCCGACGTGGCGGTGATAAGCCTCGGCGGCATCGTGGCCTCGACATCCATAAAAGTCTCGGGCGACAAGCTCGACCACGCCATCGCCGATTACATAAAGAAGACGTTCAATCTCGCCATTGGCGACAAGACCGCCGAGGAGGTGAAGATAGCGATAGGCTCGGCGGTGCCCATGGAGGCTGAGCTCGTGGCGCACGTGCGCGGGCGCGACTTCATTACGGGTCTCCCGCGCCAAGCGGAAATAAAGACCAACGACATCGTCAAGGCGATGGGCAAGGAATTGCGCGAGATAATAAAGGCCATTCGCGACGTCCTGCAGGAGACGCCGCCCGAGCTCGCTTCGGACATCATCGACTCGGGCATCACGCTCACCGGCGGCACGGCGATGCTGCGCAACTTCCCGGAATTGATACTGCGCCGCACGGGCGTGAAGGCGCAGGTCGCCGACGACGCGCTCTACTGCGTCGCCAAGGGCACGGGCATCGCGCTGTCCCACCTCGATACGTACAAGAAAGCCGTCATCGCGAAGCGATGAGATGAAGGAAAGCCGCGAAGCGATGAATTAAGGGATAGGCCGCGAAGCGATAAGGAATGCAAGCGCGAGCGCCGCTACTCCCGCACCCAGTTCAATGAGCAAGAGCGGGCTCAGGGCAAGCCAGTGCTTCTCAATCCATGCGCGGTGGGAGAGCGTCGGCGCGTGCGGCGCGGCGGGGCCTTTAAGCGACCAGTAGCGCGCGTCAAAGGGCCATAGCCACGCGATGCCGCCTTGGCTTAAGGGCGGCGTGTCGTGCGCGAAATGCCACAGCACGCACAAGAGCGCGGCCAGGCCCCATGCCGGCCCGCCGAGCAAGAAGGCCGCGAGCGCGGCCGCAGGCGCGACCAAAAGCGGCCGGTGCAGGAGCGTCGCGCGGTGGTTGCCCGTTACCTCGCGCATGCGCAGTATGGCCGGGAGGATGTCAGAGTCGGGGAGGAGGGCAAGCGCGGCCCCGAGCGGCAGGTGCCACAGCGCGGGCTCGGTCCCGAGCGCCCAGAGCGTCGCGGCCGCTATGAACGCGCCCATGCCCGCATCCAAAAAGCCCGCCAGGGCGTTTCCGATGAGCATGCGCGGTTTTTCCATCGCTCCTTTATACTACAGGCATGGAAGGCATCCACCACGCCTACGCGTACGAGGGGCCGCAGAGCGCGCTCGCCGCGCTCGCCGAGGACGCGCGCGAGCGCTTCGGCTTCGCGGCCGAGCACAGTCCCGACGCGCACGTGCGCGGCTTCGAGAAGTTCGGGATAGAGGAGAGCCGCTGGCTCATAGAAGCGGGCGCGCTGAGGGCATCGGGCGGCCGCGCGCTGTTCGTGCTCGGCATCGCGGGCATCACCAGCGAGGCCCAGCAGGCGCTTTTGAAATTATTCGAGGAGCCGCAGGAGGGGAGCGTGTACGTCGTCTTGGTGCCGCACGGAGCGCTCCTGCCGACGGTGCGCTCGCGCATGCTCGCGTACCCGGCGCTCATTGAGGCCGATGCGGGCACGAAGGACGCAGCGAAGTTCCTGGCGCTCGGCGGCAAGGAGCGCAGCGACTTCATCGCCAAGCTCCTGAAGGACGACGAGGGCGCGCGCGAGCGCGTGCGCGATTTCGTGAACGCGCTGGAAGCCGCGCTCCGCGCGAAAACCGGCGATGCGAAAGCGCGCGAGGCGCTCGGCGACGTCGCCATGGCGCGCGGCTACCTGCAGGACCGATCGCCCTCGCTGAAGATGCTTTTGGAGCACCTGGCGCTGGCGCTCCCGCGCGCATGACGGACAAGCAGTGCATAGAGCGCAAGGCGCGCCTGCGGAAGCTCGACCGCGCGCTCAGGAAGCTCTACTCCGACGCCGTTATCGAGCTCAATTTCTCCACTCCGTGGGAGCTCATGGTCGCGGTGCAGTTGAGCGCCCAGTCCACCGATAAGGGGGTCAACAGGATTACCGAAAAGCTGTTCAAGAAGTACCGGACGCTCGACGACTACGCTAATGCCGACCCGCGCGAGTTCGAGCGGGACATCTTCGCCTCGGGCTACTACCGCAACAAGGCGAAGAACATCTTAGGCGCGGCGAGGATGCTCAGGGAGGAGTTCGGCGGCGAGCTGCCCCGGACGATGGAGGGGATGCTGCGCCTGCCCGGCGTGGCGCGCAAGACCGCGACGGTCGTATTGAAGGAGGCGTTCGGCGTCGTGGCGGGCATCACCGTGGACACGCACGTCATACGCTTCGCGGCGCGCTACGACCTTTCAGACTACAAGGACGCGCCGCGTATCGAAAAGGACCTGATGCGGCTGCTGCCAAAAAAGGAGTGGGGGACGTTCACGCACCGCGTCATCCACTACGGCCGCTACATGGCCCCGGCCCGGGCGTACGATACGTCCAAGGACCCGCTGGTGCGCATCTATCCGCCCGCCGCCGGGCGCTTCCGTGTGTAATTCACGCGATTTGGTACAATACGGCGATAACAGGAAATATATATGGCATACGACTTCAAACCCTTCGAGAAGCGCATCAAGGAGATAGAGGAGCGCCTGGGCAAAGAGCTCTCGGGCGTGCGCACGGGCAGGGCGACCCCGGCCGTGCTCGACGGCGTCCAGGTCGAGAGCTACGGCAGCCGCATGGGCATAGCGCAGGTCGCTACGGTGACCGCGGAGGACGCGCGCTCGCTGCGCATCACGCCGTTCGACCCTTCTACCATAAAGGAGATAGAGAAGGCGATTACCGCGGCCAACCTCGGGCTCTCGGCCGGCTCCGACGAGCGCGGCGTGCGCGTGTTCTTCCCCGAGCTTACGAGCGAGCGCCGCGTGTCCCTCCTGAAGGTCGCCAAGGAGAAGGTCGAGGAGATACGCCAGATGCTGCGCGCCGCGCGCGACGAGGTGTGGAACGACATCCAGGCGAAGGAGAAGGCCAAGGAGATGTCCGAGGACGACAAGTTCCGCAACAAGGACGAGATGCAGAAGCGGGTCGACGCGGCCAATGCGGCGTTCGACGCGGCGCTCGAGCGCAAGGAGAAGGAAATCGCGAGCTAAACTATACCGGTGGCACTCCTCATATTCATCGCCATACTCATAGGGCTCATCTGGGTGCACGAGCTTGGGCACTTCAGCGTGGCCAAGTTCTTCAAGGTGCGCGTTGACGAGTTCTCCATCGGGTTCCCGCCGCGCCTCGTCTCGCGCGCGTGGGGCGAGACGCGCTACACGTTCGGGCTCTTGCTGGTGGGCGGGTACGTAAAGATATTCGGCGAGAATCCGGGCGAGGGGACCGGCGACCCGCGCGCGCTCACCTCGAAGAATCGCGGCATACAGGCGTCGGTCATGCTCGCGGGCATCGCCTTCAACCTCGCGGCCGCGTGGCTCCTCCTTTCGGCGGGCTACATGAGCGGGCTTCCGGCCGCCGCGAGCGACCATGCGCTCGGGCCCGTCACTGACCCGAAGGTCATCGTAAGCGCCGTGCGCCCCGGCTCGCCGGCAGAGAACGCCGGCATGAAGCCGGGCGACGTCATCGAGCGCGTGCAGACGGGCGCGGACGCGCTCGACGCCGCCGCGCTTCCGTCGGGCCAGGCCGACGCGGTGCAGGCGTTCATCGCGGAGCACCAGGACGAGAGCCTCGTCATATCGATAAAGCGCGAAGGGGAGGATAAGACGGTCCTCGCCAAGCCCGCCTCCGACATCGTGCCCGGCCGCAAGGTCATCGGCATCGAGTTCGGCGACATCGGCACGCTCAAGCTCCCGCCGCACCTGGCGCTCGCGCAGGGCGCCGTCGCGTTCAAGAACCTCACCGTCGCGACCGCGCAGGGGCTCGGGGCGTTCTTCGGCCAGCTGTTCACGGGGCATGCCGACTTCAGCCAGGTGTCGGGCCCCATCGGCATCGCGGGCGTCGGGCAGAGCGCGGTCAAGGAGGGCTTCGGCGCGGCGGCGATGGTCGCGGCGCTCATTTCCATAAACCTCGCGCTCATCAACCTTCTGCCCATACCCGGGCTCGACGGCGGGCGCCTGCTCATAATCATCATCGAAGCGGTCATCCGGAGGCCTGTCTCGTCGCGCGTTACCAACGCGCTCATGCTCGCGGGCTTCGCCGCCATAGTGCTCCTCATGATAGCGGTTTCCGTCCACGACATCGCCCGGCTGGTCGGGTAGGGAACACTGTCTCATTTTTTATGTTGTATATAGGACCACAATGGGAGTTTGATCTGATATCTTATGCGGTAGTACTTGCCATTATTTTATTTTTCGGGATATTGGCGTATTTTTCGCACCGAATGATAAAGAAGCTTAGGATACCCAGCCATTTAGCCGCGTCAATCTATTCCATAGAAGCAGTTCTTTGCATCGTCCTTTGTACGATCGTGCTCTTCCCGATCGCGCGGTTTTATCTTGGGCATATATAAATAAATCCCAGGAATAGGCATTTGCAGGTGGGGATAACCCGCGCAAGGGATATGGCCGGGGTGGTAGCCTGATGACATGAAGGGCACAGGCATATTTGGCTGGATACGGCTGTCTAAAAGGACTGTTTTTAGCGCTTCTATTATTTTAACCATTCTATTTTTTGTCTTTCTTTTTAATATTTCCTTCGGCTTGTGTGGCGAATTCCAACCGGGTTGCCATGATTCATATCATTACATCGCGCTGATATTTTTCTGGGCTCCTTTCTTGTTTTTGTTTTCTTTGATTACATATCCATTAGAAAAAAAAATATTTAATAGCTGGACGAAATTTGCGCTACCGTGGTTGGTTTTTTCGTCAGTAATGACCTACCTTGCTCCTCTGAAAGAAAGCTTGATTGAGCCGGATTGGAAAGGGGTAGTCGCACTTTCTCTCACGATACTTTTTTGTATTGTCTCGGTATCTATTATCATCGTCAAATCAGTCCAAGTGTATCGGCGTGCTTGACCCCTTCTCTAAGGAAACGTATATTCGACTCCTGGGGTAAGTTTGTTCTGCCGTGGGCGGTGCCTAGGATCTGCCCAAATTACCGGTTTAGAAAATAGCGAGCATGGGAAAATATTTTAGAATTTTATCAATCCTCGGCCTCTTTTTCGTCGGGGCGGCTCCGGCGCTTGCTAGCACTACTTTATACGGCCCTATAAAGACCGATACTCACCTGACTCAGGCAGGGAGCCCGTATGTCGTTTCTGACACCGTTGGCTCGCTCTATGTTTATCCGGGCGCAACGCTTACCATAGATCCGGGAGTTGAAGTAACCGGTGACGTTGTGGTTGATGGAAATTTGATAGTAAACGGCGTCACGTCATCCCCGGTTATTTTAAATGGCACCATTCAAGCGCTTGGAAGCTCTATCACGAAAATTGACAATGCAACCATAAATGGCGCCTTGTATGGCCTTGGCGCAAGCTTGCAGATAAGCAATGTGACAGTAAACTCGACGCTTGAAGGATGGTACGCGGTGTATTGGGGCAATGGGGATTTTATCCATGCGTCAACTACCATAAGAGGTAGTAGTCAATACAACGGCTTCGTCGTAGCTCTCTCGTTAATGATGCAAAATCAGACTTGGACCAATGACAACGACACGCCCTACATCATTGAGGCGGGGGATTTCATACCATCGGGCATTCATCTGACAATCCAACCAGGCGTGATAGTTAAGGTCGTCCAGGTAGGACCGGGCCCTGGCTCTGTCGAAAATAGAGGTCTGATAAATATCCAAGGGAGCACATCTTCGCCGGTATACGTAACCTCCATAAAGGATGATTCGGTCGGCGGGGATACGAACGGCGACGGCTCGGCGACAGCGCCGCAACGCGGGGATTGGGGCGGATTTGATAACGGCAACGGAAGCATGACATTAAGCAATGCAAAATTTTCTTACGCCAATTGGGCTTTTGATGCGTCGAATTCTTCAGTCTCGACAGGTGGCATTAACGCTTCCTATATTACGATTTCTTCCTCGACGGTCGGGATTTATAACAATGGCATAACTTTTCTTCGTGACAGCATTAGCCGTTCAACATTCTCCAATGTAGAGATAACGGGCAATGGGGTAGGCATACAATGCAGCGGCAATCCGACGGCTAATTTTACCGTACGCGACAGCGTTATTGCCGGGAACGATAAAGGGACTGGTTCAACCTGCTCCGGTTCAAATGATCTGACTGATTTAAGAAATAATTGGTGGGGAGACGCATCGGGGCCTTATAATGCCACCTTCAATCCCTCGGGCAAGGGCGACAGCGTAGAGGGCGACCTTTCGCTCTATCATCCGTGGGTAGGCGCGTCGTCTACTACCTGTTCAGTAGATTGCAATTCCAGCGTGATGTTTTTGCCGGGTTTCGAATCCAGCAGGCTTTATGTTCCTAGTCTTTTAGGAGAGAACAAGATTTGGGAGCCTAATAGTATTGTCAGTCATGATGTGGCTAACTTGGATATGAACAATTCCTCTGCAGCAAACATCGTTTATACAAAAGAAAAATCGATTATAGACACTGCGTACAATGGTCTTCCGTTTGTAAGCAGTCGCTATGATGTATATGCGTCGCTCATTGCTCAGATGAACGCATTGGCAACCGGCACCACACCACTTATAAACGAATGGGAGCCTATTGCCTACGATTGGCGACTTGACTATGACGCATTACTCAACGCTGGTAACAAAATTGGCGAAAAAATATACTACCGCGGCACTAATGCGGCCACCAGCACGCCTTACATTATTCAGGAGCTGCAAAGGCTCGCTGCCAGCTCGCGTACGAAGAAAGTGACCATAGTCGCGCATTCCAACGGCGGTTTGCTGGCTAAAGCGCTCACTAACGCATTAGGTACCACTACGGCCAGCCAGCTCATAGACAAAATAGTAATGATAGCCACGCCGCAGTTGGGAACACCTAAGGCAATCGGTGCGTTACTTTCTGGTTACGACCAAGCTCTCCCGCTCCAAGTTTTCCAAGCATTCTTAACAAATGCAGATGCCCGTGCTCTTGCACTAAGTACTCCCGCTGCCTACAATCTCTTACCATCAAGCGAGTATTTTGATGATATTCAGAATCCAGTCGTTACCTTTGATCCAGCTACGTTGCCATGGTGGGTTACAAAATATGGTTCATCTATATCCTCCGCCAGCCAGCTACGTAACTTTTTGACCGACTCGACTCGTCCGAGTCCGCAATATAGCGACATGAAGACACCAGGTGTGGCCAACTTGGCGCTCTTTGATAGTGCGCAGAGTGTCCATAATAGCCTTGATAACTGGACACCTCCACCGGGTGTGCAACTCGTTACAATTGCGGGCTGGGGAGTTCCAACCTTGTCGACAATTAACTATAAAAGGAAACCACAGAGCGTATTAGGGATTTCCACTGGCTATGCAACAACCACCGAATTTACTATGGCAATAGACGGTGACGGCACAGTGGTAGATGCTAGTGCCCAATGGGCGAATGGCGCTCCTGATACGCGCTACTGGATTAATTTGTCAGGTTACAACCATGCTTCATCCAAAGATATCAAACATGACAATATATTTAAGGCAAAACCGCTTCAAGATTTGCTGGCAGTCATCGTTAGTAATGCCTCGACTTCTACTCTTCCGCAATATATTTCAACTTCACGGCCTATGTATGTAGGCACTGACCCCCGCGTTTACTTTACTCTCCATTCGCCCCTGACTCTCGGTTTTATAGACGCCTCGGGCAATTACACCGGCTCGACCGCTACCTCTACGGTATTTAACGCGCCCGGAGTGGATTATGAGCGCTTCGGAGAAGTGCAGTGGCTTTCCGTGCCCGCCGGCATGGCGGGGCAGGTGGCCATGCGCGGCACAGGCAGCGGCAGCTTCGCGATCGATATCGAGAGCGTCAACGGCAATGACGTGCTCGCGACGACTACGTTTGCCGCGATTCCGGTATCGACCTCGACAGTTGCGACCCTCGCGCTTACGGGCACCGGTTCGCCCACGGCAAGCAGCACTCTTGTGGTGGACAGCGACGGCGATGGCGCGAGCGACTTCAGCATGCAGGCGCAGCAGGGAAGCGTGGTCCTGCCGCCTCCGCAGGAGGAGATGTGCAAGCCTGGAATGCCGCCGCGTGCCCGTGGGCATATGCCCAAGCTGCCGGATTTCCTTACCGCCTTCCTTAATGGTAAGAATAACGGCGCCCTTCATAATAAAGACCACTTCCCGCCAGGCCGCGAGAAATGCAAGCAGGATAAAATAAAAACTCCGCCAAAAAAGACGAAGCGGTAGGTGGGGCGCCGGCCTCGCCGCGATGGTCCTCCTCATGATAGTCGTCTCCTTCCACGACATTGCCAGGCTGGTGGGGTAGAGCGAGCCATTTCAAGCTTTTTCTAGCAGCCCGGCCTCTTCTTTGCATGAGCCGCTCCTGTATTTTCCAGTGGGGATAACCCTGGCGGTTGATAAACTAAGATGGTAGCCTAACGTCATGAAGGGTACAGGTATATTTGGCTGGATACAGTTGCCGAAGTGGTTTGTTTTTTGCGCTTCAGCTTTCCTGACTATTGCATGCCTCGCTCTTTTTTTTCCTAGGCTTTCAGGGATTTGTTCTGAATATCAGCCCAATTGCGTAGTTCCATACTCAACTTTGTCTTTGTATCTTTTTTGGGCTCCAATTTTACTATTCTTTTCCGTATTGACTCTTCCGATAAATCGAACAGTATTCAATTCATGGATTAAATTTATGGTGCCATGGACTTTGTTTTCAATTCTAGTAATTTCAGCAACTCCAGGTAACTTTGGAAATAACTTAGAAATTAATTTGAAAGCAGTAGCCTCTCTTTCCTTAACGGCTATTTCTTTCTTTGCCTCGCTCCTAATTATTATCATCAAGTCAGTCCAAGTGTATTGGCGCAAGAAGTAAGGCTTTAGGTAATTATTTTATAGTTGTCCTCAGCGTCTTCTTGTTTTGAGCAGCTCCGGCATCGGCTAGCGGGGATAACCCCGGCGGTCGATATAACTAAGATGGTAGCCTTGGGACATGAAGAACACAGGCTTTTTTGATACGTGGATCACAAAAAACACCGTCTTAGTGGTATCGATTCTTTACGCGGGCGCCGTATATTTCTTCGAAATAAAAGACGCTCCTGCAGGATGTCAGGCCGGATGGTGCTTGAAATTCAGCTCGGATCTCTTGCTTCCGCTTTTCCTTCCCGCGGTCATTATCGCGTTTTTTTCGCTAGTAACTTATTTTCTCCCAAATCAGATATTCAGAGCATGGATAAAATTTGCGCTTGCGTGGGCCCTTGTCTCAGGGTTGTGGGTTGTCGCGACGCCGCATGATACCGGTTACGCGCTTAGTCTGGATCAAAAGCCGATGCTAGCGCTCTCTCTTTCCGCCTTATTCTTCGGATTGTCTGCATTGGTAATTCTTATAAAGCTAATAAGGTTCTATTGGCTTAAGAAGTAACGTTAGGATAAGCTGGTAGCCAAGTGACATGAGGGGCGCAGCTCCTTCTAAATGTGAATTAATAAAATTGCCGATCGTACTTAATTTTTTATGTTGTACTTAGGACCAGGGTGGCAGTTTGATTTGATATCTTATGCAATAGTTCTTGCCATTATTTTATTTTTTGGAATGCTGATTCATTTTTCGCGCCGACTGATAAAAAGGGCCAATCTTTCTAGAAACGTAGCTAAAATAATCTACTCAGTAGAAGTATTGCTTGGTATCGGGTTATGTGCGGTTGTATTGTTTCCAATCATACAGTTTAACCTTGGGCGCTTGTAAATAAACTTTAGCGGTAGGTATCCTTGGTAGGTCGAGGGATAACCTGTAAAGACGATAGGAGGGTTGAGTGGTAGCCTAGAGTCATGAAGAATACAGGCATATTTAGCTGGATACGGCTGCCGAAGTGGTCCGTGTTCTGGTTTTCAATGATTGCGACAGTGGCGTTTGTTGCCAGTTCGGTACCGCAATTGTCAGGATTATGTTCAAGATGGGAGCCAAACTGCCAGCTGCCGCATTTATATTTTGCAGAAGCGATATTTTGGGCGCCTGTTTTGCTACTTATGTCCATCGTTACTTATCCTTTAAATGAAAAAGTCCATTACGCTTGGGTTAAATTCGCATTACCGTGGGTTGTTCTGTCTACGGTGGTAGTTTTTTTTAAGTCCTCCCAAGCATGAAATATATGCGACTGACTGGAAGGCTGTATTGTCTTTTTATTCGTCCGTTTTATTATTTGTAATCTCGCTTTTAATAATTTTTGTTAGGTCAGTCCAAATTAGTAGGCCTAAAAACTAATCTCCATGAGAAAGGTCCCGCATGGGGTGCTGCAGCGTCGCCCGCCTGGTCGGGTAAAATAAAAAACCCCGCACCGAAGTGGGGGGTGAGACGCCGGCTTTGCCGTTTCCGGCCCTGCTTCATCGTGAAGCCCTGGGAACGCCACTCGCTCAGTAAGGAGGGGGTGAGTAGCCAAGACTCGCATCAAATGTCCCGGTGACCAGCGTCTCGGTATTTAATATACACCTAATAATACTTTTTGTCAATCGGGGTGGTGCTAGGCTCATTTTGGCCATACAATAGCTCTACTTATATGCGCCAATCCAAGCTCTTCACGAAGACCCGCCGCGAGGCCCCAAAGGACGAAGTTTCGAAGAACGCGCAGCTCCTCATACGCGCCGGGTACGTCCATAAGGAGATGGCGGGCGTATACGCGTACCTGCCGCTTGGCCTGCGCGTGCTGGAAAAGATCAAGGGCATCGTGCGCGAGGAGATGGACAAGATAGGCGGGCAGGAAATCATCATGACGAGCCTCCAGCGCAAGGAGCTGTGGGAGAAGACCGGGCGCTGGAGCGACGAGGCCGTGGATGTGTGGTTCAAGTCCTCGCTTGCGGCGGGCGGCGAGGTCGGCTTCGGCTGGTCGCACGAGGAGCCTATTGCGGACATGATGCGCAATTACGTCGCGAGCTACAAGGACCTGCCCGTGGTGGTCTACCAGTTCCAGACCAAATTGCGCAACGAGCTGCGCGCGAAGTCCGGCATCATGCGCGGGCGCGAGTTCGTGATGAAGGACGCGTACTCCTTTTCAACCGGGGAGGAGGACCATACGAAGTTCTATAACGCGTGCATCGAAGCCTACAAGCGCGTGTTTAAGCGCGCGGGCGTGGGCGGCGACACGTTCGTGACGTTCGCCTCCGGCGGCGCGTTCACGGAATTCAGCCACGAGTTCCAGACTATCTGCGAGACCGGCGAGGACACTATTTATATAAACCGCGAGAAGAACATCGCCGTAAACGGGGAAGTGCTCAATGACGAAACCCTTAAGACGCTGGGCGTGGCGCGCGAGGAGCTGACCGAGGTCAAGACCGCCGAGGTCGGCAACATCTTCAACTTCGGCGTGCAGAAGTCAGAGGACCTCGGGCTTTCCTATAAGAACGAGAACGGCGAGGACGTTCCGGTATGGATGGGCTCCTACGGCATCGGCATCACGCGCCTCATGGGCCTGCTCGCTGAGAAGCTTGCCGACGGCAAGGGTCTCGTGTGGCCCGAGGCGGTGGCGCCCTTCCGCGTGCATCTCGTGTCCCTGCCCAACGGCAACGCCGACGTCGTGGCCGAGGCGGACGAGCTGTACCGCGAGATGAGCGAGGCGGGCGTCGAGGCGCTGTACGACGACCGCGACGCGCGCGCCGGCGAGAAGTTCGCCGACTCGGACCTTTTGGGCCTGCCGTTGCGCGTCGTCGTTTCAGAGAAGACCTTGGCTGCGGGCAAGTTCGAGTGCGTCGAGCGCGCGTCGGGCGCGACGCGCCACAGGAGCTTCTCGGAGCTCATCGAGGAGCTGTCCGCGCGCTAGCCCGCGTCCCGTACCGTCCGCAACCCGAATAATGGCGAATTACTTCCACAATCGGATACTCCCCCTGCTGTCCAACGATGTCGGCATCGACCTCGGCACGGCAAACACGCTCGTCTACCTGCGCGGCAAGGGGATCGTCGTGTCCGAGCCCTCGGTGGTCGCGGTCAACCAGAAGACGGGCCAGGTGGTGGCGGTGGGCACCGCCGCAAAGCAGATGCTCGGCCGCACGCCGGGCCACCTCGTGGCGGTGCGCCCGCTCGTGGAGGGCGTCGTGTCCGACTACGAGGCGACCGAGGAGATGCTGAGCTACCTCATGAACCGCGCGCAGGGGGTATCCAAGAAGATGCTGGGGCCCCGCGCGGTCGTGGGTGTGCCCTCGGGCATCACCAACGTCGAGGTGCGCGCGGTCATCGACGCCGCGCGCGGCGCGGGCGCGCGCGAGGTGCACATCATAGAGGAGCCGGTCGCGGCCGCGCTCGGCATCCGCATGCCCATCCGCGAGGCGATGGGCTCGATGATCGTCGACATCGGCGGCGGCAACACCGACATCGCCGTGCTGTCGCTCGGCGGCATCGTGCGCTCCAAGAACCTGCGCATCGCCGGCGACAAGCTCAACCAGGACATCATTTCCTACGTGCGCTCGGAGTTCAAGATCCTGATAGGCGAGAAGACGGCCGAGCAGGTGAAGATGGCGATAGGATCGGTGATGGAGGAGGGCGGCTCCTTGCAGGCCGTGGTGCGCGGGCGCGACCTCATTACGGGCCTCCCGCGCGAGGTTATAGTCACCGACCAGGACCTGCGCGAGGCGATATCGCAGTCCGTCGATACGCTCATCGAGAGCGTGCGCGAGGTTCTGGAGACCACGCCGCCCGAGATCCTCTCCGACATCATGCGCTCGGGCATCGTGCTCGTGGGCGGGGGCGCGCAGCTGCGCGGCCTCGACGCCCTCCTCTCGCAGTGGCTCAAGGTGCCGGTCGTCGTGGCGGACGATCCCTTGACCGCGGTGGCGCGCGGCGCGGGCGTGATACTCGAGAACCTCGACCTGCACCGCGACCTCCTGATTGAAAACGATGGCGATATCTCCTAGCCCGTTCGACCGCATGCCGCGCAAGCGGGCGCCCAGGCGCTCGTGGCCGCTCTTTGTTGTCGCGGCCGTCCTGCTTGTGGGAGCGGTGGCGCTCTTGCGCGAGCCGGCGTCGAGCCTCCTGTGGCGCGTCCTTGCCCCCGCCGCGCGCGTGCGCGACTCGCTCAGTAATTCCGAGAACGCGCGCCTGCGGGCCGCGCTTGCTTCGACCACTGCCGCGCTCGCCGACCGCGCGCTTTTGTACGAGGAAGTCGCCGACCTGCGCGCGCGGCTGGGCCGCCCCGACGCGCCGCACGCGCGCGTGCTCGCCGCAGTGCTTGAGCGCCCGCCGTGGACGCCGTACGATACGCTGGTCATCGACGCGGGCGCCGACCATGGCCTTGCCGCGGGCTCGCTCGTTTCGGCGGGCGGGCGGGGGCTCGTCGGGCGCGTGTCGGAAGTGTACGACACTGCCGCGCGCGTCGAGCTCTTTTCCGCGCCGGGCGCCTCCTACCAGGCCCTCCTCAACGGCACCATGCCCGTGGCGGTAGAAGGCCAAGGCGGCGGGTCGCTCCGCGCCGAGGTGCCGGCCGGCACGCCGGTGAAGGTCGGGGATAGCGTCGCGTTTCCGGGGCTCCTGGGTGGTATAGTGTCTGTTGTATCCGCGACCGAGGCCAAGGAAGGCGAGTCCTTCATCGTCGTGTACATGCGCCTTCCCGCCAACCCCGCAGACCTGCGCTTCGTGGAGGTTATCCGCCCATGACCCTTTCAAGCGGCCACATATACGCGCTGACGTTCGCCATCGCCGCGACCGGCTTCCTTGTGCCGTTCTGGCCCCTGTCGGTGGCCGGCATCCTCATCGCGGCGCTTTCGGGGCGCTATATTTTCGCGCTCATGGTCGCGCTTCTCCTGGACCTCGCCTCCGGGGTCCCGACGGGAGTCCTGCACTATTTGTATGCGCCGTTCACTATCCTCGCCGCCCTAGCGGGAGCGCTGAGGATCTTCGGCGGCGCGTACGTCTTGGACAAGACCCCGCCCGATACGCTTTAATGGGTCCATGCTTCGCTGGCGGTTCCGCAAGAGGAGGATGCGCTCGGAAATACATCCCGACGAGATTTTCATAGATTCTGAGAACGTCTCCGAGCTCGACCGCGACCAGTTCGAGGGCCGCATCGAGCGCCCGCTCTCGCGCCGCCAGCTCGCCATCGCGGGCGGCGTCGTTTGCCTGGCCTTCGTCCTCCTGTTCGCGCGCGCGGGCGTGCTCCAGGTGGTGCACGGGCAGGAGTACGCCGAGCAGGCGGAGCGCAACCAGCTTTCCGAGCAGACGATATTCGCCGACCGCGGCGCGATAGTGGATCGCAACGGGGTGCCTTTGGCGTGGAACGAGCGCGGGAGCGTGGACGATGATTTCGCGAAGCGCGTGTACGCAAACATGCGCGGGCTGGCGCATGCGGTGGGCTACACCCGCGCGCCCGCGAAGGACTCGAAGGGCTTCTACTTCCGCACCTCGTTCGAGGGGCTCGACGGCGCCGAGCAGGTGTACGACGAGAAGCTGCGCGGCCAGAACGGCGTCGAGCTCACCGAGACCGACGCGCTCGGCGACGTCGTGTCGCAGGCGACGACGCGCGCGCCGGTGGCGGGGGAGACGCTCAGGCTCTCGCTCGACGCCAATGTCACCCAGGGGCTCTACGACGTGCTCGCGAAGAACGCCAGCGCGGCGAACTTCCAGGGCGCGGCGGGCATCATCATGGACGTGCGCACCGGCGAGCTCCTCGCTTTGGCGAGCTACCCCGAGTACGGGCAGAACGCCATGGTCGAGGGCGACCGCGCGCTCCTCGCGCAGTACAACAGCGACGAGCGCCAGCCGTTCCTCGACCGCGCGGTGGACGGGCTCTACGCGCCCGGCTCCATCGTCAAGCCCGTCGTCGCGGCGGGCGCCATAGCCGACGGCGTCATCGATGAGTACAAGCAGATAGAGTCGACGGGCAAGCTCGTCCTCCCTAACCCGTACGACCCGGACAACCCGAGCATCTTCCGCGACTGGCGCGTCAACGGCTGGGTGGACGCCCGGCGCGCCATCGCGGTCTCCTCTGACATCTATTTCTACGAAGTGGGAGGCGGCTTCGGCAGCCAGAAGGGCATGGGCATAGAGTCCATAGGCAAGTGGCTCAGGGCCTTCGGGCTCGGCGCCGACGCGGGGCTTGAGGGCTTCTCGTCCAAGGCTGGCACCATACCGAGCAAGGAGTGGAAGGCGCAGGCGTTCCCCAAGGACCCTACGTGGCGCGTGGGCAACACCTACCACACCGCCATAGGCCAGTACGGCACGCAGGTCACGCCCTTGCAGGCCGTCCGCATGACTGCCGCGCTCGCAAACAGCGGCACCCTGCTGGTGCCGACCCTGCTGGCGAGCTCGACCCCGCAGGCTTCAAAGGTGCAGATAGACCCGCACGCCCTGCAGGTCGGGCGCGAGGGTATGCGCATGAGCGTCACCGACGGCATCGCAACCGGCGTCAAGCTCCCGTACGTGTCGGTGGCGGCGAAGACCGGCACCGCGCAGATAGGCATGCGCAACGAGTACCTCAACGCCTGGATGGTAGGCTTCTGGCCGTACGAGGATCCCAAGTACGCCTTCGCAGTCATACTCGACCGCGCGCCCGAGCACACTTCGACGGGGGGCAACGCGGTCATGGGCCAGTTCTTCGCCTGGATGCGCGATAACGCCCCGCAGTACCTCAAGTAGGGCGCTCCCGGGCCCGCGCCGCCTTAAGGCGGCGCGGGCCGCGCTTGACTTGCGTCCCGGTTTAGCTACACTTGGTGTGCTAATGCACCGTAATTCCCCGCGAGGGGAATTTATGGTCTGGCGAGCGGGGAACGCGAGCTCGCAGTATCCCGAAGGAAAAGCGGCGCCGTAGTAATTTCATAAATTCATACATTCACATGGAAGAGATGATGTCCCAGGAGAAGTTCGAGGAGCTGACCCAGGAGCTCGAGGGCCTGCGCACGACCCGCCGCAAGGAGGTCGCCGAGCAGCTCGAGTACGCGCGCTCGCTGGGCGACCTTTCCGAGAACGCCGAGTACCAGGAGGCGCGCGAGATGCAGTCGGCGGTAGAGGAGCGCATCGGCAAGCTCGAAGGCATCCTCAAGAACGCGAAAATCGTGAAGGCAGGCAAGGGCGACGGCGTGGGGATGGGCTCGACCGTGACCGTGCAGAAGACGGGCGGCGGCGAGAGCCATACCTACACCATAGTGGGCGCCGAGGAGGCCGACATCATAAAGGGCAAGGTCAGCTACCACTCGCCGCTGGGCGCGGCGCTTCTGGGCAAGAAGAAAGGCGATGAGTTCTCCTTCAACACCCCGCGCGGCGTGCAGAAGTACAAGATACTGAAAGTGGACTAAAAGCCAAAAGAAGAACCCCCGGCGAAAGCCGGGGGTTTTTGAGCACGAGGCGCTCAGAAGCGCGGGTAGTTTTCGGGCACTTTCCCGTCGGGAAAGAAGTAGCCCACGTCGACGTTGTTCCTTCTCGCGACGAATTCGAGCTTCTGCCCGCATGCGGGCTTGCCGGCTTCCCAGTCGGATATCTCCTTCTGGTGCGTCCCGCAACGGGCGGCGAAGTCGCTCGGGGACATCGGGCCGCGCAGCTCCTTTAGTCTGCTTCCAACGAACCTGTGGATGGCCTCGTCGTTGGGTTTACGCGCCATAGTCGCTTCCTTCTCGTTGCGCCCCTCAGGGCAGGGTTCTTAATGGGCCGCGACGCGCGTTCGCAGCCCCGTTTCGGCGTATTCTGTACCAGCTCGCCGTGTAATACACTACTATAATTTTGCAAATAGTCAAGAGTGAATTGTAGTGCCTGTGCCGGCAAAAAGCGCTACATGCAAAACATGTAGCCTTGCTCGCATGGGAAAGCGAGCTTTCCCAACTCGCTCCGCTAGACTATAGTTACGCTATGTTTTGGGCAGACCGCATAGCGGGGGAGGTTGTGACGCGCTTCGGCGCGCGCTCCGAGCCCCTTCTCATACGCGACGAGAAGACGCTCTCCGGCCGCGTGCATGTCGGAAGCCTGCGCGGCGTGGCGATACATGGCGTCATGCATGAGGTGCTGAAAGAGAAGGGAATCGGCAGCGCGTTCATGTTCGAGTTCAACGACTACGACCCCATGGACGGCATCCCGGCGTATCTCGACCAGGCCGCGTACGAGAAGTACCTAGGCATGCCGCTTAAGAACATCCCGAGCCCGGAGCCCGGCTTCGATAACTTCGCGGAGTACTACGGCGCGGAGTTCAGGGCCGTCATCGAGGCCGCGGGCTGGGAGCCCGAGGTGTACCGCAGCAGCGAGCTGTACCTTTCGGGCCGCATGGACGGCGCCATCCGCGCGGCGCTCGAAGGCGCGGCCGATATCCGCCGCATCTACAAGGAAGTCTCGGGCGGCGAGCGAAAGGATGCGTGGCTTCCCGTATCGGTCATCTGCCCGTCGTGCGGCAGGCTCTCGACCACGTTCGCGAGCGATTTCGACGGCGAGACCGTGCAGGTGTCGTGCCGCGACCTCGAATGGGTGAAGGGCTGCGGCTTCGAGGGGCGCGTATCGCCGTTCGGCGGCAATGCGAAGCTCCCGTGGAAGGTCGAGTGGCCCGCAAAATGGAAGGTCGTCGGCGTCGACATCGAGGGCGCGGGCAAGGACCATTCGACCAGGGGCGGCTCGCGCGACGTCGCCAACCATATTTCAAAAGAGGTGTTCGGATACGAGCCGCCGTTCGACATGCCGTACGAGTTCTTCCTGGTCGGCGGAAAGAAGATGTCCTCGTCCAAAGGGCGGGGCAGCAGCGCAAAGGAGATTTCGGACCTCGTGCCAGCGAAGATCCTGCGCCTGGCGCTCCTTGGCAAGGATCCGATGCACGCGTTCAGCTTCGACCCTGAGGGCGATACCATTCCCGTTTTGTACGACCTGTACGACAAGCTCGCCGCGGCCTACTGGGCGGGGATGCGCGACGACTTCTCGCGCCTGTTCGAGTACGTCCATCCGCGCCGCGCCATTCCCGCGCAGTCGGCATTGCCGCGCTTCTCGCAGGTCGCGTTCGTCGTGCAGATGCCGCATATGGACCTGCACAAGGAGTTCCCCGAGGCCGACCGCGCCGAATTGGACGAGCGCGCGAAATACGCCCGCCACTGGCTTTCCGCGTACGCGCCCGAGAAGTTCGTATTCAAGCTGCAGGAGGAGCTTCCGGATGCCGCGAAGGGCCTTTCCGATTCTGCCAAAGCGGCACTCAAGGGGCTGCATGGCTTCATCGCCTCGCGCGAGGCGATGCCCTCTGGCGAGGAACTGCACGCCGAATTGCACAAGACGAAAGAATTTAAGGCGGTGTATCTCGCGTTTTTGGCCAAAGAGAGCGGCCCCAAGGCTGGGTGGTTCCTCTCGAGCCTGCCGCGCGAGTTCGTGCTCGCACGGCTTGCGGAGGCGAGCGCGTAATTTTTTTAAATAAAAGCCCGCCCCGGCAAAGCCGAGGGCGGGCGTGAGTTCGGCGTGAAGCCGAAAAACTTGATCCTCACCTCCGCGAAGCGGAGAGGGTATCCGGAGGAACTCTGGTCTGGACGCTGCTTGGTGCAACGGCTAAACGAGAATCCCTGCCATCATAAGGCTGTAAAGAACCGTGCTTTTCCTTCCACGCGGGGCCGGGGCCGCGCATGTAGTGCAGCTCGGGCTTGTAGGAATCGAACAGGACGGCGCGCAGGCCCCTCTTTTCGACTTCCTGGAGTTTCGTCTTGATGGTCTTCGTGAGACGCGTCATGGGAAAACCCTTTCCTGTGTGCGGTTGTGCGGTACGCAGAAGGCTACTTGCCCCTTTATACCAGACGGGCCGGGTTTGTAAAACTTACGGGGCGCAGCAGGGCCTGCGTGAACGGGCCAGGGAATGGAAAAGGCCGGCATCGCAGTGCGATGCCGGTCGCGGGCGTCAAAAGACCATGAGCGCCCAGAGGAAACTGCCGCAAAAGACCGCGGCGACGAGGCAGGCCCCGAACTTCAGCTTGAAGTTCCGCTCCACCCTTTCCAGTTCGCGGCAGTAGGCGTCGAGCTCCTGCAGCTGCGGGGGCTTAGAGAGAGGGGCGGGCTTCATGGGGGCGGTGGGAATGAACGGCATCGGTATTCTCCTGGCTGGTGTTCAGCTTCGGGAACAGTCTGTTTGACCTTCCTGCTATTAATTATACACCCGTTTGTATAAATTGTCAAGCATATAAAACCCCTTATATACCAACGTTTTTCGGCTTCTTGCTGGCGCCGCTCCCGCTTGCCGCCAAACGGGTCGAAATGTGGATAAATACACAAGTTAAGTAGGAAACTGTGGAGTAAAATGGTTTCTAGTGGGATGAAGTGGGATAGCCCGCCCCGCTAGGGTTCCGCAGAAAACACCATATGCTGATCGGCGAATACCTCCACACCCTCGACGCGAAGAAACGGCTCAGCCTGCCTTCGAAGTTCAGGAAAGAGGTCGGCCGAAAGGTCGTGGTGACCCGCGGGCTCGATTCGTGCCTCTTCATGTTCCCGGAGAAGGCATGGCAGAAGATCGCGCAGAAGCTCTCGGACCTGCCGGTGGGGCAGGCCGACACCCGCGGCATGGCGAGGTTCCTCCTGGCGGGCGCGGTCGAGGCCGAGGTGGACGGGGCGGGGCGCATCCTCATTCCCGACTACCTCAAGGAGTTCGCAGACCTCAAGTCCCGCGTCGTCCTGGCCGGCGTGTCGGACCGCATCGAGATCTGGAACGAGAAGACCTGGGAGGAGTACAAGCGCCGCATCGAGAAGGGCGCCGACCAGATGGCCCAGGCGCTGGGGAACATGGGGATTCTTTAACATATGACTTCTACTTTTACTGCTGCTCGTGCATCGCACCGCTCCCGTCGAGAGGAGGGCGTCGTGGCACATGAGCGGCAGCAAGAGCGGAAGCGGAAAATCGAGGCAGAGCGGAAGCTGGACGCCAAGCACGTGAGCGTCATGCCGCGCGAGGCGCTGGCGGCGCTTGCCGTGCAGGACAAGGAGATAGTCGTCGATGCGACCTACGGGCAGGGCGGGCACTCGAAGCTCCTGAAGAAAGAGGCGAGGATAAAGCTCGTATGCCTCGATGCCGACCCGGCGGCGGGCGTCATCAACGCGAACTTCGGCGATTTGGGCCGGGTAGCGGAAGACCTGGGCATCACCGAAATAAACAAGGCGCTTTTTGACCTCGGGTGGAACCGCGGCCAGCTTTCCTCCGGCCGGGGCTTTTCCTTCATGGCCGACGAGCCTCTTAATATGAGCTACGGCGAGGCGCCGCGCTCGGGCTTTACCGCCGCCGAGATGCTCAACACGTTCAGCGAAAAGGCGCTGGCCGACGTGTTCTTCGGCTACGGCGAGGAGCGCTACGCGCGCCGCATCGCCGCCGCGGTCACCAAGCGCCGCGAAGAGAAGCCCTTCGAGACCACGCTCGAGCTCGTCGAAACTATACACGACGCGGTGCCCGCCGCGTACCGCCGCGGCCGCATCCACCCGGCGACGCGCACCTTCCAGGCCCTGCGCATCGCGGTCAACGACGAGCTGGGCGCCATAGAGCAGGGCGTCGGGGCGGCATGGGCGCTCCTGGCGTGCGGCGGCCGCATCGCGGTCATTACCTTCCACAGCATCGAGGACCGGCTGGTAAAGCGGCTCTTCGCGGGCTTATCCAAAAAAGAAGGGGACGGGCACAGGGGAAGGCTGTTGTACAAGAAGCCTCTCGTCCCGTCCCAGGCCGAAGTGAAAGCAAACCCCGCGTCCAGGTCCGCCAAGCTAAGAGCGATAGAAAAGATATGCCAATAAAACTCAACCCCATAGCGCTCTACCACCTCTACGTGAGGCGCGCCGTCGCCGCGCTTGCGGCCGTCATAGTGCTCAGCACCTTCCTGTACGGGTTCTTCCTCCTTGAGGCCGTGTCGCATGCCGCTTCACAGGCTTCCGCGCGCCGCGAGATAGCCCAGCTTTCCTCGAGGGTGGGCGAGCTCCAGTCCAAGTACCTGACGGCGACCAGGGCGCTCACGCCCACGCTGGCGCGCTCGCTGGGTTTCGTGGCGCCCGTGGACGTCGCGACCGTGTACGCCGAAGCCGGCGCGCAGACGCTCACCGCGAACCGGTAGCGCGCCGCGCGGCTCATGCGGGCTTCATCGCGGTATACTAACTGAATTATGTCGTCCCGATTCGTCCTGCGCGTCCGCCTCCTGACGGCGGCCCTCCTCTTCATGAGCCTGGCCATCATCGCCAAGCTCTATTTCCTGCAAATCGTGCACGGGGACGAGTACGACCGCCGCGCCTCGGCCCAGCTCGTCTCGACGCGCAACCCGCTGCTTAACCGCGGGGCCATCTACTTTACCGACAAGGACGGCGCGCCGATACTCGCCGCGACCCTGCGCGAGGTCGAGGACTCGGGGGACCACCAACGCTACTACCCGGGCGGCTCGCTCGCCGCGCGCACGCTCGGCTTCGTCGCGTACAACAACGACGACGAGCAGAAGGGCCGCTACGGGCTGGAGCGCTACTACGAGCCGGTCTTGGGCCGCTCGGGCGACAACCTGTACCGCAACTTCTTCGTGGAGCTGTTCGGCGCCGCGCAAGGCGTTTTGGCGGGCACGAGCGAGCAGGGCGACCTCATCACCTCCATCGAGCCTTCCGTACAGGGCGAGCTGGAGCGCACCCTGCAGGAGTACGAGGGCACCTGGCACCCCACGCTCTCGGGCGGCATCGTCATGGACCCGCACACCGGCGCCATCGTCGCCATGGCGCTCTCGCCGACGTTCGACCTCAACGAGTTCAACGAGCAGGAGAACCCGGTCGTGTACGCCAACCCGATGGCGCAGAACGTCTACGAAATGGGCTCCATCATGAAGCCGCTCACCATGGCCGCCGGCATCGACTCGGGCGCGGTGAAGGAGGATACTACCTACGACGACACCGGCTGCATGACCGTCGACACCAAGAAGATATGCAACTACGACGGCAAGGCGCGCGGCGTCGTGCCCATGCAGGAGGTGCTCTCGCAGTCGCTTAACCTGGGCGCGAGCTTCGTCGCCACCAAGATGGGCCCGTCCGTGATGCGCGAGTATTTCCTCGACCACTACAAGTTCAACGAGGAGACGGGCATCGACCTGCCGGGCGAGGTGCGCGGGCTCACCGACAACCTCAACAGCAGGCAGGCGGTCGAGTTCGACACGGCATCCTTCGGGCAGGGCATCGCGGTGACGCCTGTTGAGATGGTGCGCGCGCTCGCGGTCCTGGCAAACGGCGGCAAGCTCGTGACGCCGCACCTGGCGAGCGCGATAAAGGAAGAGAGCGGGATCACCCGCGCGCTCGGGTGGGGCGAGCCCAAGCAGGTCCTCAAGCAGGAGACCGCCACGGCCGTGACGCGCATGCTCACGAAGGTGGTGGACGGCCCGCTCGCCGACGGAAAGGTGAAGATGGAGCACTGGAGCATCGCCGCGAAGACCGGCACCGCCCAGATCGCAAACCCGGCGGGCGGCGGCTACTACGCCGACAAGTACCTGCACAGCTTCTTCGGGTACTTCCCGGCGTACGACGCGAAATTCCTCGTATTCCTCTTCGCGGTCGAGCCGCAGGGCGCGCCCTTCGCGAGCCAGACCTGGGCCCCGCCGTTCACCTCGCTGACCCGCTTCCTCATCAACTACTACAACATCCCGCCGGACCGGTAGGGCGGCCGCGCCGCGAGGCTCCGGGTCTCCCGGAGCTTTTTAGATAAGGTAGAATAGGAGAAACGATGAAGCGGTTTCTAAAAGGCATTGTGGTGCGCATTCTGCAGGCGGAAGCCAAGGCGGTATTGCGCAAGTACAGGCCGCGCGTCGTGGCCATTACCGGGAGCGTGGGCAAGACCTCGACCAAGGACGCGGTGTACGCCGTGCTTTCAAGGAAGTACCACGTGCGCAAGTCGGAGAAGAGCTTCAACAGCGAGCTGGGGGTGCCGCTGACGATACTGGGGCTCGGCAACGCGTGGGGCAACCCCCTGCGCTGGCTGCAGAACATCGTGGACGGGCTCTCTTTGATAGTCATGACGCATCCGTACCCGGAGTGGCTCGTGCTTGAGGTGGGCGCCGACAGGCCGGGCGACATACGCTCGCTGGCGTCGTGGATAAAGGTGGACGTCGCCATAATCACGCGGCTTCCGGAGGTGCCGGTGCACGTGGAGTTCTTCGACTCGGTGGAGGCGGTCATTGAGGAGAAGGCCTCTCTTATGGACGCGGTGCGGCCGGGCGGCTCGATACTTTTGTACGCCGACGACGAGCGCACCCGCAAGCTGGAACAGCGGCTCCCCGCGCCCGACGCGCGCCTGCTCTTTTTCGGCTTCAGCAACGGGGCGGACGTATGGGTGCACAAGTTCGAGGTGGTGCGCCAGGAGGGCGGCTATAACTGGCCCATAGGCATGCGCGCCACCGTGACGGTCGGGGAAGAGTCGGCGCCCGTGCAGATTATCGGCTCGCTCGGCAGGCACGCCTTCGCGCCCGCCGCCGCGGCCGCGGCGGCGGGCCACGCGCTGGGCGTGGGCCTGCAGGACATCGTAGCGGGGCTCGAAGCTTACGAGCCGCCGCCTGGGCGCGTGCGCCTGCTTCCGGGCATCAAGGACTCTTTAGTGATAGACGACACGTACAACTCCTCGCCGGCGGCAACGGAGGCGGCGCTCCACGCGCTCGCGCTCACGAAGCCCGTGCGCGCCATAGCGGCCCTGGCCGACATGATGGAATTGGGGCGCGTGTCCGTGGAGGAGCACCGCAAGGCGGGCGCCGTGGCCGCAAAAACGTGCGATGCGCTCGTGACGGTCGGCGTGCGGGCGCGCGATATTGCCATGGGCGCACTGGACAACGGCATGCCCGATGCGAATATTTTGCAGTTCGAGGATGCGGGCAAGGCGGCCGAGGAGCTCAAGAACCTTATACGGGAAGGCGACGCTATTTTGGTAAAAGGCAGCCAGAGCATGCGCATGGAGCGCATCGTGGAGGAGATCATGCTCGAGCCCGAGCGGGCAGGGGACCTTTTGGTGCGCCAGGACAGGGAGTGGAAAAAACGGTAATTGATTACCGTTTTTTCCGGTCCCGGGCCATGCCCGGGAATTGCCGTTGTTCGCTCGCGAACAGGCAATAGGCGGAACGAAAAGGTGATTGACTGCCTTCGCCGTTTTTATTGACAAAAGCGTTGCCTTGTACAAATATGCGTTCAGGATCCACGTACAACAGAGGTGCAGATGACCGGAGAGAACAGGGAGCGTTTCCATGATTCCTTGCGGGCGGAGACCGGAGCGAGGTCGGATCTCGCGAAGCAAAAGCGGAAGCTGAAATCCCTCGCGTTGCATAGGCGCAGCGTGAAAAAGGAGCTGCCAAAGCTCATTGAAAGCGGCAGGAAATTCATCGGCCAGCCGGTCATTGCGGGAGGGAAAAGGGGGTATGGCATCAGGGTCGATCCCTCGACCGGCGCTATCATTGTCAGGTTCCCATTGACTGAAAAGAAGTTCAGCCAGGAGGAGGTGGAGCTGGCCTAGGTCCCCGGCGAAGTAACGCTCTTTTGGCCGGCGTACGCACCGTACGCCGGCCTTTTAATTTTCCCGCTTTTGTCGTACATTGTCTGGGACGGCCCGCGATTAATTATCCGGGCGGAAGCGCGAACATGGCCCTATCGTCTAATGGTTAGGACAGATCCCTCTCACGGATCAAATCGGGGTTCGAATCCCCGTAGGGTCACAAAGGCTGAAAATCCTGCACTGCTGCAGGATTTTCTGCGCTTTGTGACGGCCGGAGGCATGTTTTGCGAGCACGCAAAACGGCCGAGGCGGGGCCGGCGACCAAAACTTTGCGACGGCAAAGTTTTGAGTTGTGGGCCAGGCTGACGGAAGGCAGATTCGAAAGGCGCAGGCCCGGCGGGGTCGAGCCGGGGTCGCGAGCGAATTCTGCGACGGCAGAATTCGACTTGTGACCACCTGTGACGGCCGCAGCGTTGTCCTGCACTGGCAGGGCTGCGAGGCGGGGTCGCGAAAAGTTTTTGCGACGGCGCAAGTTGGACGCCTGACCGAATCTCGTGCATGAAAAACCCCGCGCGTGAGCGCGGGGTGCTGGTGGGGACGCTATTTTTCTTGGTGCTCGCCCGTCATGCGCTTGGCGAGGCCGACAGTCGGGGTTGCGATGTACGCGACGCGCGACCGCTTCCGGCCCGGCTGGGAGCGCTTGCAATCCTGCAGGCGGGCATCCTCTTCGCGCTCGATGAGCGCGCGCTTCAGTTGTCCCATTGCTCGGTTCCTCCTGAACGGGAAAGGCGAGGGCGACGCGATACCAACAAACCCTCTAGCTCTAATTATACTCTAAAATAGGCTAAAGGTCAAGTTGTTCGTGGCGCGAAAGCGGCGCGTGTTAGGCGAACCCGCAGCCTCACTGCTAGTTGAACATCGCGTCAACCACCTCTTTTACGATAGTGCCGTCGGCTTTGCCCTTGAGGTCCTTCATGAGCGCGCCCATGAGCATGTTGGCCTTGGTCTTGTCGGTAACCCCCGTTTCGGCGGCTTTGGCGGCCGCGGCGGCGGCTATCTCGTCGCGCGACATCTGGGCGGGGAGCATGGTTTCGAGGACCGCCAGCTCGGCCTTCTCGCCTTCGGCCAATTCCGGGCGGCCGCCGTCGGTAAACTGCTGTATGGAGTCCTTGCGCTGCTTTGCGGCGCGCATGACCACCGTGAGCACCTCGTCCTCATTGAGCTGGCCATCGGGGCCGTAGCCCTTGGCCACCGCCTCGTTGGTCATGGCGCTCATGAGCCCGCGCACGACGCCCAGCTTGACGCTGTCCTTGGCGCGCATCGCGTCCTTCATCATCTCCTTGAGGTCTGCTTGGGTCATATCTATTTCTTAAAATGCTATGGCCACAGTATAGCAGGCGTGGTATCTTGCGGCCAGACGCACACGCACGCCAAGGAGGAGGTCATGGTATTAGCGGCTGCCCGGGAGTTGCCGGAGTTTAACGCCGGCGACCAGGCGTACCTGGTCATAACGCCCGCCACTCCCTCGATATTTACGCGCTCCTACCGGCCCAGGCCGTATTACATACTGGAGACAAGGGTCACGGAGGCGCGGGGCGGAGGGGCCGAGGGAAAGCGGTATCGCTTCGATACGGAGTTCTACGCCAGGCCGGGGCACGTCTTCGCGTGCCTGGACGAGGCCAAGCGGCGGCTCCGGGAACTGTTCGCCATAGAGACGGACGGCGTGCTTCCCGCCGAAAACATCCGCCTGGTATCGAGCGGGGAGCAGAAGGCGGGCGAGAAGGCCGTGCATGCGGCGCCTATCGCCACGCCTCCGGCGTATGCCGCTCTTTAGAATCCGATATGCTGCCCGCCGCGCCCTGCGCGGCGGGCCTTTCTTTTGCCCTTCGCGATTTGTGTACCGCATTTTTACAGACCAAGTAGAATGGGGGAATGGACCTGCTTACCGTACTCGTTGCCGTGCTCATACTGCTCGCTTTGGGCATCATTGCCATGCTCTGGCGCATGCAGAAGGGGGCTACCGCCGCGCCGCAGGATTCGCAGAGCATGGTGCTTTTGCAGAACCAGCTCGCGGAGCTGACGCGCGCCATGGACAGCAAGCTTGGCGAGGGCACCAAGGCCATGAGCGAGTTCATGACGGCCCAGACGGACCAGGGCCGCGCGCTCATGGCCACCATTACCAAGCAGGTGGGCGACCAGCTCATAGAGGTCGTCAAGGGCGTTTCGGAAACCCGCGAGAGCACCAAGCAGATATTCACGATTGCCGAGCAATTGGGCAACCTTGAGCAGGTCTTAAAGAACCAGAAGCAGCGCGGCAACCTGGGCGAGGCGAGCCTCGAGCTCGTCATGAGCAACATTTTGCCGCCCGGCGCCTACCAGATGCAGTACGAATTCCCGGGCGGGGAGACGGTGGACGCCATCATACGCACCAAGGAGGGGATTATCCCCGTCGACGCCAAGTTCCCGCTCGAGAACTACTCGCGCCTGCGCGACGAGAAGGACGACCTGCGCCGCCAGGAATACGAGGACGCGTTCAAGAAGGACCTCAAGAAGCGCATCGACGAGACGAGCAAGTACGTGCGTCCCAAGGACGGCACCCTGCCGTTCGCGTTCATGTACATCCCGGCCGAGGGCATTTATTACGACCTCCTGAACGACGGGGTGGGGGCGGTCAACACGCGCAGCCTCCTTGAGTACGCCCAGAACGACCGCAAGGTGATTATCGTGAGCCCTACGACGTTCGCCGCGTACCTGCAGTCGGTTTTGTACGGCTTCAAGGCCTTCAAGATAGAGGAGCAGGCCAAGGATATCGCCAAAAACGTGGAGGCGCTCAGCCGGCACCTGACCGCCTACGAGGATTACTACAAGCGGCTGGGCGCGTCCCTTTCGACCACGGTCAACCACTACAACGCGGGCTACAAGGAGCTGGGTAAGATCGACAAGGACGTGCTGAAAATCACGGGCGACGCGGCCGGCATCGAGGTGGCGGCCATAGAGAAGCCGCTCCTGGAGGGCAAGGAGTAGGGAGGGGCGGGGTTGGGAATAGGAAAAGGCCGCGTAGTGATACGCGGCCTCATCGCACGCACTTCCTTTTTGTCAGAAGTGCAAAAACAGCATCACTGCTGGGATAACAACCATTGCGCCTACGCCGGTCCAAAAACCTGCACGGAGGCCTTCTTGCCATACCATGTAAACCTCCCTAGTGTGCCCTCACACCCGCCGTACACTATATAGCATGCATGCTGAAACGCAAGGGAAGTTGTCAATAGCTGATGGCGCCCGTTTTGGCGCAAAGGCCGGGCTATTCTTGCGCGAAAATGGCTTTTAAGGTAGTATTCCAGACGAGCCCAGGGCTCATTTTTGCATGGCACCAGCGACTAAGAAAGCATCCAAAACGACCAAAGCCGCCCCCAAGGCGGCAAAGAAGGAGGCCCCGGCGGCCTCCGGCGAGTTCGCCGTCATCCAGACCGGCGGCAAGCAGTACCTCGTTACCGAGGGACAGACCCTTAAGGTGGAGAAGATAAAGGGTGCGCTTGGCCGCGACGGCTATGCCGAGCTCAAGGTGGGCGACAAGGTCACCTTCGGCGAGGTCCTCCTTTCCGATAACGGCAAGGACGCCACGACCGTCGGCGCGCCCTTCATTTCGGGCGCCAAGGTGGAGGCCGAGATTACGCGCATCGGCCGCGCCCCCAAGGTGACCGTCATCAAGTACAAGGCCAAGTCCAACTATTTCAAGAAGCGCGGCCATCGCCAGCCCTTCTTCGAGGTGAAGATCACCAAGCTCGCGTAAGGAAAACCCCGGCCTGTGCCGGGGTTTTATATTTTGCCTAGCCAAGAAGCCGGACCAGCATATGCTTGGGATGCCTGCATTCGCCGAATGCATGAAAGCGGATCCTCCTCGTTATCAGCGGCCCAGGCTCGAGCCTGATGGCTTGCCTGCCGATGCTCAGCTCCCAGCCGCCTTTTGCTTCGAGGTCCGATAAGAGTTCGGTTCCCTCGCTTGCCAGCGTTCCGCCGGCGTAGTAATTTATCCGGCTGCCGTAATGGTAAACCTTAATGGTGGCCCATGACCATTTTTCCCCTACAGTCGCGATTTCCCATCGTTCAGGCTCGCGCGGGCTATCGCTGTAAAGCTTGTACGGCTTGCAGCCGGCCCTCCTCATCTTCATGGCAGCGGCCCGGTCGATAATCCTCCCGGTACCGGCAGACCAGCCGTACTGCCAGTCGAGATTGACCAGCAGCCCTCCATCGAGCGGTACCGAGTAGTGGCCTGCCACGCACAGTGAGACAGGGAAGCATTTCCTGGAAATAACCCGCATCATCCGGCTCCGTTGCTGAATGCGTCTGGCCGTACTCTACAAAAATTAGTGCCTGTTGCCCAGCGCCTGGGCGATGGTGTCGGGGTCGGCGTACTCTAGCTCGGAGCCGGTGGAGAGGCCGCGGCCCAGGGAGGAGATGCGGAAGTTGAGGCCCTCGGAAAGGGGGCGGAGCTTCTCTACCAGGATCTCGCGGGTGTGGTCGCCCTCGGTCGTGGCCGAGAGGCCCAGGATGAGCTCGCCCAGCCTGAGCGCCGAGGCGTCCTCTTCGACGCGCTTGAAGAGCTCGCGCATGCGCACGAACTTCTCGGGCTCCTCGGTCGCCAAGGCGATGGTGCCGCCCAGCACGAAGTAGAGGCCGCGGAAGCCCGAGCGCTCGACGTTCTCGATGTCGGCGTCCTTCTCGACCACGAACAGTATCGAGGTTTCGCGCGCCGGGTCGGCGCAGATGGGGCAGAGCCCCCGGTCAGCGCCGCCAAGCGTGTACCAGCGGTGGCAATGGGCGCACTGGCGGCTTTCGGCGCCCAGGCGCTTTATATAGTCGGCGAGCTCGGAGCGCGCGGCGGGGCTGGCGCTTAAGAGGTGCTGGACGAAGCGCCGCGACTGGCGCGGTCCGATGCCGGGGAATTTCTCGAAAAGCGCGGCGAGGCGGTGTATTGAATCCATGGTGCGAGGCTTGCTTGGGAGGCGCATAGCGGGGTTCGCCTCGCGCGCGTAATTTCCTGCTGGAAATTCGCTACGCTCGTCCCGTCGGACTGCGCGATGCTCGTCTCGCCCCGCTATGCGCCTCCTATTCTATCAGAACGCGTCGAGCGGGTCGGCGGCCCCGAAGGCGCTCATGTCGGCCTTCTCGAGCGAGCGGAAGGTGGTGCGCTTGTCGTCGAAGTACAGCTCGACCATGCCCGTGGGGCCGTTGCGGTGCTTCTCTATCAGTATCTCGGCAATGTTGGGGCGGTCGGACTCCTTGTTTATCTTGTCCTCGCGGTGGATGAACATGACGACGTCGGCGTCCTGCTCGATGGCGCCCGAGTCGCGCAGGTCGGAAAGCCTCGGCTTGCCGCCGCGCTGCTCGACGGCGCGCGAGAGCTGGGAAAGCGCCAGCACGGGCACGTCCATCTCGCGCGCGAGCTGCTTGAGCGAGCGCGATATCTCGGTTATCTGCTGGACCAGGTTGTCGTTGGCCTTCGCCTGCGTAGGCACCATGAGCTGGAGGTAGTCCACGATTATCATGTCGAGCCCGTGCTCCTTCTTGAGCCGGCGGGCGGTGGCGCGCATCTTGAGTATGTTCTGCGCTGGCTCGTCGCTGATGTAGATGGGGGCGGCCCCCAGGAGGTCGTAGGCCTCGCGGATGCGGTCCCAGTCCTCCTGCTCCTTTATGTTGCCGGTGCGCAGGTTCCAGGAGTTGACGCCCGACTCCGCCGCGACCATGCGGTCTATGAGCTGCTGGGCGGCCATTTCCAAGGAGAACACGCCCACGACCGCCTTGTGGGTCACCGCGGCCTTGCGGGCTATGTCGAGTGCGAACGAGGTCTTGCCCATGGAAGGGCGCGCCGCGAGGATGATGAGGTCCGACTTCTGGAAGCCCGCCAGCAGGTTGTCCAAGTCGCGGTAGCCGGTGCGCACGCCGCGCACCTCGTCCTTGTGCTCGTGCAGGTACTCGAGGCGCGACCACGCTTCCTTCAAGGAGTCGCCGAGCGCCATGAACTTGCTCATGGTCGGCGTCTGCGTGACCTCGTAGACCTTCTTCTCCGCCTTGTCCAACGTCTCGTCGAGCTCGCTCGACTCGTCGTAGCCCAGCTCGGCGACGAACTCGCCGGCGTCTATGAGGCTTCGCAGCATGTACTTCTTCTGCACCTGGCCCGCGTAGTGGCGCGCGTTGGAGGCCGCAGGCACGTCCGCCGCGAGCTCGGCCAAGTAGGAGACGCCGCCGACGCCCTCGAGCTGGCCGTCGTCGGAGAGGCGCGCGCGCACCGACTCGATGTCTATGGGCTCGTTTTTTGCGTACAGCGCCTGCATGGCGCGGTAGATGATGCGGTGCTTTTCGGCGTAGAACGCGTCGGGCGTTATGAGGTCGCTCGACTCTATCATGCCCTCCGGGCGTATCATGAGCGCGCCCAGGAACGCCTTCTCGGATTCGAGCGTCTGCGGGGGCAGGCGCAGGCCGTCGCGCCTGCCTGCCGGCTTTTTAGCGTCTTTAAACTTGCCTTCGGCCATAGGGTAAGTGTACCCCCTCGGGCCTGTAATTTACATACGCGAACTTGAAGCCCGCATGTGGGTAGGGGGACAAAAAGGGGATAATTCCCATTTTTTGTCCGGTGCCGCAGGCAAAAGCCGTTGCCGAGTCCGCGAGGCAGGCTTTAGGCGGGTAAAAAGGGGATAAGGGTACGCAAAAGGCGCCGTGAGGCGCCTATTGGCATGGACGGGCATGAACTAGTGTGCCGCAATGTAGGCGCGCGTAAGCGGGCCGAAGTAGCCGGCGGACGGCGTGATGCCGCTGGCGGCCTGGAACTTCGCGAGCGCCGCCTGCGTAAGGGCGCCGAAATAATCGGTTTCCTGGCCCAAAGAGCCTTCGGCGCTGGGCGCTACCGGGTAGCCGCGGGCATTGAGGTATTTCTGAAGGGCGCGCACGTCCTCGCCGCGAGAACCGATGTCGAGGTCGCGGGTGAAGGCGTATGCGGGAGTGGCGCCTGCTCCCGTATGGGGCTGGCCGTTGAGGGCCAAGGTGACGTTGGCGATAGTGGCGCCGTCGGCGCCGAAAGAGCCCAAGAGCCCGAGTATGGCCTGTATTTGGGCGTCGGTTAGGCCCTGACTGCCGGTATCGGCGGGCGTGTCCGGCTGGGGGATAATAATAGTGCCGCTCCCGCCGTTAGTCCGATTGCCCCCTTGTTCTTCATAGCCGGTGCCGTAGGCCCCCTCGCCGTACGGGCCGCTGCCGTATGGCGCGGCAAGGGAAAATGAGGGCGCCATGAGCGCCAGCGAAACGAGCAGGAACCCGAGTTTCTTAGCCGCCATAGGTCGAGCTGCCGTATCCGGCAGTGGCCTTGCGGCCAAGTACGGTTGATACTGCGGTCTTTGTGCCTACGAATTTGCTCAAGAACACCACGGCAGCGGCGCCTCCCACGACCGTCAGGAACTCCTTGCGGCTTATTTGCCTCTTTTCATTCATAGTCATGCCAGTATTTTTCCTATTCATATATAAGTATAGCGCAGTTTGCCGGCAGTAATCCCGCTGTTCACAGGCGGGGGCGGGCGGGGGCTTGGCTCAATCGGGGTCGTGTATACTAAGCTCATATGGCACGACTTCCGACTCCCGGTTCCGATGACGGTACCTGGGGTACAGTGCTGAATACGTACCTGGCCGTGGGGCACGATTCGGCAGGCCTCAATATAGGGCCGGTATCCGAAGCCGCGAAAACGAGCGGCTTTACCCTCGCTGCGGCGCACAACGGCACGCGCATCGTCTGCACTGCGGCGCTTACCATTACGGTGCCGGCGGTCGGAACGCTCGACGACGGCTTTGAATGCCAGATCGTCAACGATTCCGGCGGCTCGGTCACCATAGACGGCCCCGGCTCCACCAACGTCACCATGGCCGACGGCGACGTGGCCGGCATCCTTGAAGTGAACGGCAAGCAGCGCGTGGTCAGCGGTCCCAGCACGCTGATCTCGTAACCTGTTTCCCTGAATCGGCACAAGCTCCCGTGCTTTGCGGGAGCTACTTCTTTTTCGCGTGATACAATCTCCGTATGAGCCAATTCAGGGCGATAGCGGGCGTTGTCGGAGCAGCGGCGGTAGCAGCCAGTACTCCGATAGAGCTGTTTGCCGCCGATCCGGCGCTTAGCGCGGACGATGCCAATGCGAATACGTCCTTCCGTGTCGTGTGCGCCATAACCGGCAGCACGGGAACGCAGATTCGCGTGACCTTCCAGCCCGGGTCCACGAACAGCCTCTCGATTCTCCACGCCTCGTTCGGAAAATGGGATACCAACCTGAACTACTCGAATACGACCGCGACCCCCATTGAGCTGAAGTTCGGAGGGGCGAGCGGCTTTGCGGGCGCGACCACGGCCCAGACGAGCGATTGGGCCGACCTTTCGGGCCTCGACCTCTCTACGGGCGACAGGATAGTCGTCATTTACGACGTCGCCCCCGGGACGGCTTCCACCTCGTCGCAGAGGTACAACAACGCCGCGACCGGCGCGACGGCCTTCTTCCATGGCGGCGACGCGACCTGGGACGACATGGATGTAACCACTAACGGATTCACCAAGCTCGCTGCGACCAACTACTGCATCGCTTCCGTTGAAACGAAGGGCGCGGGAAGCTCGACTAGCGGGGGAGACAGCGGAGGAGGCGGAGTCGCGCACGATATCCCGCTGAGCTTCGACGACGGCAAATTCACCGGCATGACGGAGCTTGTCATGCCCGTCGTCCTGGAGAACGGCGACGATCTCAGTCATTACAGCATCCGGGAGCAGGGAGTGAGCTACTCGATCCTGTGCAAGGGCAACAACGAGCTGAGCTTCATCAGGGTGCTCTCGCGGGAGTGCATCAGGATCACCGACAACGATCTCCTCATCGAGGACGCCTACCTCGAGGCCGAAGGCGTGGGCGACGACCATGCGGACACGCTCCAGGCCTACTCGCCGGGGGCAAGAGGCGGCACGGTGACCCTCAGGAGGGTCCATGTAAGGGCCCACACGACGGCGGCAACCGCCGGGTTCTTCATCGCGGATAACTGGGGCGGCAGCGTGGTCCTTCAGGACGTGATCATCCAGGGCGGGCCCTGGGGCCTGAGGTTCATGGCGGACGGCGCGGACATCAATATTTCCCTGAGCAACGTCTATTTCATCGGCCCCTTCGGAGCCGAGGGCGGGCCCTACTCTTTCGAGGACTACAATGGCGGCACCCACACTATCCTTCAGTGGGACAACGTGCGCGAGGCGACCATAGTCGACGGCGAGCTCGTCCCCGGCAACCTCCTCCCGTCGCCGTAAAAAACAGCGGCTTCGTGGCCCGCCCGCGCCTCGGCGCGGTTTTTTTGCGCCTGCGCTAGCGCCGGGGGTATATCGCTTTCGATACGACGAGCCCTATCTCCCAGAGGGCGACCGCAGGGACGGCGACGATGCCGAGCGTTACGATGTCGGTCGTGGGCGTGACAATAGCGAGCAGGGTGATGATCGCGAGGACCGCGATGCGCCGCTGCCTGGCCAGGAAATGCGGATTGACGAGCCGCACGTAGGAGAGCGCGACGGTCACGACCGGAATTTGCAGAACGACGAATACCACCAGAAGCTCCAGGAGGAAGAACGTGAGGTAGCTTTCGGCGGTAAGCATCGAGACGGTGCCCTCTACAGCGAAGCCCTGCAATACCTTGAGCGTGACGGGAATGAAGTAGAAGTACGCGAACGCCAGCGACCCGAGGCCCAGCGCGGTCGAGCACGCGGCGAAGAGCGACAGGGCGCGTACGCGCGCACGCGAAAGCGCCGGTGCTATGAAGCTGAGGAACAGACCGAGCCATAAGGGGAACGAGACGAGGAGCGCCGCGTATATCGAGATTTTTATCTTGAACAGGAACGGCCCCATGGGGGATAGAAACAGCAGGGTCTGGCCGCCAAGCGGCCTCAGGAGGTACTGAATGAGCGCGTCCGCGCCGAAGGCGAATATGGCGATAGCGAGGGCGATAAAAACGCCCGCTCCCGCGAGCAGGTAGTTGCGCAGCACGCCGACATGGTCCCAGAATCCCGCGTGCGCCCCGCGCGCCGGTGCTTCGCCCGGCATGCTAGGGCTTCTTTTTCGGGTCTTCCTTGGTGCCGTCCGCGAATCCGCTCTTCAGTTCGCGGAACGAGCGGCCGATGCTCTTCGCGAGGTCCGGCAGCTTGTCCTTGCCGAAGAAGAGGAGGAGTACGAACAATATAAGGAGGATTTCGGGCGCGCCCAGGCCAAATAGGTCCATATGAGAATCTGTTACGGAGTACCCCGTAAGTATCTCATGCCGCGAGGGGAGCGCAAGCCGCGCTCCGCGCTATTTCTTCGTCACCTTCTGGCCCTCGGGAGTGTCTTTTACGTCGAAGCCTTTCTTGGCGATTTGGGCGCGCAGGTCGTCTGATTTCTTGTAGTCCTTATTCTCGCGGGCTTCCCGGCGGGCCGACACGAGCCGCCGGACCTCCTCGGGCAGGTCGTCTGTCGATATGACCGTGACGCGCGCCACCGGGCCCGAGTCGCCGAGCCCCAGCCCCAGCACCCGGTCGGCCTCCTGCAATGAGGCGCGCTTGACCGTCGGCGCAACGCTCTGGTCGCGCAACAGGTCCCAGACGCGCGCGAGCGCCTGCGGCGTGTTGAGATCGTCGGCTATGCATGCGTAGAAATCGCGCAGGAACGCCTCGTCGGGCCTCATCTGCGAAGGGGGCAGCTCCAGGTAGGCGCGCGCGAGCCGCGTGTAGGCGGTGTTGGCGGCCTCGAGCGCGTCCCAGGTGAAGTTCATCGGCGTCGAGTAGTGCCCGGTCAGGAACCAGTAGCGGAGCGCCCGCGCAGCCAGCCCCTTGTCTACCACGTTGCGCAGGCTTATCGTGTTGCGCAGCGACTTGGACACTTTCTTGTCCTCTATGGTGATGAACTCGCCGTGCAGCCAGTAGCGCGCGAAGCGCTTGCCGGTCGCGGCCTCGGCCTGGGCTATCTCGTTGTTGTGGTGGATGGCGACATGGTCGATGCCGCCGGTGTGGATGTCTATCTGCTTGCCAAGCAGGGTGAATATCATCGCCACGCATTCGGTGTGCCAGCCGGGGAAGCCCAGGCCCCACGGGGACTCCCACCCGAGCTTCGCGTCGGACTTCCAGAGCACGAAGTCCTGCGGATTCTTCTTGGCGGCGTTCGCTTCGAGCCGGGCGCCCGGCTCCTGGCCCGCTATGTGCTGGTCGCCCAGCTTGCCGTAGCCCGGAAAGCGCGAGGTGTCGTAGTACACGCCGTCGTTCAAGCGGTACGCGTAGCCCTTTTGCTCCAAGGTCTTCACGAGCGCCACTTGCTCGGGAATGTAGCGGCTCGCGCGCGGGAAGCGTATGCGCTCGACGTCGAGGCCGAGCTGTGCGATGTCCTCGAGGAACGCCTCGGCGTACTTCTCGGCGAGCTTGGCCATGTTGGCCATGGTGACTTTCATCTTCTCGCGCCTGAGGCCGCGGGTCATCTTGTCCTCGCCCTCGTCGGCGTCGGAGACCAGGTGGCCGAAGTCGGTGATGTTGATGGCCTGCTGGACCTTGTAGCCCCACGCGTGGAGCGCGCGGCGGATGGTGTCGGCGGTGACGTAGGCGCGCAGGTTGCCGACGTGCACGTAGTCGTACACGGTGGGCCCGCAGTTGTACATCTTCACGATGCGGCCCATGGGGGAGAATTCCTCCAATTCGCCCGAGAGGGTGTTGCGCAGCATGAGCGGCGGCAGGGCGCGCGCGGGCGCCGCTTTTTTCGGGGACACGGCCTTGAGCAGTTTCTTGAGCATGTTAGATCCAGTCCTTGTACTTGAAATAAACGAAGAAGCACGCGGCGAGCGACACCATGATGCCGATGATTATCCAGAAGTCGCCCGCGCGCCCCACCAGCGGCATATGGCTCGCGTTCATGCCGAAGACGCTCGACACGAGCGTGAGCGGGAAGGTGACGAACGCGAGTATGGTGAGCGTCTTCATGGTCTCGTTCTGCTTGGTGTTAAGCAGGCTGTCGTTGGTGGCGCGCAGCTCGCTGAGCGAGTCGCGCAGGGACGCGAGCTCGTGCTCGACGCGGGCGCGCATGCCCTCGACCTCGCGCAGGTAGTAGGAGAACTCGGGGCCCCACAGCCGCGCCGCCGCGGGCTCGAGCGACGAGAGCATTTCCCTGTGCGGCGCGAGCGCGCGGGAAAAGTCGTGCAGGGCGCGCGCCACGTGGGAGAGCTCGAAGACCATGCGCCGCTCGTCGCCGCGGAAGATGCGCGCCTCTATCTCCTCGAGGCGGTCGCGCATGAGGTCGCACTCGTCGATGAGCGAGAGGTACAGCTTCTGGGCCATGCCCGCGAAGAGGTGCCCGCCGTGCGAGGCGTGGCCGCGGCCCAGCAGAGAGCCGGCCTCGAACGCGCGGGCGAAGGCGTGCAGGGGGTCGATGTTCTCGTAGCGCGCGGTTATAAGGAACTTCTTCCCGATAATGAAGTCTATCTCCTGCTCGGGCCGGCGGTTGTGCCCGCCGCGCAGGGTGGGGAAGTGGAGGATGACGTAGGCGGTGTCGGCGCACCGCTCGACCTTGGACTTGTACGAGGCCGAGAGGAGCTCCTGGGCGACGTTCGACGGGAAGCCGAACTCGTCCATGAGGGCGCGGGCCTCCTGCGGCGTGGGCGCGACCGCGTCGACCCATACCAGGTCGCGCTCTTCATGACGCGTGAGCATACAGGTATGAGTATACCGCGCGTTTGGGCTCCGCCGCGCCCGGCAGGGACGGCGGCCCGGCGGTGCCGACGTGCTATACTTTGCGGATATGAACAGGGCACGATTGAAGGCGGCGGGCGTGTTCGCGGCGCTCGCGCTCGCGTTCGGGGTGGGCATGTACACCGGCGTCTCTGACCGCGTGTCAGGCCTGGTGCTGGCGCAGGGGCCGGCGGGACTCGGCGGCGTCCAGCCCTCGGGCGTGGACTTCTCTAAATTCTGGCAGGCGTGGACGCTTCTTAACAAGAACTTCGTCGAGACGCACGCTTCGTCGTCCGTCCCAGGCGACCAGGAAAAGCTGTACGGCGCCATAAAGGGCCTGACCGACAGCTACGGCGACCCGTACACGACCTTCTTCCCGCCGGCCGAGGCGCAGGAGTTCAATGATTCCATCGCAGGCTCGTTCTCGGGCGTGGGCATGGAGCTGGGCGACAAGAACGGCGCGGTCACCGTCATCGCGCCGCTCAAGGGCTCACCGGCCGAGCGCGCCGGCGTGCGCTCGGGCGACGTCGTGGTGGGCGTCGATGCCACCTCCACGCAGGGAATCACCGTCGACGACGCGGTCAAGCTCATACGCGGCCCCAAGGGTACCACGGTCAAGCTCACCCTTGAGCGCGCCAGCACCACCGAGCCCGTCGTAGTCTCCATCGTGCGCGACACCATAAACGTGCCGATAATCGACGGCACTTCAAAGAACGGCGTTTATACTATCGCGCTCTACAGCTTCTCGCAGAACTCGGCCGAGCTGTTCCGCCAGGAATTGCGCAAGTTCGTCCTCTCGGGCGACGACAGGCTCGTGCTCGACCTGCGCGGCAACCCGGGCGGCTACCTGGAGGCCGCGGTGCAGATGGCGAGCTACTTCCTGCCCATCGGCGACACGGTCGTGACGGAAGACTACAAGGGCAAGCGCCCGAACGTCGTGCACCGCTCGCTGGGCTACAACGTGTTCGCGGGCAAGAACCTGAAAATGGCGATACTCGCCGACCAGGGCTCGGCGTCGGCCTCCGAAATTCTGGCGGGCGCGCTCCAGCAGCACCATGTCGCCACGCTGGTGGGCACGCGCACCTTCGGCAAAGGCTCGGTACAGCAGCTCATGGAGCTGGGCGGCGGCGCGGAGATAAAGATAACGGTCGCGCGCTGGCTGACTCCCAACGGCTCGAGCATCTCCGACGGCGGCCTCCAGCCCGACATCAAGGCCGACTACACGGCAGAGGACGCCAAGGAGGGCAGGGACCCGCAAATGGACGCGGCGCTCGAGTGGCTCAAGAGCCAATAATCGCCTAGGAAGGCCGGGACCAGCCCGGCCTTTTTCTTTGCGTGAAAAAGCGGTACAGTGGGTGTACATGAAAGTCATCCTGCTGAGGGACGTGCGCGGGTGCGGCCAGGCCAATACGGTCGTCGACGTGGCGCAGGGCTACGCGACCAACTTCTTGCTGCCGCACAGGTACGCCGTGGCCGCCACCGAGGACAAGCTGAGGGAGTTCGAGGCGAAGAAGGCGCACGCCGACGCCGCCCGGGCAAAGGAAGAGGAAGAGCTGTCAGGCAAGGTGAAGTCGCTGGAGGGGAAGTCGGTGACTATTGCCGCCCGCGCGACCGAGAAGGGCGGCCTCTTCAAGACCTTGGGCGTGCCCGATGTCGCGCGCGCCATACGCGCCGAGCACGGCGTTGACATTCCCGAGAGCTCCATAGAATGCGAGCCGATGAAGGCGACGGGGGAGCACAAGGCGCGCCTGCGCTCCAAGCATTCAAAGGCGGAGCTTGCAGTCGTTATCGCGGCGCAGTAGGCCGCTCCCGCCTGCGGCGCTTCCCGCGCCTAGCGCGGCTTTCCATGAGCATTAAAAAAGCCCCTCGCGCGAGGGGCTTTTCCTTTGGAGCCTTTACTTGGCCGCGATGACGTCGACGGCGGAGCGGACCGTGGTGGTGCCGTCGAAGTTCTGCTTGCGCTTGTTGCGGAACGCCACGACGCCTGCCGCGAGCGCGAAGAGGGTGTGGTCCTTGCCGAGGCCGACGTTCACGCCGGGGAGCATGCGGGTGCCGCGCTGGCGCACGATGATGTCGCCGCGCTTGGCCGCCTGGCCGGCAAAGAGCTTGACGCCGAGGTATTTCGGCTTAGAGTCTGTAAGGTTTTTAGCTGTTCCGCCCGCTTTTTTACTTGCCATACGTTATGCTTATGTGCCCCTATGCTACCAAATAACCCCTTATTTCGCAAGCCTCAGCGCCTCGAGGCGCTCCTTGTCCCTGCTATGGTCGTCCTGGTGGGCGCAGGGGCGTTCGGGCTGGGAAGGCTCTCTGCTGAGCCCCCTGCGCCGGCGCTCCGGGTGCTGTACCCGGACGCCCCGGCGGCTGAGCCGTTTTCGAGCACTGCGGCGGTCGCGGGAGCGGCGCCAGCCAAGCCGTCCGCCCCGGCGGCAGGGCAGGGGGCGTACGTGGCCTCCAAGAACGGCTCCAAATACTACCTGCCCTCCTGCTCCGGCGCCAATCGGATAAAGGAGGAAAATAAGGTATACTTTGCAACGAAAGCCGATGCGGTCGCGGCGGGCTACGGCCCGGCCGCAGCGTGCCCCGGCCTGTAGCGCCATGCAAAAAACGCTCAAAAACAGACTCAAGCGCGTCTTGGTAATCACACTTGGCGCGTTCTTCGTGCTGGTGGGGCTCGCCGGGCTCGTGTTGCCGGTCCTCCAGGGCTGGTTCTTCTTGGCGATAGGCGGGCTCCTGCTTTCCATGTACTCGCCCAGGCTCAGGGCGTTCATGGACAGGCATACCGTCAAGTACCCCAAGCTCCACGCGTTCGTTATGAAGGCCCAGCGGTGGACGGAGCGCGTGTTCGGCGCGCCCGAGGTAGACTAGAGCTATGCTGGTGACCGACTGCGAAATGACGGGGCTTGAGCCCACCCTGCACTCCATAGTGAGCGTGGGGGCCGTCGATCTCGACAATCCCTCGCGCCAGCTCTACGAGGAGTGCCGGATGTGGGACGGCGCCAAAGTAGAAGACGAGGCCCTGGCGGTAAACGGCTTTACCCGCGCCCAGGTCGAGGACCCTGCAAAGCAGTCGGAAGGGGAGCTGGTGCGCAAATTCATCGCGTTCGCGGACGGCATGGCCGACGCCACGATAGCGGGGCAGAACGTCTTTACCGACCTCTACTTCCTGCAGAACGCGGCCCGGCGCGCCGGGCACACCGCGTGGCCGTTCGCGCACCGCATCATCGACATCCACAGCCTGGCCTGGGAGCATATGGTAAAGAGGGGACTGACTCCCCCGCTCAACCCGGAAAAGCGCCACTCGGCCCTCAACCTCGATGCGGCGCTCCAGTACTGCGGCATCCCGGAGGAGCCCAGGCCGCACAACGCGCTGACCGGCGCCAAGTGCAACGCCGAGGTCATCTCAAGGCTTTTGCACGACAAGAAGCTCCTGCCGGAGTTCGAGCAGTACGAAATTCCTTGGATGGCGGCGTAGCTGCCGTGGCTTAAAAGGCCCAAATGCGCTACAATCGCAACGTTGAAGAGAAGCGGGCTGTAGTATACCGGCAGTACACATGCATGGGGTGCATGTAGACCGGGTTCAATTCCCGGCAGCCCGACACGAGCAAAGCCAGTGCGGATGAGAACCGCGCCTTTGGCGCGGTTCTAGGGAATTGAAGGGCGGAGCGATGTTTTGCATTTGCAAAACCGCGAGCCGGGGATGAAAAGCAGATTGCTCTGCTTTTCATCCGGTGCCGAAGGCAAGCGCCGATGCCGCTTTGCGGCAGGCGCTAGGTGGACGCGGCGCTTTGCTGAGGAGCCAAGCCGACTTGTGGCCAATTCCCGGCAGCCCGACTAAGCTTTTGAGCGGTTTTTCAGAGATTTCAGGGAGCAAAGCCGGCCGGGCAGGGGAGGTGCTTGCCAAAAGCGGCGCTTCCCTGTTCAAGTTGCGCCGTGGCGCCGCGGGAGTCAAAAAAATCCTTAAAATACGGCTTAAAATAAGGGTTTTATAAAAACGCCAGCGGGGCCGTATTTTTTGTCAAGCACTTCGCTTGCGGCGCTTGTTTAAAAATAGGTACTATATCTTCAACCCCAAGGGCTTGCCCGCGGGGCTTTTTTCGTGCCCGTCCTCCGGTCGGAGGCCCGGGCGCATTACTTATAACTCCGCACTAATTCACCGCTTATGCCAGTCCTCGGCCTCGCCCTCGCCTTCTCGGCCCTCGTTACCGCCAGCTCCACGCCGGCCGTAGCCGCTGCCGTGCAGGCGCCCGCCGTTCCCGCCGCCCAGTCCGTCGAGCAGTACGTGCGCGAGTACTTCAAGGACGCGCCCGTCATGGCCGAAATCGCCCGCTGCGAGTCCCGCTTCAGGCAGTATGACAGCGCGGGCCGCGTCCTGCGCAACGAGCAGGGAAGCTCCGCTATGGGCGTCTTCCAGATCATGGCCTCGATACACGCCGCCTCTGCCAAGAAGAACCTCGGCTTCGACATCTACACCCTCGAGGGCAATGCCGCCTATGCCCGCTACCTCTACGAGAGGAACGGTACGCGCGACTGGAACGCCTCCAAGGCCTGCTGGGGCAAGTCCCAGCACGTCGCGGTCAGCGCCAGAATATAAGCTCAAGAACGAAAGCCGCCCCGATAAGGGGCGGCTTTCGCGTTACGTCGCCGCGCCGAGACAAAGCTGGGTGAAACAGCGGGGGAGCGCTTCCCTCTCGCGACAGGAGTATTTGGTAGGATGAAGCAGGCTCGCTCCTTGGCATCCTCCGCCGCGCGCAAGCAATCAATAATGAACCCGCACGACATCAGTCTCGACCAGGTGCCCAAGCAGTTCTGCGAGAAGATGCTCATAGGCTCCAACAACCAGTTCTTCGTCGTGATGCCGTTTACCGGCGCCGATGCCGCAGCCTACGCGATTACGCCCGAGCACGCCAAGAGCCTGCTCAAGACGCTCCAGGAGCACGTAGCGAAGTTCGAGAAGAATATCCGCCCGATACCGGACATGGGCGGCGCGGTGCCGAGCCCCATACAGACTTCGGATTTGCCGCCGCACGAGGGGAACGGCCCCAAGAAGTAATCCGCAAAAGCCGCATGAGAAATTACCAGCCATGCCGGCGGAGGATGCCAGAGAACGAGCGCAGAGCCGCATGCCAAGGGCTCCCGGGCCCCTTCCAAGCTTCTCCTATATATATGTCGGAAAAGATATATTGTGCGACGTATAGCCTAGAGCGAAGGGGGGCGCTCGCCTGCCGGTTCTGCACGGCAAAAGTTTCACCCCCTTCCCTTCTGCCGCGTCCCAAAAAATAAAAAAAATATCGAGCCTGCCTTTGCGCGCTTCTTTTCAAGATTTCCCGCGGGAATCCAAAACCCGACCCCTCCCCCGATTTTCAAAAATCCGGGTAGGGGACCCGGGATTCAGAAATGCATAAGAACAGGGCGCTGCCTCTCCCCTGTTTTATGAATAAAAAATGGAAAACCCCTGCCGCCAGGCAGGGGTTTTGCTTTGAGCTCGACGCATGCTTTAAGACAATACGAGCTCTGTAGGGAGATTGTCCCGGAATTTTAGGTCAATCGCGTGCCAGCGCACCTCAACAGAGGTTTCTTCTGGATTCTCCCCCATTGCCTTGTGAAGGTATTTCCGGGCTTCGCGCACAGTGTCGCCCGGCCGGGGCGACTCATTGCGCTCGTCTCTTTTCGCTACGATCCGCTTCTCGCCGGTATGCTCGTCTCTGAACGTTCCAATAAGCATTGTCTTTTCCTCTTGGCTGAGATGGTCTGCGCCGTCTGACGCTACCGTACCATTATGAATATGAATTGTCTATGGTGCTATGATGGAGGCATCATGGCCTATAAGGACGCGCTTAAGGCGCTTTTGACGCCGGGCGAGCGCGCAATCTTGGCGAAGCTCTCGACCCCTAATAAGATCCAGGACTACCTGGACGCGATGCCCAACAACGTGCTCAACAGCAACGAGCATACGATGCGCTCGCCGCGGCGCGTCATGCGCGACCGGAAGGCCCACTGCATGGAGGGCGCGATGCTCGCGTGCGCGGCGCTGGCGTACCACGGGCGGCCGCCGCTCCTTATGGGGCTCGAGGCGACCGCGGGCGACTACGACCACATCATCGCGCTCTTCAAGGAGAGCGACCGCTGGGGCGCGATAAGCAAGACCAACTATCCGGTGCTTCGCTGGCGCGACCCGGTGTACGAAAATCCGCGCGAGCTTGCTATGTCGTACTTCCACGAGTACTTCCTCGATACCGGCAAGAAGACCATGCGGCGCTACTGCGAGCCTTTCAATATCCAAGCGTACGACCCTGCGCGATGGCTTGTTGCAGAAGAGGACGTCGACTGGCTTGCCGAGGAGCTGGGCGAGGCAAAGTACTTCCCCGTGGCGCCCCCGGCGGCCATCCGCGCGCTGCGCAAGGCGTCCAAAATAGAGATACAGGCGACGCTCCGGCGCGAGTGGGGCCGGGGCGGCAAGCGCCTGCCTTAGTCCCCTTCCCCGCTTAATTCTTGAGCCCGATGCCGTTTCTAAAGAGATAGGCCGTAACGCCCATGAAGAGTGCCGTCATGCCCGCGAGCACGCCGAAGCACGTCCAGATGCTTATATCGCTGATGCCGAGGAAGCCCCACCGGAACGCGTTGACCATGTACAGAATAGGGTTTGCAAGGGAGACTTTCTGCCAGAAGGGCGAGAACTGGTCGATGGAATAGAAGATGCCGCCGAGGTACGTTAAGGGCGTGAGGACGAAGGTGGGCACGATGGAGATGCCGTCGAAGCCCTTGGCGAACACGCCGTTTATGAGGCCGCCGAAGGAGAACAGCACGGAGGTGAGCACGACCGCGCCCACGAGCGCGAAGATGTTGAAGATGTACATGTGCGTAAAGAAGAGCGACACGACGGCGACCAGGAAGCCCACCAAAAGCCCGCGCAATACTCCTCCGCTTACGAAGCCTAAAATGACGAGCCAGTCGGGCATCGGGGAGACAAGTATCTCATCGAGCGTCTTCGTCCACTTGGCGAAGTAGAAGGTCGAGACGGTGTTCATGTACGAGCTCGTGATGACCGACATCATGATGAGGCCCGGCACGATGAACTGGATGTACTGGAAGCCGTCTATGGGCGCGAGCTGGGAGCCGATGAACTTCCCGAAGACCACGAAGTAGAGGCTGGTCGTGACGACCGGCGGCAGGAGGGTTTGCGACCATATGCGCATGATGCGCACGAGCTCGTTGCGCATCATGGTTGAGAGCGGCACCCAGTAGGAAATGGTATTCATATGCGCTTATGCGGCCTTCTCCTTTTCCTTGATAATGTCGAGGTATACCTTCTCGAGCTTCTCCTTGCCGTGGCGGGCAAGGAGGCTCTCCATGCTCTCGTTGGCGGCTATTTGCCCCTTGTTGATGATGGCGATGTTGCGGCACAGCGCTTCCGCCTCTTCCAGGTAGTGGGTCGTGAGCACAATCGTCGTGCCGTCCTTGTTGAGCTGGCGCAGGAAGTCCCACATGCTCAGCCGCATCTCCACGTCCACGCCGGCCGTGGGCTCGTCCAGGATGAGGAGCTTGGGGCGGTGCACGAGCCCGCGCGCTATCATGAGGCGCCGCTTCATGCCGCCCGAGAGGCTCTGGGAGGGCTGGTTGCGCTTGTCCCACAGCCCTAGCGCCCTCAGGAGCTCCTCGGCGCGCAGGAGGGCCTGGGCGCGCGGTATGCCGTAGTAGCCGGCCTGGGTCACGACGATGTCGATGACCTTCTCGAATATGTTGAAATTGAACTCCTGCGGCACCAGGCCGATGTAGGTCTTTGCCAGGTCCTTGTCGGTTTCAAGCGACGCGCCGAACACGCTCGCGCTTCCGGACGTGGCCGTCACCAGGCTCGTGAGTATGCCTATGGTGGTGCTCTTCCCCGCCCCGTTGGGGCCCAGGAGCGCGAAGAAATCGCCCTCCTCCACCTGCAAATCGACGCCTTTGAGGGCTTCCGTGCCGCCTGCGTAGGTCTTGCGCAGGCCTTTGACGTCGATAGCGTTCGCCATGAAGCGCTAAGTATAGCATTTACTAAAAACGAACGCACCCCGCGCGTGGGCGGGGTGCGTCTCTTGCGGAAGGAAAAGCGGCTATGCCCGGCAGTCCCTGCAGGCCCTCCTGTGCGTGAGAAGGAGCCATACGGCCGAAAGGCCCACGAGCGCGTAGACCGCCGCCTCGAGCGTCATCGAGAAGCCCAGAAGCGAGTGGACGACGTTCCAGTTCTGGCCGCCCATAAGAAGCCCCAGTCCCACGGCGCCCCAGTTGAGGCCGCCGATGCCGAGCAGGGCGGACGCGATAATATGCACTGCTTTCATGTGTGTGGTGTATGCGATGCGGGTCGACCAGTCCCGCCTGTAGTTAGTATGGGGCCGGAAAAGCGCCGCGCGTGCGCGCTTCCCTGCCGGTGGGGATAGCGCCGCGTCCGCGCCGGATATGCCTTTTACTGCGGCAGGTACGAGAACGGGTTGAGGTAGGCGTTAAGCGGCGCGATGGGGATATAGGCGACGGCGCCGCTGTTGCAGGTGTAGTTCTTGAACGTGACCGCGCTCGAGATGTAGAGCGTCAGGTGGAGGTGCGGGCCCGTGGCGTAGCCGGTATTGCCCGAGAGCCCGAGCGTTTGGCCCTGCGCGACCGCCTGGCCCTTGGACACCGATATGGAGGAGAGGTGCGCGTACAGCGAGGTGAGGCCGTTGGGGTGCTTCACCAGCACCCACTTGCCGTACTGGCACATGGGCGCGACGCCCTGGTTGACGTCTACCACGGTGCCGCCCATCACCGACTTGACCGGAGTGCCAATGGCCGCGGCGAAGTCCACGCCGTTGTGGCCCGAGCCGTTGTAGCCGCCGGAGGCGGCGAACGCGGTGTTGCCGAAGTACTGCGTTACGCGCACGGAGGCGAGCGGCCAGCCGATGAGCCCGCGCTGGGGCGGCGGCGCGGTCGAGGGGTCGGCCGGGGCCAGGCTGCGTGCCAGCGCGATGAGCGCCTGCTCGAACGAGGCCTGCTCGGCTTTCTTCTTGGCAATCATCGCCTGGTACTCGGCTTCCTGGTTCTTCGTCTGGGTCAAAAGCGTGTTCTGCGTGCTGCGCACCACGGATACGCCCTTCTGCTGGTCGGCCAAATCGTTCTTGAGCGCGGCGAGCTGCTCGCGCTTCTGCTCGGCGGTCAGCTTGGAGCTGTTGAGGTTGGCCTTGAGCGCTGAAAGGTCCTCGACGTGGTTCTGCAATTCGTCGCGCACCGTAGCGAGGGATATGGCCTGGTCGAAGAACGACGCGAGCGTGCCCTCGCCCAAAAGCGCCGCCACCATGGAGTCCTCGGTCAGCTCGTCGAGCTTGCGCAGGGTCGTCGCTATCTGGTCCTGCGAGGTGCCTATCTTCCCTTCCGTCGTGTGTATGGTGCTGCCCAGGCTCTTGATGTCCCTGTCCTTCTGGGCTATCTGGCTCTGGGTTACCGAAAGGCTCTTCTGGAGCTTCTGGATCTGGAGGTCGAGGCCCTTGACCGTGGTCTGCAGGGTGAGCTTCTGCGCGGTGGTGGTGGTGAGCTGGCTTTCAAGGCGCTTTATCTCCTCCTGTATCTTCTTTATCTGCGCGCTCGTGTCTTCCATCTTCGCCTGCAGCTCTTCGGTGGTCTGCGCCTCGGCCGGCAGGGGGTGGCGTAGTGACACGAAAGCGGCCGCCGTAAAAAGCGCGGCGGCGCTCCATAGTGCGACTGAACGGTAGCGAAACATTACGTGGTTTATTTTAAAGCGTTTCGAGCGCCCGGGCAATGCGCGCCAGCGCCTCTTTTTTGCCGATAAGGCCCGCGATGGTGAACGGGTCGGGCGATTTCTCGCGGCCCGACAGCGCGACGCGCAGGGGCCACAGCACGGCGCCCCTTCCCTCTTGGTCGGCGTAGGGCCATACGGCGTCCTTTATGCGCGAAGCGGTGAAGTCCTCATCGTCCATGCCTTCGAGGATGCCGTTCACCGCCCGCAAATGCTTTGACGCATCGAGTGCCGCAATCTTTCCCTTGTTGAGGAGCAGGGCGGGCTCGTAGGAAACGCCTTTGAGGAATTCGAACTCGCTTGAAAGCAGCTCTGCCGCTTCCTTAAGCGTCTGCGCACGCTCCTTTACGAGCGGCACGAGGCGCATGTCCGCACTGGCGCCCAAGAACTCCTCGAGCCGGGCGGCGTAGTCCTCATCGGAAAGGCGCTTGAGGTGCTCGTGGTTGAACCACTTGAGCTTCTCGATGCCGAATACGGCGCCGCCCTTTTGCACCCGCTCAAGCGTGAACAGTTCCGCCAGCTCATCGAGCGTGAACACTTCCTGCTCGCCGCCCGGGTTCCAGCCTAGGAGCGCCAGGTAGTTTATGAGCGCCTCGGGAATGAAGCCCTGCGCGCGGTAGTCGTTGATGGAAACGGCGCCGTGGCGCTTTGACATTTTTGAGCGGTCGGGCGCGAGTATGAGCGGGATGTGCGCGTAGGCGGGGCGCACGAAGCCCAGAGCCTCGAGGATGAGTATCTGGCGGGGCGTGTTCGATACGTGGTCCTCGCCGCGTATGACGTGCGTGACGCCCATCTCCGCGTCGTCGACGACGACCGCGAAGTGGTACAGCGGCTCATCGGCGCTCTTGGCGATGACGAAGTCGCCGAGCTCCGTCGTGTCGAAGGTGACGTCGCCGCGCACCGCGTCGGCGAACGTGACGGAGGCGTTCGGGTTCCTGAAGCGCACGACCTTGCGGCCCGAGCCGTCCCTGCCCTCCTCGGCCTCGTAGGCCTTCCCTGCTTCAATGAGCCGGCGCAGGTGCTCGCGGTACAGCTCGGTCCGCTCCGACTGCTTCCAGGGCGTTTCGTTGTCCCACGAGAGGCCGAGCCACCGGAGCCCTTCTATAATATCGGCCTCGAATTCGGGCTTGCTTCGCTCGCGGTCGGTGTCCTCGAAGCGGAACACCATCGCTCCCCCGCCGTGCCTGGCGAAGAGGTAGTTGAACAGAGCCGTGCGCACGGAGCCTATGTGCAAAAAGCCCGTCGGGCTCGGGGGGAACCGGGTGATGACCTGTGCCATATCCCGCAGTCTAGCAGAAAATCGCCCCTATGCCTCGTGGCTCAATGCGATGTCCAGGAGCGCGTTGGCGATGAGCTTGGCGGCGTCGGGGCGGGCGAAACCGCGCGCGGCGTTCTGCATCGCGTGGCGTATCTGCTCATCGCCGAGTATGCGGTGAATCTCCGCGACCAGGAGGCCCGGCGTGAGGTTGTTCTGCTCTATAACGGAGGCGCCCCCAGCACGCGCGTACGCGAAGGCGTTGCGGGTCTGGTCGTGGCTTATGGGCTCGGGAATAGGCACCAAAATGGCCGGCAGGCCCCACGACGCCACCTCGAATATGTTCCCCGCCCCGGCGCGCGATATGACGAGCGATGCCGCGCCGGCGGCCATGCGCGTCGCCAGGTCGTTGAAGTAATCGAACGGCTTGTAGCGCTCGAGCGTCGCCGAGTCGGGCACGGCCACGCGCGAGCGGCCCGCCACGTCCTCGTAGTTGGCGCGGCCGGTCTGGTGCACTACCTGGTACTCTTCCAGGAGCTTGGGCAGGGCGTCGATGACTGCGTCGTTAATGGTCTGGCTCCCCTGCGAGCCGCCGGTAACGAGCAGGACGGGAAGCCCGCTTTTAAGGTGCAGGAATTCGCGCGCGCCCTCGCGCGCCGGTACCAGTGCCGCCTTGCGCACTGGGTTGCCGGTGTGCGCCACTTTTTCCTTCGGGAAATACTGCGCGCCTTCGGCAAACGCGACGGCGACCTTTACCGCGAACTTGGCCGCCCACTTGTTGACGCGTCCCGGGTCCACGTCGGCCTGCAGGATGACGACCGGGATGCGGAACAGGCGCGCCGCGAACAGCGTCGGGAAGCTCGCGTACCCGCCGGTCGAGAAGACGACGTCCGGATAGACGAAGAAGATGTTCATGACCGCTCCCGCGATGCCCCACGCGGTCTTGAAGTAATCGACGAAGTTGAGCAGGGAGAAGTAGTTGCGCATCTTCCCCGCCGAGGCCGACACCCACGTGATGTTGTTGGCGAGCAGGACTTCGCGGTCGTACGGGTCGGGCGCGGCGTAGTAGAGCTTGGGCTCGATGAGGTGCCGCTCGCGCACCTCATCGTTAATGGCCTCGGCCACCGCCACAATGGGGTAAAAGTGCCCTCCTGACCCTCCGCCGGTAAAAAGTATCTTCATGCCTGTGGAATGCTTAGCGCTTCATGCGCCTCGATATGCCTAATAGTATCCCTATTTCGGCCAAAGAGATAGCCAGGGCCGTGCCGCCGTGCGAGACGAATATGAGCGGCAGGCCCGAGAGCGGTATGAGGCCGATGGTGGAGGAGATGTTCATGAACGACTGGCCGATGATGAGCAATACGAGCCCCACCGCCAAGAGGCCCCCGAAAGGGTCCGGCGCGCGCGCGGCGATGCGCAGGCCTAGAAGCGCGACGGAGGCGTACAAAAGGACGAGCACGACGCTCCCCAGGAATCCGAACTCCTCGGCGGCGACGGCGAATATCGAGTCGCCTATGGGCTCCGGCAGGAACGAGAACTTCTCGATGCTCTGCCCGAAGCCCTTCCCCGCCACGCCGCCGGAGCCCACCGCGATGAGCGACTGCTGCAGCTGGTAGCCCGCGCCGCGCGGGTCGGCGTCCGGATGCAGGAAGGTGGTGAACCGCTCCATGAGGTAGGGCCGCTGGTAGGCCGCGAGCCCGACGGCGCCCATGCCGATGAGCACGATGACGAGTATGTGCCACAGCCGCCCGCCGGCCGCAAAGAGCATGCCGAGCGCCGAGAGCCCGATGATGGCCGCCCCGTCGGTGTCGGGCTGCAAAAGCAGTATCGCCGCCGCCGAGCCGACCACCAGCGCCAGGGGCAGCACCCCGCCCTTGAGCGTGTGCACCTGCTTCATCCGCGCAGCGAAAATGGCGGCCAGGAACGCGACGACCGCGAGCTTGAGAATCTCTATCGGCTGGAAGGTGATGGGCCCGAGCGCCAGCCAGCGCGACGCGCCTTTAAGCTCCAGGCCGATGTGCGGCACGAACGTGAGCGCCGTGAGCGCCATCGCCAGGCCGAAGAAGTACGGCGTAAAGCGCGCCCACTTGCGGTAATCGAGCCGGGAGAGCACCCACAGCGAGGCGCCCCCGCACATGAGGCCGAGCAAGAGTTGGTTGACCGCCACCGAGGTGAAGGAAGCGCCGTCGCGCGCCAAAAGTCCCAGCGCGGCCGATGTGAATATGAGGAGGCCGAACACCACGAGGGCGCACATGACGAGCAGGAACGGCGTATCGACAGGAGAGAGTCTTTTCATGGCGCGGCGCGGAAGCATCTAAATGGGCGGCCGGAAATGCGCCGCACGGAACGACTTCGCTTCGCCTCTTATTATACCAGCGCCAAAACGATGCCCGCTATCGCGGCGACGATGCCCACGACCCAGTAGCGCATGGTCACCTTGTAAGCGGGCCAGCCTATGGCCTCGAAGTGGTGGTGCAGGGGCGCGATGCGCAGGATCTTGCGGCCCAGCACCTTCTTGCCGAATATCTGCACGATATTTGAAACGACGGTCGCGACGAGCGGCAGGGCGATGACGGGGAGCACTGACACTCCCCTGCCCCCGCCCTTCACGTCGGTCAGGAACGCGATGACCGTGAGCGCCATGGTAAGCGCCATGCTGCCCGTTTCAGAAAGGTAGAAGCGCGCGGGCGGGATGTTGAACCACAGGAAGGCCAGGAGCCCGCCGGCGAGCGCCGCGCACAGCGACGCGACGTCGTGCTGGCCGTGGAAGAACGCGATGCCCGCGTACGCCCCGAAAATAGAGGCGAAAATGCCGCCCGAGAGGCCGTCGAGGCCGTCGATGACGCCGCCCGCGTATATGAAGAGCGCTACGAGCGTGAATACGGGAATGAACAGGATGCCGAGCTCGAGCGGCATGGCCATGAACGGCACGGTAACCGACGAGACGTCGAGCTTGTCGTAGAACCACCACGCGCACAAAAGCGCCACGGCGGCGACGAACGCGAGGCGCACGCGCAGACGAAGGCCCTGCCTGCCCGAGACTTCGAAGAGGTCGTCGGCGAAGCCCACCAAGGCGCCCATCGCCATGGCGGCCATGGGCACCCAGGTCTGCGAGCGGCTTATGAACGCGAGCGTGGAGAACGTGTCGGGAAAGACGCGCGCGAGGAGCGACAAGAGGTCGGCGGTCAGGAGGACGCTCGCCCACACCACCACGCCGCCGAAGCGCGGCGTGCCCACCTCCTTGTGCCCGTGGAGGCGGTTGAACTCCGCGGCCGCCGTGCCGTCCATCGCGATCTTGCCCCCTTTGGGCTTCCACATCTTGTACTTGTACAGGATGTGCGTCAGGAACGGCGTCAGCGCGACGCCGATGATGAACGCCAGCGCGGCCGGGACGAAAATGCGGAATACCTCGAGTGTCATGCTTGTTCTTGGGCCGCGCCGGCTTCCTTCTGCCGGTACGCGTCCTCTAATGCGGTTAATTTCTCGCGCACGGCCGCGTACTCGGGCAGGTCTTGCGCGCGCGGCACGCCGAGCGTCGCCAGCAGCTCGGTCGTCGCCTCGAACAGGAACGAGCGGCTGTCCCTGGGGTTCTGCACCTTGCGCACCAGGCCGCGCGTGGCGAGCGTGCGCAGGGTCTGGCTGGAATTCACGCCGCGGATGAAGTCTATTTCAGAGCGCGTGAGCGGCCCGCGGTACATGACCGCCGCCAGCACTTCCAGGCCGGCCTTCCCTATGTCGCGCGCGTGCTCCTCGCGGCGGATGCCCTCTATCATCTGCGCGGCTTCGGGCGCGGCGCGCAATTCAACCTGCGCGCCGTCGTCTGCCACCACCGTGCCCCTCCCCGCCCGCGCGGCGCCTTCAGCGAGCGCGGCCTCGATGTCCTCGGGGGCGGCGCCCAAGAGCTTCTGCAGCTCGGCGCGCGCGATAGGCCGGCCCAGGGCGAACAGCAGCGCCTCTATCTTTCCGAAAAGCTCATTCATACGTGGGGGTGGAAACGGAGTCGGATTCCATGGTTATATCGCCGAAATCCTCGTCCTGCCGTGCACGTAGTATACCCTGCTTCACGAGCTCCAAAAGTGCCAAGAAGCTCACGATGACGCCGTGGCGGGCCTCTGCGCCCTGCGCGCGGCCGAGCCCCGAGAACTCCCTGAAGCTCGTTCTGAAGGCTCCCGAGATGCGCGCGCTCATCGACTCTATCATCTGCTCGAGGGTCAGTATCTTCCTGACCTGCACCTTCGGGAGCGACAGCGCCTGCGGGAAGCCCTGCATGAGCGACTGCGCCGCCGCGCGCAGGCTCTCGGGGGTAACCGAGGCGTCGGGCATGTACAAGGGCGCCGGCTCCGGGGCCTCGCCCTCGAAGAGGTACGGCGCGCCAAGCTGCGCGCTTAGGCCGCGCGCGGCCTCTTTAATGAGCTGGTAGAGCGCCAGGCGGTACTCAAGCTCCTTGATGTCGCGCGATTCCTCCTCGGTTATGGTAAGCGTCGGCAAAAGCGAGCGCGATTTTATGAGAAGGAGCGTGGCGGCGAGCGCCACGAACTCGGCGGTCTCGCCCACCGGAAGCTCGGGCAGGGCGTTCACGCGCGCGATGTACTCGTCGGTCACGCTCGCGAGCGATATATCGTTTATGAGGAGCTTGCGCTTCTCGATGAGCTCCAAAAGGATGTCGAGCGGACCCTCGTATACCGGGGTCTTTATGAGGAAATTCCCTGCCTGTGTTTGCGGGTCAGCCGGCACCGCCTTATTTTACCCCGCTTTCGATGTACTTTACGAGGAAGCGGACGGGCGCGCCGGCGGCGCCTTTGGCGAGGTGGTCTTCGGGGGTGGCGGTCATGCGCGGCGCCATGTCTACGTGCACCCACGGGCAGTCAAGCTCCTTGGCGAACACTTCCAAGAACTTGCCGCCCGCTATAACGCCGCCGTGGCGGGAGTTGCCCATGGCGGAAATGTTCGGCACGTCGGCGAACGTCCCCTTCACCATGGGGTCGTACTCCTCCCACAGCGGCAGGGGCCACATATAGTCGCCTGACGCCTCAGCGAGCTCCATAAGGGGCTGCACGAGCGCGTCCTTGTTGGTCATGAACGCCGAGGCTACGGTGCCCAAGGCTATGAGCGACGCGCCGGTGAGCGTCGCGACGTCGATGACCGCGGTCGGATTGTACTTCCTGGCGTAGGTGATGGCGTCGGCGAGTATGACGCGCCCTTCCGCGTCGGTGTTGAGTATCTCGATGGTCTTCCCCGACATCGACGTGAGCACGTCGCCCGGGCGCATGGCGCCGCCCGCCGGCGCGTTCTCGACCGCGGGCACGAGCGCGACGACGTTCCTTTTAAGCCCGAGGCGCGCGGCGGCGATGACCGCGTGGATGACCGCCGCGCCGCCCGACATGTCCATGTGCATCTCGTACATGCCGTCGCCCGTCTTTATATTGAGCCCGCCGGTGTCGAACGTGACGCCCTTCCCCACCAGGACCACGGGCTTCTTTGAGCGGTCGGCGCCCCAGTACTCGACGATGATGAGCGCCGGCGCTTCCTTGGAGCCTTTGGCGACGCCGAGAATGGCGTTCATGCCGAGCGAGGCCATCTCGGCGACGCCGAGGACCTTCACCCGGGCCGGCGTGCCCTGCGCCGCGGCGACGGCGGCTTCTGCCAGGAGCTCGGGCGTCATGTCGCCGCCCGGAGTGTTCGAGAGCGCGCGGCACGCGTTGACCGATTCGCCCACGACGCGCCCCTTCTCGAACGCGTTCTTGGCGGCGGGCGGCGCATTGCGCACCTCGACCGTGTCCACCGACAGGAACCCGCCCTTGGGCGCGGCCTTGTACGCCGTGTGCTCGTAGTCGGCCATCACGAACGCCTCGGCGCACAGCTGGGCCAGGTCGGCGTCGTCTATGGCCTTGGGCGCGAGCGCGCGCAATTCCTTGAAGTCGATGCTCACGGCGCGGGCCTCGTTCGCGCGGGCGAACCGGAGCGCCTTGCGCAGGAATACGATGAGCCGGCGGCGGGTCAGGGGCTTCTTGTCGCCGTACCCCGCCAGCATGGACAGGCCGTCAAAGCGGCTCAAAGGGCCCTCGATGAAGCGCAGGGGGCGGAACTCGTTTGTGCCGTCAAAGACGAATTGCATGGTGCCAAAACCATACCAAAGAACGCCCCGTTTTCAAGGGCGCCGGGCCTTCGCCGCGTCCCGGGCCTGGGGGGTGGCGCGCGAAAAAAAGTCGACAAAACCGCAGTTTCGTGATATAAAAGTCGAGGTAAAATCGGTACAGGAGGCAAAGGGGTGTTCCTTCCTATCACTGAACGCAATATACGGAAAGCGCTTAAGGCGGCGCCCGGCGGGTCGCTCGCGTTTCCCGAGCTTCTTAAGAAGTTCGGGCACCAGGTTGAGCTTCTCGCGCTGCTGTTTGAAATGCGGCGCGATGGCTATCCTCCGATCTGGTTCAATGATAAAAAATGGCTGGATGTTACCCAGCTGGTCGTGACGACCGTAGAGCCAGAGATGCCGGACGGGTTCAGGGAGCTGAAGCGGCCGGGGCGCAAGGCAAGGGCACGCCCGGGATGATTCCCGGGCGTTTTTCGCGCCGCTACTCCTGCTCGGAGAGCGGCAGGTCGATGCGGTTCATGTCGCGCGGGAACATCGTCGCCTCGCGGATGTTCTTGAGCCCCAGCATCTGCATGGTCATGCGCTCCGCGCCGAACGCAAAGCCGCCTTCGGGCGGGGCGCCGTAGCGGAACGCCTCGAGGAACATCTCGATCTTCTTCGGGTCCATTTCCCACATCTGCACGTGGCTCAAGAGCTGCTCGTAGTCGTTGATGCGGCGGCCGCCCGAGAGCCATTCGACGCCGCGGCACAAAAGGTCCATGCCTTCGTTTACCTCCGGGTTCTCCGGGTTCGGGTACACGTAAAAGGGCTTCTGGCGCGTCGGGTAGCCGTACACGTACACGAAGTCCGACCCGGTCTCCTTTTTAATCATCTCGCAGAGCGCGCGCTCCTGCTCGGGGCTCAGGTCCTTGTCGGCGGGCGCGCCTAACTTCTCCAGCGCCTCGGCCAGGGACAGCGTCGGGGTCTTCTCTATCATGACGGGAAGCTCTGCCTGGAGGAGCTTCAGTTCCGCCCCGCACTTGGCGGCGACGCTCATCAATATGAAGCGCACGCAGTCCTCGGACATGTCGCGCACGTCTTCCCAGCTTTCTATGAACGCCATCTCGGCGTCCAGCGACACGACTTCCGTAAGATGCCGCGTGGTGGTCGAGGGCTCGGCGCGGAAGATCTTGTTTACGCTGAACACGCGCTCGAACGCGGTCATGACTATCTGCTTGTAGAGCTGGGGGCTCTGAGAGAGGTACGCTTTCTTATCGAAATAGCCGATTTCAAATACCTCCGCGCCTCCCTCGGCGGTGGCGGGCACCATGGCCGGCGCCTGGAACTCGAAGAAGTCCTGGCTTTTCATGAACTCGCGGAACGAGTCGATGATGCAAGCTTGCACCTTAAAGACGGCCTGCACCTTCGGGTGGCGCAGGGTGAGCGCGCGGTGGTCGAGCTCGGTCGGCAAATCGAGGTTGTAGCCCTCAAGCGACATGTCGAACGGCAAGGGCTCGGCCTTGGCCAGTATTTCGAGCGTCTGCACCTGCAATTCGATATCGCCGTTGAGGACGTCCGGATTGACGTTCTTCTCGGGGCGCTTGTTGACGAGGCCCGACGCCGACACGACGTACTCGGCGCGCATCTCCTTTGCAACGGCAATAGCGAGCTCCTCCTGGGGCAGCACGACGGCCTGCACGCTTCCCGAGCGGTCGCGGAAATCGAAGAAGACCATGCGGCCCTGGTCGCGGCGCACCGAGACCCAGCCCTGTATCTTGGCGGCCTCCCCTACCTTCTCCTTGAGATCTTTTATGAGTGTCCGTGGCATAAAAATGTGCCTTTACTATAGCAAGAAACTTCCCCGAACGCCTCTTGCGGAAATATTGACCCTGTGCGGTTTTATTGGTATTTACAGGATGGAAACGGAGGGACTTTTGAGTGAAGATGTTCGATAGGATCCGCATGTGGCGGAAGACCCAGGCTTTTCTCGGCGCTTTCGGGCCCGATCCCGAAAAGGCGTGCGCCGCCGGCATGTCCCGCGAGGACGAGATCAGGAGCGCTCTTGAGAAATGGGAACGCGAGCGGTCCGAGCTCCTCCCCCGCCGCCTCGAGCGGATACTGCGCCTGATGGCCGAAGGGGGCTTCTATGCCATGGAGCGCCGGACGGCAGAAAGCTTCTGCATGTCCGCGGACGGCAAGCCGGGCCGCGCGCTGCCGTGGCGGGAAGGAAAGGCTTTCTCCTCATTGCCGCTCGGCTTGCGGAAGATAGCCAGGGAGTACGAGAAGGATGCGGAGAAGCTGTCCGACTCGGCGGACGCGGCGCGGCACTGGTCTGCGGTGTTCGACAAAAAGAAAGGAAAAGCATAAGCGGCGGGAGCAATCCCGCCGCTTTTTATTTACAGGCTTACGCCCACTTTTTGCCTGACCTCGGCCATTTTGGCCGACGCTATCGCTTTGGCTTTAGCTGCGCCGTCGGCCAATACCCTTCTGACTTCCTCGTCTGATATGGCTGCGTACTTCGCGCGCATGGGCGCTAGGTAGGCGTTTATGTCGGCGGCAAGCGCCTCTTTGAGCGCTTGGTACTTGCCCTTATTGGCTTCGTACAGCGGCGCGAGCTCGGCCTCGCTCTTGAGGAGCTTGTGCAGGGCGTACACGTGCTCGGGCCGCTCGCCGGAGGAGTCGGTCACGATGCTCATGACCGCCTTCTTCGTCTCTTCTTCGCTCGCGAACAGCGGGATGGTGTTCTTGTAGCTCTTGCTCATTTTCTGGCCGTCGGTGCCGGGCACGATGGCAACCTCGTCCTGCACGAGCTCCTGCGGCTCCTTAAAGGTCTGCCCGTAGGCATTGTTGAACTTGGCCGCGGCCTCGCGCGCGTACTCCACGTGCTGGCGCTGGTCCTGCCCTACCGGCACGACGTCGGCGTCGTACAAAAGGATATCGGCCGCCATGAGTACCGGGTAGTTGAACAGTCCCGCGTTGGCTTCGAGCCCCTTGGCGACCTTGTCCTTGTAGGCGTGCGCCTGCATTAAGAACGGTACGGTCACCTGGCACTCCAATACCCACGCAAGCTCGGTGTGCTCGGGAATGTCAGACTGCTTGAAGAGGACGGCCTTGTTCGGGTCGACGCCGGCCGCGAGGTAGGCCCTGACCACTTCCATGGTGTTGGCGCGCACGGCCGCCGCGTCCTTAAGCGACGTGAGCGAGTGGTAGTCTGCGACCATGAGGAAGCTCTCGTGCTTTGCGTATAAGTCGGCGAACGGCTTGAGCGCGCCGAAGTAGTTGCCGATGTGGAGCGCGCCCGACGACTGCAGGCCGGTAAACAGCCGTTTCTTCCCTTCTGCCATATGCCTATGAGTGTATCAGAAAAGTCATTGCGGGGCTTGGCGGCACAGTGTATTGACAAACAGCATAAAAAGGAGTATAATTAAATAGAATTATAGTACGCACTGGAGGGTGAAATGAGGAAGGTTGAGAGAATTGCTGAAAAGGGCCTGTTTTGTTTAGCCATAGAAAAAGCCGTTGAGGACTATAAACGTTCCTGCGGCGCCGCTGAATGGGGTCCGGGCGAGCTTCTGGAGCTTGCCCGGAGCGCAGCCATTGCCAAGGGCCTGAGTTACGACGGGTTCGAGGTCGACGACAGCGTCGCTCGCGCCATCGTGGCCATGGCCAGCATCTCGCGGCCGTTTGACCAGGGACTTGCCGCAGTCGAAGCCGCCTGGGATGCGTACCGCAAGCATCCTTGAGCGTTCTTGTGGAACAGGCATAAGCGCCGCCCGGTTACGGGCGGCGCTTTCTTCTTGCCTATTTCCTTATGCGGACCGGGACGAGCGACGGCTCCCGGTGCCCCAGAAGCTCCAGCAGTTTTTTTACGATCGTGTGCATGTATCCAGCGTACTCCCTTTCGCGCGCGATGCAAGCGGCTCTGTAAGCGAAAAGCGGCGCAGGCCGCTCTTTTCTTTCTTATATCCCCTCCTCTTTGAGTTTTTCCACCAATCCCTTGGCGGTTTTTGAAAGCTTGTGCGGGAAGAGGATCTTCACGCGCACGTATAGGTCGCCGCGCTTCCCCGCGCGCCCCGGCACGCCGCGGCCCTTCACGCGCAGCATCTCGCCGTGGGAGACCCCGGTCGGGATGTCTATGGTCTCCTCGCCGTCGAGCGTCTGGAGCTTGTAAGTGGTGCCCAGGAGCGCGTCGGTGAGCTTGACCGAGAGCTCGGTGATGAGGTTGGGGCCGTCCTTCTTGAAGCGCGAATCGGGCGTGACGTGCACCTTCACGTACAGGTCGCCCGGATTGCCGCCCGAGACCGCCTCGCCCATGCCGGTGAGCCGTATCATCTCGTTGCCCTCGATGCCCGGCGGTATGGTGATGTCTATCTCCTCCTGCTTCTTGTACACGCCCTCGCCGCGGCAGGTCTCGCACTTCTCCTTGGGGACCTTGCCCTGCCCGCGGCAGTGGCGGCACACGCTCTGCATGGTTATGGCGCCGAAGAACGAGTTGGTCGTCTCGTGGACCTTGCCCGCGCCGTTGCAGTGCGCGCAGGTGACGGTGTCGGTGCCCATTTTTGCGCCCGAGCCCTGGCAGGCGTCGCAGGTGCCGGTCTTCGCCAGAAGCACCGAGCGCGTCGTGCCGAATACGGACTCCTTGAACGGGATCTCGAGGTCTATGGAAATGTCGCGGCCGCGGCGCATGCGCCCGCCGCCTGCCTGGCCCGCGAAGAAGTCCGAGAAGATGTCGCCCATGTCGAAGCCGCCCGCCTGCCCCTTGCTGAACGCCTCGGCGAACTGCGAGAAGTCGAAGCCGCCGCCCTGCCCGAAGCCGCCGAAGCCCGCGCCCGCGCCGCCGCCGTGGCCTCCGCCGCCGAACACGCGGCCGTAACTGTCGTACTCGGCGCGCTTCTTGTCGTCTGAAAGGACCGAGTACGCCTCGCTCACCTCCTTGAACTTGTCCGCGTCGCCTTCCTTCTTGTCCGGATGGAACTTGTGCGCGAGCTTGTGGAACGCTTTCTTAATCTCCTCTTTAGACGCCTTCTTCTCGAGCCCCAGAATCTCGTAGTAGTCTCTTTTGTTGGACATAATTGCTCAGTAGTATAGCTCCTTTGGGTGCGATTGCAACACTCCAACAGTCCCGCTCGGTTGACAAGCGGTGGGAAATCCGCGCTTCATGTCATCTTCCCTTCATGGATGCCGCCGCTTCTATTGCGATGCGCGCCGGCGCGGGACGCGCTTCTTCTTTGCGGGCGCTTCGGGCTCCGAAGCGTCCAGCGAGCCGGTTCTTCCAGCATGCGCTTCCTCGGGCTCGCCAAGGAACCCGCCCGCCTGGATGCTCCAGAGTTTCTGGTAGAGCCCGCGCTCGCGCACGAGCTGCAGGTGCGTGCCCTGCGCCACCACCGCGCCGGCCTCCATGACGATGATGCGGTCCATTTTCATGATGGTCGAGAGGCGGTGCGCGATGACGATGACGGTCTTCCCTCTCATGAGCGTCTCGAGCGCGTCCTGGATGAGCGCCTCCGACCCGCTGTCGAGGCTCGACGTCGCTTCGTCCAGGACGAGTATGGGCGCGTCCTTGAGTATCGCGCGCGCTATGGCGACGCGCTGGCGCTCGCCTCCGGAGAGCTTGACGCCGCGCTCGCCCACGAGCGTCTCGTAGCCCTGCGGCAGGCGCTCTATGAACTCGTGGCAGTGCGCCTTCTTGGCCGCTTCGATGACCTGCGCGTCGGTGGCGTCGCGCCAGCCGTAGCGGATGTTCTCCATGAGCGACCGATGGAAGAGCGCCGGCTCCTGCGGCACGAAGGCTATCGCGTCGCGCAGGCTGTCCTGCGTGACCCCCGCGATATCCTGCCCGTCTATCTTTATCTCGCCCGAGTCGACGTCGTAGAGCCGCAGGAGGAGCTTGGTGACGGTCGATTTGCCCGCGCCCGACGGCCCTACCAGCGCGACGCGCTCGCCGCCCGCTATGGCGAGGTTGAGCTGGCGCAGGACGGGCGCGTCCGCGTGGAAGTTGAACGACACGTCGTCGAACCAGACCTGCCCGCGCTCTATCGCCAAATGCCTGGCGCCCCGCTTGTCCCGCACCTCGTGGGGCGTCTGGAGTATCGCGAGCATCTCGCCCGCGTCGGCGAACGCGTCGTAGAACCGGCGCAGGTTGAATCCGATGCTCATGAGCAGGTTGAACACGGTCAGGAGGTAGGACTGTATGAGCACGAAATCGCCGACGGTCAAAAGGCCCTGCTTCCAGAGCAGGACGGCGCCCCACATGAGCCCCACCTGTATGGCGACAACGAAGAGCCCTATAGCGCCCCATATCCAGCCGTCCACGAGCCAGTTGCGCAGGGTCTTCTGGTGCCAGTCGGACACCACTGCCCTGAGCCGCCCGCGCTCGTGGCTAAGGCCCGAAAAGAGCGCGACGGAGGACTGGTTGGCTATCGCGTCGGAGAGCGCGCCGGTGACTTTGGTGTCGGCTTCGGAGCGCGCCCTGCGCACGGGCTGGCGCAGGCGGCCGATGAGCGCCTGGAACCACACGAACAGGACGCACCACGCGCCGAGCGCGGCGCCCAGCAGCGGGTGGCGCATGAACAGGACGGCGGTCGCTCCGGCGACGAACAGCGCCGCCGGGACGAACTGCAGGAGGATGGCGTCGAGTATGCCCTCGAAGGCGCGCGTATAGCGGCTTACTTTGTGCGTGAGCGCGCCGGAGAAGCTGGAGACGAAGAAGCTGTGCGAATGGCCCATGAGGTACGCGAACGTCTTCTCGTACAGCGACGCCATGATGCCCGCCTGCAGGTAGACGTTGGCGATGTCCTGCGCGCGCTTGAGCAGGCGGTCGGCCACCCATAGGGCCGCTATTACCCATAGCGTGGAAAGGAGCGCCGCCGCGGCGGCCTCGCTCGGCCCCTGCGCCGCGAGCGCATTGAAGAACTGGCGCAGGTACCACGGCGCCGCGAGGACCGCCGCTTCCATGGCAACGGTCGACGCGAGCACGGCGCCTAGCAGGAGCGGGCGCCGCCTGACGTGGGGCCAGAACGCGGCGAGCACCGCTTTGGGCGGTACCGCGCTCTTCTTGCTTTTATTCTGCGCGGAAGCGTCCTGATTCGGGGGCATTTTCACTAGTCTACACCCGCGCGCGCAAAACGCCTCGCCGTATGCTTGACGAGGCGCCTGCGTGCCGCGTTGCCGCCCCTGCGGCTATGCGCGCCTAAGGGAGGCGTAGGCGATGCCCGCGCCCGCCAGTCCGATGAACGAAAGGAGCGTCCATAGGACCATGCTGTCCCCGCCGCCCGTGTTGGGGATGCCGGGAATGCCGCCCGTGCCCGGCGTTCCCGCGGTTGCCGACTGTATGACGGCTATGCCGAGCGGCTTGGCGGTGGCGCCCTTCTGCGGGTCGGAGCCCTCGACCGTGGCGCTTGCGCCGTCCGCTTCCGCCTCTACCTGGGATACGAATATAGAGGTTGCGACGGCGCTCCCGTTGGGAGCGGTCGCGGGGATGCTGCAGGTGAGATAGAGCACCGCCGTCGAATTCGCGGGTATCTCAAGCGGGTCGTCGAGGGTAACCACGACGTCCCCGCTCCCCATCTGTCCGAGCGCGTTGGCGCCGGTGTTGAGCGGCGCGCCCGCCGCGCTGTCGCGGTGGAGCATGCAGCCGCTAAGCGGGGTCGCCTGCGCGTCGCTGTACCCCATAGAGAGCGGGAGCTTTTCGAGCGTAACGTCCTCGCCGCCCGCGCGCAGCGCGATGGTGGCGATGGTGCGGTCCGGGCCCGTGGCGACGCTCGCCGGAGCGCCGACGCTCACAGTAAGCCCCGGCTGGGCCTGCGCGGATGCCACGCCCGCCAGCCCTACGAGCGCCGCAATGAACGCGGCTTTCAATGGTGTCATAAGTCTTTATGGTAGTGATTAGGCAAGTAAAGCTCGACCGAACGTAATTGCCACTAATGGCAAAGGCAGCACAATCGCTTGTGCCGCCTCTACTCCACCATAGTTCTGTGGGCTTAATTTGCCGTGAATCAAGCGCCGCTATTTCTGCTCGGGCGCGTCGCCCGGAGGCGTGTCCACCGGAGGGGTCTGCGGCTCCTGCGGCGCCTGCTGTGCGCCGGGCTCGTTGCCGGCGGCTTTCTGAATCGCCTCGTACGCCTTTGACATTTCTTTCGAAAGGTCTTCGGTCGCGGCCTTTATCCCCGCGGCGTCGTCGCTCCCCTTCTTGTCCTCGACCGCCTTTATCTTTTCCGTTATCGCGGCGCCGAGCTCGGCCGGAATCTTGTCCTTGTTGTCGTCCAAAGCCTTCTTTGCGGCGTAGACGCTCTGCTCGGCCACGTTGCGCGCCTCGGCAAGCTCCATCTTCTGCTTGTCCTGCGCGGCGTTAGCCTCGGCATCCTTGCGCATCTTCTCGATGTCGGCGTCGGAGAGGCCCGACGAGCCCTCGATGCGTATGGACTGTTCCTTGTTGGTCGCCTTGTCCTTCGCCTTTACTGTGAGTATGCCGTTGGCGTCCACGTCGAAGGTCACCTCGATCTGCGGCAGGCCGCGCGGCGCCGGAGGGATGCCGTCTAATACGAAGCGGCCGAGGCTCTTGTTGTCGGCGGCCATGGCGCGCTCGCCCTGGGTGACGTGGATCTCGACGCTGGTCTGGTTGTCGGCCGCGGTCGAGAACGTCTGGCTGCGGCTGGTCGGGATGGTCGTGTTGCGCTCGATGAGCTTCGTGGCGACGTTGCCCATGGTTTCGATGCCGAGGGAGAGCGGGATGACGTCGAGCAGGAGCACGTCGCGCACCTCGCCGCCGAGTATGCCGCCCTGGATGGCCGCGCCTATGGCGACCACTTCGTCGGGGTTGACCGACATGTTGGGCTTCTTGCCGAAGTACGCCTCTACCGCCGCCTGCATGGCGGGCATGCGGGTCTGGCCGCCCACGAGGATCACTTCGTGTATGTCCGCAGCCTTGAAGGGCGACGCCTCCATGGCGCGGCGGGTTATGGCGATGGCGCGCTCGATGAACTCGGCCGTAAGCTCCTCGAGCTTCGCGCGGGTCATCTTGACGAGCAGGTGGCGCGGGCCGGACGCGTCGGAGGTGATGAACGGGATATTGACCTCGGTCTCAAGGGAGGTTGAAAGCTCGATTTTCGCCTTTTCAGCGGCCTCGTCGAGGCGCTGGCGCGCCAGCGGGTCCTGGCGGATATCGATGCCCGACTCCTTCTGGAACTCGCCTGCCAGCCAGTCGATTATCTTCTGGTCGATGTCCTTGCCGCCCAGGTGCGCGTCGCCGTCGGTGGAGCGCACCTCGATGGAGCCCTCCTCCCCGCCGGCCATGACGACCTCGAGGACGGAGATGTCGAAGGTGCCGCCGCCGAAATCGAACACGACGATCTTCTCATCCTTCTTCTTATTGAATCCGTAGGCGAGCGCGGCCGCGGTCGGCTCGTTGATGATGCGCTTCACCTCGAGTCCGGCGATCTTGCCCGCGTCGCGGGTGGCGGCGCGCTGGGCGTCGTTGAAGTACGCGGGCACGGTGATGACCGCCTCGGTAACGGGCTCGCCCAGGCGCTTCTCGGCGTCGGCCTTGAGCTTGCCGAGTATCATCGCGGAGGCCTCTTCAGGGCGCATCCACGCCTCGCCCATCTTTACCTCGATGCCGCCGTTCTGCGACTTGCGCATCTCGAAGGGCACGGCCTTGGCGTCGCGCTGGACGTTCGCCTCGTCGAAGGTGTGGCCGATGAAGCGCTTGATCTGGTAGACGGTGTTCTTGGGGTTGGTGACCGCCTGGCGGCGCGCAATGAGGCCCACGAGGCGCTCGCCGGTCTTGGAGACCGCGACGACGGAGGGCGTCGTGCGCGCGCCCTCGCTGTTTTCAAGTATCTGGGGCTCGCCGCCGCGCATGACCGCCATGGCGGAGTTGGTGGTGCCCAGGTCTATGCCGAGAATCTTTGCCATATCGTTGTAATGCTAGTTGCTAATGGGTATTAAATGATTACCTGCGCGGGCCTGATGATCGCGTCCTTAATCCTGTAGCCGGAGCGCTCGACCGACAGTACCTCGTGGTCGTCCGTCTGCTTGGCGAGCGCTTCGTGCCTTGCCGGGTCGAACTCCTCTCCCGCTTCACCGAAGCGCTCGATGCCGAGGCGCTTGAGCGAGTCGAGGAACTGCTTCTCGATCATCTTGAGGTTCGCGTCGTCCGGATGGTGCCTGATGGAGAGCTCCAGGACGTCCAGCGCCGGCATGAGCTCCTCGAGCAGCTTGGCCTTGATGCGCTCCTCGCGGTCGCCGTGCATGGATGCCTCCTCTTTCTTGTAGTTGGCGAAGTCTGCGCGGGAGCGCTGCCACCCTTCCAGGTATTCCTGTTTCTCCTCTACGGCCTTCTTCAGCTTGTCGCGGAGCCTCTTGAGCGCCCCGTCGCCGCCCCCTTCCCCTTCTTCTTCCGGGATAAATTCCTTCTCTGAATCATCCATCATAATGTTGCTATTCTACATAAAAAAGAGGCCCCGTCAAAAATACGACGGGGCCGGCGCGCTAGTATTTGGGCACGTACCGCTCCCATGCGGCTTTAGCGAGGCAGCTTCTGTCCGCCTGGTCGCTGTCGCGCCTGGCGGCGTAGTCTGCCTCCTGCCGGGCGGCGTCCGTGTCGCCCAGCATGCGCTTGGCGAAGCAGAGTCCCGAGTGCGGAGCGACGAACTTGGGGCTTATCTCGAGCGCCTTGCCGAACCACCGTATCGCATCCTGGTAGTCACCCGGCCCGCCGCGCAGGTTGTACGCCTCGCCGAGGAAGTACGCGTTCTTGGCGGAGGCGGGGTCGAGCTTCGCCGCATTCTGAAGGTCGCTGATAGCGTTGTCCAGGATGCGGTTGGTGCGCTGGCCGGTCCTCTTGAGGGCCTTCCATGTGGCGGCAATCATGTTGCCGCGGTGGCGGTACGAGTTCGGGTACGCGGGCTCAAGCCGTATCGCCGCGTCCAGGTCCTCGAAGCCTGAACGGTACATGGCAAGGGCTTCGTGCTGGTTCTGCGCGTTGAGGCCGTCCTGGAGCCATGCGTACCCGCGGTAGCTGTAGTTGATGGCGTTGCGCTGTCCGGAGTCTATCGCCCGCGAGAGAATCTCCCTCCCGTCGGCGTACCTGAGCTCCGAGAAGCGCTTGTCCGCTTCCTGGTAGGCGGCAAGCGTCGTCGAGTCGACGCTTTGCGCTGCGCCGGGCGGCGGCATGTGCTGCGGCATTGCCGGCGCGACGGCGGGAGCCTCCGGCGCCGGGCTTACCGCTGCAAGCGGCTCCGTGAAGTAGAAGGTGCCGGATATCGCCGACGCCTGCATCCACGGCTCCTGCTCGCCCCGCGTCCGCTTCAGCACGAGGTTTGCGGCCTCGTTGACGACGCGGAACTGGTCGTACCCCGGCTTCCCCATCGCCTCAAGGAGGGCCTTTGCGTAGGGGCTGTTCCCTCCGGCGGGACCGTCAGACGCGACGTTGCCCGGCTGTGTGGCGAAGCCTATGAGCGTGCCCGTGGGCGCGCGCATCTCGGCCAAGCCGTCGCGCATGGGCACGAAGGACCTGCTCGATGTCCTGATGCTCCGGAACGGGTTGTTTCGGCACGCGTCCAGGAAGAACAGGTTGAACTTCGAGCGGGCTCGCGCTATCTGGTCCATGACGAAGTCGGCGCTGAGGCTCGCGCTGTCGAGCCTGTCAGCATCCGGCGCGTCGGCGTCGACGGGCAGGAGGTAGTTAGTCCCGCTGACCTGCATGCCGTGGCCCGAGTAATAGAACAGGGTCACGTCCGCGCCGCGAGCCGCTTCGCCGTAGAGGCGCGCCAGCCTTTTCATGCCCTCCATGCCGAGGTTGAGCTGGGCCCCGCCGCCCACCAGCTCGAAGCCCTTGCCTTTCAGGAATTCCGCTATCTTCCGCGCGTCGTTGGCGGGATTGTTCAGGCTTTGGACGTGCCTGTAGTCGGTGTTGCCGATAACGAGCGCGACCTTCTTTTCCGCGCGCGCGGGCGCGGCAAGCGTGAGGGATAAAAAGAGCGCGACGAGCGCCCCTTGAGCGCGTAGTGCCATGTGCGGCCTCCTTTTGAATGACCGTGAACCTTCAAACTGCGTCCGGAGTGATTATGCTAAGGAGTGCGGGGTAAGTCAATATACAAAGCGCGGACGCTTTCGCGTCCGCGCTTTTGCTGAAAGCGGTTAGCGCTTCGACCACTGCTTGCGCTTGCGGGCCTTGACGAAGCCGGCCTTGCGGCGCTCCTTGGCGCGCGGGTCGCGCTTGAGGAAGCCTTCGGCCTTGAGCGTGCCGCGGGTGTCCGGGTCGAACTCGGTGAGCGCGCGCGAAATCGCGTGGCGCACGGCCGTCGCCTGGCCCGAGATGCCGCCGCCGCGCACGATGACCGTGACGGTGAACTGTTGCGGCAGGGAGAGTTTGAGGAAGGGCTCGACCGCGGTGGTGCGCAGGGCGTCGGTGTGGAAATACTCCTGGGCGTCCTTGCCGTTTATGAGGACGCTCATGCGCGACGAGGGCAGGATGCGCGCGCGGGCGATAGCCTCCTTGCGGCGGCCTACGGCCTCGGTGTAGCGGTCCTCCTTCTTGATTGCGGGTGCGGTAGCCATACTAATTATTTTCTATGATCAAATTCTTGATGCGGCGCATCTGGAGCCTGTTCTTGGGGAGCATGCCCAGGACGGCGCGGCGCAGGGCCTCGCGGTTGCCGCGGCGCTCGGTGAGCTGCTCGTAGGTCTCGCGCTTCTGGCCGCCCGGGTAGCCCGAGTAGCGGACGTACTCCTTCTGGGTCGCCTTCTGCCCGGAAATCTTCATGCCCTCGACGTTGGTCACCTTGACCTCGACCGGCGATACCGCGTTCTTCGCGAAGTCGGCGGCGTTCTTGCCGAGCAGGGCCTTAGCCGCAGCCGAGGCTACGCGTCCGAGGGTCTTGTTCTGTGCGTCGATGGTGATCATAAAGGTGTGTACGTGTGAGGGCTAGACGAATTCGATTACGGCCATGGGAGCGGCGTCGCCCTTGCGCGGACCCATTTTAGTGATGCGCAGGTAGCCTCCCCGGCGCTCCGCATACCCGCCGGCCATGCGGATAATCTTGTTGGCGGTGATGGGCGCGCCGAGCTCGGCGATGAGCGCGCGGCGGTTGGCAAGCGTGGGCGCCTTCGCCTTCGTGACGAGCTTCTCGACCAGGGGGCGGATCTCCTTGGCGCGCGCCTCGGTGGTGCGGATCTTGCCCTTGACGACGAGGTTGCGGGCAAGCGACTTGAGCAATGCGGCCCGCTGGCCCCTCTCCCTGCCGAACTTCCTATTTACATTGCCGTGTCTCATTTTATTACTTCTACCTATATTTGCTTAAATAGCAAGCTATTTAAGCACAATACCAAAGTTTGCCAAAGCGCGCTTGATCTCCTGGATGGACTTCGGGCCGAGGCCCTCGACCTCCATGAGGTCCTGCTCCTTCTTGCGCGCGAGCCCGCCGACGGTGCGGATGTTGGCGGCCTGGAGCGACGAGACGGTGCGCGAGGAGAGCTCGAGGTCCTCGATGCGCGTCTTGAGCGCCTCGGAGGCGTCGACGGAGCTGGAGGGCGCCGCCGCGGAGGCGGCCTCGTCCTGCGTCTCTATCTCCTCCTCGCGGAAGCCGACGACGGCCTTGAGCTGGGTGATCATTATCTCGATGGAGTGCTCGAGCGCGGCGCGCGGGGTGAGCGTGCCGTCGGTCTCGATGGAGATGCGCAGGCGGTTGAAGTCGGTGCGGTCGCCGACGCGCATGTTCTCCACCTCGTAGTTGACGCGGCGGATGGGAGAGAATATGGCGTCAACCGATATCTCGCCTATCTCGACGCGGTCCTTCTTGAGCGCCTCGCGGGCCACGTAGCCCAGGCCCCGCTCGACGGTGAACTCCATCTCGATGCCGCCCTTTCCGGTAAGCTCGCAGATGTAGGCGTTGGGGTTGAGGAGGCGCACCTGGCCCGGGAGCTTGAGGTCCTCGCCCACGACGCGCTTGGGACCCTTAATGGAAAGGGTTACGGTCTGCGCCTCGCCCGAGAGCACCTCGAAGCGGAGCTTCTTGAGGTTAAGCAGGATGGTGACCACGTCCTCGCGCACCCCGTCCATGGTCGAGAACTCGTGCTCGACGCCCTCTATCTTGACGGACGTGACCGCCGCGCCCGGGAGCGAGGAAAGGATAATGCGGCGCAGGGAGTTGCCCAGCGTGTGGCCGTAGCCCGGGTACAGCCCGTCTATCTCGTACGTCCCCTCGGCATCGGCTTCCTTTACGATGCGGGGCTTGCTCGGCAGTGTAATCGAATATTCCATCATAACTCAATCGTGATTACGTGACTTGATAATTGAAACTGGAAAAGGCTAGCGGCTGTAGAACTGGATGATGGTGGCGGCGTTGAACGGCGCCTCCGTCTCCCCCACGCCCGGCGCGGACGCGACCTTCACCGCGAAGCCCTGGTCCTCGAACTGGAGCCACGCGGGCGCCTTCGTCTCGGCCATTACGTCCGCGCGGTTGGCGAAGAGCGCGGAGCCGCGGGACTCGGGGCGCACGGAGACGACGTCGCCAACCTCGACCTTGTAGGACGGCACGTTGAGGCGGCGGCCGTTGACCATGATGTGGCCGTGGCCCACGAGCTGGCGGGCGGCGCGGCGGGTCTTTACGAACCCGGCGCGGTACACGGCGTTGTCGAGGCGCGCCTCAAGGCGGCTCAGGAGGAGCGTGGTGGCCGCGGAGCCGCGGGCCGACATCGCCTCGTGCACGTAGCGGCTGAACTGGCTCTCGGAGAGGCCGTAAGTGAAGCGCGCCTTCTGCTTCTCGAGCAGCTGGGCGCCGAAGTCCGAGCCGCCGCCGCGGCGGCCGCGGGTGGGGCGCCTGGGCGCGCGGGCCTCGGCGAGCTGGAACTTCTGCGTCTGGCACTTCTCGAATACCGAGGAGCCGAGGCGCTTGCAGATTTTGTACTTGGGTCCGATTAGCATAAAAGTGATGGGATACGGGTGAGGACTAGACGCGGCGGGCCTTGCGCGGGCGGGGGCCGTTGTGCGGTACCGGGGTGACGTCGCGGATGGCGCTTATCTGGATGCCCTTGGTGGCGAAGGCGCGGATGGAGCTCTCGCGGCCCGAGCCGACGCCCTTGACGACCACGTTCACCTCCTTGAGGCCCATGGCGGCGCCGCGATCGCCCAGGAGCTCGCCCACCTTGGCGGCCGCGAACGGCGTGCCCTTCTTGGCGCCCGCGAAGCCGAGGCTTCCGGCCGACGACCAGCTTACAACGTTGCCGGAGGCGTCCGACAGGGAGAGCTTGGTGTTGTTGTAGGTGGCCTCGACGTAGAGGGTACCCACGTCAAGGCGGCGCTTGGACGCGCGCACCGTAGCACCCGAGCCTGACCCGCCGGTGTCCCCTCCCTTTTTAACTATTCGTTTCTTTCCCATACGTTAATTATGTCTTGCTCTCCTTGCGGCGGCCCGAACCCATGGTGCGGCGGACGTTGCCGCGGACGGTGCGGGAGTTGGTCTTGGTGCGCTGGCCGCGAAGCGGCAGGTTCTTGGAGTGGCGGGAGCCGCGGTACGAGCCGATGTCCTTGAGGCGCTTGATGTTGGCGCTTACCTCGCGCTTGAGGTCGCCTTCGAGCTTGAGGCCCTCGAGCTCGCGGCGGATGGCGTTCTCCTCGTCGGCGGTCAGCTCATCGGCGCGCTTCATGAGGTCGACCTTTGCGGCGGTGCAGATAGCCTTGGCGCGCGATATGCCGATGCCGTAGAGCGCCGTCAGGGCGTACGGAGCGTGCTTGTTGGGAAGGGTGATGCCTGAGATACGCATAAAGTATTGAAATTAGCCCTGGCGCTGCTTGTGGCGGGGGTTGGAGCACACGACATACAGGCTGCCGCGGCGGCGGATCATCTTGCAGTTCGCGCAGCGCGCGTGGATTGAGGATTTTACCTTCATCTTTTTGTTTTATAGAGCCCTGGGGCTAGAGGCGCCTCGTGATGCGCGCCTTCCCGCCGTACGGCTCGAGCTTGACGAGGACCTTGTCCCCGACGAGCACCTTGATGCGGTGCAACCGCATCTTCCCTGCCAAGTAGCACAGAACCTGCTCCCCTGTGGAGAGAGTGACGCGGAACAGAGTATTAGGCAGAGCCTCGTCTACGATGCCCTGTATATCTGGTGTCTGATCCTGCATTAACGCTACCGTGTGAGTGTAAACCAGCCTGCGGGATAAGTCAACAAACGGGGCCTGAATATAAGGAGAATCCGCCCCCGCCCCGTAAGAATTGACTTTATGCCGTATTATGTGGTATAATAATGATATACGGGCCTATTTCTCGCCGGCTATTTCTATATCTATCTTGGCCGGGTCCGCGGGGAACTTCTTCATCCAGAAGGGTCGCACGGTAGCCGTTGCCGAGGTGACGGCCGGGGCAAAGGACTCAATTATCGACTGGAACTGGCCCTTGTCGCGGCCGAGCATCGCCTCTTTTATTGCGTTAGGGTCGAACTGCCATACGAGCGTCGCGCTGCCCGAGACCTGCAGAACGAGCTGGTCGTCGCTTGCCTGCGTGCTCGACGCGGCGGCGAAGGAAAGCGATTCGAGGTCCCTGAACTCCACCGCTTCCCCGCCGTACCCCTCGACCGTCTTCTTTGCCAGCGCGCTCGCGAACGCGCGCTCGCTCATGACGGCGCCCGAAGCGGTCGCCGATTGCGTGAGGGTCGCGGTCTTCTTGTCGTCGCTCGCGGCCTGCACTACCTCGCCGTACTCCATGGAAAGCGTGCCGGGCACGGCTATGGAGCCGCTGGGGATGCCCTGCGCGAGCTTGCGCTCGGTGCCCTTGTCGAGCGCCGCCTTCAGCTCGGCTTTCGCGGCCTCGAGGTCGGCATCGGCCACCGCGGGCTCGTCGCCCACGAAGCCGCCCGAAATCGCGCCCTGCGACTTGGCGGAGAATTTCTCGAAGCGGGGGTCGCCCTTGAATCCCGGAATGGTGAACTCGGTCGAGCCGGAGCGGTTGTAGCTCTCGCCGGGCGATTCGGCGTTTACCTGCGCCGTGACCGAGCCTTCGGCTGGCAGGTCCACCGAGGAGGCGAGGCGGTAAATCTTGCCGTCAGGCGCCTCGAGGCGGGTGTTGGCGATGAGGCGCTGGCTCGCGGTGTAGGTGCTGGTGATGACGACCGTGCCGTGCGCCGTGCGCGACGCCTTCTTGGTGCCGGTCGCGGGCACCGTCGCGGTCGCGGATACGGCGGCGGACACGCGCGCGAATTCGAGTGTGCCTACCGGCGCGCCTATCTGCGCTACGAGCGTGGTGGACGCCGTGACGTCTTCGGTGCGGGGCACGGCGGACACGCTCGCGCCCGCGTACGCCATGGACACGCCGGCGACCCCGCCGCCGCACACGAGGATGACGGCGAGCGCCCACGCGATGAAGCGGCCGGGGCGGCGCTTGGCGCGCCGGCGCCGCGCCGGCGGCTCGGGCCGGTAGTGCTCGGGAATGTCCTGGCGGGCGATATGGTGGTGGCCCGGCGGTATGGGGATATTGCGTATGGACCTGTCCCCCGGAGGAATCATGTCGCGCATGGGGTTAGTATACCCCGCCCCGCGCATGGGCCCAATGGGCGCTTGGTGTTAATAGCGCTTAGCGGTGGGCGGCGCCCGCGTACAGGGCGTTAAGCACAAGGTGGGTGTCCTGCGTGCCGTGGTGCGCCACGAAGGGGGCGAAATGGCCGGTGCGCACCGCGCGCACCGTGCCGCCCTCGGGGAAAAGCTCGGCCAGCGAGCGGTGCGACAACGCGCGCGCGAGCCACTGCGCCTCGTGCTCGGGGGCGAGCACGAACACGCTCCCGCACCCGCGGCCGGCGAGGAGCTCGCGCGCCGTGTCCTTGAATTCGCGTATGAAATGCGCGGCGGCGACGCCTGAGGCCTCTCTTGCGGGGCCCGCCCCGGCGTGCGCGGCGTCGAGCCGCAAAAGCGAGCGCGCCTCGTGCTCGCTCATGCCCGCGTGCGCCTTGAGCGTGCGCAGGATGTGGCCCAGGCCCGCGGGCGCGGTGGCGTGGCCTACCACGCGCGCGTCCTCAAGCAGGAGGAATTCGGAGACTTCGCCGTTGACCGACAGGAGGAGCGCGCGCTCCTTCGGGGCGTACGCGGCGCGCAGGCCGTGCGCGGCGGCCGAGGCGTGCGCGTGGAAGGCGACGGGCACGTCGCCGAAGAGCGAGCGGATGCGCGGCGAAAGCTCGGCGAAAGCCGGCGCGAAGTCGGGCCTGCCCTGGGAGAGGTTGGGCACGCCCCACGGGGCGGCCATGAATACCGCCACGCGCGAGACGGGCTCGAGCGCGCCCGCGTGGTGGCGCAGGCGCGCGGCCACCTCGCTTGCGCGGAGCAGCGACTCGCTCGCGGCATGCTCGACGGCGCGCGCGAGCGTCGCGGCAGAGCGCGTGTCCATGAGCGGCACGGCCGCGCGCGACGCGCCGAACAGCGCCGGCGCCTGCCCGGGCGCGAGCTTCACCAGGGTCGAGCCCGCAGAGCTGTTCTCTATATCGAGAACCAGCACCGTTTTGCTTGGCGCTTTTGTGCCGAACATGGCTTTAGTATACCCCCGGTTTTCTTACCCGAGCACCGCCTTTATGCGCCGCACGCCCTGCGCGACCGCCTCTTCCTTCAGTATTTTGAATGCGCCGGACTCGCTAAGCTGCGCCGTATGCTCCACGTGCGGGCCGCCGCAGAACTCTATTGAAAACGCGCTGTCCAAGGGGCCTATCGAGTAGACCGACACGCGGTCGGGGTACTTCGCCCCGAACTCGTGCTCGGCGCCGAGCCCCTCCGCCTCCTCTTTCGCCATTTCGGTGCGCACAACGGGCAGGTCTTCGCGTATCTTCTCGTTGACGATGCGCTCCACCTCGGCCTTCTGCTCCGGGGTCATCTTCGCGCCGTAATTGAAGTCTATGCGCAGGCGCTCCGAGGTGATGTTGGAGCCGCGCTGGTGCACCTCGGGGCCTAATACCTGCTGGAGCGCTTTAAGCAGGAGGTGGTGCGCCGTGTGCAGGCGCACGGTCTTCTCGCTCGCGTCGGCCAGGCCGCCCTTGAACTTCTGCTCGCTCCCCGCGCGCGAAAGCGCCTGGTGCTCCTTAAGAAGCTCCTTGAACCCTTCGGTGTCTATCTGCTTGATGCCGCGCTCCCCCGCTTCTTCCAGGATAAGCTCCAGCGGAAAGCCGAACGTGGTCACGAGCTGGAAAGCGTCCTGCGCGCTCACCTGCCCGTTCTTGGTGAAGCGTTCGAGCTCCTTTGTGCCGCGCGCGAGCGTTGCGATGAACTTCGCCTCCTCCTCGCGTATGGCCCGCTCGATGTCCTCCCGCTTGTCCGCAAGCTCGGGGTACTGGCTCTCGTACTCGCGGATGATGCCGGGGATGAGCGACGCGAGCGCGGCGTCCGGATGCAGCCGGCGCAGGAACAGCACCGCGCGGCGCAGGAGCCTGCGCGCGAAGTAGCCCTGGTCCTTGGTGTCGGGGCGCACGCCGTCAGAAATGAGGAATACGGCGGCCTTCACGTGGTCGGCGATGATGCGGAAGGCGCGGGTGCGCTCGGCGTACTTCGCGCCCGTCAGGCGCTCGAGCTCCTCAATAATCGAGCGGTGCGCGACGGTGAATATATCGCTCGAACCCGTTGATACCGCGGCGATGCGCTCCAATCCGCCCCCGAAGTCCACGTTGCGCTTCGGCAATTGGCTGAAGGTGCCGTCTGCGTTCTTTATATACTGCATGAACACCGAGTTTCCGATCTCCAGGAAGCGGCCGCAGTCGCAGTTAGGATGGCATTCAGGGCCCCATTTGGGGTCGTGGGGCGTGCCGAAGTCGTAGAACACTTCGCTGTCGGGGCCGCCCGGCTCGCCCGCGGGCATGTTCTCGGGCACGCCGGCGCGGCTCCACCAGTTCTTCCTGGCGTCGTAATAGAATATGCGCCCGCCCTGCATTCCTTTTATATAGCCGTCTTCCTCCGAGCCTATCTCGACCACCTTGCTGTCCACTCCTTGCCCGCTGAAGAGGCGCTGCCAGATCTCCGCGGCCTGCGTGTCGCGCGGCACGCCGCTCTTTTCGTCTCCGATAAACGCCGTTACGTACAATTTGCGCGCATCAAGGCCTATCTCTTTCGTTAGGAATTCGAAGAACCACGGCAGCTGCTCTTCCTTGAAGTAGTCGCCCAGGCTCCAGTTGCCGAGCATTTCAAAAAAAGTCGTGTGGCGGTTGTCGCCCACCTCTTCTATGTCGCCCGAGCGGAACGCCTTCTGGCTGTCCGTGAGCCGGCTGCCGGAGGGATGCGGCTGGCCCAAGAGGTATGGCACCAAAGGCTGCATGCCCGAGCCGGTAAAGAGCGTGGTCGGGTCGTTCTCGGGCACCAGGGGAGCCGACGGGATGACTACGTGTCCCCGGGCCTTGAAGAACTCCAGGTATTTGGAGCGTACCTCTGCGAGCGTCATTGAGTATGAGAATACAACGCTTTTGGTATACTGCCAACATCATGACAGCCAAAAGAACGCACTGGGGATTCGATATGAAAGCGATAGACGAAAGCGTGCGCCCGCAGGACGATTTTTACCGGTACGCGAACGGCGGCTGGCTGAAGAAAGCGAAGATACCGCCCGAGGAGTCGCGCTGGGGCAGCTTCATCACCCTGCGCTACGACACCGAGCGGCAACTGAAGAAGCTCGTCGAGACGACCAGGCAGCAGCAGATTCGCGACCTGTACGCCTCGGCCATTGATATGAAGGCGCGCAACAGGCTGGGGCTCAAGCCCGTCGAGGCCCTGCGCCGCGAGATTGCGGACATTAAGGACCGCAAGGGCCTGCAAAAGGCGCTGGTGCGCTTAAGCCGGCTGGGGCTCGCGGGCTTCTGGGGCGAGATGATAGAGCAGGATTTGAAGGACACCACGCGCTACTGCCTCTTCTTGTGGCAGGGCGGGCTTAACATGCCCGACCGCGATTACTACCTGCTCGACAAGCCCGAGCAGGTGCGCGTGCGCACGGCGTACGTGGCGCATGTGGAGCGCATTGCCCGGCTGGGCGGCGCCTCGGCGAAAGAGGCAGAGCGCGTCGCGGAGGCGGTGATGAGGATTGAAACGCGCTTCGCGCGCGCCTCCATGAGCAAGGAGGACATGCGCGACCCGCACAAGATTTACCATAAGTACACTCTGGAGAAGCTCCAGAAGCTCTCGCCCGCCGTTGAGTGGCGCTCGTACCTCGCGGGCATCGGCGCCAAAAACCTCCCTTACGTGCTCGTGGGCCAGCCTGAGTTCTTCAAGGAAGCGTCAAGGATGCTCGATGAGGTTCCCCTTGAGGAGTGGAAAGCGTTCCTCGACTACGATCTCCTCAACAGCGCGGCGGGCCTGCTCAGCGAGCCTCTCGTAAAGGAGACGTTCCGCTTCTACTCGCAGACCCTGGCCGGCGTGAAGAAGATGAAGCCCTTGTGGCGCCGCGCGCTGGGCGCCGTAGGGGGTACTTTGGGCGAGCTGTTGGGCCGCGCGTACGTGGCGGAATACTTCCCGCCCGCCTCCAAGCGCGCGATGGACGCGCTCGTGTCTGACCTCTTCGATGTGTACGAGGCGCGCATCAAGGCCTTGCCGTGGATGACCGCGCCCACCAAGAAGAAAGCCGTGCGGAAATTGCGCGCCATGGAGCGGAAAATCGCCTACCCCAAGCGCTGGAAGTCGTACGCGAGCCTCGTGATAAAAAAGGGCGACTACTTCGGCAACATGCTGCGCGCGGCCGAGTTCGAGCACAAGCGCGAGCTGAAGAAGCTCGGGAAGCCCATAGACCGCCATGAGTGGCTCATGACGCCCCAGACGGTCAACGCGTACTTCAATCCGCCGATGAACGAGATCGTCTTCCCTGCAGCGATACTCCAGTGGCCGTTCTTCGACGCCAAGGCCGACGCGGCGCTCAACTACGCGGGCATCGGGAGCGTGATAGGTCATGAGATGACGCACGGCTTCGACGACGAGGGCTCGAAGTTCGACCACAAGGGCAATCTCAAGAACTGGTGGACGGCGAAGGACCGCGCGAGCTTCGAGGAGCGGGCGCGCATCATCGAGCGCCAGGCCGACGCGCACGAGGTGGAGCCCGGCGTGCACATGAACGGCAAGCTCACGCTCGGCGAGAACATCGCCGACCTCGGCGGGCTCGTCATCGCCTGGGACGCGTATCAGGCCTACCTTGATAAGCGCGGCCGCCATGACATAGGCGGGCTTTCGCCCGAGCAGCGCTTCTTCCTGGCGTACGCGCAGATGGAGCGCGAGCTGCGCCGCCCCGAGTCGGCCAAGCTCGCGGCGCTCACCGACCCGCACGCCGAGGCGCCCTTCCGCATCAACAACCCCCTGCGCAACTTCGCGCCGTTCCATGAGGCCTTTGGAACGAAGAAGGGCGACAAGCTCTACACGGAGCCCTCAAAGCGCGCCGAGATCTGGTAGCGGTTGACGCGCGCGGTCGTTAGTCGTATACCTACACCAGATAGCAGGTATCCGCATATGGCAGGAGGAGCGAGTGGGCCATCATGACGATTCCCGGGAACAGGAAAGCAGGAATGCCGCGATGCTTGAGCGTATCCGGGCGCTCATCGCGGCGCACATGCCCGACGACAGCCCCGAGGCGCTTTTCAGGAGGAAGCTCGTGGGCAGGTTTACGGTGGCGGATTTGAACGAAAGGCTCGCGAAGCGGCCCGAAAGGACGCCTGAGATCGAAGAGCTGCTCGTTGAAGCGGCGTTCTGGTGGTCGATGCATCATGTCGCGACGAATGTCCGTTCGGGAAGCGATCCTCCCGGGCTTCGGCTTGATCCGAAGATGCTGTCTTGAGACGGGGCCCCGGCCATATGCCGGGGCTTTTCCTTTTACAGCCAGTCTATGGGCGCCTCGCCGTGCTTTTCCAGGTACTCGTTCGCTTTGGAAAACGGCTTGGAGCCGAAGAAGCCCGAGTGCGCCGCAAAGGGGCTCGGGTGCGCCGACTGCAAGACCAGGTGCCTGGCGCGGTCTATGCGCGCACCCTTCTGCCGGGCGTAATTGCCCCAGAGGATGAACACGAGGCGCTCGCGCCGGTCGCTGAGCGCCTGTATGACCGCGTCGGTAAACTGCTCCCATCCCCTGTTCTGGTGGCTGCCGGGCGCCGCCGCGCGCACGGTGAGCGTGGCGTTGAGCAGAAGCACGCCCTGCGCGGCCCAGCGCTCAAGGTTGCCGGCCTTGTTCTTGAGCGGCCCCAGGTCCGCCTCAAGCTCCTTGAAGATATTCTGCAATGACGGCGGCAGGCGCGCGCCTTCGGGCACTGCGAACGAGAGGCCATTGGCCTGCCCCGCGCCGTGGTACGGGTCTTGGCCCAAAATGACTACTTTCACTTTATCGAACGGCGTCAGCTCGAACGCCCGGAACATGAATTTAGGCGGTGGGTAGACCGTGGCGCTCCCGTACTCGCCCTTTACGAACTTTGTGAGCGCCGCAAAGTAGTCCTTGCCGAACTCATCGCTGAGCGCCTCCTTCCAGCTTGGCTCTATCCGTACCTCCATGCCGCATAGTATACTCGGCGGCAGTCAGCTCAATAAGGAGAGGCGAATGAAGGTATCGGACCCGGGTCATGTGTACGAGCTGGACCAGCTCGGCGGCGGCGTGCAGACGCTGGTGTTCGTCAAGCGCTCCGGAGGCGCGGTCGCGTATGAACAGGAGTGGCCGGGCGTGCAGACGCAGGAGGTGCTGAGGGCGCTTATAGACAGGACGAAGTACCTGAACGGCGTGCTTGAATGCGCGGAGACGAAGGATGCGGTGTGGCACCTGCGCATGGCGCTGTACTGCTACGAATTGCGCGCGTGGCGCCGCAAGCAGGGCAAGGTCAACCGCAAGTCCCCCGCCCACGACGACACCGGACGGAGCCGGCCGTGGAGGGAGCATCCGGATGATGCTCCGTTCAGTGAATACGAGATAGAGCTGCGGCCGACCGGGCCGGACGGGCACATTGTTGTGTAAGGGCGAGGGCGGGCCGCGAGGCCCGCCCTTTTATCGCACGGCCCCCTCCTCGCGCAGAAGCTCGCGCTTCCGCGGGGCGCCGCCGCGGTTGTAGTCGCCGACGCGCCCGTCGGCGCGCACCACGCGGTGGCACGGGATGTTGGGGCGGTAGTTGTGCGACATGATGCTTCCAACCGCGCGCGCGGCGCCGGGCTTCCCCGCCTTTGCGGCAACCTGGCCGTAGGTCATGGTCGCGCCTTTCGGGATGCGGGCCACTATGGCGTACACCTTCTTGGCAAAGGGCGTTTCGAGCACGCGCGCCGCCTTCTGTGGCGCGGCGCTAGAAGAGCGAGCTGGTCGGGTTGTCCTCATACGCGATTTTCTTGCTTTTAACCGGCGCGGGCGCGGGGATATCGGGCGCGTCGGGCGCTCTGGTCTTTTTCTTCTGCTCCAACAGGGCCTTGCCCGCCGCTTCGCGGTAGCGGCAGTAGTCGCAGTCGGCGGCGGCCTGCGGGATCTCCTGGCTGTCGGCGCATTCCTTGAGGGCGAAGAGCGTGGGCTCGACCCAGTCGGTCTTTCCCTGGTGCGAAATGAGCGTCATCTCGAAGTCGAGCTTTGCATTGAAAGACGGCACGTCCTTGGTCGCGTTGGCGTACACCCAGTAGCCGGTGTCCGACACGGCAAAGCCGTTCTGGCGCAGGAGCCACTGGTATATCTCCATCTGGCGCTTGTAGCCGTCGTGCCATTCCTCGTCGAGGCTGTCTATGCGCTTGTCCTTGCTGGTGGACTTGTAGTCCACGACGATGAGCTCGCCCTGCGGGTTGACCCATATGTCGTCCACGGCGCCGGCCACGGTAAAGCCCGTCGCGGCGTGCCTGTGCTCGACGCCCTTGAAGTTCTCGCGCCACACGTCGAGCATGGGGTGCGAGTACGGCACCGCGTCCACGCCGTACTGCTCGCACAGCGCGTGCCTGTCGCCGGCGGCGCGCAGGGCGTCGAACTCTTTTTTAAGCAGCGCGTCTACGGCCGAGTTGAGGTTGAACGGGAAGCCCGGCGGCCTCGCGACGCCGAGCACGTTGTCCACGTAAAAGCAGCGCGGGCACTCCATGAAGAGCGCTATCTTGCTGCGCGAGAGGCGCCAGCGGGGCCCGCCGTAGTTCCAGTCAGGCTTGCGGTTGGGCTTGTAGAAGAGGCTCACCGGGCTATTCTAGCGCACAATGCGCCCGGAGCCTACTTCGCCTCGTAAGAAAAGCGCCGCCGCAGGCGGTCCTCAATCTTGGAGAACACGGAGAATATGAGGAGCCCGAGCACGCTCGACGCGAACGCCACGAAATAGTAGCCGAATCCCGCCGCCATTCCCACGGCGGCCACGAGCCAGATGCCCGAGGCGGTGGTTATCTCGGCGGAGTGCTCGGCGCGCAGAGCGAGCCCCGAGCCGATGAAGCCGATGCCGATGACGATGGAGCCGGCGATGTGCAGGGGGTTGATGCCCGTGAAGGCCGCGAGCTGGTAGCTTGCCACGAGGCCGGCGACCGTGAAGAGGCACGAGCCCAGCGACACGAGCGCGTAGGTGCGCATGCCGGCGTGCTTGCCCGCCAAAGAGCGCTCGAGCCCCATGCACGCGCCGAGGACCGCCGCGACGGCGAGCCGCGCGATGGCCTCTATCTCTATGGACGACAGGCTGTATCCGATCATGAGCGTATGATAGCGCGGAATATTACAGCGCTCGGAAGGTTGCCCACAGCGGGCTGCCGTCCTGGCCGGCAAGCGGCTTGTCCTTGCTGAGGCTGAACGCGCGGTCGCCGTCGTCCGCCGAAAGGCCGACGAAGTAGCTCTGCCCCGGCGCGGTGCTCCTGAGGAGGCCGACCTTCCCCTGCTTGTCGGCGGCGGAGAACAGGCGCGCGCCGAGCGCGGTGCCCGGCCTGTCCCCGTTGGAGGCATACACCACGACCCATGTCGGCTGGGCGACCGAGAGCCTGCTTATCGCAACGCTCTTGCCCGCCGACTGGTCTATTACTGACATGGGCGACTGCGCGGCCGCCGGCTTGGGCGCTTCAGCAGGAGCGGTCGCGTTCGCAACCGCCGCCGTGGTGCTTGCCGCGCCCTGCCCTTCAGTGAACGGCTGGGGCCATAGGGTCGCCAAAAGCGCGCCAAGAACAATGCCGCACACGAGGAGTCCCGCATAGACGGGCGCGTGGGAGCGGGCCGCGCGCCTGCTGCTGGGGAATCCGAAATCGGGCTTGGATGCGGGGGCGTTTTCCTTCATGGGCTCTTCAGGGACGCTCGGCGTCCTGGCGCTATTTTACATTGCCCGTGCCGCCGCACAAGGCGCCGGCTTCTTCCAGCGCGGCATCGGCCTTCGAGCCCGACACCCCCGCTTCTTCCAGCACGTTGGGAGAGCGCACGAGGTCGCTGCACAGCACCACCTTCCTTTCAAGCAAAAGGGCCTTCTCGCGGCGCCCGAGCGCCGTCAGCGCGGTTACCGGGTAGAGGCCCGCGGCGTCGATGCGGTCGTGGAGCGTCGCGCCGCGCGGCTGTTCCCAGCTTAAGAGCTCGAGCCCGGTGCACGACGCGTAGTGGCTTGCGTGGGACGTGAATTTCGTATTGGTGGCAAGCAAGCCGCGCACGACTGCCGCTTCTTCGCCGCCTTTGGGCTTTTTCGCGCCCCGCCCCGCCCGTATGTCGTCCATGCGCGCCTTCACGTAGAGCGCGGTCTTGAGGTCGGTCTTGAAGCCCGGGCTGTTGTGGAACTTCGCCTCGACGTACATGAGCTCCCCGCCCCTGCTCGCCACGACGTCCACCTCGTGCTCGACGCACGCGCCCGCGATGATGCGCCCCGTCGACGCCTCCCAACCCTCGGCGCGCAGGAGCGCGGCCAGGTAGGTCTCGAAGGGAAAGCCTGAGGGCCCGAAGTCCCATACGGCGCGCTTGAGGCTGTAGCGCGCGGCCAGGCCGCGGCGCCGGTTTCGCAGGCGCGCGAACGCGCGCCGGTAGAGCTCCTGCGTCGTCATGCCGTTGAACAGCTCCCCTTCGAGCTCGCGCGATATCTCGTAGGCGTCGGTGCGGTCGGCGCCAGCGCGCGCCAGCGAGCCCAGGAGCTTGTGCGCGTCGAACGCCTCGCGCGTGCCGTCGGCTTTGGTGATGAGAACCGCCATTACCCTCAGTATACGCGCACTTCCCGGATGACTCCCCCGCCCAGGCACCTGCCGTGTTTATAAGCGACAAGCGACTGCCCCGGCGGCGCGTAGTGCGGCTCCGTGAGCGTGACGGTTCCCGCTTGCGCGTCGAGCTCCGCTCCAATGAGCTCCTGGCGGTAGCGGTACCGCGCGAGGCAGGGCCCGTTTTCAACAGGCCCTATCCAGTTGGCGTCGCTCAAAACCAGCTCCGTGCGCGCGGCGCCGGCCGGGAACCTGCGTTCCGAGACCGTGATGGTGTTCGCGCGCGCGTCCTTGCCTATGACATAGAGGGGCGTGGCGCTCGGTCCCTGCGCCTTGAGGGAAAAGCCGTGGCGCTGGCCCATGGTGTAGAGCGCCGCGCCTTGGTGCGCGCCGATAACCTCTCCTGCCTCGTTCAGCACCGCGCCTGGCGCCGGATGCAGCTCCTTCTTAAGCATGTCGCTAATCGACACGGATCCCAAAAAGCACAGGCCCTGGCTGTCTTTCCGCGCCGCATTCGGCAGCCCGAGCTTTCGCGCCAGCGCCCGCACCCGCGGCTTCTGCATGCCCCCTACGGGAAAGAGCGTGCGCGCTAGCGCCTCCTGCGGCACGGCCCATAAAAAGTACGACTGGTCCTTGCCGTGGTCGGCGCCCGCATACAGCAGGCCGTCCTTTGTCTGAGCGTAGTGGCCCGTCGCCACGACGTCGGCGCCCTGCGCGAGCGCCCACTCGAAAAAAAGCCCGAACTTTATCTCGCGGTTGCATAGCGCGTCGGGGTTGGGCGTGCGCCCCTCGCTGAATTCCCGCATCGACTCGGCGAACACGCGCTCGCGGTACTCCCGCGAGAGGTCCACTTCCCTGAACGGAATGCCCAGGTGCGCGGCGGCGCGCATGGCATCGATGCGGTCCTGCCCGGCGGTGCACGGGTATCCCTCCAGCGATATCCGGATGAACGCGCCGACCACGCGGTACCCCTGCCGCGCAAGAAGGGCCGCGGATACGGCGGAGTCCACCCCGCCCGAGAGCCCTACATATGCGGTGCGCGCGCCTTTGGTGCCTTGCATGCCCCTGTTATAGCCCGTTTAGAAGTACGGGTCGAGGTACTTCTTCTTGTTGGCCATGTGCGCCTCGTAATTCGTCGCGAAGTGGAAGTTGCCGTCGAGGTCCGAGAGGAAGAAGACGTACGAGCTTTCAATCGGGTTGAGCGCAGCGGTTATCGAATCGAGGCCCGGGTTGTTTATGGGGCCCGGCGGCAAACCCTTGTACTTGTAGGTGTTGTACGGCGAGTCTATCTTGAGGTCGTCGAGCGTCACCTCGAACGTATTCTTGTTTATTATGTACGGGAAGACCGCGTCCACCTGCAGCGGCATGCCTATGTCGATGCGGTGCCACAGCACGCCCGCAATCTTCTGCCGGTCGGAGGTCTTGCTCGCCTCCTTCTCGAGTATCGACGCCATGGTCAGGATCTCGAGCTCGCTGTGGCCCGAGGCTTCTATCTGCTTCTGGAGCTTCGCGATGCGCGTGTGGTACGCGTTGTTGAAGACCGAGAGTATGGCCTCGGTGCTGTCCGACGGCATGAAGAAGTACGTGTCGGGGAACAGGTAGCCCTCCTTGCTCTCGGTCGCCTGGAGGAACGCGCGCCGGTCGAAATCAGGCAATTTCTCAAAGAGGATGCGCGCGATGTCGCGGGTGGTGGAGCCTTCGGGCACGAGCACGCGCACCGGCGTGGTCTCGAAGGCCCCGGTTACCACGCGCATGGCGACCTGGAGGATGTTCTGCTCGCGCCCGAAGTAGTACACGCCGGCGGGCACGGCGCGGTCATTGCCCATGAGCCGCGCCGCCTGCCTGAACGTCCACGCGTTGCGGACGATGCCGCGCGACTCGAATATCTCCCCCACTTCCTTGAGCGTGCTCCCTTCCGGGACCGTGACGTACGAGCCCGAGGGGAAGTACGAGACCGGCGCGAGCATGAGCGCGTACGCGCCCCACAGCAGGAGCAGCAGGAATCCTGCCGTAACGAGGATGTGCTCGACGATGCGCAGGCCGCGGTACCAGCTCCAGCCGCGGATGCCCCAATGCATGAACGTCGGGAAATGGAAATGGAGCTTTGCTACGTGGTGGGGCTTGAGCATGCGTGGATATTAAACGGGTAAATTAATGGGCGCGTCGGAGCGGCGCGAAGGCACGCGGTCGAGCGCCGGGGTCTGCACCGCCGAGCTCGGGAAGTGCCATATCGTCGCGAGCTCTTCGGTGTTGAGGAGCGTCGGAACCTGGTCGTACGGCACGTTGAAGTACGCGCGGTGCTTGTAGCGGAAGAGCAGGTTGCGGCGCACGCGGTTCTCGCGGATGCCGTTGTAGTCCTGCCACGGGTAGTCGAAGTCGCTGTTGCCGCGCGTGGGCATGATGCCGTTGTAATTCGGCTGGTTGTATGCGTCGAAGAACTTGACCACGCTGCCTATGTTGGTGCCGTTGAAGCTCCCGTCGTTGCGGCCTATGTACAGGACGCGTATGCCGCACTCGAAGTACAGCTTGGTAAGCGAGCGCTCTATGGCCTCCACTTGCAGCTTCTCGCCGCCGGAGAGAAGCGTCGAGCCGCGGGCGCCCACCCTCTTCTTCTCCGCATCGTCGGTGACGAACGATTGGGCGCGCTTGATAGCCTGCTCGGTTATCTTGCCTATTTTCTTCTTCGCGCCGTCCTTCCACGGGTTGCCGGGCGCCGGGAACCCGTACCACCAATTGGTGCCGCCGAGGCTGTTGCTCTTGGGGGCCCTCATGATTATCTGCATCCACAAGTGCTCCCCTTGCCCTATCTGGCCCAAAAACTCGACCAGGTTCGAGATGGGGTCGACCTGTATCTCGGGCTTGTCGGGGCTCTTGTCGAGCCCGTAGTCTATGTAGGTCTTTATGGGTAGGGCGTCGGCGTCAGCCGTTTTCTTGAACTCGGCGCCCCACAGCCCGTAGTCCTGCGCGTTGTACGGGATGCTGTCGGCATAATCGGCGACCTCCGTGATGCGCGCTTCGGGGAACTGCCCGTAGAGCTTCGCTTCGAGGATATTCTTCCAGCCCTTGCGGCAATGGAGGTAGAACTTGACCTGGCCCTCGTGGCTCGCGATTTCGAGCGTGAATATGGCGCGGGTCTTCCCTTCCCATATGCGCGCGATGAACGTGCTCTCGCCGCCCGAGTTGTACATGGCGGAAAGGAACAGCTCCATCGAAAGCGGCGACTTGGTCACTTCCGGCGGCAGCTGGATCTCGAGGAGGACGTGCTCCTGCTTGAACCAGAACATGTACTGGATGTAGTGTATCCACGTTATCCAGAAAAATATGGCGAGCCCCACGGGGAGCCACACCGGCGAGAGCGCGATGACCATGGCGAGCGTGCCTGAAACGGCGGCCGGGTCGGTGCCGCCCGCGACAATGAGCAGGACCACGAGCGCCGCCGGCATCACGACCAGCGCCTCGAATCCCCAGCCGCCTATCCATTCTTCAACCGCTGCCGCGCCGTCGTGCGTCCAGAACAAGAACGCCTTCTTGTACCAGGGCTGTTCTGAAAAAGGTACGCCGCCCGCGCCTTGTGCCATGCTACTATTATACCTGAACATAGCATGGAGCCGAACTCCTTGAACAATTTCGACACGCTCAACCGCAACGTGGACGCCTTCAATGCCGCCGTGGGCCAGGGATTCTGGGACGTCGTATTCGCTCACCCGACGCTCTACCTCGGCTACGCGTTCGCGTTCCTGGCCGCGCTCGCCTTCCTGAAGTTCTTCAGGGGGTTCGCCGCGGGCCTGCCCAAGGTGTTCACTATCGACTGGAACGAGGAGCACCAGGCGCACCACAGGCTGCGCGTGACGCAGGGCTTCTTCATGCTCCTGTACCTCTTCATCGCTTGGGAGCTCGCGCGGTGGGTGCTGGGCGGCCTGCTTGGGCTGTTCGGATACTAAAAATCCCTCCATAAGGGAGGGTTTTCGGTGCGGAGGAAAGCAAGGTTGGCGGAGTGTCGCGAGGGTGACGGCCCGTAGCGTATGTAGGCATATCATCTTCGGTCGCTCGGAATCAAAAGCAAAGCTTTTGTTCTCTCGCTCGCTCGATGATAGGAATTTTCCTCAGAAAATATCCGCACTCCGGCGGCCTTGCTTTCCGGAGCTTATTTTACCAGCGAGAACGCGCCGTCCTTGCCGCGCTTGAAATACTTCTGGTTCTGCAGGTTGACCACTATGGTGCCCGGCTTCACGTGGCGCTCCTTGAGCACCGCGGCGATTATCTGGTCCTTGGTCATGGGGCCGCTCTTGCGCAGGGCCTCGCGGATGACGTCGCGCACGACGCCAGTGGTGTAGCCCCACTCCTTGAGGGCGTACATGCCGCGGCCCACCAAGACGAAGCGGTCGTCCTTTATGAGCTCGTTGTGGGTGGTGGCCACGTGCGCCGCGCGGTTGAACATCTTCTCGATGAGGTTCGATACCTCGCGGAAATGGAGCGGCGAGCCGTGCTTCTTGACGGCGAGGTACGCGTAGTCGCGCACGCCCTTGGTCTTCACGTTGGACGACGATGCCGGACCCCACTCGCCCAGCGGGTTCTTGCCGATGCCCTTGGAAATGGACAGCCAGCGGCGCAAGACCTCCTCGTTGCGGTGCTTGTCGTTGATGCTCTGGAGCTCCTTGAGGAAGCGGTCTATCATCTCGCCCTCAGGGATGAGGTCCTCGTCGGAGAGGCCGGCGTAGAGGTCCTTGAGCGCGTTCTCGACCTTCTGGGCGAGCTCGGGGTCCACGTACCAGCAGCGGTTGACCTCGTCGTCCTCCTTGCGGAACTTGAACGGGTCGCCGAGTACCAAAAGGAAGTAGATATGGTTCTGCATCGACTTGTCCTTGGTCATGAAATTGAGCAGGTCGTCCTCGCAGACGATGCCGCCCAGGCCGTCGATGATGCGCTGGAGCTCCTCGAACGCCTCCTGCGCCGCCGCGAAGCCCGGGGACTTCTTGAGGCTCGCCAGCGCGTGGTTCTCTATCTGGCGGACGCGCTCGCGGGTGATGCCGTAGCGCTTGCCTATGGCCTCGAGCGTGACGCGCTCGGAGGAGGCGCCCAGGCCGAAGCGCGCCTCGAGCACGGTGCGGGAGCGCTCGGGAAGCGCCTGGAGGAGCTTCTTCACTATCGCCTTGGGCTTGAAGCCCGTTTTGTCCGCGGTAGATGCCATGGAATGTTTATGTGTTCTAATATATCACAGTCTAATAATGTGGTCAAACCCTGTCAAACTTGAAAAAATGTTGCAAAGCTTGCTTTCGCGCCTCTACGCTACCACAAGCGCGGCTATTTTGCCCGGCACGTAGAGCGCCTTCTTTTCCTCCTTTCCGTCGAGCCATTTGGACGCGGCGGCGCGGGCGGCGGCAAGCGCCTCCGCTTCGGTCGCATCGGGCGCTATGGAGATAGTGGCGCGCACTTTGCCGTTCACCTGCACGGCAATAGTGACGCTTTCCTGCGCCAGCTTCGACGCGTCGGCCTCGGGCCACAGTGCTGTGTGCACCGAGCCCTCGAACCCTGCCGTGCTCCACAGCTCTTCCGTTATATGCGGCGCGAACGGCGCCAAGAGCTTTAAAAACGCCTCCCACTGCCCGCGGCCTATCGCTTTGGCGCTCTCCGCGGCATTGAGGAATATCATCATCGCGCTCACCGCCGTGTTGAATTTGAACGAGGCGATGTCGCCGCCCACCTTGGCAACGGTCCTATGGAGCTCCGCCTCAAGCGCCTCGACCGGCGCGTCCCGCACCAAGCTCTCCAGTTTCCATACGCGCTCTATGAAGCGGCGCGAGCCGGTCAGGTTCTCGGTGCTCCAGCGGATCGTGTTCTCGAACGGGCCCATGAACATCTCGTAGATGCGGAACGCGTCGGCGCCGTGCTCGGCCACCACGTCGTCCGGGTTTATGACATTTCCGTAGCGCTTGCTCATCTTGCGGCCGTCCTCCGCGAGGATGAAGCCCAGGAACTCGAGCCGCGCGAAGGGTTCAATGGTCGAGACCGCGCCAATGTCGTAGAGGAATTTGTGCCAGAAGCGCGCGTATATGAGGTGGCGCACCGCGTGGTCGCCGCCCACGTACACGTCGACGGGCGCCCAATACTTCTCCTTGTCGGGCGCCACGAGCGCAGATGCATTATGCGGGTCCATGAAGCGCAGGTAATACCACGAGGAGCCCGCCCATTGCGGCATGGTGTTGGTCTCGCGCCGGGCGGGACCGCCGCATTCGGGGCACGTCGTATTGACCCACGACTCTATGGCCGCCAAGGGCGATTCGCCGGTGCCGGAGGGCTCGTAGCTCTCGACTTCGGGCAAAAGGACCGGCAATTGGTCCTCAGGAACGGCTACGGCGCCGTCCTTGGGGCAATGGATGATCGGGATGGGCTCGCCCCAGTAGCGCTGGCGGCTGAAGACCCAATCCTTGAGCTTGTAATTGGTCGTCATTTTCCCGCCCACGGCCTCGGTAATCGCGCGCCTGGCTTCCGCACTCTCCATGCCGTCGAATGCGCCGGAATTGATGAGGTAGCCCTGCCCGGCAATCGCCTCGTCGCGGTGCAGCAGGCGCCACACGAGCTTTTGGTGCTCAGGGGTGAGGCGCGACGCGACTTCGGCCTCATCGGCCCATGCGAGCGTGTGGAGCGCCTGCTCGCGTTCGGATATGCTGCCCTGCCCCTCAAGGCCGTCGACTTCGGCGAGGAGAGCCCATGCGTGCGCGCAGCGGTTCTCGTTCTTGTGCGAGGCGAAATAGCGGGCTGCGGTAATCCAGGGCGCCAATTTTATTATCTTCACGCCCTCCAGCGCGGCTTCTTCCTTAATTTCCGCAAGAGCGGCCTGCTCGGGCGTCTGGCCCGGCTCTATGCCGCCCATAATGGCGGTCGTAAGCCCTTCAAGCGAGCCGTGCCAATCCAAAAGGGCGAATTTGCCGGTGTGCTTGTCGCGCAGGTGGACTATTACCGTGTCGCGCTTCACTTCTTCCAGGCCCGGCTCGGGCGGATTGTCCGCGTCCGCCTCGCAGGGCACGACGACTTGCCTGACAGGCAGGCCGAACTTCCGGGCGAACTCAAAGTCGCGCTCGTCATGCGCAGGCACGGCCATGATGGCGCCTGTGCCGTACTGACCAAGCACGTAATCGGCGATAAATACGGGAATCTCCTCGTTGTTCGCCGGATTGACGGCCTTGATTCCCTTCAATTCCACGCCGGTCTTCTCTTTTGCCGCGCCGCGCTCAATTTCGGTCTTTTGCTCGGCCGCTTTCGCATAGGAAAGCGCTTCATCCCGGTTTTCCACCCTGTCTGCCAGCTTTTTTACAAGCGGATGCTCGGGCGCCAGCACCATGTACGTGGCGCCAAAGAGCGTGTCGGCGCGCGTCGTAAACACGCGCACCTTCTCGTTAGAATCCTTGAGCGCGAAGTCTATCTCGGAGCCTTCCGAGCGGCCTATCCAGTTCCTTTGGGCCTCCTTTATGTGCTCGGGCCACTGGAGCTGGTCGAGGTCGGCGAGCATGCGGTCGGCGTAGTCGGTTATTTTGAGCACCCACTGCGGCAGGCGCTTCTTCTCCACCTTGGTGCCGCACCGCTCGCATTCGTCGCCGTCGAGGTCCTCGTTGGCGAGCCCCGTCATGCATGACGGGCACCAGTTGATGGGCTCATCGCTCTGGTACGCCAGCCCCTTCTTGAACATCTGCAGGAATATCCATTGCGTCCACTTGTAGAACTCCGGATCGGTCGTGTTTATCTCGCGGCTCCAGTCGTAATCGAAGCCGATATTGGCCAATTGCTCCTTGAACGTGGCGATGTTCTTTTGGACCGCCGCGCGCGGGTGCACCTTGTGCTTTATCGCGAAATTCTCCGCCGGAAGGCCGAACGCGTCCCAGCCCATGGGGTGGAGCACGTTGTGCCCGCGCATGCGCATGTGGCGGCTGTAGATGTCGGTGGCGATGTAGCCTTTGGGGTGGCCTACGTGGAGCCCTTCGCCCGAGGGGTACGGGAACATGTCGAGCACGAACGTCTTGGGCTTCTGCGAGCCGTCCTCCGCCCTGTAAATGCCGCTTGCGGCCCAGGCATCCTGCCACTTCTTCTCTACCGTACGGTGGTCGTATGGCCCCTTCATTGCTACTCAAAATACCACACGAAGCAAAAAAGAACACCGCCGGCGACAAGCCGGCGGTGTTCTTTTTTACCAACTAGAAGGGCTGCGGGACCGGCTTCAGTCCCGTGTTCGCGTTCGGCGGGTAGCGCTCGGGGTCTATCGCGCGCTCAAAGCACGTCTCGCCCGCGTCGTGCGCCCAGTCGCCGTCAAGCGAGCCGAACGCGCGCGAGGGCATGGGCTCGCCGCGGCCCCAATCGGCGCCGCCGGCCGAGGCAAAGGTCGCGCACAGCGCGAACGACGTGCCCTGGCCCGGGCGGTACGCATACGGCTCGCCCGTCTCCGGGTCGCGCGGGCTGCTGTAGCCCGAAATAGGGTCCTCCAAGTCCGCGAGGGACGCGGGCATCCTCTGCTTCTGCTGCCAGTAGTTCACCACTTCCCACTGGATGCTCATGAGGTCCTGCACGCGCTGGGCGTCGAGGCGCTGCTGCCTGGCTTGGCCCGGCGTGCCGATGATAAGGAAGCCCGCGAGGATGGAAACGGCGACCAGCGCCGCGACCGCCCAGGTGACCGACTTGGCGTAGCCCGGGTTGCGGGTCCAGTAGCCGCGCAGGTCGGCCATGAAGTGCAGGAAGCCGGCGCCTGCCACCAAGAGCACGACCAGCACCTTAAGTAGGAACGCCGTAGTGAGCGATTCACCATTGAGGAAGCTGGTCAGTAGGATAATGAGGTCTATGGCGATAGTCGCGCCCGCGATGAACAGGGTCAGGAACAGCGCCCAGCGGCGCACCCAGATAGTGGCGCGCGAGGGGTCGCGCGCTATCTCCCGGCGGATAAGCCTCATCAGGAGTAAGCACAAGGGCGCGAGCACGATGAGGCTGGCCATCTCGTAGGCTACGCTGCCCTGGTAGGGGTTGCCGTAGTAGTACGCAAGCGCGTCAGGAAAAGCGTAGTTGATGTAGTCGAATATGAGGCCTAAAAACGCCACGACCGCGCCGTAGAGCGCTATCATCGCCCCGGCCCACATGAAGAAATCCTTCGGCGTTGCTTTTGAGTGCTCCATATATATTTAAAGACGCGCGGTTACTGTTACGCTTACTATAGTACCACCCCTAGATGCCTGGCCCCATCCTTTTACATGAAGCGCGCGGCTTGCGCTTTAGAATCCATACTATACTTAAAGGCATATGAAGATTAGTTATAAATCCGCAGGCATCGCCCTGTTATTAGCGTTCCCGTTCCTCGGTTCCGCAGCCACTACCAGCGATATCCCCCTTACCTTCAACGACGCCGTGTTCAGCGGCGTTACGAATTCAGGTTCGGTGAATCTGCCTAACGGCGGGATGCTCTCCAATAAGAGCATCACCGTTGACGGCCCCGCCGCCTCGGTCCTCTGCCAGGGCTCCTGCGTCCTGGAGCGCGTGCGCGTCGACTCCGCCGAAGCCGTCCGCGTCGGCGGCAGCGGCACGGTAATGATTAACAACTCGTACCTCGAGGCTACCGGCTCGGGCGACGACCACGCGGACACCATCCAGGCCTACGCGCCGGGCGACCGCGGCACTATCAGCATCTCCAACACGTCCATAGTCGCGCACAACACCGCCGCGACCGCGGGCCTCTTCGTGGCCGACAACTGGACCGGCACCATCAATCTCAACAACGTGGTCTTTAACGGCGGCCCGTTCGGCCTGCGCCTCCACCCCGACACGGGCGGCGACAACATCATATACGCCAAGGATGTCTACTTCGTGGGACCCTTCGGCTATAACCCGATCCTCATGAGCGACTACGGCGGCCATAAGAACATCATCAAGCAGTGGGAGAACGTGCGCCATGCGACGATCGTGAACGGCAAGCTCGTCCCCGGCGATCTCATCCCCTGCCCGGTTTCAAGCTGCGGCAATGAGTCGTCTCCGACCACCCCCACTACCCCGACTACGCCCACGACGCCGACTGCTCCGGCTTCGACTAAGTTCTCGACCGGCAGCCGCGTGCAGGTAGTGAACGGCCCGCTCAACGTGCGCACGGCCGCCACCACGGCCGCCACCCTGCTGGGCTCCCAGACAAACGGTTCCGCCGGCACCGTCGTGGGCGGCCCCACGGCTCAGGGCGGCTACATTTGGTGGAACATCAACTACGACTCGGGCGTCGACGGCTGGAGCGTAGAGAACTACCTTGCGGCCTACACCGCGCCTACGACGCCGACTACTCCCACCACTCCAACGACCCCCACCACTCCGGAGGTCAAGGATATTGAAAAGCCCACGACGCCGTCCGGCCTTACCGCGACCGCGGATTCCTCTTCCCAGATCAGCCTCTCGTGGGAGGCGTCCAGCGACGACGTGGGCGTCACCGGCTACGAGGTGTTCCGCAACCGCAGGTATGTCGCCACGGCGGCGGGCACGACCTACGCCGATACGGGACTCTCCGACTCGACCACCTACAGGTACCAAGTGAGGGCCCTGGATGCCGCGAACAGGCACTCGTCCAAGTCCAAGGCCGCGAAGGCGAGGACCCTTGAGGACGGTTCGGCTCCCGCGACGCCGACGGAACCGACCGCTCCGACAGCCCCGTCCACGCCCACCTCAAGCACGGGAATCCCCCTCAGCTTCAACGACGCCATGTTCAGCGGCGCCGAGAATTCGGACGCGGTCAGGCTCTCTAACGGCGGATCCGTGAGCAACAAGAGCATTACCGACACCGGCGATACCGCATCGGTCGTCTGCACGGGCGCGTGCACCGTCGACCGCGTCCGCATCAGTTCGCGCGAGGGCGTCCGCGTCGGCGGCAGCGGCACCGTCAGCATCAATAATACGTATATGGAGGTCAACGGCACCGGCGACGACCATGCGGACGGCATCCAGGCCTACGCGCCGGGCGACCGCGGCACCATAAAGATGCGCAATTCCACTATTGCCATGGGCACCACGGCCGTTAACTCCGCGTTCTTCGTCGCAGACAACTGGACCGGCACTATCGACCTCGAGAACGTCGTCATCAAGGGCGGCCTGTACGGGTTCCGCGTCCACCCCGACACGGGCGGCGACAACACTATCTCGATGAAGGACGTGTACTTCGTCGGGCCGTTCCAGTACGGCCAGATCCTCATGACCGACGTTGCGGGCCACAAGAACAACATCGTCAAGTGGGAGAACGTCCGCAATGCGACGATCGTGGACGGCAAGCTCGTCCCCGGCGCGCTTATCCCCTGCCCGGCTTCCAACTGCGGCAGCACGTCTTCAAGCGAGCCGGAAGACCCTGAGCCGGCCCCGGCGACTCCTGAAGAGCCCGCTCCTTCGCAGCCGTCCGCTCCCGCTCCTTCAAGCGGCAGCGTCTCCTCGCTCTGGAGCGCCTCCGATACTCCCGTAACCGCAAGCGATCCGGATACGAACGCGGTCGAGCTGGGCATGAAGTTCTCGACCAACGTCGCGGGCAAGGTAACGGGCGTGCGCTTCTACAAGGGCTCCCAGAACACCGGCACGCACACCGGCAGCCTGTGGTCCTCTTCGGGCAGCCTCCTTGCGACCGGCACGTTCACTAACGAGAGCGCTTCGGGCTGGCAGACGCTTACCTTCTCGTCTCCCGTCAGCATCTCGGCGAACACGACCTACGTGGTCTCCTACCACACCAGCGTAGGCAGGTACGCGGGCGACAAGGACTACTTCGGCAGCGCGCGCACCAGCGGCCCCATTACGGCGCCCAGGAACGCGGGCGTGTACAAGTACGGCGCGGGCGGCTTCCCCACCCAGTCGTACGAATCGAGCAACTACTGGGTAGACGTGCTGTTCGTGCCGGAGGGCGTAGTCGCGGGCGCATCCTACTCTCCGCTGGCTATCGGCGACACGGTCAAGACCAAGGCGAACCTCAACGTGCGCTCGGCGCCGGGCGGCGCGGTCGTGGGCGTAGCGTCCCTTGGCTCTGCCGGAGTGGTGCAATCCGCGCCGCAGTCCGCGGGCGGCATCACGTGGCTGCGCGTCACGTACCAGAACGGGCTCAGCGGCTGGAGCTCCGCCGGGTACCTGACCCGCTAGATTCGCCCAACAGCAGCAATAAAGGCCCGCCGTACGGCGGGCCTTTGCATTACCTCAGGGAATGGTGCGTCCAGAGCTCTCCGTGCGCGTCCCTCGCCTCCTCTAAAAGCGGCGGGTCCGAATCGGGGTGGAGCCTGAATATCCTGTCTCCCGACCTGAACGTGATGGCGTAATGCCACGGGGCTATCTCGGTAACGTATTCGAGGCCCAGGTAGGCCTCGCAATCCTCTTTCTTGTCCTTGAACGGAATCGCTATACCGCGCGCGCCCGGGTCGAGCGCGAGCTTGAGCTTGGCCGCGATGTGCGCGAGGAGCGCAAGCCCCAGGTCGCGCTCCTGGGCGCTCTGCATCGCGCGTATGGTCGCCTGCATCCCCGCTATCGCCCGCGAGGGGTATTCGGGGAGCGGGCAGAACGGCGCCACCTCGTGCTCGTACTGCGGATGGATAATCTCATCCACCAGCCGGCACACGTGCGCCCCGCCGCTGTAGTACGCGCGGTTCGCGCACTCCCTGCATGAACGGGTCATCCCGGTAATCCTCTGAACCATCCCTGTCTCCTTGTCCGGTCTGGCAGGGACTATAGCACGGCGCTAGCCGTGGAGGAACTCTATCGTATCCCCCTCCTGCACCACGTATTCCTTCCCTTCGGTGCGTATCCAGCCCTTCTCGCGCGCGCCGGCGCGGCTGCCGGCCTCTATGAGCTTCTGCCAGTTGATGACCTCGGCGCGGATGAACTTGTCCCTGAAATCGCTGTGTATCGCGGCGCCCGCTTCAGGGGCCGTAGAGCCCCTTTTAACCGTCCAAGCGCGGCTCTCGGCCTCCCCGGTGGTAAAGAAGCTCATGAGCCCCAAAAGCTCGTAGCCCTTGCGTATGAGGTCGTTTATGCCGTCCTCGAACACGCCGTACTCCTGGCGGAACGACTGCTTGTCCTCGCCATGCAGGTCCTTCAGCTCGTGTTCTACATTGGCGTCCACCACCACCCACGTCTTGTCGGCCAGGAACTCCATGAGCCGCTGCCAGCGCGGGTCGGCCTGCATCTCGTCCAGATTATGCCCGCCCGATTCCTTGTTAAGCACGTATAAGACGGGCTTCGCGCTAAGCAGGCCCGCAAGCGGCTCCTCGCTTGCCCCCTTGCCCTTCTTGGCCTGGCGCTTCTCCTCGCGCTCCTGGTCGGCAAGCGCGAGCTCGGTGTGTATGAGCTCTATGTCGGCCAGGGGGTCGATACCTTCCTGCGTGTTGGTGATATTGGGGTTCTCGAATATGCGCACCACGTGGGCTATGGCGTCCACCTCGCGGATATGCTGCAAAAACTGGTTGCCAAGGCCCTCGCCCTCGCTGGCGCCCTTCACCAGGCCCGCGATGTCCACGAACTCGACCGCCGCAGGCACCTTGCTCTTCGATTTGGAGAATTCGGCGAGCCTGTCGAGCCGCTCGTCGGGCACGGCCACCACGCCTACCGACGGGTCTATGGTGGCAAACGGGTAATTTGCGATGAGCACGCTCTTTTTCGTGAGTGCATTAAAGAGCGTGGACTTCCCCACGTTGGGCAGGCCGACTATGCCGATACTGAGCGCCATTTAGTGGTATGTATACCTCATTTTGCGGGTTTTGTCCTCTTTATCGCGCGGGCGCGCCTCCACGCAAAAAGGCCGAGAAGCGCTCGGCCTTGCGTGCGGGGCCCTAGAAGCTGAACGGGAATCCGTTCGGGAACGACGGGAAATTGATGGTCGGAATGCGGATGTCCGGGATGCGGATAGGCGGGAACTTTATTTCCGGGAAGCGTATCACCGGGAAATGTATGGGCGGGATGTTCGGGAACCCGCCGCCTCCGCCGTAGCCGAAGTCGGCGGACGCCGCTGACGGCGCGAGCAGCACGACGGCGAATGCAGCCGAGGCCGCGTACGTCGCAAGTTTTCTAGTGGTCATAATGAAGAAGGTCAGATATCTGATAGTTAAGGCCAGCTCAAATGCCGCAGGTTTCCCGTCCTGCCTTATTTCCAGGCTAATCCGCTACGCGATACAAGTCAACACTGGGGGTGCTGATAACTTTCTCAAGCGCCGCAGAGCCCAAAAAGGGATACGAATAGGGGTCGTCATGGGCCTCGTCGGGGGTGTATATCACGTACCTGATCCCGAGGCCCGCTAATAATCTCAGTGTTTCGTCCGGATCGGCGTCATTGTCGGTAATGGCCGCCGAAAGGCGCGCGTACCCGGGGAGGCGCGACTGCTGTCCGCCGTCGCCTACTTCCCCTATTTCGGCACTCGCACCCTGATAAATGGTACAGTCGAAATATGAAGATGAGGTGTTGGCCGTTAATAGACGGTTGTTGAAAACCGGCGTGTAGTACAGGTGCCAAGGGAGAAATACCGCCGCACAAGCATCATCCCGCTTCAATGTATCGTTCACCGTTGCCCACCCGTCCGGGTACCACACGGGCCGTAATTGGCCCGCCAGGCCGAAGAGCGTGGTGGGCGTATACAAGAGCGGGATGCAGCACAGCGCGGCCATAGCCAAGCGCGGGCGCTTGAAGCGGCTGGCAATGTAACCTGCGCCCAATCCTCCTACAAGCGCGTACGCGAGCACCAACACGGCGCTCCACTTCTGCGTATCCCTGAAGCCGCTCCAGAACGGCACATGATTGAACATCCATGCGTTGGCGTTTTGGAATATGCCCGGCCCGATGCCGGAGGAGAACACGAGCGCCAGCGCGCCTGCGCCGCACAGCCACAGCACGATAAAGCGGTTGCCCCGCCTGCGCAGGCCCGCGACAACTCCCGCGCACACAACGCCCGCAAGGGCGATGCCTGACAGCGCCCAGAGCAGGCCGCTCTCTTTAGGCCAGGCAAAGTACGTGATCCAGCGCTCGTGCTCGCCCCAAAAGCCGTACAGCGCCGCTACGTTCCCTGCCGTGCCCAGTACCGGGTCGCTGGCGGTATAAAAGGCCCGCACGTCGCCCGCGCCGAAGTCGCTCAGCGCCGTTGCGGGCGCCGCAAAGGCCGGCACGAGCCAGTACAGGCTCGCAAGCGCAAATAGCAGACCGCAGGCGCATAAGCGGCCCAGGAGCGCCCGCGCCATGCGGTACTCCCCCGCGCACAGCATGCGCGTTACGGAGGCCAGCGCGAATACGGCAAGCAGGACGCATCCCATGACCATAATGTGGAGCGAGAACATGCCCATGCATAGGAGCCACGCGCAGGCGTGCAGGGCGTGCCGCCACGCAAGGGTCCTGTACAGGCGCGTCAGCGAGCACGCGAGGGGGAACAGGAAGGCGTACGCCATGAGCACGCCCCACTGCCCCGCCAACATCCGCTCGTATACGAACGGGTTAACGGCGAACAGCGCCGATGCGAAATAGCGCCCAGCCCGATGGTCCTCGAACGGATAGAAGCGCAGAGGCAGGTAAAAAAGCAAATAGAACAGCCCGAACAGGATGCCCTTCTGGATGACCCAGACGGGCATCCAAAAATGCAGGAGGTATATAAGGTACCTGTACGGAAACGCCGCCGCCGAAAGCCCCTCGTATGAAGGGAACGCCGCGTGTGGCCCGAAGACCATGTCGAGCGTGAGCACATAGCCCGGTAACAGCATCTGCCAGAGCACTACCACGGCGCCCAGCGCCGCGATAAGCGCATGCTTGTAGTACAGCGCCGCAGCGCCTGCGCACGCCTTTAATGCCAGCGCCTTTGCCGCCCACGCGTTTGCCAATAGCCTTTTCATTCTAGTTTTTTGCAAAAAGCTAGAATGGCGTGGGCGCGTGGTGTCAGCTTATGGCGCACGTTCACGCTGTCGCTGCGCTTGGCCACAAGGCCCGCCATGGCCATCTTACGCAGGTGGTCGGACGCGTTCATGTACCCTATCGAGAGCCTCTGGGAGATTTCGTCGATAGACAGCTCGGGCTCGCGCTTAAGCAGGTCCAGTATGTGCAGCCGGCGGTGGTTCGCAAAGCCCTTTACCACGCGCTCAAGCCTCCGGTACTGCGCCCCTCCCTTTTGCCCCGCTTTTCCCTCTGTTTTGCGGCCCCTCGTTTGCATCATGCGGATATACTATACAGTTTTTAGTTTTTTGCAAAAAGCTAGAATAAACCGGGAGGATGGAATGGATTGGGAGGGTGGTCGGGAAGGCTGGGCGCGCCAGGACATGCCAGTGCGCGCGTACTTGGGCGCCCTTGTTACCCTGCTCAGTCGCCGGCTTCGGTTCCCTTTTCGCGCCAGAGCTCTATGAGCTGGAGGGCCACCGTCATGCACAGGAAGAAGAACGCGAACACGGCCATGTACTCGGCAAACGCGTCCTGGTTAAGCGCGAGCAGGATTGGGCATGTTACCAGGCACAAAATGGCCAGTACGCCCACGATGCGGTTGTCCAGCCGGTACAGCGCGAACGAGAAGAACATGGCCCACAGCAAGCTCGAAATGACATCGGTCGCGTAGCCAATACCAATGAACGCGGCCACGATGAACGCCGCCTTCCATTTGCGCGCGGTTATATCGCTCCAGGCTTCCTTCAGCTCCTTTGTAAACTGCCTCCATACGATGCGTAGCGTGTGCATATATTAGTGTGCGCGTGAGCGATACTTGCGGCGGACATGCCCTACCCCGGCGTAGCCCAGGTAGCCCAGACACCCGGCCAGCGTCAGCCCCGATACAATGAGCCCGAGGTAAAACCAGCGCTGGGGCCAGAATTCTATCACCATTTCAATGTCATAGCTCCCGCCGGGGTTTTGGGTACAGCCCGCCAGTTTTTGGACTTCGCACAGCTCTGTCGTGTCTACGTACCACCCGTTTAGGAAGCCATTGAGCTTGTAATGGTACTCGTCTCCTACCCTGTCGGGCTTGGCAAACGGCCACCAGCTATCCAATCGCCCTTGCACTTTGGCATTGTTGAGCTCTAAGTACCACTTGTCGTGATAACTCTCGCTCATGCCCAGGAAGAACGGCGTTGTTGCACCCCTTATGTACACCAGCTTCTTGGTCGGGCTTATAAGATCAAAGGTGGTGGATGCGGGTTGCACAAGCTGAGCATCCGGCTCGCTTACTAGATAATAAGAGCTGGATATATCCGGAATCTCGACAAGTTTGAAATTATCGTAACGGTTGATATTATTAGTTTTTACGTCCGTCTCTTTTGCATATACATACAAACTGAGAGTTGTAGCCCCTGCAGGGACTTTTATGGTACGGGTTAAAGTATGCCAGGCAGTATCGGTTAGCGGCAGATTCTCACTATCAGATGTCTTAACTGGGTCGTTAAAGCCAATGTAATAGGAAGCGGATTTTGCATTAGAACTTTGATAGTCGAAGCTCAATAAATATGTGCTAGTTGCATTAATAGGGAGTTCTATAGAGATGCAAGCAGTATGTCGAGTTGCCTCAAGTTGTAGAGATTGAACGCCGTCTGTCTTGTTATGGGCATCCAATTTCATTCCTAAAATAGGCTTTTGGTCATAATTATGACAATCCCCAACTGCTTGCTGCCAAAAACCTCTCTCAAAAGACCCATTGGTAATTAAATTTTTAAATGTGTAATTTTTATTTGTATAAGTAAATTGGTTATCGATACCATTTAATAAAGTAGTGCTCGAATATATGGGTTCATTATCAATAGATAGTTTGTCGAAATTATTTAATGCGTAAAGTATATTTTTATTGGCAGAGTATATGGTTGTAGTAGCAGTAATACTCGAACTTGCGGTTGATATATTTTGAAAATTGACATTCTCAAATAACTGGTCAACATATGTTGCTGAAGAGGTGGCATTAGCTTTATTGAATAAGTAGAAATAAAAACCATTATGCAGTTGATTGTTAACAAAATTATACTTTTCATCTAGATTATTTTTAGATTCAAAAGAATACAAATAATCAAATGTAAATATATTTCGTATCGATCTTATGTTTTTAAAAATAAACAAATTTGGATCTAGATACATATTGTTGACACGTGTCCAGTTACTATCTTTTGTGAGAGCGTTTATCTGATTCTCTGATACAGGAGTTGATATACAGGTTATTACGTAACCGGCACTATTTAGCAACGATAACGCATCTTGAATATTATCTTCTGATATATGTTTAACTTCTATATCTTTTGAAAGAAAATGCTGATTTAAAGTAAAAAATTTTATTTGATCAAGTTCATTACATATGCCGCCATCAACCCAAATAACCATGCTGTGGTTAGGTATATTGTTTAGTGATTGAACTAGATCAGTATCAGGTAATTTGGGTATAAGTAATTTATTATAAATTTCAGTAAGCATGAATCCACACCAACCAAAAATTATTATAGTAAGAAAAGATAATGATATAAATTTCAACGTTCTTGACATTCTCGAAATTCCCAAACCTAGAATTATTACTGCAAGTATGGGGATATATAATTGCCACTTAAGAGGTGATCTAAAGGCCCATCCACCCGGAAGATTATTTAGAATTGATAATATTATGTTTGAACCAAAGTTATTTAATGCCAACCAATATAAAAGTAGTAATATTCCTAGAAATAATCTTGAAAAGAAACCTTCTATATTTTTATTATTAGAGTAAAAAAATGCAATTATAAGTAAAATCTGAAAAGAAAAACCAAAAATAACAAAAATAATCTTATACCCTGAATTATAGTAATCATAATCAGTGAGAACATCTCTAGACCAAGTAAATGTATTAACCAAACTACCCGAGTTTGCAAACCCAATAAATGAATCAGTATTTGAAGAGTTTGCATTTATCGTAGATACTATGGAAGCTTTATTTAAAGCTTGTGTTGAATAAATGCTCAATATAAGAAAGGCACTCAACATTCCACAAATTACTAATGCTTTTATGGCACTTATTATTAGTTCTTTTCTAAAAGGATTGCTGTAGAGCCGTGTTACAAAGAAAATTGTCGCTATAAAAGTATTTACGATGAAAGTAAACGGATGAATTAATGAAACGATTAATCCAAAATAAGCTAAAATAAAGTAACGAGGGCTTTTTGTCTGAATATATTTTTTTAAAAGTATTATTACAAAAGGCAACATTGAGGCGCCTAAAATTAATCCTATTTTCGAAATATTTGCTAGAAATATCGGGTTAATAACATAAAATAAACTCAACAAAAAACGTGTATGAATATCTATTTTTTTAAAAAAAGATAATGCAAAATATGCAGAACATGCCGCAATCACAAGCGCTAGAAATAAGTATAAATAAGATACACCAAGGTTTCCAAGAATTGGATAAAATATAAGCAAAAAAAGCCTTATTGGTAGTCGAAAAACGCCATCCAAATTAATAGCTCCATTTTGGGAAGACCAAAGATAGAATGTTTTTAGAAAATATATCCATGCTTCAAATGGAAACCCAAAATCACCGTTAGCTAGAAATCCTAAATTAAATATATTACCGAAGTACATACCTATTTATTGTTAAAAGATATGAGGTTCTGAATATAAATTTTAGATATATCTAGGATCGCCTCATCCTTTTGACCCAGAGATTTCAAAAGCTGTGTACATTTATTATCATAAGAAATAGGGATATATTTGACACCACTTAAGGCAGCTAGGAGCATCCCATGATACTGAGGCAAGATACAAACAAGACTTTCCTTATTGTTTCGTAAAAATAAATAAAAACTAATTGGATTGCCGCTAAAATTTTTTATTATAATTCGATCAGTATTTAATAAGTTTGCGTGTAATTTTTGGAACTCAAGCACATCTGAATACATACTATTTTTAAAACTTGGATGCAGAGCTAGAAGTAAAAAATTATCAGTGCTTTTATATTGAATAAACTTTTCAATTACTGCAACGTAATTAGAAATTTCAGTTGTACTATTACCTCGATAACTAACAATATAATTAATTTGTTTAGGATCTATTGGAAACAGTGATTTAGCCTCGACCTTATAAGCTTCGAGGTTCAAATTATTTAACAAAAAGGCAATATCTTGAGTTAGAACAACTTTCCGTTTAAAACCTAAACCAGAAAATGAATAGTATGTTTCTTCATCTCTTGCATAAATTTTATTTGACGCAAGTCCAGAAATAAATGCACCGAAGTGGCCAATCATTCCTGTCGACTTATAATATCCAACGCCAATAAGATACACTTCTTTTCTAAGCACGAATCGCGCTGCAAGTAATAAAAAGGAAAGTATTAAAACTTTTAAATTGAAATCCAGCCCCCAGAGTCCACCTCCTCCGATTATAGTTCTTTTGCTTACAAATAAAGCCTTTAGGACTCCCATTATCGAAGGCTTAATCAAACGAGCTTCTTCAAACGAATGGTGAGAATCGGAATAAATTTCACTATTTAAATAAATAAATTGTGTATTTTTTATATTTCTTGATTTGAAATAATTTAGCAAAACTTCTAGAATTAGCTCATCTCCCATATTTCCACCACCATAAAAACCAAACAAAAAAGAATTGGAAAAATCAAGCTTATCTAATTCTAATTTTAATTTTCTTGTTTCCATATTAACAACTTACTCTTGCCCACAGTTTCGTTTTTTTTATAAAATTAAAAAAATAATTTTTTTGTTCCGCATTAATAAAACTGTCTAGTAAAAAAGAAAGCAAAGTATATGCATACATTCCAATCTTGTTGGGCGGCGAGTATTTTCTTAAATACTCCATCCGTGACTGAAACATTAATTTTGTTTTGATTTTAAAATACTGATCCGTACTATTTTTATGTTTTCTGTATTTATATAAATATTCAGGCAAATTGGCTCCTTGTTTACCAGCCATTATAAATCTTAAAAACATATCTACATCTTCAATGTAATCTTTGTCATCACGATACGCTCCGATTTCAAGAACATCACTTTTTCTAAACATTATTGTTGGATGAAGAAAAGGGTAATGAAAAAAATATAACTTAGATATAACATGTGGTTCAATTGGAAACTCAATGGAAGCAAGCTCTATATTGCTTTCATTAATAATAATCGCAAAAGTGCCAACAAGGGATAAGGCAGGATTCTTGGATAAATATAGATATTGTTTTTCGAGTCTGTCAGGTGTCGAGATATCGTCCCCATCCATACGCGCAATTATTTCACCCCTAGCTATACTTAGCCCTTTATTTAAATTTTTTGCGATTCCTATACGTTCAGTATTTTTTATATATATAATTCGCGGGTCAAATAAATAACGTTTTATAATTTTTTCAGACTCATCAGTGGATGCATCATCAATAATAATGAATTCAAAATCAGAGTACGATTGATTCAAAATACTTTCAATTGATTCACGTAAAAAAGCCTCGGCATTTCTAAAAGGCATTACTACAGATATTTTAGGTTGTTTAGTCATATGATTTTGCAACTAGTATACCTATTCCACCAACTCCAAACTCACAAGTTTTCATAAAAAGCATGCCGACTCCAATGAAAAGATTTTTAAAAAGTTTAATCGGGCGCGAGAAGAAAAGGATGTAACGGTTAAAAATCCCCGCCGTTCTCTTGCTGGAATTGATAGCACCTTTGGAGTGGCAGAGATACGCCTTTGCCTGCTTGGCGTAATAATACTTTTTCTTAAGGGTTTTGCCGAGACTTATCTTCCCTTCGTTGTGATAAATTGCGTCGCTGATTCGCGCGATCTTCCCTAGCGCCTCTGCCCTGTCAGACAAGTCCCAGTCTTCGCCGGAAATCAGGGCTTCGTTATATCCCCCGACCTTATCAAAAGTTGCCTTGCTAAAGAATCGAGCGGCTTCAATGGCGTCTACCCCGACATAAAAGCTCCGCTCAAGCTTTTTGCACTGCGCCCAGAACCCCTCGCCAAACGACTCTTCGGGGATGATAATACCCGCCGCGTCCGCGCTTGAGGCCATTACCCGCACGCAGCTTCCGATAACGCTCTTGGAAACCACCATGTCGCTGTCAATAAACACGACATGCTCCCCTGACGCCTGCGCCGCGCCAAAATTGCGCTGTGCGCTGCGCTCTGGGCCTTTGGTGAATACCTTGTCCGTAAAGCGCCGCGCGATTGCCTGGGTGTCGTCGGCACTGCTGTTGTCTACCACGATTAGCTCGATGTTCTTGTATGACTGCTCCTTAATCGAGCGCAAGCACGCCTCTAAAAACTCCGCAGAGTTCTTTGTGGGCACGATGACTGATACGAGCGGGTTAGGCATGGGCAAGAATGTCTTTGAACTGCGCGTAGCTTTTCTCGAAAGTAATGCCCTTGCTCCACTCCCAGGCGGCATGGCGCATGTGCTCGTAGCGCGGCTGGTCTTGTAGGAGCGCGGCCATGGACTCTGCCAGCGCCTCGGGGGTGTTTTTGGCGGTTACAAGCCCCGTGACGCCGTTTTGCACGCTGTCGCGCAGGCCGTCGCAATTATACACAACCGCCGGGGTGCCCTGGCTGTTTGCTTCGGTCACGACAAGCCCCCACCCTTCCTTGACTGACGCGACCGGCAAGATATGCGACTTTTGGAGCAATTCTACTTTTTTATCTCCGCTTACCTTCCCCAGGCACTCGATGCTGTCTTTGTAGGGCGATTGCTGTATGTGCCGGGCGACGCGCGCGGCGTATGCGCCGTCGCCTGCGCCCGCGATAATGAGCCTTGCAGTAGGCACCGAGCGCTTGAGCATCTCGAAGGCCCGCACGATATGCGCGGTGCGCTTCATGGGCCGTATCGCGCCCAGCGCGAGGATGGTCGGGTGGGGATACTTTTGTATGCTAAGGCTTGCGACCGGCGTGAGCTCTATCCCTTCGCTTATGATGCTGATGTGCTCGGGCTTAAAGCCGTGGCGCATGAGGTCTTTTTTGGTGCTTTCTGATACGGTAACGACTTCCTGCCCGCCGAGCGCCAGCACGCGCAGGTAGAGGGGCTCCAGCAGGTAGCCAACAAGCGACGCCGGAGCCCATAGCTGATAGAACCATATTTCCCTGCATAATTGATGAACGAACAGAATAACCCTTTGTTTTGCGTATAGTTTGGCGAAAAACGGGATGGTGTTTACCTCGTCTATGACGACATCGGGCCAGCCCTGCAGGTGCTTTTTGTAGTAGCGGTACGCCCGCCAGTACACGCTGTAGCGCCCGCCGAGCCTGATTATAGTGAAGCCGTTGCGCTCTTCCCTTTCAGCGCTGCCCTCGAATCCGCCCACTATGAAGCGCACCTCGTGGCTGTCTTTGGCAAGGCGCTTTGCCAGCTCCTCGTTGACCACCTCGGCGCCGCCCGCCAGTGGATGGCGCATGTCTTTCCATGTCAGCCAGAGTATCTTCATGAGTCGCGCTTGATGGTGCGGCGCACGATGTAGAGCGGCCGGGCGGCCACCTCGGTGCGTATAGAGCCCACGTAGAGGCCTATGATGCCCTGCGCGGCGAGCACGATGCCCACCAAGAATACGATGAGCACCGCGAGCTGGGCCGAGCCCGAAACGTGCCAATTGAGCGCGTCGTTGAGCATGTACCGCTCGACCAGTATGACCGCCCCAAGGACGCCGCTGAGCGCGCTTATGGTAACGCCCAGGTACCCGGCAAGCCTAAGCGGCAGGAGCGTGTGCGACAGCAGGGAGCTTATGGCGAGGCGCACCAGCTTTATGGCGGAGTACTGCGCCTGGCCGCGCGCGCGGGCGGGCGCCACGAACGGCACCGACGCGCGTCGGAAGCCCAGCCAGTTGATGAGCGAGCGCGTCATGCGCTCGCGCTCGTGGAAGGCGCAGTAGGCCCGCACCACCGCGCGGTCGAGCAGGCGGAAATCGGTGTCGCCGTGGCTGAAGTCGGTGTCCGATATGCGCGCCATAAGGCGGTAAAACAGCAAGGAGCCCCACTTCTTTATGAAGCCCTCGCCCGTGTTGCCCGTGCGGGTGCCCACGACGACCTCGGCGCCCTTTTCCCACTCGCGCACCATGCCCGGGATGAGCTGCGGCGGATGCTGGAGGTCGGCGTCCATGAGGATGACCGCGTCGCCTTTTGCGGCGCACAGCCCGGCGGTGGTGGCCATTTCCTTGCCGAAGTTGCGGCTGAACTCGATGCAGGACACCGCGGGGTCGCTCTGCACGAGGCGCTCTATGGCGGCCACCGTGGCATCGGTACTGCCGTCGTCTATAAAGATGACGGAGCGGGCGTAGCCCGCGAGCTCTTTCTCCCACACGGCGCACAGCGCGGCGTGCACCAGCGGGACGTTCTCTTCTTCGTTATGGACGGGTATTAGTACGGTGAGTGCCTTCATGTCAGTGCGGCGGGCGCTGGAGCGGGAGCCGTGCGGCAAAACAGCAGGTAATTGAGCGCCATGAGCGCCAGGAGCAGCGCCGAGGACGCCGCGAGCATGCCCGTGACGGCCCCGAGCGTCGCGTGATTGAGCGCGATGAGCCCGACTTCCGCGGCGATGCCCGCCGCGAGGAAGTACAGGAAGGAAGTATTGCGCGCCGCAACGAAATAATTGATGAAGGCGGTCGAGAGCGCTATGCAGCCCATGGCAATCCCGAACAGTCCCAGGTGCGGGGCCACCCCCAGGTAGCGCGCCCCGAAGAGCGCCGAGAGCACGAGCCCGGGTACCAGCGAGAACAGCCCGACTGCGGCGGCAGAGGCGGCAAGGATAGCCGCGAGCGAGAGGCCCAAAATGCGCCGCCCGCCGCCCTTTGCGCCCGCCTCGGCGGCCGACGCCAGCGGGAGCAGGACGGTGATGAACGCGCCCACGCCGTAGACGAGGATCTTGCCGATGGTCGAGAGCGCGCCGTACTCGCCAGCCGCCTCGGCAGAGAGGTAGTGCTTGGCCAGCAGTACGTCAATGTTGGAAAGGAGCGCCATGAGGAGCGTGGTGGCGAGAATGGTCATGAACAGGGCCTTAAGCGGGCCGAGCGCGAAGGGCTCCGCCTGCGGCGCGGCGTGCCTTTTGAATATCTTGCGCGTCGCCAGGTAGCCGTAGCCCCACGAGGCAAGCGAGGCCGCCACCAGCCCCAGCATGACGCCCGCAACCGAGAACCCGGCGTACACGAGCGCCACCGAGAGCGCGAGCTTTAATACGGCGCTGAGCGCGTTCTGCTTGGCGAGCAGGAAGAACTCCTGCAGCCCCTGCAGGGTGCCCGACTGGAGCGAGCTTGCGAGCGCGACCGGGATGAGCAGGCTGAATATGATGAGCGGGACGACTTCGAGCCGCAGGAAGCCCGCGAGCGCGGGCACGAGGCACACGAACGCCGCCCACAGCGCGAGCGAGGCGGCAAGCGCGTTCTTCCTTAGGTGCACGAACAGCGCGCGCACCGCGCCCGGGCCTTCCGCCCCGCGAAAGGCGGCCTCGCGGGTCATGAGCATGGTAAGCGCCGTTGCCGGCACCGAAACAATAAGCATGAGGCTGAAGAGCGCGGTCACCTCGCCGAACTCTGCCACGCCCAGCATGCGGCTTATGACGATGGTGAAGACGTAGTTGAGCGCGTTAACCACGAACGAGCCCGCGAAGATTACCGAGCTTGAGAAGAAGAACCCGGTATCGGCATAGTGCCGCGCAAGCGCAAGGAGCCTCGCCTTTGAAGGGTTCGCGCCCATGTGGGGCTAATTTTCGCACAGGTTGGCCTGTTGTGCCATGCCCCGCCCGGGCGGCAGATACGGGCCCTTCCGTGCGAAAGGGCCCGCGCAAGATGCGCGCCGAGGCGTCAGGAAACGGCCTGAAATAAGGCTATTCCCCGAGCTTGCCGAGCCAAGCGGCCTTGCGGCGCCACTCGTTCTTCTTCCATTCGGGGGCCTGGTCGGTGGGGCCCATGTGCGAGAGGCGCACCTTGAACCCCGCAAACCAGAGGATGGCGCGCTTTATCTCGTTGGTGTAGTCGCCGAACGCGAGCCTGACGAGGTACGGATGCGTGCCCGACACGACGATGACGCGGGCGGTCTTGCCCTTGAGCCGCTTGTACCAGCCCGTGGCGGGCGTCCCCTGCGCGGTCTTCCTCATGTTGAATGCGAAGCCCGGCAGCCACACGCGGTCGAAGAGCCCCTTGAGGAGCGCGGGCATGGAGGACCACCACAGCGGGTACACGATGAGGAAATGGTCGCACCAGCGGACGTTCTCCTGGAACTTCAAGAGGTCGGGCTCGAGCGCCTGTATTTCCTTGTAGCCCTTGTGGAGGATGGGGTCGAACCTCACCTCGCCGAGGTTCATGCGGCGCACCTCGTGGCCGGCTTCCTTGGCAGCCGTCTCGTACAGGAGTGCGAGCTCGCCCGAGAGCGTGTGCGACGTGTCGGGGTGGCCCAGAAGTATGAATATCTTCTTGTGCGGATGGTCTGAAAAGAATCCCATGTCTCTTTATTATCAGTATATACCGTTATTCCTCGCCCATCTTCACGACCGGCCCGCGCCTGGACGACTGAATGTCCTCGGGACGCTTGGGCATGACATGCAGGGCCGGCAGATCGGCCGCGTCGAGGTTCGGCATGGGCACGGACGATTTTTCCGGGGATTCGGGCACCAGCTCGACTGGCGCGGCGGGCTTTTGCGGTTGCGCCGGGGGCGGCGTTGCGGGAGCCGGCGCAGGGTGCGGCTTCGGGGGCTGGGGTGCGGATTCGGGTGCAGGCAGATTCAGCTCGGCTACCATAGGCAAAAGGCTGTGGTTGGGGTGGATGTCTACCCTTGATAGGGGTACAGGCATTTTTTGCGAGGGTACAGGTACCCCCGGAAGGGGCACAGGCGTATTTTTCTGCGCCGCAGGAGCCGGCGGCACTGCGGGCGCGGGCGTTGGCGCCGCGGGAGGAAAGGGGTTCGGCGACAGGTGCGCCGGCACGGGCCTGAGGCCCGCAAGCGCAGGAACCGACGCGGGCCAGGCGGCCGCCTTCCCTGCGGGCGCGTCGTGGCGGCGCATTATCCACACGAACGCGGCCCACACGGCCCCGAAGGCGGCCAGCCACCCGGAATAGATCCCGAACAGGAGCCCCCACCCCACGGCGGGCGCCATGGCGTGGACTATGAAGAGCGCGTACCAGTTGGCGCCCTCGAAGCCTTCGACCGCGTCGCGCTTTATGCCGGTAACGTCAAGCTCGACGAAATGGAAGGCCGCGAGGAGCGCGATGAGCAGCCACTTGAAGAGGAACGCGGGCGCCGCGAGCACTCCCGGCGTCCCGCTCTGGAAGTGCACGAGTATGGCCGCGCCGCCCGAGACGATGATGGCCGCAAGCGCGACGGCCCGTATGGAGCGCGCGGCGCGCACGAAGCCGAATACCGTCTCGCTCTTGTGCGCGTGCAGGGAAAGCAGGTGGCCGACCAGCGTGACGGTAAGCGCCCCTACCCCCGCGATAATGCCCCACTCTTGCGTTAAAGACGCCAAAAGCGATAGGAGTTCCCCCGCCAATACCATGCCCTTAGCGTAGCATGGGTTTTAGGCAGGTTGCCCGCCGGCCCGGCATTGCTGCGGCCGTCCACCAGTACGAAAAAACCTGCCTCAAGGCAGTCTTTCGTGTCTTTGTGGTCACAGATACTCCAGTCGCCGCCGCGACCGGATTTCCGCGCCCCCGACTCGCTCCCGCGCCTGCTGGCGCGGGGCCCGCTCCGTCTTCCACAAACGCGAAAGTGCATGCCCCGGCATGCACTTCTCGTCGCTTGTGGACCCTACCGGGATCGAACCGGTCACCTCTTCCATGCCATGGAAGCGCTCTACCAAATGAGCTAAGGGCCCAAGACCTCTACTGTAGCAAATAGAAGAGGATTTTTAAAGAATCACCGTCGCGCCCTCGAAGCGGATTTCCAGCACGCCTCCGTCTATGGGAAACACCTTCGGCTCCTCGCCGGGCGCCAGGCGCACGCGCAGATCGCCTTTCTTGAGCGTCGTGATGAGCGGCTCGTGGTGCGTCAGCACGGTCATGTCGCCGGCGGCGCCGGGCGCGTTCAGGCTGTACGCATCGCCCTCGAAGAGGGTCTCGTTTACTTTCGCGATTATCAGGCGCATGGGTCTTATTTTTTCGCGGGCTCATCCTCCTTCACCGTATCGATGCCGCCCTTCATGTAGAAGGCGCCCTCAGGCTTGTCGTCGTGCTTGCCGTCGAGGATTTCGCGGAACGAGCGCACGGTGTCCGCTACGGGCACGTACACGCCCGGCACGCCCGAGAAGACCTCGGCGACGTGGGTCGGCTGGGAGAGGAAGCGCTGGATCTTGCGGGCGCGGTACACGAGCTGCTTGTCCTCGTCGGACAATTCCTCGATGCCGAGGATGGCGATGATGTCCTGCAGGTCCTTGTAGCGCTGGAGCACCTGCTTGGTCTCGAGCGCGACGCGGTAGTGCTCCTCGCCCACCACTTCCGGGTCGAGCGCGGTCGAGTTCGATTCCAAGGGGTCGATGGCCGGGTAGATGCCGAGCGATGCGAGCTGGCGGGACAGCACGACGGTCGAGTCGAGGTGCGCGAAGGTTGTCGCGGGCGCCGGGTCGGTCAGGTCGTCGGCCGGCACGTAAATGGCCTGGACCGAGGTGATGGAGCCCTTCTTGGTGGAGGTGATGCGCTCCTGCAGCTGGCCCATCTCTTCCGCCAGCGTCGGCTGGTAGCCCACGGCCGAGGGCACGCGGCCCAAAAGCGAGGACACTTCCGAGCCCGCCTGCACGAAGCGGAACACGTTGTCCATGAAGAATAATACGTCCTTGCCCATGTGGTCGCGGAAATACTCGGCCATGGTAAGCCCCGTGAGCGCGATGCGGGCGCGGGCGCCCGGCACCTCGTTCATCTGGCCGAACACGAGCGCGAGCTTGTCTATGACGCCCGTCTCGGTCATCTCGTGCAAAAGGTCGTTGCCCTCGCGCACGCGCTCGCCCACGCCCGCGAACACCGAGTAGCCCGAATGCTCGGTCGCGACGTTGCGGATGAGCTCCTGCATGAGCACGGTCTTGCCCACGCCGGCGCCCCCGAAGAGGCCGACCTTGCCGCCGCGGATGAAGGGCGCCAAAAGATCGACGGCCTTGAGCCCCGTCTCGAACACCTCGGCGCGCGTGGACTGCTCGGAGAACGGCGGCGCCTCGCGGTGTATGGGAAGCACGGGCGCGTCGGTTACCTCGGGCTTGCCGTCAATGGCCTTCCCCACCACGTTGAACAGGCGGCCCAGCGCCTTCTCGCCCACCGGCACGGTGACGGGCGCGCCGGTGTCCACGACTTCGGCGCCGCGCACGAGCCCGGCGGTGTCCTGGAGCGCTATGGCGCGCACGCGGTTGCCGCCCAGGTGCTGGGCGATCTCGAGCGTCACTTCGCGCCCGCCGTCGCGCGTTATGAGGGCATTGCGTATCGCGGGCAGGTACTCGCCCTCGAAGTAGACGTCGACGACCGGACCGATTATCTGCTTGATTTCTCCTTTCATAAAATATCGTGCGTTAAGCGGCGCTCATAGCTTCCATGCCCCCAGTAATCTCCGACACCTCGCGGGTTATCGCCGCCTGGCGCGCCTTGTTGAACGCCAGGGTCAGCGCGTGCTGCATCTCGCCCGCCTTGTCGGACGCGCCCTTCATCGCGACCATGCGCGCGCTGTGCTCGCTCGCCTGCGATTCCAAAAGCGCGTGGTAGACGAATATCGCGGCGAGCTTCTCGAGTATCGCGCCCAGCACCTCCGACTCGGTCGGCTCGACGATGTAGCCGCCCGCCACGGACTTGACGGGAACCTGCGGCGGCGCGCCCCGGCGCGACACGATGCCGTCGACGAGCTTCTGGAGCTCCTCGAGCGACAGCGGGAAGAGGATGCGCACCGTGGGCTTCTGCTCGAAGGTCGACAGGAAATTCTGGTACACGATGACGACCTCGTCGACCGCGCCCTCGCTGAAGCGCGCGGCCGCCGCGCCCACGACGCCCTCGATGACGGCCGAGGACACCTCGTCGGTGTTGGGGTAGTACGCCTCGACGGCGAAGCCGCGCCTCTGGAAGAAGTCCTGCGCCTTGCGGCCTATGGCGACGATGGACGCGGAGCCCTGCCCCAGCCCGCGCTCTGCCATGTCGCGCGCGGCGGCGCGCAGGACGCCCGAGTTGAGCGCGCCCGCGAGGCCCTTGTCGCTCGTGATGACGACATAGAGCGCCTTTTTGACCTCGCGCGGCTGCGTCAGCGGATGCTCGGCGAGCTCGCCGGTCCCCTGCACGCGCGCAAGCACGCTGGCCGCGGCGCGCGCGTACGGCCGGGCGGCGAGCGCCGCGGCCTGCGTCTTGCGCATCTTGGCGGCAGAGACGGCCTCCATCGCCTTGGTGACGGTGCGGGTGCGCGCGGTCGAGCGTATCTTGCCCTTTATCTCCTTAAGACCAGCCATGGGTTTTCTTGAACGAGTCGAGCTGCAGCTTGAGCTCCTCCTCGGTCTGCGAGGCGATATCGCGCGACTTCGCGATGCTCGCGAGCACCTCGGGACGCTCTGCGTCGAGGTACGCGAGGAACTTCTCCTCGAACTCGGGAACCTTGTCGAGCGGGACGGAGGCGAGGTAGCCGTTGACGGACGCGTATATGGCGACCGCCTGGCGCTCGAACGGGAGCGGCCGGCCGTTCTTCTGGCGCAGGGTCGCCATCATGCGCTGGCCGGCGTCGATGCGCCGCTTGGTGTCCTGGTCGAGGTCCTGCGAGAACTGCATGAAGGCCTCGAGCTCGCGGAACTGCGCCAGCTCGAGCTTGATGCGGCCCGATACCTTCTTCATGGCCTTGGTCTGCGCGGCGGAGCCCACGCGCGACACCGAGTTGCCGGCGTTTATGGCCGGGCGGACGCCCTTGTTGAAGAGGTCCGTTTCGAGGAATATCTGGCCGTCGGTGATGGAAATGACGTTGGTCGGCACGTAGGCGGAGATGTCGTTCTCCTGCGTCTCGATGATGGGGAGCGCGGTGAGCGAGCCGCCGCCGAGCCTGTCGGAGAGCTTCGCGGCGCGCTCAAGCAGGCGCGAGTGCAGGTAGAAGATGTCGCCCGGGTACGCCTCGCGGCCCGGCGGGCGGCGCAGGAGGAGCGAGAGCTGGCGGTACGCCACCGCGTGCTTGGAAAGATCGTCGTACACGACGAGCGCGTCCTTCCCTTTCTGCATGAAATGCTCGCCTATCGCCGCGCCCGCGAAGGGCGCCAGGTACTGCATGGCGGCCGGCGCCGAGGCGCCCGCGTCTACGATTATGGTGTAGCCGAGCGCGCCGCGCTCGCGCAGGCGCTGGACGAGGCGCGAAGTCTTCGATTCCTTCTGGCCGATGGATACGTAGATGCAGACGGGACGGGTCTCTTCGGGCTCGCTCTTCTGGTTGAGGATGGCGTCTATCGCGAGCGTCGTCTTGCCGGTGCCGCGGTCGCCAATGATGAGCTCGCGCTGGCCGCGGCCTATCGGAATCATGGAGTCGACGGCCTTGGTGCCGGTGTGCAGCGGCACGTTGACCGACTGGCGGTCGATGACGCCGTAGGCCTCGCGCTCTATAGGGCCGCGCGAGGAAGCCTTGACGGGGCCCTGGCCGTCGAGCGGCTCGCCCAGGGGCGAGACGACGCGGCCCAGAAGCTCCTCGCCCACCGGCAAAGACAGCATCTCGCCGGTGGCGTACACGTCCATTCCCTCGCGCACCAAGCCCGTGTCGCCCAAAATGATGACGCGCGCGGACTCCTCCTCGAGGTTGAGCACCACGCCGTACACCTTGGCCTTCGAGCTAACGGCGCCCTGGAGCGACTTGCCGTGGGCGTCGTCGAACCGGACCATTTCCGACATGCGCACGCCCGGAAGGCCCTCGACTTGCGCCACGCCGTCGCCGACGCGGATTACGGAGCCGGCATCGCCCTGGCGCGGCGACGGCTCGAACTTCTCCAGCTTCTCCTTGAACTGTCCTATGAATTCGTTCATGCGGTGAGTGTCCGATAGAGCTCTAGCAATATGCGCGTCTGGGCCTGGTGCGGGCTTTCCTCTTTATGCTGGGCGGTCTTGGCGTCGCGCTCGACGAGCCTCTCGTACTCGGCGATGATGCGTGGCAGGGACTTCTCCATGCCGAGCACGATGAGCTTGGCGACATCCTCGCGCGTTTCCGCGACGGCCTTCGCCTTCTCCTCGCGCGCCTGCGCCTCCGCCTGCGCGATGATGAACTCGGCGCGCTTGCCGGCCTCGTCTACCAGCTCGCGCTCGCGCTCGGCCGCGCGGGCGCGGGCGCGCGCGAGCAGCTCATCGACCTCCTGCGCCGCCTTGGCGAGCATGGCCTCGCGCTCGCCCTCCACTTCGCGGCGCACGCGCGCGGCCTCCTCGGCGTCCTCCACCCCCTGCTGGACCTTCAGCCTGCGCTCCTCGAGCATGCCCGTGAGCGGCCCGTACAAAAAGTAGTACAGGACGGCCAGAAGCACCCCGAAGTTGACCAGGTTTATGACAAGCAGTCGCCAGTCGATACCAAAGGCTGAAAACAGTTGTCCCATAGGAGGGGCGGAAAGCGGTTAAACGAAGCGGATAATAAACGACACGACCAGGGCCAATATGCCGAGCGCCTCGGTAAAGACGATGCCCAGGATCATGTTGGACGATATCTTGTCGGACGCGTCAGGATTGCGGCCGAGTGCGTCCATGGCGCGGCTCGCGATGATGCCGATGCCGATGCTGGGCCCGAGTACGCCGATAGCTGCTGCTATGGCCATAGCGATAAGACGTGCGGATTCAAGTTCCATGCTAAAAAATTTAACGATTAATGCCCGTTTGCGCCCACTATACCACCCATGCGCCCGTTTGGCACGCTACGGCCTAGTGCGCGCGGGCGGGCGCGTGCTCCAAGGCGTGCTCGCCGTGCGGCATGGCGACCGCCAGCTTGATGAACACGAGGGTTAGCATGGCGAAGACCGCCGCCTGCACGAAGCCCACGAAGAGCTCGAAGACCATGAGCGGCACGGGCGCGATGTAGGGCATGAAGAGCGCGACGACCGACAGGAGCACCTCGCCGGCGAAGATGTTGCCGAAGAGGCGGAACGAGAACGAGATGAAGCGCGAGAGCTCGGACACGAACTCGACGAGCCCGACGAAGAACTTGAGCGGCGACTTGAGGTTGAAGAACTTCCCCGCGTAGCGCCATACGCCGAGCGCCAAAATGCCCGCGATTTGCGTGGAAAGCACCGCGACGATGGACAGCGCGAGCGTGGCGTTGAGGTCCGTGTTGACGGCGTGGAAGAGCGGGATGAACTCGTCGCCGTGGTGGATGCCCACGCTGCCGAAGAAAGGCAGGAAGTCGAAGAGGTTGGAGGTGAAGATGAAGAGGAAGATGGTCACGATGAGCGGGAAATACTGCACCGCCAGCTTGCGGCTGCCCAGCGTCTGCTCCATGAAATCGAGGACGAAATCGAACAGCATTTCGAACACGTTCTGGAGGCCGCGCGGCACCATCTGCGGCTTGCGCCCCACTATGAAGGCGACAACGCCCAGCACCACGACGACCATCCACGCGGCCATGAGCGTATTGGGAATGGGAATGCCCCATAGGGTAAAGAGGCGTTCCGAGGCGAACGAGATATGCAGGCCCTCTTCCATAGTTGCGCTTATTTTAGCACGCATTCGCGGAAAAAATAAGGGGCCGGCAGCGTTCGCTGCCGGCCCTTCCCCTTTCCGCTACCTCGCGCCGCTCCCTTCTTCCAGCGCACGCGAATGCTCCAGGAATTCCTCCCACTCGCGCGTCAGGAGCGCCCATCCGCCCACTGCCGGCTCGCGCTCATCGCTTAGCTGGACCTTCTTCACATCCCAGAACACGATCTTGGTCCCTTCCCGGGGCGCATCGTGCGGCTTGGCCTTCGAGAGCGCAGGCGGCTGTTTCGGCCCTTTGGAAAAATCCGCCTCGTGGTACTGGTTTACGTGGAAGAAGTAACGCTTGCCATTATCGCCGATGCAGAAGCCGAACTCTTTTTTAGGATTGAAGCTCGTGACATAAGCGGAATTGAACGTTTCAAACACGGAACCCATACACTCAACACCCTTGTGTGCGAATACCCCGCCTGGACGATCCTTTGAGCCCGGCACTGCGCCAAGCGCCGGCGGTACTCTGCCGCTCATTACACACGAATAATTATAAAGCGTCAATTTGCGCGAAAAGCGGCGTATACTTAAGTGCGGTAAGCGGGGCCGTGCCGTGTCGTCTTCACTGTAGGCAGTACATGGACGCATTAGCAATCAAGAATATAACACAATATTATGCCATTTATAGCAATAGCCATCGCGGCAGTGCTCGCCATAGGCGGCGGCGCATCCGTGGCGGCAAACAGCAGCCTCCCGGGCGATGCGCTGTACGGGTTCAAGATCGGCGTGAACGAGAAGGTGGAGAGCGCCCTCTCGTTCTCCGATGAGGCCCGCGCCGAGGAGAACCTGGAAGCCATAGCGGAGCGCCGCTCCGAGGCCGAGAAGCTCAGGGCTGAGGGCAAGCTCGACGCGAAGGCAGAGGCGAGCCTTAACGCCAACATCGACGCGCACGCCGCGGCGTTCGCCAACGCGCTCGCGAAGGTGAAGGCGAACGGCAGCGCCCAAGCGGTCGCGAACCTCGAAGCGAAGCTCCAGGCGGCGCTCGACGCGGCGGTCTCCGCCAATGCATCCGCAGGCGCGAACGCCAATGCGAACATGAACTCCAATTCGCAGGGTTCCGCGACCGGCACCGCCAACTCGTCCAGCGCATCAAGCCAGGACGATGACGGCACCCCCGACCAGGGCCACGGCGACGCGGAGTCGCACGGCGGCATCAAGGTCGACCTCTAATAATTTGCCGCAATAAGCGCTATGGCGAAAGCCGCCCGCACGGGCGGCTTTGTCATGTGCCCATGCGCCGCTCACGCGCGGCGTACTCCTCCAGCACCGCCTCCAGGTCCTTTTTTGAAAAATCGGGCCAGAGCTTGTCTAAAAAGAACAGCTCGCTGTAGGCGCCCTGCCACAGGAGGAAGTTCGACAGCCGCTTCTCTCCGCCCGTGCGAATGATAATGTCAGGGTCCGGCATCTGCGCGCTCCAGAAACGCGCGCGCAATGAGTCCTCGGTTATCTCCTTCCCTTCGGCGGCGAGCGCGCGGGCCGCCTCGGCTATCTCGGCGCGCCCGCCGTAGGACAGGCAGCACCAGAGCGTCATCTGCGTGTTATGCGCGGTCGCGCGCTCGGCATCAGCCATTCCCTTTTGAAGCTCGTCGCCGAAGCGCTCCCGCTGGCCGGCGAACCTGATTCGGATACCCTCGCCGCCCATGTCAGCCGCGTGCTTCTGCATGTTTTCCCTGAACAGCTCCAGCAGGTAGGCGATTTCGGCCGGCTCGCGGCTCCAGTTCTCCGTCGAGAGCATGAATGCGGCAAGATGGCGGATGCCGAGATCCCGCGCATCAAGGGCCGCCTGGCGCAGCGTATCCTGCAGGCCGGCGCGGTGCCCTTCGAGCGAGGGCAGGCCTTTCTCCTTCGCCCAGCGGCGGTTGCCGTCGAGTATGATGCCCACGCATGCCGGTATACGCTCCATACGCGGATATAACGCTACCAGGCTATGCGGAAGTCACCGTACGCCTGCCCGGGCTCGCGCCACGAGGCGTCTACCGCGTCGACACGCGACAGGAAGGAGCCTTTGCGCAGGCGCGCGAGCAGGGCTTCAAGCTTATCCTGCGGCCCCTGGGCCAGCACCTCGACCGTGCCGTCTTTCAGGTTCTTGGCATACCCCGCAAGCCCGAGGCGGCGCGCGTTGCGCGCAACAAAGTCGCGGTACATGACCATTTGCACCCTTCCGCGCACGATGCAGTGCAGTTCCTTCATACTGGGACAGTATAGCGCAATGCCTTGCAGGGTGGCATTGCTCCGGCCGTCCAGTTTTGTCGTATGTGGTCACAAGTTCGTTTGCGCCGTCGCGCAAACGCCTCGCGACCCCGGCTCGCCGTCCCGCAAGTGCGGGACATGGCTGCGCCTTCCACTTTGTGGTCAGGGATATTTTCAGCGCCGTCGCGCTGAAAATTCCACGACCCTGGCTCGGCTGTTTTGCCTGCTGGCAAAACATGCCTCCGCCTTCCACCAGTACGAAAAAATCTGCCTCAAGGCAGATTATTTTCGTCTGGTGGACCCTGCGAGAATCGAACTCGCGCCTGTGCAATGCGAATGCACCGTTTTACCACTTAACTAAGGGCCCCGGTCGGGATGCCGAGAATCGAACTTGCCTCCGGATACACGCACCCGGCGGCAGACCGGATACGCACCCTGCCATATTCGTTCGGAAGCTTGGTCGGGATGCCGAGAATCGAACTCGGATTATACGCACCCGAAGCGTACGTAATACCATTATACCACATCCCGACCAAGCTTCCGACCGGGGCGTACGGCGCCAAGCTACCGCACCCCGATGTGCGAGAACCTACAAAATATAGCGCAAAAAATGACTTTGCGCACTTGCGCAGGCAAGAAAAAAACCGCCGGCCAAAAGGCCGGCGGCTGTGTTCACGCCCCCGCGCGCTCGACGATGTCCTCGATGAAGCGCGGGAGGGCGAACGCCGCACACTGGACCCGCGGGGTCCAGTACTTGGTCTTGAACCTGCCCGCGAGCGTGTAGCGCCCGTCGAGCATGTCGGCCGACACCGCCGGAATGAACCGGTCGCTCGCCCACCCTATCGCCATGTGCCCGCCGACGTACGTCGGAATGGCGGCGACATAGCATCCGGAATGCCCGAACAGGCGGCTGAAATGCCCGAGCGACGACGCCAGCTCCTTCTCCTGGAAGAAGGGAACCCCGTTCTGGGTTACGAGGATGCCGCCGCGCTTAAGGGCGCGCAGGCACGCTCCGTAGAACTCAAAGGAAAACAGCACCTCGCCCGGCCCCTGCGGATCGGTCGAGTCGACGAGTATGACGTCGAATTCCTCCGAGTGCGCTTTCGACAAGTACTCCATGCCGTCCATGATGACCGGCTCGAAGCGCGGGTCCGCGAACGCCGGCCCGGCGAACTCCGGGAAGTGCTCCCGTGAGAATTCGACGACGCGCCGGTCAATTTCGACCTGCACGATGCGCCGCACGTTGCGATGCCTGATTGCCTCCTTGGCGATGCCGCAGTCGCCGCCGCCGATAATGAGCACGTCCGTCGGATTGTCGTGCGCCATGAGCGGCACATGGGACATCATTTCGTGGTAGACGAACTCGTCGCCCGAAGTTACCTGCACCGCGCCGTCGAGCATGAGCATCTTGCCGTAGTGCGGATGCTCGAACAGGGCAAGGTGCTGGTGCCCGGTATGCTCTTCGTGAAGCATCCGAAACGCCTTGTAGAACGTCTGCACGCCCTTGTCGTTGTGCAGGGTTTCGCTTATCCAGTCGCACTGTCCGCTCACTCGTCTCTCCTTTTGTATGGGCTCTGGAATAGGAATACTTTATTTTTTAAGGATTGTCAAGATTTATTTTGCCGTCCCGCCAGTGCGGGACATGGCTGCGCCCTGCACATGTTATTTGTGGTCAGGGATATTTTCAGCGCCGTCGCGCTGAAAATTCCACGACCCTGGCTCGGCTGTTTTACCTGCTGGCAAAACATGCCTCCGCCCTGCACATGTACGAAAAAACACCCAGCAGTGGGTGTTTGTTTCGTCATGTGCACCCTTCAGGATTCGAACCTGAGGCCTCACCCGTGTGAAGGGTGCGCTCTAACCAACTGAGCTAAGGGTGCGTCCGTTCATGATACGCAAAAGGCGGCAAAAGAAAAAGCGCCGGCCCAGGGGGCCGGCGCTTCGGCGGCGCGAGGGGGCTACACGCCCTTGCCGCGCAGCTGCTCGCTTATGACGGCGCGCGACGCCTTGAACGCATCCCGCAGTATGGGGATGCAGGCCTCGGGAGCGGTGTTGCCGCACATGAACACGTCGAGCGCGGCAAAGCCGCTCTCGGGCCAGGTATGGATGGAGATATGGCTCTCCGCCAGGACCGCAACGCCCGATATCCCGCCGTTCTCCTCGAACTCGTGCGTGTGGATATGCAGGAGCGTCGCGCCGGACGCCTCAACGCACCGGCGGAACGCCTCTTCTATAAGCGCGCTGTCGCGCAGGCTGGCCGGGTCCGCGCCGTGCAGGTCCAGGAGGATATGGGCCCCCGCGCACCGCACGCCGTCGCGCACCATGTAGTACTCCCTGCGCTCTTCGTTTAGAGGCAAAGAGGATGAGGCCAGTGCTCCCACATGCATCATGCGTTCCTTTTCTGGTTGCTGGTGAACGAACTACTTATAATAGTATACAACTTAAATCAAAAAATCGCAATATGCCCTGCGGAGCGCCGTTGGCGTCTGGTACCATAGGCCCATGGGTCCCGCATCGCTCCCCGGCACCATAGTGCTCGCAATCGCCGCGCTGGCGGTGTTCCTCTGCTACCTTGTCGTTTTAAAGTACTCGGAGCCGGACAACTTCCGGCGCACGCGGCTTTCGATGACCGCGTTCTTCTTCTTCATCGTCGCCACGCTCAGCCTGTCGTTCTGGAAGTACGCGCTCGCGACGCTCCCCTACGCCGCCCCCGCGTTCGCCGCCGGGCTGTGCCTGGGCTACCTGGTGGGCGTGCGCGGCGCCGAGGAAAGGCTCAGGAAGGAGGGGCGCGCTCACTACCGCGAGCACTTCGCCCACGTGCACGCGCGAGGGCTTGCAGAGCTGTCGTGGTGGACTTTCGTCAACTTCTACACCATAGGGGGCGCCTTGGTGCTCATAAACCTCGTGGGCTTCAGCACTGTGCTGGTGCCGAGCGAAGGCTTGGCTATAGCCACCAGCGCGGTGGGCGCGCTCCTGTTAGGAAGCATTGCGCCCTATCTCATGCACCTGTGGAGCCTCAGCCGGCGCTAGCGCGCCCGTTCTGCGCGATCAGTCGTTGGATTGCTGAGGCGTTATGACGCCGCCGATGAACGGGACTTGCGGCCCGTGCTTCATGTGCGAGAGGTCGTGCATGACCCAGAGCGTCCCGCCCGCGACGATGCACACCACCAAAAGCGCGAAGCACAGCGCCACCAGGTTGAAGCGGGGGCGCTCCTCCTCGTCCATGTGCAGGAAGAACGAAAGCTGGACGCAGAGCTGGATAAGCGCGAACAGCACGAACGCCGCGTACAGCATCGCGGGCGAAAGGGGCGCGCTTCCCTCGTCGCGCATCCACAACGCCACTAAAGGCAGTACGGTGAGCGCCACCGAAAGCACGAACCCTGTTGCGTATGCGGCGAGCTTTTTCATACGGAGCCGAAGAGGTAGACGAAGGTGAATATGAATATCCAGATGATGTCGAGGAAGTGCCAGAAGAGCCCGAGGCACGCGAGCTTGCGCACTGTCCCCTCCTGAAGGCCCCGCAGGGCGACGTGCGCCATGGCGACAAGCATCCACACGCTCCCCGCCGCCACGTGCAGGCCGTGCGTTCCCAGAAGCGCGAAGAAAGAAGAGAGGAAGGCGCTGCGGTCGGGGCCGTGGCCCTCGGCAATGAGCTTGGCGAACTCGGCGGACTCCATGCCGAGGAACCCGAGTCCGAGGCACAGCGTCGCCGCGAGCGCCAGGAGCGTAAGGCCTTTTCTGCCCGCATGCGCGGCCAAAAGCGCCAGCCCCATCGCGAAGCTCGACGTTAGGAGGAGCATCGTCTCGGCGAGCGCGTACGGCAGGTCGACGATGTCTCCCAGCGAGGGGGCGCCGAAGGTCTCCGCGCGCAGGACCGCGAAGGTCGCGAACAGCGCCGCGAACAGCACGCAGTCGCTCATGAGGTACACCCAGAAGCCGAACGTGGCCTTGTCAGTCATGTGCGCGTCGTGCCGTGTCATATGCGTATGCGGTGCTCTATGCGGGTACTGAATGAGCGCGCGGCGAGGCAGGCGATGATTCCGGCGAGCGAGAGCGCCGCGAGCCACCACATGTGCCACACCATCCCGAAGCCCAGCGCCCCGGCGCATACCGCTATCGCGAGCCCCATGGGCGTCGGCGCCGGCATCTCTATCTCCCTATGCGGCTCGGGCACCGTCATGCCGCCCTTGTCCTTCTTGAACTCCCAGTACGGGTCGCGCGCATGCACGAGGGGGATGGAGTCGAAGTTGTGCGCGGGCGGCGGGCTTGATACGGACCATTCGAGCGTGCGGCCGTCCTTCCACGGATCGTTGCCGGCCGGGTTCTTCTTGCGGTCGCGGACGCTCACGTACAGCTGCACGGCCTGCATGAGCACGCCAACCACGGTAATGGACAGCCCGATGCCCGCCACGATAAGCAGCGGCTGCCAGGCGGGCTCGACGACGCTGAGCCTGCGCGTCGCGCCCATGAGGCCGAGCAGATACAGCGGCACGAACGTCACGAAGAACCCGACCAGCCAGCACCAGAAGGCGCGCCTTCCCCACTTCTCGTCGAGCATGAAGCCGAAGAGCTTGGGGAACCAGTACGAGAACGCCGCCAAGTACCCGAAGAGCACGCCGCCTATTATCATGTTGTGGAAGTGCGCCACCAAAAACAGCGAGTTGTGGAACTGGAAGTCTATGCCCGGTATGGCAAGCAAAACGCCGGTCATGCCGCCGAGAATGAACGTGGAGAGGAACCCCATGAACCACAGCATCGGGGTCTTGAACGTGATGCGGCCCCGGAACATCGTGAAGAGCCAGTTGAACACCTTCACGCCGGTGGGGATGGAGATAACCATGGTCATGATGCCGAAGAAGGCGTTGACGTTCGCGCCCGCGCCCATGGTGAAGAAGTGGTGCACCCACACGATGAACGAGAGGAAGGTGATGGCCATGGTCGCCAGCACCATGGAGGTGTAGCCGAAGAGCCGCTTGCGGGCGAACACCGGCACCAGCTCCGAGAACACGCCGAACGCCGGCAGGATGAGTATGTAGACCTCGGGGTGCCCCCACGCCCATATGAGGTTGACGTAGAGCATCGCGTTGCCGCCCAGGTCGGTCGTGAAGAAGTGCATTCCGAATATGCGGTCGAGCGAGAGGAGCGCGAGCGTGGCGGTGAGTATCGGGAACGCGAATATGACGAGGATCATCGAGGCGAGCGTCGTCCAGGCGAACACGGGCATGCGCATGAGCGTCATGCCGGGCGCGCGCATTTTGAGAATAGTCACCAGGAAGTTCACGGCCGCCAGGAGCGTGCCCGCGCCCGCTATCTGGAGCGCCCATATGTAGTAGTCGACGCCCACCCCGGGACTGAACTGGAGCTCCGAGAGCGGCGGGTACGCCAGCCACCCGGTAGCGGCGAACTCGCCCACCACCAAAGACAGGTTGATGAGCATCGCGGCGGCGGCCGTGAGCCAGAACGACACCGAGTTGAGGAACGGGAACGCCACGTCGCGCGCGCCGATGAGGAGCGGTATCGCCAGGTTGATGAGCGCGAACATGAACGGCATGGCGACGAAGAAGATCATGATGACGCCGTGCGCGGTGAATATCTGCGCGAAATGGTCGGGGCTCAGGTAGCCCTCGCTGCCGGGCACCGAGACGGCCTGCTGGGCGCGCATCATGATAGCGTCGGCAAGCCCGCGCAGGCCCATGACGGCGGCAAGGATGAAATACATGACCGCGATTCTCTTGTGGTCGACGGTCGTGAGCCACTCGCGGTAGAGCCACTTCCAGCGCTTGAAGTACGTAATCGCCGCGACGACGGCCGCTCCCCCGAGCACCACCATGAGCTGGGGCACCGTCTCTACCGGGCCGTGCAGGAAATCCTTTAGCGTGAGTATGCCGAACATGGTTAATGGTGGTGCTCCTTCATGCCCGCGTCCATAGCATGGGCATTCTGCCCGCCCGCGTGCATGCGCGCGTCCATAAACTGCATCATAACAGCATTAAACAGATCGGGCTCTACCGCGGCGAACGACGCCTCCGGCGCCGACGCGCCCGGCTTGGCAAGCTCCTTGTACGCGCTAAACGAGAGCGTGCTCGACGCGGCCCTCGTGCGGGCGACCCAGTCATCGAACTCCGCCTCGGGGACGGCGCGCGCGGCGAACTTCATCGAAGAGAAGCCGTCGCCGCTGTAGTTGGCCGAAACGCCCGCGTACGTGCCGGGCTCGTTTGCCACCAAATTGAGCTCGGTGGCCATGCCGGTCATGGCGTATATCTGGCCGCCCAGCTGGGGTATCCAGAACGAGTTCATCGGCGCGTCCGCGGTAATGCTGAACTCAACCGGCCTGTCGACCGGCATCATGACGTAGTTCACCGTCGCCACCTCCTGCTCCGGATAAATGAAGAGCCATTTCCAGTCGAGCGCGACGACCTGCACTTGGAGCGCCGGGCCGCCCTCGAGCGCGCGGGTCGGGTCGAGCCGGTGCGTACTGCCCCACGTGAGCGCGCCCAGGACGAGTATTATTTCAAGCGGTATCACCCACCACACCAGTTCTTCGAGCCTGCCGTGCTCCCACTCGGGCGTGTATTCCGCCTTCTTGTTGGAAGCGCGGTACCTGTACGCGAAGAAGAACAGGAGGAAGTAGACCGGCACCGCCACTATGAGCATGAACTCGACCGCGTGGATCATGAGCGCGCGCTCGGCCACGCCGATGGCGCCCTTGGGATCGAGGACGGTGAACAGGCTCCACATGGGTACATAATACCCTTGAATTTGAGCATTTCCCGGGGCTATTTATCAGACCACAAATGTTTTATTAAGGAATTACTTTCTATTGCTCTTCGGGGCTTCTTGGCGCCTTACCTGTAAATATATAAGCTAACGCAACGCCAGCCAGCGGGATTGCACCCGCAATCAAACCTGCGCCGTCCTTTCCTTGCGCAATCAAATTAGCACCTTGCCATATACCAAAAAGTACAATAACCACAGCGGCAATTTGACCTGAAAGTCTATTAAAGCCATCGAACCACAGCAATCGACTCTCCATCCTCTGTCTGTGATTAGATTGGCCTACTGCCATTTCAACTATTGTTCTCCCACACCCAGGAGAAACTCTATCGTACTCGGCAAGCATCTCAGGAGGAGGTAAGGGGCCTTGGAAAATATTTCCAACTACCCTGGGGGCATGAGAAGGTATTGGCTGCCCTTCAACTGAAACCCGGTCGTCTTTTTTAGAGACGTCCTTATTTGCCCCGCTGGTGTCCTTCGCCATAACACTTCATCATATTAATAAGATCATCGCCAACAGTTTGCCAGTCATTAAGAATAGCTAAAGTGTCTATGATATCGTCATCCTCCTTACCATACAGCTCGAAGTTATCCGATACTGGTCTGAAATTGAGGAGACTTCCGACCCCTTCTCTAAAAGAGGGTGCTTGATTTACAAAACGAAAGGTGCCCTCAAACCCAAATTTTCGGTCTGAGCTAACCTTAGCGTTATGGCGACACCATACCACATCGTGGCTGCTAAACGCCGAAAAAACGCGGTTCTGCCCTCGTTGCATGAGGCCAATCATCCCATTCATCACATTAAGTATAACTGAAGCACAAGCGGAAGTATACCCACAGGAAGAGCTTAAGAAATCGGAGTCAGGCCCCTCAAAATATCGAAAAAATGGTTCCTGGACGTATGAAGCAGTCCACCAAAGCGGATTTTAGATCGGTGGATCAGGGATTGGGCCATGCTTGTTAGAAAGCCAGTTTTACGACTTCCGAGTAAGCAAACAAAACGAGCCTGCTTGTACCGCTGACGGAATAAGACGCGAGCATTCCCAGCATAAGAAGGAGCGACAGCATCTGCGAGGCGATGACGCCGCTGAACTTGTGCAGGAGATGCGCATGCCGGTAATCATCAGGCTTGTCCTGCCTGGCGAACAAGACGGCAAACCTGCGGTACGCAAAGACCGCGAAAGCCGTTATGCGGCCTACGAAATTGAAAATCCCGTATAGGGGGAATGCGAGCACGACCCAGTACGGCTCCTTCCTTTTCAGGGCAAGGTACGGGATGGACTCCAGGAAGACATACGTCGCGTATATCACAAGGGCTATGGCGGGATTGAAAATAAGCACGGGGAGCGCTACCACCCTCAGCGGATCAGTCAGGGTTACGAGCACAGCATTGTAAAAGGCATCGTATTTCAGCGTCCAGGGAATATTCTTCCTGATCAGGAGTCTTAGATAGTTCAGGAAGTTGCTGTACATGCCCGGGTTCCATCCGTACACCCTCTGCTTAAATAGGGACGGCAGGGTGTCGGGCACCTCGGTCTCCACGAGGGAATCCACGATCACCACCCCCCTGTTGTCCGCGGCAAGATGGATAAGCAGGGTGCGCTGCAGGTCTTCACCGCAGAATTCGCCGGTATGGATCTCTATCTGGCGCTTGAGCTCCCCCGTCTTGAACAGGCCGATTGCGCCGGATATGTTCTGGACGGTGGCCCTTGCGTTATGGAACACCTTCCCGATATCCATGCTCTTCCTGTACTCATGCGCCTGGATGAGCGTCACCCAATTGGTTGTCTTCGGAAGGACCCTGAAAGCGATCCCGCCGTATACCTCTCCCAGCGGATCGGTCGGGAAGGTCGCGCTGCCGATCAGGACGTCATCGTCCATGATCAGGCAGTACGGCGTGGCTACCTCCGCCAAGGCGACGTTTATCGCGGACACCTTGCCGATCGGCTCCTTGCTTTCGATAAGGCGCACACCCTCGTACCGGCGCACCAGACCGCACGTATCGTCCGTGGATCCGTTCGACGAAACGATTATCTGCTCCGGATTGAACCGCCTGAGCAGGCCATCGAGCGTGGCGGGAAGCACGCCCGCTCCGTTATAGGTCGGTATAACGATAGTTATCTTTTCCAGCTCCTCTTTTCCCGTATAAAAATCATCCCTCAGGAAGGTCTCGAGCGCCATCTTGAACGCGTCCACGCAGAACAGGGGCACAAGCACGAACAGGGCCGAATACCCGAAGCGCAGGCTCTCGAATCCATTGGCGATAAACACCCCGTATGAAACGACCCACGCAAAAAGACCGAGCAGGGTAAGCTGTATTACAACCCGCTCGTTTATATAGCCCTGGAGGCCTGCATGGATGAATTCTCTGGACCGTTTAAGCATTGATTCGCCCTCTACTGAAGAGGGGCGCATTTTAACTTATTTTTATAAATTGTCAACACAAAAGAAATCCGCCGAAGCGGATTCCCGTTCGGCGGATGCTGCTGGACGCGCCCTAGTGCCAAAAGAGAATTACCTCCACATCGTTCGGCAGCTGGTGGATATAGGCCATGGCGGCCCTGTTCACGAAGTTCGTGTCGCTGGTAACGCGCACTTTCTTAAGGTCTTTCGCGTACGCCCACGCCATTTCCCCCGCCGCGTCTTCGCGCTCGAAGACCACATCGCCCTCGACGTCTACAGCACCCACTCCCAAGCCCTCCGGGAGCGGGTAGGGCTCGAACGCGGGCTTCATTGCCATTTCGCCGTGCCGCTCCCTGAAGCCGGGAATCTGCCTGAAAATGTGCTCATCCCACGTAAGCATGAGATGGGTCTGCGAATACAGCTTCCTCCTTGCGGTCGCAAGGCTCTCGCCGAAGTCCGGAATGAGCGGTATCAGCTCCAGTGTCAGTATGCCCACGCTTGGTCCTTTCCAGTTGAAATAGCTGCTGGGTGGGATAATGGGGCTTAATTTTGCGGGTGTCAATGCGGACGCGCGCCTATCTGGATATACAGCCGTCCACTTTATGGTCACAAGTTCGTTTGCGCCGCCACGCAAACGCCGCGTCCACCTAGCGCCTGCCGCAAAGCGGCATCGGCGCTTGCCTCCGGCACCGGATGAAAGGCAAAGCAGTTTGCCTTTCATCCCCGCCTCGCGGTTTTGCAAGTGCAAAACATCGCTGCGGCCGTCCACTTTGTGGTCACAAGTCGAATTTTTTCGTCAAAAAATTCGCTCGCGACCCCGGCTCGCCGTCCCGCCAGTGCGGGACATGGCTGCGCCTTCCACAAAACCAGAAAACCTGCCTCAAGGCAGGTATTTCTGTGTTTTGTGGACCCTACCGGGATCGAACCGGTCACCTCCTCATTGCAAATGAGGCGCTCTACCAGATGAGCTAAGGGCCCTCGGAAGACACAATACCCTATTTGCCACCTTTTTGCACCACGCCTTCATTGTTCCTTTAGGGTCGCCTGCTACACTTCCCCTTTAGGGACGGCGCAAACGGGCAGGGAGAATAGCAGCATGACGATATGCAGCAGCAGGATGTGCGTGCTCGCCGCCTATTGCGCGATAGCCTTCTTGGGAGCTATCGTGCTGGGCGTAGTATAAAAAGAGACTTACAGCGGCCGCCGTCATGGGCGGTCGTTTTGTTCCGCCTACTTTTGAAGCTCGTCTATTTTCGCCGCCAAAATGAAATCGTTCTCGCTCAGGCCGCCTATCGCGTGGGTGCTCAGCTCGACGCCCAAGGTGCTGTAGGACACGCTGAGATCCGGGTGGTGCTGCTCCTCTTCGGCAAGCGCCGCTATCTTATTGACGAACGCCATCGTCTCGACGAAGTCGCGGAAGGCGTACGTGTTGGCGAGGATGCGCCCGCCGTCTATGAGCATCCACGAGGGGCTCAGCTGCTTGAGCAGCTCCCTTGCCGCCTCAGCGGAGAGCGGCGGGACGCCGCCCTCGCAGGGCGCGCATTTCCTCTTAGCGAGCTTTTCGTCCGGCATGCGCCAATGCTACCACATGGTCCAAAAATGCGGATAATGACGTCCCGACAGCCTTGAGCGCCCGGGGAAGGAGCGACTCCCCTATGAGCCCCGGCAGGGTGTTCACCTCCAAGAAAAAGATGCCGCGCTTCGAGACGATGAAGTCCGAGCGCGAGTAATGCGAAAGGCCCAGGCCTTCGTGCACCGCGCGGGCGACGCGCTCGAGCTCGGCCTTCTGCTCTTCGGAAAAGCGGCTGGGCACATGCTCCCTGGTCTGGCCGCCGTATTTCGCCTCGTACGTGAAGAACGGATGGTGCGCCGGCGGCACTATCTCGACCGGCATCAGCGCGTACGCGCGCTCATTGCGGAAGTCGTCGAGCACGCCTACGGTCGCCTCGCGCCCGGCGATGTATTCTTCCACGAGCACTTTGGGCGAATGCGCAGCGGCGTCGCGCAGGGCGTGCTCCAGCCCGTGGTACGTATGCGCGACATGCGTCCCGACCGACGAGCCGCCCGATACGGGCTTTATAACCGCCGGATGCGGGAACGTGCGGAAAATTTTGCGCGCGAGCTCCTCGATTTCGCCCTCGCGGGCAGGCTCGAGCACGATGCCGTGCGGCACCTTAACGCCGAGCTTCCTCGCGGCCTCCTTCGCGTGCTGCTTATTGAACGCGATGGCCGAGGAGAACGCGTCCGAGCCCGTGTAGGGCACGCCGAGCGAGTCGAGCTGGCGCTGGATGCGGCCGTCCTCGCCGTATTCGCCGTGCAGGGCGTTGAAGGCCACGTCGACGCCCTTGAGCGCGCGCTCGGGGCTCTGCGCCACGCCGTGCATGTGCCACTCGCCCGCGCGGTCTATGAAGATGTCGCGCGGCTCGTACTTCTCGCGGTCGAGCGCCTCAAGCACCGAGGCGCCCGTCCTGAGCGACACCTCGTACTCGCGGCTGGGACCCCCGCGCAGGACGCCGACGACCTTTCTCATGCTTTCCAGTATAGCGTATTTTTGCTACCGTAATACGCGGAACCACACCCAGCACACAAACAGGAGCACACGCGCGATGCCCGACCCGAAAGAATGCGACGACGCGGCCCGGCGGTATTTCGAGCAGATGACGCCGGAGCGGCACAGAGAGGCGTACGCGCAGCTCTTCCATACCTACCTCGATAATTTCGAGGACGGCCGCGTCCGGCGGGTCGAGGAAGGCCGCGACCAAATGTCGTGCCTCCTCACGTTCGGCAAGATATCCGACGCCGACAGGCGCGCCATAGAGGCGAAGACCTACCGCCTCCGGGCGGAACTCCGAAGCATGAAGAGCGGGCCCGGCGCGGCCAGCGAAGAACAGCTCCCCACCACCCTGCATTAGCGCAGGCGCCGCCGGCCCAAGGGCCGGCGTTCTGCTATCCGAGCAGGCTCTTGCGCGTCTTCTTCCGATTGAACGAAATAGCAAAGCGGTGCGCCTCGGCGTTGGCAAGGAGTATGTCGCGCTCGCGGTCCTTTATTGCGTCGCGGTCGCCTGCGATGCTGCGCGGTCGGTGCTTCTCGTCCTTCACCACCCCGACGACCGGAATCTTCACGCCGTAGCGCGCCAGCACGCGCTCGGCGGCGTTCATCTGCGCCTTGTGGCCGTCCACCACGATAAGCTTCGGCATCGGCCACTCGTCGTGCCCCAGCCGGCGCGACAGCACTTCGCGCAAAGACCCCGGATCATCCCCTCCTTTCGCCTCTTTTATATTGAATTTGCGGTATTCCAACTTGTTTGCCAGGCCGCCCTCGACGACGGTCATGACGCCAACGTGGCCCGTGCCGGCCAGATGCGCGATATCGTACGCCTCGATGCGGCTCGCCTGCGCCGGATTGCTCCCCCGGTACTCCTCTTTTATGAGCGACACGTCCTGTATGTGCGTCAATCCGAACAGCTGCTCGCGCAGGCGCGCGGCTTCCTCGAACCGCTCTTCCTTTGCGGCCGCCTTCATCTGCCGCTCCATCGAGGCGACAAGCTGCTTTTTTTTGCCCTGGAACAGGAGCGCTATGTGGCGCACGATGCGGCGGTACTCGGCCTTCCCCATCGCGCCCGAGCACACGCCCGGGCACAAGCCAATGGACGCGTCGAAGCACGGCTTGCACGCCTTCCCGCGCTTTTCCTGCTCCTCGCACGGAGCGCATTTCGTGCGGTACGGGAAAATCTTGCGGATGAGCTTCATCGCCTGCCCAAGCTGCATCCCGTGCGGGAACGGCCCGAACACATGGCTGTACTCCGGCGCAGGGAAAGAGCTTTCTGAGGAGCTCCGCAGGCGACCGCCGAGGATTTGGCGATTTTCCCCGGAAAATCGCGCACCCGAAGAAAGCTGCTTTCCCTGCGCCAGCTCCTTACCCCTGACAACGAGCACGCGAGGATAGTCCTCCTTCGTTATCACGACGTGGTTGAAGCTCTTATCGTCCTTGAGGTCGGTGTTGTAATCGGGCCGGTGCGTGCGTATGAGCGACGCCTCCAAGAGGAGCGCTTCCAGCACCGAATCGGTCTCGCGGAAGTCGATGCTTTGCGCCTTATCGAGCATCTCGACCAACAGCGGCCCGCGGGTATCCATGAGGTCTTTCGCGAAGTAGCTGCGCACGCGGTCGCGCAGGCTCGTGGCCTTGCCGATGTACAGGAGCTTCTTGTTCTTCCCCAAGAAGAAGTACACGCCCGGCGCATCGGGAAGCTTGGACTTTTTTTTATTGAATTGCTCCAGGTGCATGTTGACAACAGTATACCACGATGTTATAAAAAGCACAGTACAGTAGTGCGTAAAAGGAGTACGGGATGAAGATTGTCAGTACGTACTTGGAAATTGATTTCAAGGACGAAGTGCTTGAGTCGCTCCCGAGAACGACGAGAATAGACGGCATCGAGGTGCTGAAAAGGGTGAGGGCGTCGCTCGGCTTGAAGATACGGAAGACGGCCGAGCGTAAAAGCCGGGAACTGCTCGAAAATAATCCTGACACAATCTCAATCGAGCATGCGGTCGAGTACGTGAACAAGACCGCCCTGACCTACGATAACGTGATAGCGATGCTCATCTTCCTGCTGCAGCAAGGGAAAGTGGCCGCAGCCTACGCCGGGCCCTTGCCGGTGTTCCAGCGCATCGACTGAATGCCCCGCCTCGAAAGAGGCGGGTTTTCCTTACCGCCCCTTCAATACCTTCTTGAGGTATTTGCCCGTGTGCGAATGCTTATTGCTCGCCACCTCCTCGGGCGTGCCCTTGGCCACCAACGTGCCGCCGCCCTGCCCGCCCTCGGGGCCGAAGTCCAAGAGGTAGTCGGACGACTTTATGATGTCCATGCTGTGCTCGATGAGCACGACCGAGTTGCCGGCCGCGACGAGCTTGTTGAGTATGTCGATGAGCTTGCGCACGTCCTCGTAATGGAGCCCCACGGTCGGCTCGTCCAGGAGGTAGATGGTCTTCTGCAGGTGCGGGCGGTACAGCTCGGCGGATATTTTCACGCGCTGGGCCTCGCCGCCCGAAAGCGTCGTCGCCGACTGCCCGAGCCTGAGGTAGCCGAGCCCCACGTCCTCTAGGGTCTTCAAGCGGTCGTATATGGCCGGAATATCCTCGAAGAATGCGAGCGCCTCCTCGATAGTCATCTCCAATACGTCATAGATGCTCTTCTTCTTGTACTTCACTTCCAATGTCTCCTTGGTGAAGCGCTTGCCGAGGCACACGTCGCACGTGACGTACACGGTCGGCAGGAAGTGCATCTCGACCGCGATGACTCCGTTCCCTTCGCAAGTCTCGCAGCGCCCGCCGTGGCGCTCCTGCTTCACGTTGAAGGAGAAGCGCGAGGCTTTCCAGCCGCGGGCGCGCGCCTCGGACGTTTCGGCGAACAGCTCGCGGATGAACGCGAACGCGCCGGTGTAGGTGGCCGGGTTGGAGCGCGGCGTGCGGCCTATAGCCGACTGGTCGATGAGTATGGCGCGGGAAAGGTGCTCTGAACCCTCGAACGAGGCCGCGTTGTGCGTCTTGTTGGAGCGGTACCGCTTGTCGAAGCGCGCCTTGAGGTTCTCGTGCAAAATCTCGTACAGGAAGGTCGACTTGCCCGAGCCCGACACGCCGGTGACGGTCACGAGGCGGCCCAGCGGGATGTCGACCGAGAGGTTCTTTATATTGAAGGCTCGGCCGCCGCGTATCCTTATGAAGCCCTTGTCCTTCTGCCGGCGCTCTTCCGGCACCTCAATAGTCGTCTCGCCGCGCAGGTACGAGAGCGTGAGCGAGCCGCTGTCGTTCTTCTTGGCGGTGAGGAGCTTGTCGAGGTAGCCGTCCACCACCACATTGCCGCCGTGCACGCCCGCGCCCGGGCCGATGTCCACGAGGTAATCGGCCGCGTAAATGGTGTCCTCGTCGTGCTCGACGACAAGGATGGTGTTGCCCAGGTCTCGCAGGTTGAGCAGGGTCTTTATAAGCCGCTCGTTGTCGCGCTGATGCAAGCCGATGGTCGGCTCGTCGAGCACGTACAGCGCGCCCACCAGCCCCGAGCCCAACTGGGAAGCCAGGCGTATGCGCTGGGCCTCGCCGCCCGAGAGCGTGTTGGCGCGGCGCTCCAGCGTGAGGTAGTCGAGCCCCACGTCGAGCATGAACTTGAGCCGCGAGGTTATCTCCTTTATGACGGTCTTTGAAATCTCCTGGTCCTTCTTCGAGAGGCTGAGCCCTTCGAAGTAATCGTACGCGTCGCGTATGGAAAGCGCCGCAATTTCGACGATGTTGAGCCTCCCCTGCTTGCGGCGCTCGGTTGCCGCGGGAACGGGCTCGTCGGGGTCCTTGGGCGACTTCTCTAAAAACACGCTGAGCGCCTCCGGGCGCAGGCGCGCGCCATGGCACGCCGGGCACGGCTCGTCGGAGAACAGGTGCTTGGTGCCCAGGCCGTTGCAGGCCGGGCACGCGCCGTACGGCGAGTTGAACGAGAAGAGCCGCGGCTCGACCTCCGGGAACGAGAAGCCGTCGTACGCGCACATGAACTTCGCGGACACCAGGCGCTCCTCCCCGCGCTCTTCTATGCGCACGAGGCCCTCGGACTCCTGGAGCGCCCGCTCGACCGCCTCGGAAAGCCGCTCCACCGCCGCCTTGCGGTCGGTCTTGAACTCGCTCACGAGTATCTCGTCGACGAGCGCGTCTATGTCGTGCTTCTTGTGGCGCGCCAAATCGACCCGCTCGCGCAGGGACATGAGCTTCCCGTCCACGCGCGCCCGCTCGAAGCCCTTGCCCAAGAGGTCGTACAAGAGCTGGTAGTACTCGCCCTTGCGGCCCACCACCACGGGCGCGTAAATGCGCACCACGTCGTCGTTAATATTCACGCCCATGACCGTGCGCGTATTCCTGGGAGCGGCTTTGGTGACCGACTCGACGATGCTCTCTATTATCTCCTGGTTCGAATGCTTGCGTATCTCGCGGCCGCATTCAAGGCAGTGCGGATGCCCGACGCGCGCGTACAAAATGCGCAGGTAGTCGTAGATTTCAGTGATGGTCGCCACCGTGGAGCGCGGATTGTTGGAGCGCGACTTCTGGTCGATGGATATCGCCGGCGAAAGGCCGGTGATTTCCTCCACGTCCGGCTTCTGCATCTGGCGCAGGAACTGGCGCGCGTACGCGCTCAGCGACTCGATGTAGCGGCGCTGGCCCTCGGCAAAGATGGTGTCGAACGCCAAAGACGACTTGCCCGAGCCCGACAACCCGGTAAAGACGACCATCTTGTCGCGCGGGACCTTCAGGTCGATGTTCTTTAGATTGTGGGTCTTTGCCCCTTTTATATGAATATGGTCTTCCATGCGGGTAGTGCGATACACAACTCCTATACAGACGCGACAAGACCCACGGATGATCCGGGGGTAAGCCTATGTGTATGCATGCGTACTATACCACAAAGCGCCCGATTAAGGCAGGCGGAAAAATAAAAGGCCCTCGCTGCGACCGTCTCAAAAAGGGACGGGAGCGAGGGCCTTCGTCGTGCCGCCGCGGATTGGAAACGCGCGGCACGGATTCGAAGACTCGGAATTTCTCAAAAAGAACGGGGCGGACGCCGAGGCCGGGTGGGGGCCCTTCCTCCACGAATGGGGGCGGCTTCTGCAGAAGCCATGTTCGTTGGAGGATGCCCCGACGTCCATATATAATAATACACCCTTTAGATACACATGTCAACTGCACGCTCCCGCCCCGCAAAAACGCTTATGCCTTGCGCTTTTTCGCCTTCTCTTTGGAGTCGCGCTGCGCGCGCTTTACCTTTCCCGCGTCCGCGCCGCGCAGGGCCGAGCGCTTGGGCGGCGCGCCGTTCGTAATAGCATACATCTCGTCGCGCAGTATGGCCGCGGTCTCGAAGTCGAGGTTCTGCACCGCGTCGGCCATGGCCGCGCGCTTTTCCGCGATGAATTTCTTCGGGTCCTTCTCGTACAGGCTCTTGTCCACGTCCAAGAGCTGCTGGACCGCGCGGCCGTGCTCGGAGCGCAACTCCTCGGTAATGTCCCTTATCGCCTTCTTGATGGTGGTAGGCGTGATGCCGTGCTCCTTGTTGTAGGCCATCTGTATGGCGCGGCGGCGGGCGGTCTCGCCCATCGCCTTCTTCAGCGACTCGGTCTCCTGGTCGGCGTACAGGATGACGCGGCCGCCCACGTTGCGCGCGGCGCGGCCGATGGTCTGTATGAGCGAGGTTTCGGAGCGCAGGAAGCCCTCCTTGTCGGCGTCGAGTATCGCCACCAGCTCGACCTCGGGCAAATCGAGACCTTCGCGCAGGAGGTTGACGCCCACCAGCACGTCGTACTCGCCTTTCCTGAGGTCGGTCAGTATCGTGATGCGGTCGAGCGTCTCGATGTCGGAATGGAGGTACGCCGCCTTGTAGCCGCGCTCTTTCAGGTATTCGGACAAATCCTCGGCCATCTTCTTGGTGAGCGTCGTTATGAGCACGCGCGCGCCGCGGTCTATGACGGCCGTCGCTTCTTCCAGCACGTCCTGCACCTGGCCCTTGGCGCCGGCCGTGCCGGTCACGGGACGCACGATAATGTCCGGATCGACAAGGCCGGTGGGGCGGATGATCTGCTCGACGATGTTCCTGCCCGACTTTTCCCGCTCGTACGCCCCAGGCGTCGCCGACGTGTAAATGACCTGCCCCACGCGCTCCTCGAACTCCTCGAACTTGAGCGGGCGGTTGTCTATGGCTGACGGAAGGCGGAAGCCGTAGTCTATGAGGTTGACCTTGCGGGCGCGGTCGCCCTCGTACATGCCGCCAATCTGCGAGACGGTCACGTGGCTCTCGTCTATTATGGTGAGGAAGTCCGGCGTGCCGTCCGGCTTGTGCGGGAAGTACGCCAGCAGCGAGTAAGGCGGCTCGCCGGGCTTGCGGCCGTCGAAGTGGCGCGAGTAGTTCTCGATGCCGTTGCAGTAGCCCATCTCGCGGATGCGCGCCAAATCGTAGTTCGTGCGGCGCTTGAGCCGCTCGGCCTCGAGCGTCTTGCCGGCGGCCTCGAGCCTGGCCAGCTGCTCCTTCAGCTCGTTCCTTATCTTCTCTATCGCGCGCAGGCGCTCGTCCTCGGGCGTCACGTAGTGCTTAGCCGGGAACAGGAACAGCGACGCGCCCGAGCTTACCTGCGCGCGCGTCGTTGCGTCTATGACGCGCACATCGCCGATTTTCTCGCCCGCAAAGTCCACCTTGTATATGACGCGCTCGCCTGTCGGCATTATCTCTACGCTGTTTCCCAGGGCGCGGAACTTGCCCGGCTCCAAATCGGCGGTCGTGCGCTCGAAGTAGATGTCGATGAGCTCGCGGATGAGCTCGGCGCGGCTCTTTGTGAGCCCCGCGCCGATTTCCAAATGCACCTTGCGGTACTCTTCAGGCGAGCCGAGCGCGTAAATGCACGACACTGACGCGACGATGATGACGTCCTTGCGCGTAAGCAGGGCCTGGGTCGAGGCGTGGCGCAGGCGGTCAATTTCCTGGTTTATCTGCGCCTCCTTCTCTATATACGTGTCGGAGGTCGGGATGTAGGCCTCCGGCTGGTAGTAGTCGTAATAGGATACGAAGTAGTGCACCGCCGCGTCGGGAAATAAGTCGCGATACTCCTGCGCCAACTGGGCGGCCAGCGTCTTGTTGTGGGCTATAACCAGGGTCGGCTTGCCTATTTGCGCGATAACGTTAGCGCCGGTGAACGTCTTGCCCGAGCCGGTAACGCCCAGAAGGGTCTGGTGGCGCTCGCCGGCCTTGATGCCCTTAACGAGCGCTTCTATGGCGCGGGGCTGGTCGCCAGCCGGGGCGTGGGCAGATTTAATGGTGAAAGTCGCCATGCACGCCTACTATAGCAAACGTAAAAGAAAAAGACCGCCTTTTTTAAGGGCGGCCACGCTCCTCAATTACCTTGCATGGTTGGGACACCAGTAACATCAGATGCGCCCAGCTAGTATATCACTTCGCCTTGTACCGCGCCATGAAGGCGTCGCGGAACTGCTCGAACGTGCCGTCCAGCATGGAGGCGCGGATGTTTTTCGTGAGCGTGTTCAGGAAATGGATGTTGTGCTCCGACGCGAGCACGAGACCGAGCATCTCCTTCGTCCTGAACAGATGGTGGACGTACGCACGGGTGTAGTTTTTGCAGGTCGGGCATTCGCAGCCTTCGTCCAGCGGCCCGAAGTCCTCGCGGTATACGGATGACGTTATCTGGTACTTGCCCGTCTTTGAATACACGCCGCCCGTGCGGCCGTTGCGCGTAGGGAGCACGCAGTCGAACGTGTCGATGCCCGCCGCCACGCCGATGAATATGTCCTCGGGCTCGCCGATGCCCAAGAGGTGCCGCGGCTTCTCCTTGGGGAGCTCACCGTTCACTTTCTCGAGTATCCCTAGGATGTCCCATTTGGAGAAGCTGCCGCCGATGCCATACCCGTCGAAGTCCATGCCCGCGAGCTCCTTCGCCGACTCGATGCGCAGATCCTCGAAGCGCCCGCCCTGCACGATGCCGTATATGCCCTGCGCCGCGTTCGCCTTCACGTTCTGTCGGTGCGCCGCGAGCGAGCGCCTGGCCCAGCGGTGCGTGCGGTCCATCGCCTCCTTCTGGTACTCGTGCGGCTCGTTGGGCGCGGTGCACTCGTCGAACGCGTAGATGATGTCGGCGCCCAGCTTATGCTGTATCTCTATGGAGCGCTCGGCGGTGAAGCGGTGCAGGGTGCCGTCGACGTGCGAGGTGAACGAGACGCCCTCCTCGTCGACTATCGCGAGACGACCGTGGCTCGAGGCAAGCTCGGTGTCGTACACCGCGACGGCCTCCTCGCGCGCGGCTTCCTCCGGCAGGAACTTCGAGAGCTTGTGGCCGAACGCGACGCCGAGCGAGAACACCTGGAAGCCGCCCGAGTCGGTCATGACGGGGCCATGGAAATTCATGAACTTGTGGATGCCGCCGGCTTTCGCCACCAGGTCCTCGCCGGGGCTGAGGTACAGGTGGTAGGTGTTGGCGATAATGCCCTGCACGTTAAGCGACGGCCAGTGCGCCTGGTCCACGCCCTTGGCGGTGGCCTTGGTGGCGACCACGGTGAACGACGGCGTTTGTATATCGCCGTGCGGGGTTGAAAGAATCCCGGCCCGCGCCAAGGAGCCGGGCAATTCCTTTTCTATTGTGAAGTTGATAGGCCTCACTCAAGCCCACTATACAAGAAAACGGCCCGCGCGCGAGGCGCAGGCCGCTTCGCGCCCGGCCGTTACTGCTGGGGCGCGGGCGTAATGGAGACGAGTGATATCTCGAAGGTGAGCGTCGAGTTGCCGGGAATGGGGCCGTAATCGTTGGGGCCGTAGGCCAGCGACGGCGGAATGGTGATGACGCGCGCGCCGCCCGCCTGCATGCCGACAACGCCCTGCTCGAACCCCGGGATGATCTGCCCGGCGCCCAGCGTGAACGTAAGGGGCTCCTTGCCTTCCGAGCTGTCGAACACGGTGCCGTCTGCGAGCCTGCCGGTGTAGTTGACCGACACCGTGTCGCCCGCCTTCGCGGCCTCGCCGGTGCCCGCCGACTTCTCCTCGATGGAAATCTGCCCGCCGTCCTGCGGCGCCGCCTGGGCGCCCTGCTTGCCCGCCACGTTCTCGTCTATGGTGGAGGAACTGAACGGCACGCCGAGTATGAAGAATATGCCGACTACCAGCAGGGTTACCGTTACCGCGATGCCCGTATACAACGTTGATTTAGCCATACCCCAAGCGTACTCCCCCGCCAGCGCGCGGGCAAGAACGCCGTGGGGATACCGCTACAGGGAAGGTTCGGCGATGGGCGCCTCCCGGGGAGGGGTCGCGCGCTCGGTGGAGATGCCGCCGGCTATGTCGCCCGGCGAAAAATTCGCCACGCTCGCGCTCTGCGATGCGCCGGGAAGGAGCGTTGCGTTCGCCGCGATGAACGTCAGCGCAATGAGCGCGACCGCGAGCCCCGGCAGGAGAAGATCGGTCGGCTGTACCTGGATGCGCACGAAGAACGTAAGCGCTATGACGAGCGCGAGCAGCGCCGCGACGCCAGCCAGCACCCACGGGGCGCCGGATCCGAGCGCGTCGGCTATGCGCTCCGCGCGCTCGGCGGTCGAATCTGCGGGGGCGGAATGCGGTTGGAGCCGGGGTTCAGGAGCCGCATCAGGCTGAGCCTGCACGGGCGCGGGCGCGGGCGGCTCTTCCGCTGCCGCAAGCGTCTGCGTTTCCGCTCCCGCCACCGCTGAAGGGGCAGGCGCCGGAGCCTCGCTTGCCGGCGTTTCAGGCGCCGCGCCGCTTGCGTCAGCCGCTTGCGCCTCGCTTGGCTCGGGCGATGCCGCGGCAGCCCGAGCCGGCGAGCCGAAGTACTGCACGACGAACGTGGCCGGGCCGCCCTTATACGTGCCTTCCGCGATTCCGACGCCGATTTCGCGGTACTGCGGCTTTACAATGTTGGCGCGGTGCGCGGGCGACGCCATCCATGCGTCCACCACGTCCTTCGAGTCTTCGAAGCGCACGGCGAGATTCTCGCCCGCGTACGCGTACTCGTAGCCCGCGCGCTCCAGCCACTCCCACGGCTCCTCGCCGCCGGGTCCCACGTGGCTGAAATAACCCTTCGCGGCCATATCCTCGGCTTTCGCCTGGGCCGCCGCATCCAAAGCGTCGTTCTCGACAAGCGCGCCGCCGCCCCCTTCGCTAGCGCGCGCTTCCTCTGTGTAAAGAATGACGTCGCTCCTAAGCACCGCCGCTAGGAATACGTCGGGACCCGGCGCGAGCGTATGGCCCAGGATGACGCCCTCGCTCGCGAGCGCGAGCGCCAGGAAGGCCATGAGCCACCCGCGGCGCAGGATATGCGGCCGGTGCGTGTTCCCGCGCCACGGAAAAAGATGGTTTTTAACGGACCTCCACAGCCTCATCACCTCCTATCATATACGACAAAAGCCCGGGAAGGGCTTTTTGCGAACGCAGAGGAGTGAATTGCGCATCAAAAAGGCGCGTATCGATATTTCCAGTGCCGCCGCTTCGCGCCACAAGAGAAAGAACTTGACATTTTTTATAAAATTGCCGTATATTCCATACTTGGTATGCAGTTTTTCGTTCCTGCCTCATCCTATACAGACTGCCAACCCGCGAGGTAAAGCTAATGGAAGAACCCACTCTGCCCAGGGGGGCCGGAAGAGTATCCCCTTCGAGCGAGCTTGCGTGGCCGAAAAAGCGATCTCTCGACGACAGGCTGTTCTCCAGAACAGAGCACCTGCGCCAGAAGCCCCCTTCAGGGCGCGATCCGCAGGAAGTGCGGCATTCCTCAGGAGTAGACGCAACACGCGCGGATTCCTGACAAGGAGCCGTGCGCGAAGACGGCGGCGCCAGGTATGGTGCCGCCTTTTCTTATGCGTTCTTCGCTCGCAGCGCGCGGAAAGCTTCTTTAGGAAAACCAGGAAAAGAAGCCGGCAACAAGACTGCGCAGGGAATTCAATATAAGCGCCGCTATTCCCGTCCCCTCCTGGCCTGGCGCAGGCTCGCTTGGGGCTGGCGGCTCCGCGAACTCCGCCTGCGCGCTCGCGCTCGCTTTGTCATTATCCCCGTCACGGACCGCGTCGGCCTCGGCGGGAATGACCTTTTTTACGACAGGCGCGGCGCCCTGCTTCGTTTCAATAACCGTTTCCTTCGGCGTGGACTGCACCGACACGCTCACGTCGCCTGAAGCCGAATCGTAAGACTCCTCGTGCACGGCGCCGTTCGCGTTGGTCTTTATGTAGACGCTTGAAGTCGAGGTGCCGTGCGCGTTGGTTGTCGAGACCGAAGCGGACGCGCCGCCCGTCCTTACGACGCCGCCCGGACCGGCCGTATTGCCGCCCGTGTTGGAGCTGGCGCTGGTATGGCTGTATATTTCGGCGCGTGCCATGGCGGGAATAAAGGCTACAAGCGCGAGACTGATAAGGAGTGCGTACGGCATACGGCTACTGTAGCACGCGGCATCTGTAGATTCTTAGAGCGTGGGTGCCACGGGCTCGGTGCAGGCAAGGTCGCGGATCTTGCGTATGGTCATGCCGGCAACCGTGCCCGTGGGGCGCGTCAGGCCCAGCGGCGCCAGGATGTCGGCGGCATACCTGCTTTGGAACGCGCTCACGGCTGCGAAGGTCTGCGGCCCGAAGAAGTTCGTGCCCGGAAGCGACGCGCCCTGGGTGTTGAGGAACCGCTGGAGCTTGGCGACCTCGGGGCTCACCATGCCGCGGTAGAGGTTCTGCGTGACCGCGAGCGAGCAGTCGGTCGCGGCGCCCAGCACCGCGCCGCCCGTTCCTATATTGACCGTACCCATCCCGAAGGCGGGCAGCATGGGCTCGCCGCTGCCCTGCCTGAACTTTGCGCCCGTAACAGTCGCGAAGTTGCGGTACGTTCCCGCCGTGCTTGAGGCTGCGAACTCGACCGAGTACGTGAGCGTTATCTGGTCGCCGGAAGCGAGGTCCTGGAGGTCCCACGAGCGGTGGTACATGATACCGCCCTCGGGAGTGAAGAGCGTATCGGCGAGCGTAGCGCCGTACAAGGGCCCTGCGTCCTTTGCGTTGGTCACGACCACTTTGTAGTCGACCACCTTGGGCGTCGTCGTGCTGATGCGCACCACCGTCTTCTCGACCGTGACGCGCGGCTCGTCGTTGGAGCTTGCGGGCACCGGCGGCGTGTTGTCGGGCTTGGCGACCGTCTTGGGGCGGGAATCGCCGCCGCCTCCGCCGCCTCCCCCGCCGCCGCGACTGCCGCCGGACGAGGGCGGATTGACGACGTCGAGCAGGGCGACCGTGAACGACGCCTGGGCGCTGGAGGTATCGCCGTCGCTGAGCGCCGACACCGAGATGGGCACGGGCACGGACGTGCCCTGCGGGATGGAGCCCACGCGCGCCGTGTAGGTGAAGGTGCGCGACTCGCCGCGGCCCACGGTCGGAATATGCCACTCGCGGCCCTCGTCCGTGCGCACGCCGTCGGTATCGGTAAAGCTCAGCTGGTTATGGTCGAAGCCGGCCTTGAGCGTGATGTCGTCGGCGTCGCGGTCGCCGTTGTTAGTGATGGTGAAATCGTACGCGACGTCCGTGCCTGGGGTGACCGTGGCCGCCGTCGTCCTCGCCTCGAGCTCGAGGTCGGACCGGCCGAACGTGATGTCGCCGTTCCATTCGCCCAGCACGTTGAAGAGCGCGAATATCCAGTTGCGGCCGACGATGTTGGTGTTGATGAGATTGATGACGTTCGCGACGGCGTACGCGTCGCCTGTTATGACGTGCGCGACGCCATCCTCGGTGTAGGCATTGTTGTGTCCCGTATTCGCGGTGACGTCCACGTTGTTCTCTACCGCAGCCGCATTGGTCGAGGATGCGACGAAGGTCGATGAATTGAAGCAGTTGTTGACCGGCTCATCCTCGGGGTGGTCCGAACGGGGCTCCTTGCAGTTGGCACCTGCCGCGCCCTCGGGGTTCTGCGCGCCGCTCTGGTCGCCTACCGGCACATTATCCTCATCCACCTCCTCGTTAGTAACGAGCACCAGGGTCGAGGTCGAGGTGATGCCGTCGCGGGTGGCGGCATCGTACACGCGCTTAACATGCAGCGCGCCGGGCAAGCTCTTGACGTCGCCCCTCCACTCGCCCGCAACGCGGAACATGAAGAGCGCCGACGTGCCGCCCACGTAGTTGTTGTTGGCGTTGGTGTAGGTGGTGGCCTTGCTGTAGGCGTCGCCGGTCGAGACGATGCCGCTTCCCTCGCCCGTAGTCGAAGCGGTGTTAGAGCCGGTATCCGCGCCCGCGGTCGTGGTGCCGGTCAGCGCGAGCTGATTCTCGTTGTAGACGCTGTAGGAGCTTGAATTCATCTCCGGCGCCGAGCCCTCGTGCGCGAAGAGCCGCCTGAAGAAGTCGTCGCCCGGCAGGGTGATGTCGCCGTTGAGGTCGCCGAAGCTGTTGAACGCCGCCAGGAGATAGCTTGAGTTGACTATATTGGTGTTGACCAGGTTGACCACGTTGGCGGCCGCGTACGCGTCGCCCGACGTTACGGACGCGTCGCCGGTATCGGTCGTGGAGGCCGTGTTGCCGCCCGCGTCGGCGCGGACGATGACGCTGTTGGTGACCGTCGCGGTGTTGCCGCTGAGCACGTTGATGTTGCTGGAGGTCGGGCAGGTCAGGAGCGTGCACTGCGCCTCGCCCGTCTCCTCGTTGACCGTCGGGGAATTGCCCGCCTGGCCCTCGAAGAAGTAGCCGAGGTCGTAATCGCGCAGGTCGAGCCCGGCCGGGAACAGCTGGTTGAGGAACAGCAGGAGGCCCTGCGAGTTGAATATGTTGGTGTTGATGAGGTTGAGCACGTTAGCGAACGCGAAGGCGCCGCCGGTCACGATAGTAGCCGTGCCCTGCCCGCCATCGGCGACGTTGGCGCCGGTAGAGGCGGTCGATGTGGAGAAATTGTTCACGAGCGCCTCGTTGGTCGAGGTTGCGGTGAATCCGGATGAGTTGAGGCAGCCGCCGTTCTCTGCCACCTGCTCGGCCGAGCAGGCGCTGTCGACATTGCTCGCGTCGTTCTTGTTGACGGAGTTCTCCACGGACGTGGAGGCGCTGGCGGCGCCCGTATCTATCGTGCCGCCCACGTCGTGCTGGCCGCCCGTGCCGTCGCTCGAGGTGGTCGCGACGACCTGGCCCGCGTTGGCGCCAGGCGCGCCGTCGGTCGAGGTGGCGTTCTCGTTATCGGCGCGCACGGGCGCGGCGAGCGCAAGCGTCGCGGCGACAAGCAGGAGCGCCGCGAAAGAGCTGACAAGTACGGATCGCCTGAATGGTAGGTACGTCATGTAGGAATTAAAGTAAGCTGTCAACCCTCTCTGGGACCTTCTTTGCGGCTCAGTTGTACCGCAAAGCAGGCCTCATGAGAAGGGGGGAGCCTTGCTCCCCTTCTTCTCGAAGGAACTAGATGCGAACGCGGAGGAAGTTCGTGTTGAGCACGTTGACCGCGCCGGAGCGGGAGGTCGAGTCGCCGGTGCGTACCGTGCCGCCCAAGCCGCCTGCGCCGCCATGGCCGCCTGCGCCGCCGGAGCCGGAGGTCGAGTCGCCCTGGTTGCCGGTCTTGTTGGCCGTGCCGGAGTTGCCGCCGTTGTCGCCCGAGCCGCCAGTGGAGCCGGCCGCCGCGTTGAGGCCGGTCGACGCGAGAGCGTTCGTGGTCTCATCGATGTCGCCGGTATTCTTCTGGCTCGCGGTTGCCGACGAGCTATTGAGGCCGCCGCGGATGCTTACGCGGGTGTCGTTGCTGTTGGCCTGGTTGACCGCGCCAGCCTCGGACATCGCAGCGCCCGTCTCTACCAAGCCGCCTTCGCCGCCGTTGCCGCCGTTGCCGCCAGAGCCGGCATTGCCGCTCTTGGCGTTGCCGTTGTCGCCGCCCTGGGAAGCATTGCCGGAGTTGCCGCCGTTGCTGCCGTTGCCGCCGGTCGAACCGTCCGCGAAGTTGAGGCCGGTGTTCGATACGGCGTTAGTGTTGCTCGTAACCGTGCCCGAGTTCGTGTTGCTGATCTTGATCGAGCTGCTATTGACCGCTGCGAAGGCAGGGGTCGCGGTTGCGAGCATGCCGAGCGCAGTAAGTGCTGCAAGAGTCTTTTTCATATAATTCTTTACAGATTAATTAATGCTTGTAAACCCGGCTTCCTGCTCCCGTACGGCAAGCATGATGCGCGGGGCATCGACCTTGCGCGCGGACTGCGCGATCCTGGTGATCGTGAAGCCCACGGCACAACCTGCACTATGTTGACGGTTGTGCCCTGAACTCCACATGAACTTTATGAACTCTTTAGACAAGAACTTCGGGAACAAAAAACGCGAAGCCCGCATGCGCGAGTTTCGCTTGATTACACGCTCGTTGGAGAGAGTGACGGCATATATTCCTGCCGCTGGTTTCCCTGCGTGGCAAATTGTATGAATCCGCCACGCACATGAATTATCCTATCCCCTTCATTAAGGGTCAATGAAGAAAAGCCTGTATTGCGCACTGGAGCATATCTCGCGTCATGCTGTCAAAGCCACGCGCATTAAGGCGTCATGCGCCGCGGGTATACAACCGCCTCTTGGGGCATACACTTAAGAAAGGCGGGATGCGTACGGTGTTGGAGAGGGCCCAAGTCCTAGGGAAACCAGCGCAAAGCTGTCGGACCCGGGCCCGCTCCAGTACCCTACGCGCGCAAAGCGCTGAGGATGTGGCGATACTACTTGACCGACCTCCCGTGTCAATCTTGAGGAGCGGCCCTTGCCGTGGTGTAGCGCGAATCGCATCAAAAAAAACAGCCGCTCGACGCGGCTGTTTTTATGCGCGCTCCCGCTTAGCGCGTGCGAGGGCACGCGCGGCCCGTGCACTGGGGCTCGGGAGCGGGGTCGGAGGGGCCGGGAGCGATTATGACCGTGCTGTCATTGCTTGTCGGGCCGATGTTGACGACGGAAACGCTGCTTGACTGGTCACCGGTTACGACATTGCCGCCCGTGTTGCCGCCCGAATTGGTTGAAACGCTGGTATTGCTTGAAATCGTGCCGCTGGAACGCGAAGAACCGCCAAAGAGCGGCAGCGCGGGCGCGGGAACGATGACAGGAGCCGGCACGACTATCGCGCCGCCGTCGCGGGGCGGGCGCTCGTCGCGGCCTGCGGCTAGTACGGGCGACGCCGCGAGCAGGAGGCCGGCGGCGGCAAGTGCGAGTGAGGTACGCATACGGGTGTGTTTCTTTAGAATAATTAACACTGGTACGAAGCAATAATACTTTGCGCGCGCCCCGCCGGTTCCCCGCCGCCCGCGCCCGCGGCTACATAAGAGTGTACCCTACCCGCTGAAGGGAGCATGAGCATGGCGGCGGCAATTGAGCACGAGCCGGCACAGCGAGCACGACGTCAGGAACACCGAGAGGCACGTGACCGCCAAAAACAGCCCCGCTATCCACAGGTTGCCCGACGCGGCAAGCAGATAGCCGGCGTAGAACCCGAGCGGCGTCACCGTGCCCAGTCCCGTTGAATTGAATTGCAGCATAGTCAGTTAGACCGCGTGCCCCATCCGTCAGAATAGCCGATTTTCGCGAACAACGATGTCCCCAGGGCCGCCGCGCGCGCCGCGACGCTTCCCCGCCTCGCCAGTGTGCGCGACGCAACGGAAAATAGCATGAAGGAATACGAGCCGAGCACGACGAGCGTCATGATGCTGCTGAACAGGAGCTCGGGCACGAGGCTCACGCGCAGGATCCAGTCCCACGCGTCCTTTTCCGGATACCAGCGCATGAGCCACACCTGGAGCGCGTACCACGCGGCGAACTGGAGCACCGACAGCGCCACGATGACGCGCAGGAGGCCCGACGGCGCGCCCGCCCCCTTGAGCACCAGGAGCGTCGCGATGAGCGCGAGCGTCGCGATGAACACGATGTGCCCCAGCACGTCCTGTATGACGACGGACTTGTCCTTCGCTTCGAGGACCAGGCGCACGCCTCCCAGGCTCCAGCGGGTGCGCTGGCGCCAGAAGTCCCGCAGGCGCTCGGGCGCTTCCGTCCATGCCCGCGCTTCGAGCACTCCGCGCACCTCCCAGCCAAGCGCCTTGAGCCGTGTCGTCATCTCGTAGTCCTCGATGAGGTGGCCCTCGGCGAACGGCCCGACCTGGCGCAGGGCCCGCGCCCTGAAGGCGGTGAGCATCCCGTGCATGACGAGCGGCCCGCGCATGAAGCCCTGGTCGGCCATGCGGATGGCGTTGAACCCGACGTATTCGAGCCCCTGCAGGCGCGTGAGCACGTTGGCGTTCTTGTTGAGCACGCTGCAGCGCGAGCACACCGCCCCCAGCCGCGGATTTGCGAGCAGGGCGCGCGTCATGAGGCGCACGGTGTCCGGGGCGATGACCACGTCGTCGTCGAGCGTCAGCACGACGGCGGGCGCGCGCGGCCCCTTGCGCCCCAGGAGATGCGAAAGGGCGAGGTTGAGCGCTCCCGCCTTGAGCTTGTTGCGCGGCGTGCGCAGGACGGTCACGCGCGGGCTCAAGAGGCGCATGCATTCAAGCACGTTGACGCTTTCCCGGTGCCAAAGCGGGGTGCAGTCGTCGACCACCACGACGCTGAGCTTCGGGTTGTGCGCCAGGAGATCCTCTACCAAACGAAGCGCCGTCGCCCCCGGCTTGTACGTAGGGACGACGGCGCTTGCGTTCGGCTCAAAAATCCCCTGCTTCACCTGCGGCCGGGCCGGAATGAAGAAGTTTTTGAGCGACAGCCTCATTCTCGGGTTACCTCCCGAAGAGCCAGTTGACGAACCTCCCGAACCAGCCCGGGGACGACGCGGCAGTGCTCGTGCTCGTCGAGGCTGTCCCCTGCGAGCTCGTCGCGCTGGCCGCGTTCTCGTCCGCCTGAATCGAAGGGAGCGTGACAGAGCCCGCAGGGCCGGAAGCCTGGCCCACAGCGGCGCTGCTGGCGTCGCCCGCGCCGCCCACGCTTGCCGCGCCTTGCGCGCGCAGCTGCGGCTGGATCTCGCGTACGTAGGCTATCTCTTCGAGCTGGGCCGCCGAGAGCGGGAAATCCTTCTGGAACTTGCAGAAGATGGTGTTCACCTGCTTCTGGGTCGTGTAGTACACGTAGCCGGTCACGCCCTGGAGCCCCCACGGCGCGAGCACGTCCTGCGCATACTTGCGCTGGAAGGAGTTGACCGCGGCGAGCGTGGCCTGGTCGTAGGTGCCCGTCACCTGAAGGTTGTTGGCTTCGTAGGCGTTAAGGAACACCTGGAGCTTCGCCACCTCCTCTGCGTCGTTGTCGGCGCCGTACTTGATGTAGCCCGTCAGGAACATGGGGCACATCTCGGTCTGCGCGCCCAATACCTCGCCCGGGCCGCTCGGGCCGATAAGCCGGCCGGAGCCGCCGTTGCGGCGGTTGCGCCCGCCGCTAGAGCCGTTGCCCGAAGAGGCCGGAGCCTCGCTATCGTCGTCCATGTTGGCGCAGTCCGAATCGGCCGGGTAGTCGATGTCCCCGTCGCCGTCGTTGTCCTGGCCGTCGGAGCACTCGGGAGCGTCGCCGCCCCCGCCCTGCGTATCGGCGGTCGAGGTGAACGACGCCTCGGCGCTGTTGTTGCCGCTGTTTGCGTCGCCGCTGTCGCTATGGGTAATGGAAGCCGCATTCGTTACCACGAGGCCCGATACCGCCTCGTTCGTCACGGTAATGACGAGCGTCGTCGTAGCGCCGGAGGCCACCGCGCCTACGGTCCACACGCCGGTTGAGGACGCGTACGCGCCGCCCGCATCGTCGGACACGTACATGGCGCCGAGCGGAAGCATGTCCGTTACCGTCACGTTCTGCGCCGCATCGGGCCCGGCATTATGCACCGCTATGCTGTAGGTAATGGTAGAGCTCGGCGTCGGGCTCGCATCGCTTACCGTTTTGGAAAGCGAGAGGTCCGAGCTGGCGCTTCCGCCGTTTCCGCCCCCGTCTTCATCAACGCACTCGCCGTTCTCAAGCACCTTGCCGTCTGGCACGGTGGCCTGGAGGCCGTCGATGTTCGAGCACACGTCCGTCTCCGGCGGTATGCACGACTCGCCCCGCTCCTGATCGCCCGGAATATTCGGGCACCAATCTACAATCGGAGAACTATCGCTGCAATCACCCAGCCTGAACACCGGGAACGTGCCAGTATCTCCATCGAGAGCATTACCTGCTTCGTCGACAAAGCAGAGAATCTGCTCCACATCGACAACCTGTGCCTGAACGTGACGCTGGTTTCCCCAAACAAACGCGGTGAGCACCATGAGCGCCGCGATAACCAATGCGGCGCCTGTGCGCACTTCCCGAGTCAACGTCATATGTTTCTATGCCCTGTTACAAACGCTGGTAAATGATTATTAACACTTCAAAGCATATACACCCCCTTTACGTTGTCAAACGAACCTGAAGAAAAAGTGTATCTCGCAGGACTTCCGGATCCGGGCTTATACTTAAGGCCATGCGAGCCACAAAGCGCGCCATCTTGCCGTTCGTCCCCTGGGCGCTTGCCGCATGTCTTTTATGTCCTTTATACGCCGGCGCGGCGCAATTCGCCCCGAGCGCCCTCTTCCTCTCCAAGGAAGGAGTCTCTGAAGGCGAGACGGTGCTCATCCACGCCGTGGTGCAGAACGACTCGGCGGCACGGTTTCCGGGCACGGTCGTTTTCCGCGACGGCGACGCGCAGATAGGCTCCGTGCCCGCCACCCTTGAGCCGCACGAGGTGCGCGCCGTTTCCCTGTCCTGGACCCCGGGCCCGGGCGACCACGAGATAACCGCCGCTCTGGAGGATGCCGAAGGGAAAGCGGTCCAGAGCGAGACCGAGCGCTTCAGCGTAGCGGCAACGCCCAAAGCGAAAGGGGAAGATGCGCGTAGCGCCTCCTCAAGCATTGCGGCGGCGATAGAATCCTCGGCGGATATCCAAGAGAAGATAGAGGGCGTATCCCCCGCGGCAAGCGGCGCCTTGGAGCCCGTGTTCAGGCTGGTGGACGGCTCGCGCACCGCCATAGCCGATGTGCTGGACGCGCAGATCGCCGCCACCAAGCCCAAGCTAGCCCCGACGCCGGGCGTGGTAGCCGGGACCAGCACCGCGCTGCGGGCCCCGGAGCAAGGGCACTGGTTCAGCTCAGCATTCACGACGGCCTACTATTACATCCTGACCGCCTTGCGCGCCGTAATCGGCTCCGCTGGAGCCTTCTACCCTATCCTGGCGCTCGCATTCCTCTTCATCCTCTGGAGGGCGTTCAAGCGGTTCCGGAGATAATACGATACGACGTGCCGGAAGAAAAAATCCCCCGTACAGGGGGATTCTTTGCGCGTCAGCGCGCGCGCCAGTGCCAGACAGAGGATATGAACAGCAGGAGCGTCACCACGGCCGATATCGCGCAGAACTGGCACAGCGCCTGCAAAACAGTGAGCTGGATGTAGAAAATTGCCCACGCAGAATACAGCACGCCGACGCCAGTGTAGGCCAGTGCGCCGATTTTGAGCCCGCGCGAATGCGGGTCGATTATGAGCAGGACCGAAAGGCACAGCATGTACGCGTAGTACACAAGGCCGATATAGGACCACGGCACGCCGAAGAATTTCGAATGGTCGCTCGTAAGCACCACCTCGCACCCGCCTATGGCGCAGGTGGGGATAAGGTTGAGGTACTGGAAGTAGGACAGGTAAAGCGTGTCGCCCAGGCCCACCAGGGCGAGCGCGAGCAGGATAAACGGGGCGAGTGGCGGTTTGGAAGGCATAATTAGTTGAAGGTTACGGTTTCAAGTATAGCCCGCAGATCGGCGCGCGTCCGGTCGTTCGCCTGCAGCCATCCGGCCGCGAACACGTACACCTTGCCGTTCGCCGCCACCGCCACCGCGTCATTCTCGTAAAGTCCGCTGTACGTATAGGCGAGCGCCGGCTTGCCGCCCACGGTTGCCTGCTTTACGCGCTGGTCGGAAAGGGCGAAATTGGCTTTCGACTCAGTCCGCAGGAACTGCTCGAGCGGCAGGCTCTCGGCGTTGCTAAAGCTCGATACGGTTATGCCCGGCGGGCCTTCGCCGCCCCGCGGCAATTCGTGGTCGCGAGGCATGAGCGCCGTCGTATGCCACACCTCCCCGCCCACAGCCTCGGTGCGCGCGGACAGCTCGTACGCATCCGGGTACTTGAACGAGTAGCCTTCGCCCGAGGAGTAGCTCAGCATACGGTCATCCTGGGGCGCGCCCGTGACCATGCCGCCAATCCAGCTGAAATCATACCCGGAAAAGTACAAGTAGCCCCCAGCGGCGAGCGCGAGGACTAGCACCCCCGAAAACAGCGCGTTGCGCATATGCTTATAGTGTACCATCGGGCCGGGCGTCCTCGCGCCCGCGCACCTGGTCTTCGTCGTAGCCCATGTAGTGCGCGACCTCGTGCCACACGGTTTCGCGCACGGCGCGGCGCATCGCCTCCTCTTCAGAAAGGCCGCATTCCACGGCCAGGTGCCGCGCCTCCTCTTCAAGCGGCCCTTGGTAGAGGGTTATCGTGTCGGGCAGGGTGTTGCCCACGCCGTAGTAGCCGCCGCGCGCAGTGTGCGGTATGCCCTGGTAGAGCCCCAGCAGGGTCTCCTGCGGCAGGAGGCCCTCGCGCTCGCGCACCTGCGCGCTCGGCTCCCATTCGGCCAGGAACGCGACATTGCGCAGGAGATGGTGGAACTTCTCCGGCACCGCCTTGGGGAATTCCTCCGCTATCAGTTTTCCGAACTCTTCACGGGTCATTTGAGGAGGGGTTTGAACTTGGCCCGCACCTTATCGACCTTGGGCGCTATTACGAGCTGGCAGTACCCCGCGCCCTTGTTGTTCTCGTAGTACTTCTGGTGGTAGTCCTCGGCCTTGTAGAACTCCTGCAGGGGCTCTACGGACGTCACGACCTTCCTCTCGCCCGTATACGCCAGCAGGTTGAGGTTGCGTATGTAGTGCTCGGTCATCTCCTTCTGCCTCTGCGTCGTATAGAACACCGACGAGCGGTACTGCGGGCCGATGTCGCTCCCCTGACCGTCTACCTGGGTCGGGTCGTGGCTGCCGAAGTACACCTGGAGGAGCTCGGGGAACGAAATGGCGTCGGGGTCGTACTCGATTTTTGCCGATTCGACGTAGGGCGTCGTGCCGGTCGATACTTCCTCGTAGCTCGGGCCCTTCGCGGTCTTGTACGCCGGCCCGGCGTAGCCCGGCTCGACCGACTGCACGCCCTTTATCATCAAAAACACCGCCTCCGTGCACCAGAAGCACCCGCTGCCGAAGACTATCGTTTCGCGTCCCATACCGCCATATTACTTCAAATACCTCTTTCCCTTTAATTTGTCGGGCAGGTACGGCTCCTTGTCGTAGAGCTTGTAGCCCTTGTGGTAGCCGAGCGCCTTCATGAGCTTCGTGGGCGCGTTGCGCACCTTAAGCGGGACAGGCAGGCTCCCGTGCCTCTTCACGTCCTCTAGAGCCGCAAAGTACGCGTCGTAGCTCGCGCGGCTCTTCTTCGATTCCGACAAGTACGCGACGCCGTGCGCCAGGCTTATGGCGCACTCGGGGTAGCCGATTTTCGAGCACGCATCGAACACCGCATTGGCGACCACCAGCGCCGTCGGCTGCGCGAGCCCCACGTCTTCCGAGGCGAATATGACCATGCGCCGCGCGATGAACAGCGGGTCTTCGCCGGCCTCTACCATGCGCGCCAGGTAGTACAGAGCCGCGTCGCCCTGCGAAGCGCGCATGGACTTTATGAATGCGCTCACGGTGTCGTAGTGCCCCTCGCCCTTCTTGTCGTAGCGCAGGTGCGCCGACTGGACAGTGTCCTTGAGCGCCTCCACATCGAGCCTGCCGTAGAGCCGGTGCGCGTTCTCAAGCGCGGTTATAGCTTGGCGCGCGTCACCCTGCGCCATGCGTACCAGCCACTCCCGCGCGCTTTTAGGCAGCTTCGCTTTCAGCTCCTTGGCGGCGCGTTCGCAAATGCCGCCGACATCCCCGTCCGACAGCTCCTGCAAGGCGAACACGCGCGCCCTGCTTAAAAGCGCCGACACGACCTCGAAGCTAGGGTTCTCCGTCGTCGCGCCAACGAGCGTAATGTCGCCGCGCTCGACAAACGGCAGGAGGAAGTCCTGCTGGGCCTTGTTAAAGCGGTGTATCTCGTCGATGAAGAGCACTTTTGGCGCACCGAGCCCGAGCGTGGGGCCCCGCCGGCTCTCTCCCAACACGCTCTTTATGTCATCCTTGCCCGAATCGACCGCCGACAGCTCGTGGAACTCCGCCCCCACCGCGGCGGCGTACATGCGCGCCAGCGTCGTCTTGCCGCTCCCCGGCGGGCCCCATAGCAGGAAGGAGAAGAGCTCCCCTTTTTCCATCGCGACGCGCAGGGGCTTTCCCTCGCCCACCAAATGCTCCTGCCCCGCGAATTCATCGAGCGATTTCGGGCGTATCCTGCTTGCGAGCGGTTCCATTTAATCAGTCTACCCTTTTAAGGGATGCGCGGTACACAAGTACGCGCGCGCCGGAAGGCCCCGTAACGGGGCCTTCCGGCGCGCATTCCTAGTGCATGTCGCTGTCGCGCTCGTCGGCGTCGCGGCTCATGCGCCCGCCGCCGTGGCTGTTCTGCCCTCCCTTCTGCCCCGCCGCCACCGCCTTCTCGCGGTTGTTGGCGAAGTTGCCGGGATTGTTCTCCTTGCCCTGCGACTGCCCGCCCTTGCTGGCGATGGCGCGCCGCTTCTCCTCGCTCATGCCCGCGAACCCGCGGCGGCTGCGGCTGGGCATCTCAACGCTTTTCGCGTCGCCCGCCGTATCAAGCGCGTCGCGCTCCGGGTCGAACTGCGGCTGCTCGTAGTCGTCGTATCGTTGCGTCATACGGGTGTCGATTAACGCCGGTAATCGCACACCGCCAGTCTAGCCGGTACCGCCTGAACTCCGGGTTAAGCGCCGCAAAGCGGCAAAGGGGCGGCGCGCCTACGCGCTCGGGCTTCCCGGAAGGTCGAGCTTGGAGAGCGCCTGCGAGTACGTGAGCCCCACCTTCTTCCCCGGATTGAATATATCGTGCGGGTCGAATATCTTCTTCACCTCGAGGAAGAGCGCGTACATGTCGCTCCCGAACATCTTCTCGACGTAGGGCGTGCGCACCAGGCCGTCGTTGTGCTCGCCCGAAATGGAGCCGCCATACTCGAGCACGAGGCCGTACACCGCGCGGCTCAGCTCGTCTATCACGCGGCCTATGCCCGGGTCCTTGGGGTCTATGAGCGGGATGATGTGGAAATTGCCGTCGCCCACGTGGCCGGCGACGGTGTAGGTGAGCTCCGGGTACCGCGCCATTGCGGCCTGGAGCTTGGGCAGGAACTCGGGCAATACGGCGGGCGGCACCACGAAGTCGTCTATGAAGGGCGCCGTGCGCTTGCCGCGGATCTTCTTGCGCAGGAGGTTGAAGCTCTCGCGGCGCACGGCCCAGTACTTGCGCGCCTTCTCCTCCGTTTCCGCGATGCGCACGCCGACCCGGCTCTTGCCCTGCGCGATTCTCGCCGCGAGCGCGCGGGCGCGCTCCAGCGCCTCTTCCTGCGTATCGCCGCGGAATTCTGCCAACAGGACGAGCTTGGGGACGCCCCCCGTGAGCGCCATCCACATCTCCGGCAGGAACGACAGTCCGATGCCTATAAGCCCGGTCTTCATCTGCGCGGCGAGCTCGGGCAGGTACTTTACGGCGATGGAGAAGGTGTGGTCGTCGTAGCTCTCGAAGCTGTCGGGGCAAAAGCCGAGCACTTCCGGCACCAGCTCGCCCAGCTGGGAAAGGTCGTTGACGAACATGACCGCCATGGACGAGAACCTCTTGGGGCGCACGAGCCCGACCTTGATGCGGGTGACGATGCCGAGCGTGCCCTGCGAGCCGACCATGAGGCGCGCCAGGTCAAGCGAGCTCCTGCCGTCGCCGATGTCCCACAGCGCGTAGCCTGACGAGTTCTTCTCGACGCGCGGCTTGTGCGCCTCGATGATTTTCGCGTACGCGGGAGTGGAGACGAGCTGGGCCACCTTCCGGTAGATATCGCCCTCGAACCCGGGCTCTTGGAGCTTCTGCGCCAGCTCGCCGCCTTCGAGCTTCCTGAGCGCATGCTCCCGGCCGTCGGCGAGCACGACGCCGAGCTCCTGCACGTAGCGCGCGGTCTTGCCGTACTTGAGGTTCTTCTCGCCGCCCGAGTTGTTGCCCACCATGCCGCCCACGGTGTTGAGCTCGCGGCTGGCGGTGTAGCTCGGCAATTCCAGTCCCTTCTTCTTCGTCTCGCGGTCGAAGTCGCGGAAGAACATGCCCGGCTCGACGACCGCGTACGCATCGCCAAGCTCGATGAGCCTTCCCAGGTGCGCGGTGGTGTCCAGGATGATGGAGGTGTTGAGCGGCCCGCCCGACATGTCGGTGCCCGCGGCGCGCGCCGTTATGGACAAATCGAGCTTGTGGTTGGCGGCCTTCTTCGCGGCGACAAAGGACACGAGCGCGCAGACGTCCTGCGCGTCCGCGGGGCGCACCACCGCCTGCGGCACGACCCGAAACAGGCTCGCGTCGCGCGAGTACGCGTCGAGGCTCGCGGCGTCGTCGAGCACTTCCCCGCGCACGGCCTTCCTCAGTTCCTCGGCAAGCGGCATCCGCTTCATGGTAGCACGCAAAAGCCCGCGCCCTCTGCGGGGCGCGGGCTCCGCGCGGCGCCGGTCATTGAGCGGGAATCGCGGGCTACGCTATCGGATTGCGTCCCTGTATGAGCCTGATGAGGATCATGATGACGGCAATCACGAGCAGGAGATGGATAAAGCCTCCTATCGTATAGGACGTAACGAGGCCAAGGAGCCACAAGATGAGCAATACCGCCGCGATGGTTACAAGCATATCTAAATTGATTAAGGATTAATGCTCCCGACCTCCTCCATTAAACCGTTCCTGCCTGATGATTGGGTGAAGCGACTGAAAGCAGGGCGGCGGCCGACCACGCCTGTATGCGGCACGCGCCGCCGGTGCCGTTCTGGTGCTGGTACTCGCGGAAGCCCCGCTCGTAGCCGAACAGCTCTATGGGGGTCCTGAAATGCAGGTACGCCTGGCGCAGGGCGTCGCGCACGCGCTCGGCGTCCGCGGCGAAGCCGAAATTGTCCAGGCCGTCGGCGAGCATGGCCGTATCGTGCGGCCATATGGAGCCGTTGTGGTAGGACACCGGGTCGTAATGCGCCGAGCGGTCCGAAAGCGTGCGGATGCCCGCTTCCGGCACGAAGAGGTCGGGCTCCATGAGCCGGTCGCGTATGCCCGCAACGTAGCGCTCCTCGAGTATCGACTCGCCCCCGTGCGTCGCCCACAGCACGTGGCCCATGGTCGAGCGCGCCGAATCAAGGGTCTTCCCCGACCCGTCGAGCGCGTACGCGAGCGCCACCTGTCGCCCGCCTTCAAGCACGAAGGTCTCGTTGAACCGCGCCTTCAGCTCGCTCGCGCGCGACAGGTAGCGCTCGCCCAGCGCCTGGTCCACCTCGGTGTGGAGCCGGCTGAAATACTCGCCCCACACCTTAAGCGCGACCCACGCGTACGCCTGCACCTCCACGGGCGCCAGCGGGTACGGGGGGCGCTCCGGCGAATCCTCGTAGAACACGGACTCCGTGCTGTCCATCCAGCTCTGCACCGAAAGCCCGCCGAACGTGCGCTCCGGATGGAGCGAGTAGTCGAGGAACGCGTCCCCGTTCTGGTCGCCGAGCTCCATCACCCATTTAAGCGCCGCGCGCACGCTCGGCAGGAGCGTGACGGAGAACGATTTGTCGGGGCTCAGCCGCTTGTACTCCCCCGCCGCGATGAGGAACAGGGGCGTCGAGTCAACCGAGTCGTAATTGCGCATCTCGCCGGTCGGGTAGACGAACCACGGACTCTCGGAGAGCGAGGTGAGGTGCGCGTGGTTGTCCGGCCGGAACTCGTGGACTATCTTGCCCGGCTGCTCGCCCGACTCTATCTGGTGCGAGCGCCCCTGCAGGTTGCCGAGCGTGCGCAGTATCTTCTCGGTTATGCGCAGGAAGTACTCGTCGCGCGTCCGCTCGTACGCCTTGAGGAGCCCGAGCACGGTGATGAGCGAGTCGCGCCCGAATATGCATCCGTAGGCCTCGCCGCGGCTCGAGGCGAGTATGCCCTCGCTGGTCTCAAGCTCCCGTATCGATTTGAGTCCCAGCTCCCAAAGGGCGTCCCGTTCCATGGGGCTATTATCCCAAAGCCTTTATGAAGGGCAAGCGAATTAAGCCGCGGCGCCCTCTTCCTCGCCTTCGCTCATGGCGAGCTTGCCGTATATGGCCTCGTAGCCGTCGGTCATGCGCCCCACGTTGAAGTGCTCGAGCACGTGGGCGCGGCACGCGGCGCGGCTTATCGCGTCTATGTTGTGCATCGCGTCTATCATGCCCTCGACGTCCTCGACCACGTAGCCCGTGACGCCGGTCTTTATAATCTCGGGTATGGCGCCGCGGTTGAATGCGATGACCGGGCAGCCGCACGCGCCCGCCTCGATGAGCGTCAGGCCGAACGGCTCGCGGAACACCACCGGGTGCAGGAAGGCACGCGCGCGGCTCATGAGCCGGTTGCGCTCCTCCTCGTCCACCTCGCCGACCCACTTGATGCGGTCGGAGAGGCGCGGCTCGATGTACTGCTTGAAGTACGGCAGGTCGTACGGCTCGACCTTTGCTGCCAGGATGAGCCTCTTGTCGAGCACCTGGGCGACGTCTATGGCGAAATGCACGCCCTTGTCGGCGCTGATGCGCCCGACGTACAGGAGGTAGCCGTCGTGCTCCTCGGAGAACGGGTAGTCCTCCATGGCAAGGCCGTGGTGCACCGTGCCCGCATGGTTGATGTTGGGCAGGGGGTAGAGCTGGGCCTGGGAGATGGTCACGATGTTGGGCGTGCGCAGCATCTCGAAGAGCTTGCGATTCTGCGCCGAGAAGGGCCCGTGCATGGTCGAGACGACCGGCGTCGTGGCGAGGTTCGCTATCGGCATCGAGACGGGCGCCATATGGTCGTGGATGACGTCGAACTCGTCCTGGAACTCGTACGCGAGCCCCATGTGGAGCATCGTGAGGTCGTTAGTGCCGTATATGTCCTTTATCTTCGCCTCGCGCAGGGCGCGCGGGTAGACGCTCTCGAGCCGCGCGGAGGTCTCCGAGTCGCCCGAGGCGAACAGGGTCACGTCGTGGCCGCGCCGCACCAGCTCTTCGGTAAGGGCGTGCACGACGCGCTCGGTGCCGCCGTACTTCTTCGGCGGCACGCGCTCTGCCATGGGGGCTATTTGCGCAATTTTCATAGTTTTATTCTTAGCAACGCATAAAGCCGCCCCTTCCTTTAAAAGAGACGGCGCCGCGCTTAGATCTTCTTGAGCTCCACGAACGAGGTGCGGCTGACGCCCGAATCGTCCTTATGCACGACACCCTGCTTGAGCACGAGCCTGCCGCCCTCGCTGAAGACGCCTATCTCCTGGCCGTCGCCGCTCTTCGTGCAGATGACGCCCGAGACTTCGCCCGGCAGGAGCTCGGCGATATCGCCGTCAATGAGGTTGCAGGAGCCCGCGTAGGTGCCTATAGGAACCGCCACGCCGGCGACCACGAGCGCCACCTCGTTCTGGGGCGTCGTGGTGGCCATCGCCTCGGTCATGTCGGTTATCTTCCACTGGAGCTGGTCGACCACGACCGGGTCGACCTTCGCTGAGCCCAGGTGCCTGACCAGCGCCCACGCGGCAAGGGCCAGCACGAGCAAAGCGGCTATGATGAGTATTCGCTTCTTTTCCATAATTTCGTGTAGGGGGCTAAGGGGATAAAGGGCCGCGTCTTGTCCCGCGTGAGGGCCGGAGGCACAGTCCCGCTCACCTGGTGTAGTATAGCAAAATGCGCATAAATAAGTACCTGGCAGACGCCGGACTGTGCACGCGCAGGGAGGCGGATAGCTATATAGCGCAAGGCCTGGTGCTCGTAAACGGCAAGCGGGCCCTGCTCGGAAGCCAGGTTCATGAAGGCGACAGGATAGAAACGCGCTTCCCGGCGCGCCGGTACCGCTACTTCGCGTACTACAAGCCCGCGGGCGTGGTCACCCATTCCCCCGCTGAAGGGCAGAAAGGCATCAAGGACATCGCCGGCATAGGGGGTGTCGCGCCCATGGGCCGCCTGGACCGCGCGTCGCACGGACTCATCATACTGACCGACGACGGCCGCGTGACGGAAAAGCTCCTGGGGCCCGAAGCCGGCCGCGAGAAAGAATACGTAGTCGTGACAAAGGAGCATCTGCCGCCGAGCTTCAAGGCGCGCATGGAAAAGGGCGTGGACATAGAAGGCTACCGCACGAAGCCGGCGAAAGTGCGCCTGCTCGGCGATTCGAAATTCTCGATAATCCTCACCGAAGGCAAGAAGCACCAGATACGCCGCATGTGCGCGGCGTGGGGCTATACCGTGGCAGACCTCAAGCGCATCCGCGTCATGAACATCCGCCTGGGGACGCTCAAGCCCGGGCAGTACCGGGTCATACAAGGAGCCGAGCTCAAGGAGTTCCTGCGCGGGCTCGGGCTTTCGTAACGCGCGCTAAAAACGCCAGCCCGAAGGCTGGCGTTTTCATTAGGCTGCCGCCTCCTGGGAAGGCTCTGCAGGCTGCGCTGCGGGCTCGGCTGCGGGCTCTGCCGCAGGGGTCTCGACGACCGGCTCCACTGCAGGCACCTCTGCCGGATTGTTCATGTCATCCATGGTGTGCATATGCTAGCGGATAAAAGGGCACGTTTCCACCATACCACGGCGGAATGCGGAGCGGAACCGCAAAGGAAAGCGCCGCCCCTCCCGGGGCGGCACTTCTCCAGAGCCCGTCGCCTGGCGGCGCGCTTACGCGCGCTGCACGTTGACGGCGTTGAGGCCCTTGGGGCCTTCAGCTACCTCGAAGGTGACCGTGTCGCCCTGGCGGAGGTCATCGAACATCACGCCGTTGAGGTCCTTGGAGTGGAAGAAGAGATCCTTCGCCTCCCCCTCGCGGGAGATGAATCCGAATCCGCGGTCCGTCAAAGTCTTTATGGTTCCAGTCATTGGTTTTGTTTTGCTACTGCTCGAAACTCCGACCCTCGTTTCTTAGTCTTTTAGACCCCCCCAGCATACCACACTATTGCGCGACAGTCCCGTCCCCCATGAATTCGGGCAGCCTGTGCACAACCACGTCCCAGACCGCCTTCACGCGGGCCAGCGATTCGCGCACCTCGTTGCGCGCCAGGAGGTGCACGTTGTCCGCGCGGTACCCCACCGCATCTATGCCCGCCGCGCGGGCGATGAAGAGCGAGCGCGGCAAATGGAAGGTCTGCGTCGCCACGACGGCCGAGCTGACGCCGAAGACCGTGCGCGCCCGGTACATCGTGCTGTACGTGTCGAACCCGGCATGGTCGAGGTAAATATCGCCCTCCGGAATGCCCAGGCTCTCCAGGTACCTGCGCGCGGGCTCCACCTCGTCGTGATCGGCCGAGCCGTTGCCCGACACCAGTATCCGCTTCACAGTACCCGCCTCGTACAGCTTTGCGGCCGCATCGGCGCGGTCCTTGAACACGGCCGACAGCGCGCCCGAGCGCAGGACCGCGGCGGCGGGCACTATGGCGGCGTCGCGCGCCGGCACGTCGCCGGCACTCGCGTACATCCGCTTCTGCTCGAGGCCGACCATGAGCGCGTTGAGCGCCACGAAGAAGGCGACGCATGCGAGCGCGGCAATCACGCCCCATTGGAAAATCCGTTTAACCATTCCTATTGATTATGCCTGATCGTACGCCGCCTGCAGTGCCGCGATGTCCATCTTCTTCATCGGCATGAACGCCTTTACGACCGCCCGCACCTTGGCGGGGTTCGGGTCGCTCATGAGCCTGCCCATGAGCTCGTTCGGCGCCACCTGCCAGGAAAGCCCGTACGTGTCCTTGAGCCAGCCGCACTGCTCGCTTTCCGGATGCGCCGAGAGCTTCTCCCAGAAGTAATCTATCTCCTCCTGCGTGCCGCACTCGATGAGGAGCGACACGGCCTCGTTGAATTTGAACACCGGCCCGCCGTCGAGCGCCATGAACCGCTGCCCGGCAAGCTCGAACACGCCGGTGAGCACCTTGCCGTCCATGCCGGCCATGGGGCCTTCCCCGCCCTCGGGATAGCGCGTTATGCTCACTATTTTCGACTCCTCGCGCGCGCCGGGAGCGCCGTTGAATACGCCGACGTAGGCCTGCATGGCCTCTTCAGCCTCTGTGTTAAACCACAGGTGCGGGGTTATCTTTTGCATAGCGTTAAGTATAGCAAAAGCCCGGATGCGCCCGCTTCCTGCCGCGCTCATGAATTTCTTGGACAAACGCGCTCACCCTGCCTACACTTAAGCCCGATGCAAAGAATACTCGCATTCGCGGCCGTTAGCGCGCTCGCGTCCCTGCCTGTCATCGCCGGCCTGCGCCCGCAAGCGGGCGCCCAGGCGCCCTTCATGCCGGTTCCTGCGGCGCGCGCCGCGCCCCGCTCCTTCCCCGAAGCGCCGGCTGCGCCCGCTTCCGCGGAATCCGCGGCGGCTAAAACCGTCTCCGCACCCCCCTCTCCGGCAAAAGCCGCGGCGACGCAGGCAGCCCCGCTGGCCGCCGCGGCGCCGGCCGGCGCGCCTCCTCCCAATAAGCCGGATGCGCGGGCTCCCGCGCGCCTCTCCATCCCTTCCATCGCGCTCGACAGCCGCGTAGTGCCCGTGGGAGTCGACAGCTTGGGCGACATGGACGTGCCTTCCGGCTCGACAAGCGACGTGGGCTGGTACGCCGGCGGCACCGTGCCCGGCGACGCGGGGAGCGCCGTCATGGACGCGCATGTCTTCGCGGCGTTCGCGCGGCTTAGCGAGGTGAAGGAGGGCGACAGCATCTACGTGCGCATGGCGGACGGTACGGCAAAGCGGTTCGTCGTGACGCGCGCGCAGGTCTATAAAACGGGCGAACTGGCGCCTGAGGAGCTGTTCAGCCGCGCCGGCGGCCGGTTCCTGCACCTCATAACCTGCGCCGGCGAGCCCACCCCCGACCGCGCGAGCTACACGCACCGCCTGGTGGTATATGCGGCGCTCGCCGGATGATCAGGCATGATGGTACTTGCCGCCGCTTAACAGCGAGTGCGCGCGGTAGAGCTGCTCGGCCAGTATGAGCCGCGCGAGCATGTGCGGGAACACGAGCGAGGAGAGCCTGAGGACGAGGTCGGCGCGCTCCCTCACCTCGTCGCTCGCGCCGAATGCTCCCCCGATGACGAATACGAGGCGCTTCGTCCCTTCCCGCTGGCGCGTTTCCAAAAGCCGCGCCACGCCGGGAGTGTCTATATCGCGCCCGCGCTCGTCGAGCAGGACCACGCAGTCGCCCTCTTTCACGAGCTTCAGTATGGCAGCGCCCTCTGCGTCCTTGGTCCCGGCCCTGGGGTGCGCCCACTCAAGCGGCATCGCCCGCGACAGCCGCTTCCCGTATTCGGCAATGCCCGCGCTTACCGTCTCGTCATGCGCTTTCCCGGGCGAGATGATGAAAATCTTCACAGGGGGGCGCGCCCGTCCTGCGGCTTTTCCATGGCGCCGTTCTCTATGCGCGACAGGGCGTCCGGCGTCGCGGGCTCCTTGCGCGCGAAATGGGTCAGCTCCTTCTGCTTCCTCAGCTCCTCCTGAAGGCGCGCATTCTCCCTTATGAGCGCGCGGTGCCTGAAGTAGCCGCGTACGCTCCCCGGCAGCAGCATGAGGAAGGCGATAATCGCGCCCGTAAGCGTCGCCATCATGAGCACGAGCGACAGCGAGCCTTCGAGCCGCCACGAAAAGAACGATACCGCGACTATCTCTATGTTCTGCAAGGAGAACACGACCGTCAGGCCGCCGAGGACCACGCCGAGCGCGAAAAGGATGAATACGAGCATGCGCAAAGTATACACTACCGCCGCCCAGGCGCCGCCCCGGCAAGCGCGAGCTTCTGCGCCCTCGTGAGGCGCTTGATGTGCGCCTCGCGCCTGAGCGCTGACGGGCGGTCGGGGTGGCGCTCGCTATACAGCATCTTCCTGGCGCCGCGCGCCCGCGTGTACCGGCTTCCCGCGCCTTCTTTGTGCTCCTTAAGCCGCCGCGCGAGGTCGGTTGTGATGCCGGTATAGACCGAGCCGTCGCCGCACTGGAGCAGGTATACGAAATACACGATACGGCCGATTATACCAGCGCGGCTAGCTGCCCCAGTTCGTGAACACTCCCACCGCAAGCTCGGCCCACAGCCACAGGAACAGGAACAGGAATACGAGCGCCGCGCAGCCAAGCACGCGGTACCGGCCCGCCTTCCTCCAGATAAGGTCGAGCGCCACGCCGACGCCGAACAAGAGCGCGCCCATGACGGCGAAGTCGCCCGGCATCCAGTCGAAGCCGCCTCCCCCGCCGCCGCTCAGGTGCGCGGCGGGGTTCATGAGCGTAAGCGCCAGCGGCGCGAGCAGGAGCGCCAGCGTGCCGAGCCCAATGCATGAAATGCGCCTCAGTTCCATGCCGCTTATAACCGCGCAAGCAAGCGGAAGTTACCGGCCTTTGCCGAGCGCCCATTTAACCGAGGCGCTCATGGGCTTGTCCGCGCGGTGGATGCACCCTATCCAGCAGCAGGGGCGGCGCATGCCGCCTTTCATTTTCGACACCGCTTTTTGGATTCTCGCGCCGCGCGTCTCGGCCTTTTTGCCGGACGTGACCCAGCATATCCACTCGTTGCGCGCCAGGGGCGTAATGTCCTGCCACAGGCTAGCGACCGCCTTATTCGACGCGATAGCCTCTTTGAGGTCTTTCGGCAGCGGGTGCACGGTGCCGCCGGCAATGCTCGCACTCATGCGCTTATAGTACCAAACCTTACCGCTTGAGGAACCGCATGAGCGTCGGCACATGGGAATGTTCCACGTCCTTTGCCGCCGTCACGAGCGTCACCCGCCCCTTGCCCTTCAACTCCTTCCTTGCCTCCCTGAGCGCCGCCGAGCCCTTGAGCTCGGCCGCGTACTTTTTTGAGAATTCCCTGAACCGGGCCTCTTTATCCGCATGGAACCAGGTTCTCAGCGCCGCCGAGGGTGCCGCCTCTTTCGCCCACGAATCTATCTTTGCCGACTGCTTGGACACGCCGCGCGGCCACAGCCGGTCGACGAGCACGCGGTGCCCGTCCACCTTCGCCGCCTTTTCGTATGCCCGCTTAACCTCGATGCGCATAGCCATATGCCAAAGTATAGCGCTTAGCGGCGGGTCTTTATAACGAGCCCCACCGCCGCGAGCGTCACCGCGGCAATGGACAGCGCCATCGCCCACGCGCCCTCAGAAGCGTCGCGCGGAGTATCCGAGGGCGCGGGCGCCTCGGGGAGTCCGGCGCTCGCGCTCGTGCCCGTACTCATGCTCGTACTCGCATTCGGCAATTCGACCTCTGCGCGCGCCCAGGCGCCAGGCGCCAGGACGGATAAGGAGAGAGCGAAAAGGGCAACGGATGCTTTCGTTGCGGCCAGGCCTCCCGTCTTATCGCGCATATGCTCGCCCATGGGTACAGTATAGCCAATCGCGCCGGCCCCGCGCCTACTTGCGCAGTATCGCTTCCATCGCCTTGCCGCGGGCAAGCTCGTCTACCAGCTTATCCAGGTAGCGTATCTCGCGCATGACAGGGTCTTTAATCTCCTCGACCCGCACGCCGCACACCGCTCCCTTGATGAGCGCCCGCGACGGGTTCGGCTTGGGAGCGTCGTTAAAGAACGTCTCCATGTCCGTCCCCTTTTCTAGCTGCGCCTCGAGCGCTTTCGGCGCGTATCCGGTCAGCCAGCGGATAATCTCATCAACTTCCGCCTTCGCGCGTCCTTTCTTCTGCGCCTTGGCGACGTACAGCGGATAGACGCTCGCGAAGCTCATCGTGTATATCCTGTGCTTTGCCATAAATACTGGTCGGCCGGCTCACGCCTCTTTTAGCTTGGAAGGGCGCTCCTTCTTGCCCGGCGCCTCGGCGGCGTGCACGACCCTCTGCGGGAGCGGGATAGCGATGCCCTCCCTGTCGAACGCCATCTTTATCCGCTTCCTGAGCTCGCCGGCCACGTCCCACTGCTTTATAGGGGCCGTATCGCCGAGGATCTTTATCATCACCGCGGAATCCGCGAACTCGTTCACGCGCAGGAACGCCGGCGGCGTCAGCACGTGCTCCTTCCATTCCGGGTCCTGCGCAAGCTCCTCGCCGACGCGGTTCACCACTTGTATGACATGCTCAAGGTCCGCCGAGTACGGCACGCCAACGTTGATGTTCACGCGCGAGAAATCCTTCGACAGGTTCGAGACCGTCTTTATCTCGCCGTGCGGGACGTGGTGCACCGTGCCGTCGAGGTCCCTCAAGGTGGTCATCCTGAGCGTTATGCGCTCGACGAGGCCGCATGTAGCGCCGAAGCACACCACGTCTCCCGCGCGGTACTGGTTCTCGAGTATGACGAACGCGCCCGAGATGAGGTCGCGTATGAGGTACTGCCCGCCGAAGCCCACGGCGATACCCGCGACGCCCGCCGCCGCGAGCACGGGGCCTATGGCGACCCCGAATTCCGAGAGCAGCATCATGCCCGCGACGAGCCACACGAGTATCGATACCGCGCCGACGATGACCTGGATGAGCGTATCCTCGCGCTTCTCTTCCGAGAGCTTCGAGCTGCTTCCCTGGCGCACCAGGCGGCGCACGGCGCGCCCGATGAGCCTGCGCGACAGCAGCTGCGCGAGAACCGCCCCTATGATAATGGCGACAATGCGCACGAGGTGCTCGCTCGCGAAGACGCGGGCCGATTCATAGAATTGCGGAAAGAATGCCTCCATCTATCCACCATACCCCGCACGGCACTGAAGGCAACCCCGTTATGCCCGTTTTGCCGCCGAGTTCCCTTATTCACCCTCTTTATCCTTAGGAGGCCCCCATTGCCAGCGGGGCTTCTCGCCCTTCGCGTACCCGAAGCCAAGCAGGAGCGCGCACGCGAGAAGGATGCCGAGCAGGGCCGCGCCGGGCGCGTCGTCAGCCTGCCCTATAGTGAAGCCCGCGGCGATGAGCGCGACCGCGGCGCCAACGACCAGCCACCCCTGCCATTTCACCGGAACCCAGCCCCAGCCGTACAGCTTGGCTTTGAACCAGCGGCCCTCGGGATTGTCTTTCAGATATTGCATACAGCTTCTCATCATTTCCTTATGGTAGCGGAAAAGGCGCGGCAAGCGAGCGCATAGGCCGCCCACGATACGGCGAATATGACCGCCGCCCATGCGACGACTATCAAAAGATTGGGGCCCTCCGGGTCGTTAACGAGCATGAACGACGCCCTTGAGGCGATAAGCGACAGGACGCCCAGGACGATGAGCGGTATCTTTTTCATGGCGCTTATAAAACCCGCCGCCGCCCTTTGAAGTTCCAGCCGGCGCGGCGCTACCTGAACGTCGCCGTTCCGCTGTCGAACTTGAGGTCAAGGACAAGCTCCCCGCGCGGCGTGAAGTGGTACCCCGCAGCCCCTTCGAGTATCCGGGCGAACTCGCCCTCCCGCGAGCCTTCGCAGAACATCAGGGTCGCGGCTATCGGGCCGAACGAAAGCGAGCCTTCGTGCGCGGCATACTTCCCGCTCACGCTGTTGCAGTCCGTCTTCGCGGAGAAAGCGCCGTCGCCGGCGAACGTGAGCACGAAATCGCCAGGCTTGTCCGGTGCCACCTTCCTCCCGTCGTTATACAGCGCCGAGACCCATATCCACTCCTTCATGGAAAGCGACATGGCGGAGGGGTCGGCCTCCCCCTCGAAGCCCTGCTCGACGGTGCCGAACCGCATCGTCTGCGGGTCGAGCTTGAGCCACGCGCTCTTGCCGACCGACGGCCGCACGGTCATCGGCTCGCCGGGAGCGCGGTCCGCGTAATTCACCACGATGACGTTCTCGTGGCCCGGGTCGCGGCTGAGCTTAACCGTTTGCGGAGCGATGCGGTCGCCGAGAAGATACCCTTCTGAGCCGACATACCCGTCTTCCGTATTGAGCGCCGCAACAGCATAGAAGAACGTGCCGCTGCCGCCGGTTTCCTGCGTGAGGATGAACACGGCGTCCTCGCGGCCATCGTCATTGAGATCGGCCCTGAGCTCATTGCCGAAATAGCGGGTAGTGATCTTCGACGCGGAGCCGGGAGCCGCTTCCTCTTGCGCGAAGCCGTTATCCAGCTTCACCTTCTTCCCGCCGACGCCGTACTCGATGCTCTTGTACCCCGCCGCGGCGGCATCCGGCCCGCCACCGCGCTCGTAAGATGCGAGCGCGAAGGCGCCTCCGGCGATTACGGCGAGGGCGCAGAGCCCGAGCGCACTCCGTTTCATATCCATACGGATAAGTATACCAATCGGCGGGATAGGTACGAGAGTTCGCTCGCGGGACATTAGCCGGTTCTCATTATTGAATCAGCAACCAGGAAGAATTTGAATGAAAAAAACAGGCCGGCACTAAGCCGGCCTGTTAGTCTTCCTTTTGCGCTTAGTGCGCTTTCTCAAGCTCGATGAGCTTTTCCAGGCCTTCGAACAACCGCTTGGTCACTTCGGCTTCCGTTACGCCGAATCTTGCCAGTGGCGATATATCAGCCGTGCCCGCAGCGTCCATTTGCGAATGCTCCCCTGACAGGCCGCGAGCCTGGAGGCCGAAGCCTTTAGCCGCAGCCTTCAATCCGCTCTCGTCAGTTCCCTGCTTTGAGAGGCTCGGAAACTGGAGGAGCACCGATTGCCTCTTGCCAGTGCCCATATTGGTCGGGCAGGTCGTGATGAACCCATACTTCGGATCCGTGGCGAACTCAACGCCCGCCTCCGCCATTGCGGAAAGGAGCGCTGAAAGCGACCGGTCGACAACGCCAAGATCGCTTCCATGGACGATGCTGATTATCCTGAGATGGTCTTCTTCCCCCACCCACACCATCATCTTCTTGTCCGAGCTCAGCCATATCCCCCTTCCGTGCGGCCAATCGGAAGCGATGCCGCTGCTTGTCAGGTGGTTATCGCTTGTCATATCGTTGAAGAGGTAGTGGTCCCGCCTCATCTCATCAGCTTGGGCTGCCGGAATTTCGCACGGGTGTCCGGGAGTCAGGCTATAGTATTTCCCAGCGAAAGGAAGCTTGTTGAAAACCGATCCGACCATGAACTCCTCGAACTTCACCCGCTCCGATTTGTCCATTGAGCTCGGGAGGTTCCAGCCCGAGACGTTCCTCGCAACGCGGGCCCGCATTGAGACATCGGACAGACTCGGATCAACCAGCCGGAGGTCGTATACGCCTACCGGGATATTCCAGTCGTGGGCCTGTGCAACATCTCCCGCGATGTTGTGGTATTCGCGGATGATCGGCTCCAAATACCTTCCCAGCTCGGAGTAATCTGAAGGGCGGGTTGCGTAGACGCCGACACTGGCATCTTCATTTGAAAGACCGCCGACCATTACGTCGAGCAGCCGCTGCTGCTGGTCCGGAGACAGGTTTTCCGCCCATTCCCTTACCCGGGGAGTGAAGTGCTTGTTCCCGAGCGAAACTTTTACGCCCCTGAGAGCGCGGAAGCGGTCGGAGACTTTTCCCCAATCAACATTCCCTTCCTTTACATACGGAGCGCGGGCCTCATCCTTGAAGATGACTTGGTTGTTGTGCATTTTGATCCCTTTATCAATAGGCTAAGGATCGTTTGTACGGATCCGAAGTAAAAATACTACATTTGCTTGAAAAGTCTATTTCATGCCTTATTGCAGCCCCGCCAGGACGCCGCAGACCGGTAAAGGCGGCGCACAAGCACGAGCTGCTTGGATGAGTGGGCGACATTGAAACACATCTTATTTCTTAGCTTTCTTTTTCTTCGCCGGCAAAGACTTGGCAATATCAAGCAAGATGTTTGGCAGGCTCTCCATCCTGGACAGCTGGCCTTCTTCCACCAAGTAATGGGGTTTTGCGCCGGGATACGGCTCGTCTTTTTCGCATACGGATTCAAGATCCCGGCTTGCAGGCAAAACTTTTACGTACAACTGGTCGTCGCAAATAAGGGCCACTGCTTTGCCGTCTGCGTACAGCGCATACTCACCGAATATTGCGAGAACAGAAAAATTCTTGGGATGCCGGAGCTTTTCCAAGATAAATTCGACTGCTTCTTTCCGGGTAGACAGAGACGATTCAAGAAATTTCAGCAAATGACGCTAGGCCGCAATGACGATATTGCAGTCAAGGAAATAGATATACGAAATTACGCTAAGTATTTATTACGAGAAGGAACAGATCTAGAAAAGCGAGAATTGCTTGGATGTTTGAAAGGTAATATTTTGTTATCTGAAAAAAAGATTCTATTAACAAAATAAAAACCACTCGACTGAGTGGTTTTTATTTCATATTCCTATGTTACTTATATCGCGAACTTAATGTTAGTAACTCATAAACTCCGTCACTTCACCATCATTACCGATTGCATAGATGATCCATTTCTCTGTCTTTGGTCCTGGCATTCCTGGAGAACCTGAAGGCATTCCAGGCAAGGCGATACCTTTGATGGCTGGTTTTTCTGCGAGCAACTTTTCTATTACCTCCAGTGGTATGTGCCCCTCAACTACATAGCCTCCAACTATAGAAGTGTGGCAGCTCTGTAGATTAGTTGGAACGCCGTACTGATCTTTGATAGCAGTAAGGTCTTCAACGTCTATAGCCTTTACTTTTACATCTTCACGTTCAAGGTACTCCACATAAACGTGACAGCAACCACACGTTTTTGTTTTATATACCGTCATCTCCTCACCCATAAGGGCAGTCTTCTCTTCGGAAACGCTTTGACCTTTCCAGATGCTTATACCATTCGGCTTACTGCCTACCGATATTTGAGTTATTTCCTTACCTGTTTTTGTATCGACTACAGAGACAGTATTTCCTTCGAGGTTTGTGACATATGCCTTGCTATTATCGTCATTAATAACGACTCCGTGAGGGGCTTTCCCAACAGCAATGCTTTCAGTTATTTCTTTCGTTTTAAGATCCAGTTTGTACAGCTTGTTGTTTGCAGGTCGGTTCTGTAGAACCCCTTGATCTGCAATATAGACGTAACGAGAATCTGAAGTCGGATAGAGTTGCACTGGTCCCTCTGAACCCTCTGGCAATGCTACATACGATACTGATTCGAGAGCAGTATCGTACAGAGCAACGCTGCGAGTCTCATACACAGACGCAGCTACATATTTACCATCAGGAGTAACCGCTGTCTGGACAACCGAACCGTTGAGAATTTTTACTTCTGTCGTTCCACTTGCGAGATCGACGACACCAAGACCCTTCCCGTCCATAAAGGCAACATAGGCAGTTTTTCCATCAGGAGAGAGTCGCATACCATGGGGACCGCTTCCTTCGGGTAGACTAATCTCTGTTTGTAGGAAATTGCTCGTATCTACTTTGTAGAGCTTATTTGTCTCCTGCGCCGCGATAAGTGCTATAGATCCGTCTGGGGTAAACACGACATGCGCCAGATGCTGACCACTTCCAAGCGGTATTCGTTTGACTATGGCGTCCTCTTGAGGGTCAATGACGATAACCTGATCCCCAGTGTCCATCTTCATTTCCTCATGTCCCTCATCGGCATATGCGGTAGGAATGAAAAGTGAAGTATGTACGTCATGCTCCTCCATTCCAGCATTAGCTGTTACCCAAACACTTTTTCCGTCGGGGGACGCCTGGACATTGTGCGGAAGATATTTCGTCTCAGTTTCTTGCTCAGTAAGATCAATGACTTTGATTGATTTGTTTGTGGCAGGGTCAATCACATTCACAGTGCCTTCTTCTTCGACTGCCACATAGATTTTCTCTGTAAGTGCATTTCCTGTTGAGGAAATGGGGTTATTCTTTGCAAGCAACGTAATGCCTACAAGTGCAAGGATTACAATCCCGCCTAATAGATATGCTTTCTTCATAGGCTTAATTGTTGAACCACGTTTGTCGCCATTCTCTCATCATTTCAATTTCACTTGTCTGTGCGTTAATAATGTCATTTCCAAGTTTTACGAGTTCAGGGCGCTTAGTCTTTTGAAGAAGCATCTCTGCCATATCTACAGCTCCTTCGTGGTGAACAATCATCTCGTCAATAAATGCCTTCTCAAATTCTTCTCCTGATTTACCTTCTAAACCTGCTGTCATATTAGTCATTGTGTTTCCCATTTCGTGTGAGTTACCCATCATATGACTGCTTGTGTCGGTTATACCTGACATCATTGGGTAATCCATTTTTCCTGTTCCTAAGAAATATCCAAGAACAAGTCCCAGAATGAGGGTAATGATGCCGATAATAAGTAGATGTATATTTTTTGTTTCCATAATTTTGTTTAATAGTTGCTAATAAAAGAAGTAGGAAAAATTACGGGGCTTTGGGATGCAAAATACCTTGAGAGAATAGCTCTGTATATAAATCGGGAATATGGAACGTGAACCTGCGAGGTAATTCTTGAGAGTTGGATATTTTGGGCGGATCCAGTATGTCCTTTTTTATATACGTGTGGAGGGCAAGTCCAAGAGCTATAAGTAAAAGCAAGTAGGAAGCGATGAGTGTTAGAGGAACACTGAACATGCTTTGCCATACAGAAAGGTACTCAAACGGGTTCATTGCACAAATGACATGCTCTCCAAGCGTTATGGTGCATCCAGCTTGGTGTTCACCGTGCGACATTTGAACCGCCGACAAAATGCCAAACCCACCTACCCATACAAATGCCACTAAGAGTATGCCGAGGAGGAGATATTTTGCTTTGTTAGTAAAAAATGACATACTTACATTCTATAATTTTTCAGGAGGGTTGCGTTAATCGCCACGACCACCGTACTTACTGACATCAGTACGGCTCCTACGGCAGGAGATAAAACAATTCCGACACCAGCGAGTACTCCCGCTGCCAGTGGCAGGGCAAGAATGTTATAACCGCTTGCCCACCAGAGATTTTGGATCATCTTTCGATAGGTAGCTTTGGCAAGAGAAAGAATTACAACCACATCTCTTGGGTCGCTTTTTACCAAGACCACATCAGCGCTTTCTATAGCCACATCGGTTCCAGCGCCGATAGCGATGCCAACATTGGCCTGTGCAAGAGCTGGTGCGTCATTGACCCCGTCTCCGACCATCGCCACCTTATACCCTTGAGCTTGGATTTCTTTTATTTTCTCTGTCTTCTCGTGTGGCAATACCTCTGCGTAATAGGTTTTGATACCGAGCTCCTTTGAAACACGTTCTGCAACACGCTTTGCGTCCCCGGTAAGCATAATGGGTTCAATTCCCATTGCTTGAAGTTTTTGGACCACCTCCTTTGCTTCATCGCGAACCAAATCATCAAGAGCAATAGCACCTATAGGTAATTCGTTAACCAAAACGAACACGACAGTCCGTCCCTCATCAATCAAACGTTCAACATTTTTGTTGTTTACCGTTATGCTCTTTCCATTCAAATACCCTGGACTTACGACTTTGATTTGTTTTCCTTCTACAGTGCCCATTGCACCTTTACCTGGTATTGAGGAGAAGTTATTTACAGCAAGCTTTTTGCTTACCCGTTCTGCTATAGCTTTGGCTATCGGATGTTCGGAGTGTGCCTCTATTGCGGCAGCATAGGCAAGGATTCGATCCTCCTGTTCATTTCCCAAGGGCACAACTTCGGTTATACCGAACTTTCCTTTAGTAAGAGTGCCTGTCTTATCAAAGACAACAGCTGTTATATTCCGTGCTTCTTCAAAAGCGGTTCTGTTGCGTATAAGCAAGCCTTTGCGAGCAGAAAGAGCTGTTGAAACCGAAACCACAAGCGGTATAGCAAGACCGAGTGCGTGAGGACAAGCTATGACAATAACAGCAATGGTTCGCTGAAGGGCATACGCGAGATTTTCTGACGTAAAAAATGTCCAACCAAAGAATGTAAGTATCCCTGCGCCTATCGCAACAAACGTTAGCCACATCGCTGCACGATCAGCGAGTTTCTGGGTCTTTGACTTTTCTGCCTGTGCTGATGACACAAGCTCTATAATTTGCGAAAGATATGTGTCTTTTCCTACTTTCTGTATCTCTACTACGATTGAGCCATCACTGTTTACAGAGCCTCCAATAACGGATTGTCCAGCAAACTTTTCTATGAGCTTGGTTTCTCCTGTAAGCATTGCTTCATTTACAGAAGTTCTTCCTTCAACAACAATGCCGTCAACTGGAATCTTCTCACCAGGCTTTACAAGAACTCTATCTCCGAGGGACAGATCGGCAACCTGAACATCTTCTGTCTCTCCGTCTTTTCCTAGCCGATGTGCTGTTGAAGGCATTAGCTTTGCTAGCTCTTCCAAAGCCCGAGATGCACCCATGACCGACCGCATTTCGATCCAGTGCCCAAGAAGCATAATGTCCACGAGCGTTACCAGCTCCCACAAAAGCTCCTCGCCGGGCAGGCCCGCAAACACAGCAATGCTATATCCATAAGCGGCAGAAATAGCCAAGGCGACGAGCGTCATCATCCCCGGCTGTCTTGCTTTTACTTCATCATATAAACCTTTGAGAAAAGGATAGCCCCCATAAAAGAAAATGATTGAGGCGAGAATAAACCGAACATATACATCTCCTGAAAAGCCGATACCCTCTATACCAAAAAACATCTGGACCATCGGCGAGAGAACAAGTACAGGAATGGAGAGAATTAGAGAAATCCAAAACTTCTTTCTGAAATCCTCAACCATATGGGCGTGATGACCTTGATGGTTGTCGTGTGAATGTTTCTCTTGGTGGCTACTGTCCGTATCAGAGCAAGAGTGATCAGCAGGAGAATGTTTGTGATGAGAAGTATCGTGCATATAGTTATTTGCTTTGGGCTAACTTATATACCTTAAGAATTTCATTGATTGCTTTCCCTTCTTCTTTGCCTCGCATTTGATGCACAACATGCGTAGATAAGTGATGTTCCAGCATCACATTTTCTACGCTTCCCAATGCCTTTTTGATGGCATTGGATTGAGTGATGATATCTACACAATATTTCTCGCTTTCCACCATTTGCTGTAAACCACGCACCTGACCCTCGATGCGGCGCAGACGATTTTGCAACTGCTTTTTTATGTCTTGCTTCATATCTTAAGTATACCCCTGTGGGGTATACGGTCAAGCTCAGTTTCGTTAGTTGATACTGTACCTTATTCATTCTCCTCCACAGGAACGTGTAAAAGCAAAAAGCGCCCAAACCAGGCACTTTTTACCTATAAAAACCTTCCTTAGTTAATATAAGGCTATCGACGCGTCTCGTGCGCGATAACCTATCACGAGTTGGCTGGGAGACATGGAACCTCACTGCTCGCTTCGCTGCGCTTACGAAACCCTCGGTTTCGTAGACTTCCGACACGGGGAACTCCCATTCCCCGACCCCCTCCCGGTTCAAATCCATGCCGCGGGCAACCCCGTTGCCCGCTTCTCCCAGCTTCAGCGCTTCGTATTCTAGCTGGGTGTATGGGACGATGTTGGAACCTTACTTTGTGCTTAAGCCCATTACCCGAGAGTAGTATGGCAAAATCTCTTGGGCTAGAGGCGCAAGATTTACTTTATCAGCAGATTCAGCAAAAAGTTGGAATATAGGCCACAACTCTTGGGTTAGAGTTTTTACATCCCAAACTTTACTTTTTGGAGTACCGCTTTGTCTTGAAGTGGTAAGATGACCAACTTCCTTATCAGCCCGGGTCTTTGCCTCTGTCAAAACTTCACTTAATTGCGGCCTTACTTTATCCCAGGAGTCTTCCTTGTTAAAGAAGTCTTTCGCACATACGTCAGTGTCTCTAGAAGAGGCTGGATATAGGAAAGTAATCAGATTCCGCAAGTGTATTGCGTAAGATTCAACAGGCATATGTTGCAATCCGTTAGGAACTTTAAGCCCACGAATTATTGCATCAGTACCATTGAGTAACATTTGAACCTCATACCGTACATGTTCAGAAAAGTACTCGACAAGTTGTTTTTCCGTTAGGTCTTTTGTTTTCATTGCTGAAGCGTAAAATTAAGACATCCGCAACCAGATTTGCATGGTATTTCCTTATTAAAGACAGGGATACTTTGTCCTGGTTCAATCTTAGAAAATCCTTCTTTGTGCATAAACTTGGAGTGACCACACTGGCATTGTTGTTTCAAGGACTCTAAGTATTCATCTTGCACAGATACATCTATCTCAACTATCTTTTCATTGTTCTCGCACACTTCGTTTACACATTGAAACTTTCTTTTACCGTCAAACTTTTGAGAAGGCTCTCCTTCAAGTTTTCGCATAGCAAAAGGGCCAATTTCTCTCATTACCTCATGGCAAACTTCGCAGGGCATTTCTTTCATAAATTTCAATAACTTTAGGTTAACTTTTCGAATTTACTCGAGAGACTCTTTAGGTTATCTAGCAACTCGTCAAATGTAATAAACTCTATATTCTTGAACGACCTACGCAACAATCTAAAGTCTCTCTTTTTGTTATCGTTACTCTCCCACTCTTGAGTCTTCCCTATTATTAAAAAGGCTTTTGGCTTGAGAACTGAGAATGGAACCTTAGTTTGCTTTTGTAGGTACTTTTCGAATCCCTCAACATTTTTTTCAAGAAAGAGAATGTATTTTTCAATCTGAGAAATTGCCTGCGAAGAGCTTCTTGAAAGGAAATAGTTATCATGACTGGTGTCTATCCTTCTCGCAAAAATTTCAGTGAATGGTGTCTTTATTTCAAACACATCCAGGAATCCATATAAATCTATCCAGACAAAATCTGGTTTTTTAGCACCTTCTTCCGTTTTGGCGAAATTAACATCTGCTTCCCTTATCGACTCAATGTAATTTGAGTTAAAGAAGAAGACTTCCTCATGCAGAAACTTTTGCCACTGTTTTTCCGAGAAGTTTCTGTTTTTGATATGTCTTTCAAACTTCTTTATCACTTGGTCAAGAGTCTTCTTTCTTCCCTCAATGACAAGGTTCTCCTGCAAATACTCCAGAACTTGGTCATTTTCTGAGTTTATAGAGATGTATCTTTTAATAAAACCAGCGACAGCCTCATGATCGTCTTTATCAAGAGTGTTTAGGTTAATCTCAGTTAATTTCTTATTTGCACTTTCGTCACTTGATGCACTCTTGAATTCGTTAGGCAAAAAACGAGCAAGACGCTCTTGCACAACAGAATCTCTTCCTTTTTTTACCTCAGTTCCAAGGTCTTCAAGTAACTCTCTAAAATCTTTAAAAGAGAGACTGAGCGAAACATACTTAGGCTGATTCTTAAAGTAAGTCGAGCCATGACCACTCATAAATACACTTAGTCTGGTTTCTTTACCAAACTTATTTTTAAGGAAATCCAAAACGTGACTTCCACCAACTTTATTGACCTGTCTCTGATTAAAACCTCCTCCTGTCTTGTATAAAAATAGTCCTACCGGCTGCTGAGAAAATCCTTTAAAAGTTATTGTCTTTATACTAAACCTTTTAGCTACAGACGGTTTGAAGTAGTAAATGAAGTTATCGTCTTGTTTTTTCCAGCCAGCAAGAATCCTCTTAGCCCTCTTTTTGGCTTTCTTTTTTGAGGACTTCTTTTTCTTCTTGGCTACCATGCGGGTAGTATACTCTTGTTCCTGAAAACTTCATCCGCCGGCGCGGGCGGCCATCCGAGGCGCCCTGCGGAGCTTCGTGCCGCGCCTAGCGGCATGAAGGGGCGGGGCTGCCCGCGCTAGCTAAAGGGTCCTTTGCGGATAAGAGTCTCTGCTTCTTTTTCTGCTCCTGGCTTCCGTGTATTTTCTTCTATCTTCTCAAGCAAATTTACTATTCGATTTTGTTTCCAGTACCAAGTAAATATCTCTCGAACTAACAAAAAACCAATGAGCCAAAGAAATAGAATCGGCCAGTTATCAAAGAAGCTAATGATTTGTCGCGGCAATTCTAGGCTGTCCATATCTTAAAAAGTTACAGATAAAGCCGTGGACGCAAAAAGCCCGCCACGGGTAGAGACCGAAGTCTCTCGTACCAGTTTCCCGATACGGCAGGTAATGCAACCCCATGACGGGTTCTTTATGCATTACCTGACTTGTCGACCTTACCTGGGGTTGCCAGGGTTAGGCCCTTTTTATTCAGTTGTGGCCCCACTATACCATCAGTTTTGCCAACATTTCAAAAAGCGTTTCCGAATACAAAAAGTGCTTGCCGGGGCGGTTTATGAGCGTAAAATTGTTAGTAAGTTCTGGAATAAAAGTCCCGTAAACACGCCTCCTTCGAGGGCAGAGGCAGAACCCACATTAAAAGCTCGTCTTTTCTTTTGTGGTTTATTCTGCCCCTCTAATACAAGAGACTATTTTCGTCTTTCAAGAAGAAAACGGCATACTTCTCACACCCGAGGAGGCTGTTATTGTTTTGGATGGCCTTTCTGGGTTGTTTTTGGCATATGCAGACCGAGCTGAGGCGACTCCACCCGCTTTAGCGGTGGAGTCGCACTCTATAGACTTGATACTCCACACACTTAATGCTACTTAAATTTATTTACTTTTAATTTCAGTGTATTTTAGAGCTTATGAAATACTTCATTTACTGCCGCAAAAGCACTGACACGGAGGACCGGCAGGTATTGTCCCTGGACTCGCAGGAAAACGAGCTTAAACGGCTCGCAGAGGCCCAAGGGCTCAAGGTTGCGGGGGTACTTCGGGAGTCTATGTCGGCTAAGGCTATAGGCCGTCCTGTCTTTACCCAGCTCCTCAAAGCTCTATCCTCTGGTAAAGCCGATGGAATTCTCTGTTGGAAGCTAGACCGTCTCGCCCGCAACATGGTGGATGGCGGCCAAGTCATGGATTTGCTCCAAAGGGGTGTAATCAAAGAAATTCGCACTTACGAATCAACCCACCTCTCCTCCGACAATGTCCTCATGCTCGCCGTCCACTTCGGCATGGCAAATCAGTACATCCGCGACCTGAGCATAAATGTTAAGCGTGGACTTAGAGCAAAACTAGAGCGTGGCGACTGGCCCAACAAACCCCCTCTTGGATATTTCAACGACAAAAACACAAAGCAAATAGTTATAGACCCCATTTCCAGCAGATATGTCGTGCGCGCATTTGAACTCTACGCAACAGGGAGCTATGGCATAGAAGACTTGGCAGACAAACTGTACGCCGAAGGACTACGGAGCAACCGAGGAGCAAAGATTCACAAGTCCACTCTACACAAAGTTCTTCTTCGCTCGTTCTACACAGGGGTCATGGAGCGCGACAATCGCTTTTACAAAGGCAACCATGCTCCCCTCATTTCAAAGCAACTTTACGATAAGGCCCAAACCGTACTCTCGGGCAATGCACATCCCAAGCCCCAGCGTTTGTTCTTCCCTCTCAGAGGATTCCTGAAATGCGCTTCCTGTGGCTGTGCGCTTACTGCCTCTCTCAAGAAAGGCCATCAGTATTACTATTGCACCAATGGCAAGGGTAAATGCGACCAGCACAAGAGCTACCTGCGCGAGAACACCATAAACGCTATGGTGGCTGATTTGTTCGACTCCCTGCACTTCTCTGAGCGCAAGATTGAACTTATGTATAAAGCCGCTAAGGAAAGGTCAGAGCAGGAGGGCGGCCAAGAAAGACAGAACCTAAACCGCCTCCAGAACCTCTTAAACGCCCTCTCAGAGAAAGAAAGTCGCCTGTTAGATACTTTCGTAGCCGGTCAGATTCCTAAAGAGCTTTACGACCGCAAGGCGGGCGAAATACAGCATGAACGTCTAGACCTTACCCGCCAGATTCGGGAGGCTGAAAGTAAGGGAGATGTTTCTACTTTGGAACCGACTAAGCAAGTCTTTTTACAAGCCAGTAAAGCCAAAAAAGAGTTTTTGGATGGCGATGATACTAAAAAGCGCACTATCGTAGAAAATCTACTTTGGAACCTTTCTATCGAAAACAAATCCGTGGCTCAAACACAATATAAAAGCCCATTTCACTTACTAGCAAATATCCCTAAAAACGCCTCACTTTCAACAATGCTGGGAGACATGGATTCGAACCATGATTCACGCCTCCAAAGGGCGCTGTCCTACCATTAGACGATCTCCCAATACGGTGAGGATAGCAGGAAAACGGCCTTTTTGCATGGCAAGAGAAAGCCCCGCGGTACTCCGCGGGGCGCTGGCGCCCTATATCCAGCACAGGAGCTTGTTGGAATCAGCGAGGATGTGGTTCGGCTCGAAGACGAACACCCACGCGTCATGGGCGCGCCGCGCCGTTTCCAGCAATTCATGGAGCTCGTCATGCCGGGCGAACCGCAGCGGGGCGCACGGATCCTCCTCTACGGCGATATCCTTTCCGTTCAGGGCCGCATGCCCGAGCCTGTCGAGCGCGGTTTCAGCTAGGCGCGCCTTTGCTCGCGCGCACTTGCGCCCGAGCATCCTTCTGTGCCGCGCCATGCGCCAACGGCGCAAAAACCACGCACGGCCCGATTCGCGGCATTCATACTGAAGATAATCCTCGAACGCGTCTTTCCCGGCTACGGCTTCCATAGCCCGCGCCGTTATCTCCCCGCCGGCATCGACGATCCTTACGACCTGCTTGATGCGCATGTCGTCCTTGGCGCGGGCCAGCGCTTCCCAGAGGACGCTCGCCGTATCCCGGGCCTTATAAAGAAAGAACTCAAGCTGCACGATATTCCCAGGCACGCCGCCCTCCTATAAACAGGTACGTATCTGACAAGACCTTACGCCAGCGCCCGGTACAAGGCAAGCTCCAGCGGGAGCTGCGGCAGGGGCGCCTTGCCCGTTTCCAGAAGCGCGGTGATGAGCTCCGCGAGGAGCGCGGCGTTTATCGCGGCGCCGTCCTTGCCCGCGAGCTCCCTGAGCAGTTTCACGTCGTCCTCGCCGAACTGCCCCGCAAGCTCGCCCTCCGTCTTGGGCGCGAATCGCAGAAGAAGGACTGCGCGCGCCTTCGCCAACGCGAGCAAAATGAACGTCTTAGCCTCCGAGCCGCTCTCAAGCGCGGCATGGAATTTTTCCACGGCCGCGCCGATGTCCTTGGCGGCCACAGCCTTTAAAAACCCGTTGACCGTCTGCGCCGCAGGCGCGCCCACCACGCGGGCGACCTCCTCTTCGGTCAGCTTCGCGTCTTCGCTTATAGTCAAGACCTTCTGCAGGATGCCCAGCGTGTCGCGGAACGAGCCATCACCCATGAGCGCCACCAGTTCGGCCCCCGCCGGCGCCATGCCCGCGCCCTCCTGCTTCGCAACGTCCATGACGAGCGACTTGAGCGTCTCGTGCGAGGGCTTCTTGAAATTGAACACCTGGCAGCGCGACACTATCGTCTCGGGCACGCGGTCGAGCTCGGTGGTGGCCAGCACGAACACCGCGTGCGCCGGCGGCTCTTCCAAGGTCTTCAGGAGCGCGCCCCACGCGTCTTTCGTAAGCGCATGCGCCTCGTCTATTATGTAGAACTTGTACTTTGAAGCGAACGGCAGGGTCGCCACTCCCTCGCGCAATTCGCGTATCTCGTCGATGCCGCGGTTGCTCGCGGCGTCCATCTCGTAAATGTCCTGCCCGCTGGTGCCCAGCGCGTTCGCCAATATGCGGGCCATGGAGGTCTTGCCCGTGCCGCGCCCGCCCGCGAACAGGTAGGCGTGCGCGATTTTCCCGCCCGCCACGGCGGCCTCAAGCACGCGCACCACGTGCTCCTGGCCGCGCACCTCGCCGAATGCCGCAGGACGGTAAGCGCGGTACAGGGCCGTATGGGCGCGCGCGGGAGCGTCTGACTTGTTCGCCATACGGACAGTATACCCGAGGATAGTGAGCAAAATAAACTTGTTTATTTTAGCGAACGACGCAGGATATATGAGCTCCTGACTCATATACCCGAGGATAGCGAGTAAAAACACACGCTTGCGTGTGTTTTTCGCGAGCGACGCAGGATATATGTGCTTTTGGCTCATATACCCGAGGATAGTGAGCAAAGAAAAAGCCGGCAGATTCAAGTATCTGCCGGCCAAAAGACGCTTTTCATTAGAACCCCCGTTCGCGCTCCATCTCCATAAGCAGTTCTGCCGCTTCACGGAGCGGATTGTGCTCGGGGCGCTCCAAGCCCTCCATCTGCCACATGAGCCGCTTCTTATCGAAAAGCTCGATGTAGCGCTCCAAAGTAACGCCGTCCGAAACATAACGGCCGTTCTCGTGGAAGAAATTGACCGACACTTCGACGGTGCTGTCCATGCGCCGGCGCGGCTCCCAGCCGAACGCCGCGAAAGCGGCCATCCTCCTATTAGGCATATCGTCCATGGAATCCTCCCTCCATTGAAGCCCGGGCACATGCCAGGGCGCGCCTCTGCGGGCACTATAGGACAAAACCCCCGGGAAGGAAAGCGGGACCGCAGGGAGGTGCGGCCTTGCTATTTCTTGGAAGCCTTCTTCGTCGCCTTCTTAACGCTCTTCTTTACCGCCGCGGCGCGCTTGGCTACCGGCTTCTTCTGCGACTGCAGATACGCCCAGCCCGCCTTCAAATCCTGCACCAGGCGCTTGGATTCGGCAGTGGTCACGCCCGCAACGGCGCTGTAGCGCTTGGCCACCTCGCCCGCCAACTGCATATAGGTTTCCTTGTCTATGTCCTGCGCCTTCTCCACCAAATCCATCATTTCAGCGCGAGCCTTGAGCATCCAGCTCTTGGCGAGTTTGCGGTGCTTCTTCGCGTCCTTCGCGCCGTACAGCCAGTACGCCCCAGCCGCAGCGGCCGCTGCTGCCGCAGCCACTCCCGCTGCCGCCCCTACCGTCTTCGCATCGATGCTTGATTTGCCCGCCATATCGTATTTCGTGTTAGTTAATCTGATTAGTGCGTATTGAAACTACTCCCCGTCCTCCCGCCCGCGCGGCTCGCGCTTGGGCGCCCGGCGCCTGGGCGGCGCGAGCCGCCCCATGACGAGCGCCGCGAACATGTCCCACGCCGAGGCTATCCTGCCCCCGCCCGCGATGACGCTTTCCCGGAGCGCCTGCAGGTCGGCCGCCGCCACCTCGCCCGCCTCGTGCAGGCGGCGGGTAATGACCGTCACCTCGGCGATGAGCTTGGAGAGATACCACGCCACCGCCCCGATGCCCGCCGCGATGATGACGAGCGCGAGCGCGACGAGGCCGATAAAGACCATGAGCAGGGTATTCTCCATGTCCCCTAGTGTACCGCACGCCGGCACCTCTGCACTGTGGATTATCGCCCTGAAGCGGCTATGAAATCCTCTACGAGCGCCTCGATTTCCGCGGCGCTGGAAGCGTCCATCATGCGCATCCGGAGCTCCTTGGCGCCCTCAAACCCCTCGACGTACGCCTTAAAGTGCTTTTTCATGAGCGCGAAGCTCTTGATGTCGCCGAGCGCCTCCTCGAAGAGCCTGGTGTGCTCGACCGCGATGCGCAGGCGCTCTGCCAGCTCGGGCTCCGGCTTTCCGGAAAACATCCACGGCCGGCCGAATATGCCGCGCCCTATCATGACGCCGTCGCAGCCGGTCTCCTTGGCGCGCGCCCGCGCGTCGCGCACGTCCTTCGCGTCGCCGTTGCCTATGATGAGCGCGCCGCTCTTCATTTCGTCGCGTATCTCGACCGCGCGCCTGACGCGCTCCCAGCGCGCGGGCACTTTGGACATTTCTTTTCGCGTGCGCGCATGCACCGTTACCGCCGCAGGCTCCGCCTCCAAGAGCTTGGGCAGCCACTCTTCCAATGAATCCTTGTTGTAGCCCAGGCGCGTCTTGACCGACACAGGCAAATTGGGCGCGCCGCGCTTTGCCGCCGCGATAAGCTCCTGCGCCAGCGCGGGCGTCGTGATGAGCTTGGCGCCCGCGCCCTGCTTCTCAATGGCCCTGTCCGGACAACCCATGTTTATGTCGACGCCGTCGAAGCCGAGCTCGGCCGCCAGGGCGGCCGCCTTCTCCATATGCGCGGGCACGGCGGTGAACAACTGCGCGACTATCGGGCGCTCGGCCTCGCCGAATACGAGGTCGCGCATCAGCTTCTTCTTCCCTTCTTCGTTCGCCAGACACAAGCCGTCGGCCGAGACGAACTCGGTCCAGAAGACGTGGGGCCCCGCGGGCCGCGAATACTTCGCGATAGCGGCGCGGAAGGGCGCGTCGGTCACGTTCGCCAAGGGCGCGAGCGCGAAAAAGGGCTTCGGCAGGGCAGTCCAGAAATTCTTCATACCAACTTATTGACAAGTTTATTAAAACTTTGCATTGTAGTCAACAGAACAGAAAGGGGCTTCCGCATGACGACTCCGCAGGACGAAGAATGCCGCACCAACTCCGTCACCGTGTTCTGGGCGCGCGTGCGCTTCGACAGGGAGCGCGGGTATGCGCCGGCAGGGCAGGTGCGTCCTCCGCCCCAGCCGAAGAATGCGCCCTCGCAGGCTCCGCATGAAAGAGCATGAAAACGCGCGCCCCGCCGCAAGGCGGGGCGCGCGCAAAGCCCGCCTTACGGCGGGCTCTCCTATTTCAGCATGTAGTACAGCTTGTCGCCGAAGCGCAGGTCAAGGTACTCGAATTCTGCCAGGGAATGCTCCATGAACGGCTCGGAAGCGAGCGCGAGCGAGAAGCGCTCGAACACGTCCCCTCCCGCGTCGCCCAGGGCGAACTTCAGCACGAACCCGTTGCCAAGCGCCGCTTCCGCGTCGTTGTGCGCGTCGACCGTCACTTTCTTCACGGGAGTGTCGGGGAGCTTCTGCGACACGGCGTCCGCGAGCGCGAAGAGCGCCTCGAACCGCGCGGGGTCAAGGTACTGCCGCGGCAGGGACGCGCCCTCCGTCGGCCCCGCGTACATGACGAACGGGCTCTCGCCCGCGGGCGCGTAGCCGTATACCACGCCCTCCTGGTCCATAAGGAAGCACTGCCCGCCCTCGCACCACAGCGCCTTGGGCTCGCGCTCAACGACGTCGGCCGCTATGGAATGGAAGCTGGCGGCATGCACGTCGGCCGCGCGCAGTTCGGGAAAAGCCTTGAGCAGGCCCGCGGACAGCGCGCGCTTCGGGTACAGGAATATGTTGCGCTTGGGGAATACGAAAAGGTACGAGCCGGCGATGCGCTCCTCTATATAGTTCGCGATAGTGCTCGTTGCGAGGGTCTTGGCCCCAGACACTTCCACGGCGCGTATCTGCAAAAACGGCAGGTGCGAGAGCCCGGCCGCTATTGCGAAAAGGAGCGCGAGCGCGCACAGCGCCACGAGCGCGAGGCGCCTGCGCATGCGCTTGCGGCGCGCGCGGAGCCTCGACTGCGGCAGGGTGACCCGGGACATTGCCTTATCTTACCCTTTTTTAATGACGTCCTTGCCCAAGTACGGCACAAGCGCGGGAGGAATCTTAATGGAGCCGTCTGCCTGCTGGCAGTTCTCCACCAGCGATACGAGTATGCGCGGCGTGGGTATTGCGGTCGAGTTGAGCGAGTGCGCGTACTGCATCCTGCCCTCGGCATCGCGATAGCGGATATTGAGCCGGCGTGTCTGGAAATCATGGAAGTACGATGCAGAGCTTATCTCGCGATACGTGTTCTCCTTCGGCACCCACAGCTCGATATCGTACTTCTTGACCTGCCCCAATCCCAAGTCCCCTCCGCAGTTAAGCACCGTGTGGTACGGAATCCCGAGCGATTCGATCAGCTCCTCGGTGTTGCGGTTGAGCCATTCATGCCATTTGACCGACTCCTCATGGCTCGCTTCGCACAGCACCACCTGCTCCCACTTGAAGAACTCGTGCACGCGGATAAGGCCCTTAACGTCCTTGCTGTGGCTACCGGCCTCGCGCCTGAAGCACGGACTGAACGAAAGGTACTTCAGCGGCAGCTCTTTCATATCGAGCACTTCGCCCATATGGTAGCCCATGGTCGCCACCTCCGCCGTGCCAGCCAAAAAATCGCCGTCCTGCGTCTTGTACAAATCCTCTTCGCTTTGCGGAATGTAGCCGGTGCCCAGAAAGTTGACCCGCCTTACAAGCGACGGCACGACCATGGGCGAAAACCCCTTCTTAAGGAAGAAATCCTGCGCATAGCGCCAGATGGCAAAATTAAGGAGCGCGCCGTCGTTCTTTAAAAAATATCCGCGGAAACCGGCGACCTTCACGCCGCGCTCAAAGTCAGCCATGCCGAGAGATTCCATGATCTCTATATGGCTCTTCGGCTCGAAATCAAACGCAGGCTTCTCTCCCCACGCGCGCACCTCCTGATTGTCGGAATCAGAGTCCCCTTCGGGCACGGACGGATCGGGCACGTTGGGCACGGATACCATAAGGAGCTGCCATTCCTTTTCTATAGGCTCCAGCTCCCTCTCATGCCCGCCCATCTCCTCCTTAAGGACCTTCATGTCGGCAAGCAGAGCCTCCTTTCTCTCCGGAGCCGCGGAGGGTATCTCTTGGCTTGCCTGATTTTGGCGCGTACGGGCAGCCTCGACGGCAGCAATGAGCTCCTTGCGCCTTGTATCAACGACCAGGAGCTTATCGACATCGACGTCTAGGCGCTTTTTTTTGGCGCCCGCCTTTACCAGATCGGCATTCTCGCGGATGAACTTGATATCAAGCATATAGTCGCGTATGAATATCCTACAATGCAATTCCCCATCCGCCAACTGCGCCAGCAAGAGCACCCTCCGCTCCTAGCCGAGCTACCGCCTAGCCTCCGGCCCGCTCATTTATATATGCGCGGGGCGCTCCCCGGCCCCGAACGCGCTTACGTATGCGTGGTGGGCTCGCGCGCCACGAGCGCGTACGGCCGCCGCGCGGCCCAGCGGCTTATCGCGGGACTTGCCCGGTACCCCGTCGCCATCGTATCGGGGCTCGCGCTCGGCATCGATGCCGAGGCGCACCGCACAGCGCTCGACGCCGGCCTGCCCACCGTCGCCGTGCTTCCTTCGTCTTTGGACGACGCGAGCATCTACCCCGCCACCAACCGCGCGCTCGCGGAGCGCATCCTCGCGCGGGGCGGCGCGCTCATTTCCGAGCACCCGGAGCCGTACAGGCCCGCGCCGTACGACTTTCCCAAGCGCAACCGCATCGTCGCGGGCATGAGCGCCGCGGCGCTCATCATCGAGGCCGGCGAGAAGTCGGGCACGCTCATTACCGCGCGGCTCGCCCTCGATTACAACCGCGAGGTGCTCGTCGTGCCGCACGAGCTGTGGAAGGAGACCGGCGCCGGCGCCAACCGGCTCATACGCGAGGGCGCTACGCTGGTGCGCGACGCCGACGATATTTTGCAGGCGCTCGGCTTCAAGGTCGCCGACGCGCCGGAGCAGATGACGCTCCCCGCCGACCTGACCGCGCCCGAAGCCGCCGTGCTCGGCGCGCTCAGCGAAGCCCGCGAGAAGGACGCGCTCATCGAGGCCGCGGGCCTGAGCGCCCAGGACGCCAATATCGCGCTTTCCTCCTTATTATTGCGCGGGCTCATTATTGAGCGCCTGGGAAGGATCGAGCGCGCGTAGCGGGCGGCTCAGCGTTCATTGCCGCGTCAGGAGTTTTATTGTAGAGTGCCAAGCGGTCAATTCAGGCCTATACATGGGGAGACTGCGATGAACCTGATTGAGAAGACGGGGCATTCGGGGCTGTACGAGGAACTGAGCGCTTCCGACCAGTCGTTCATAAGCCGGATAAACACGGCGATAACGTCTGTTCTGTGCGGGGTTCCCGAAGAGCTGCAGATAGAGCTTATGGACCGGCTGGTCCGGGGCGAATTAAACTTCGAGCTTCAGTAGTATCAGTCAGTTGCGTTGCGTAAGCCTCCACCATATGGAGGCTTTATTCTTACTACGCGCATTTGACATATGGTACTGTAGTACGGTATCACTCTGTCTTGTCCGCACGGCGCCCTTTTGCGCGCGTGCGCGCACCCCCAATGAAACTGGTAATCGTAGAATCCCCGGCGAAAGCAAAGACGATAGAGAAGTACCTCAAGGACATAGACACGTCCGGCGATTTTACCGTGCGCGCCTCGGTGGGCCACGTGCGCGACCTCCCCAAATCCAACAAGAAGGCCATCGACATCCCCGCGGGCTTCGTCCCCCACTACGAGGTGGTGCCCGGAAAGGCGCACGTCATTTCAGAACTCAGGGAGCTGGCGCATAAGGCCAAGGCGGTCCTGCTCGCGACCGACCCCGACCGCGAGGGCGAGGCCATCGCGTGGCATATAAAGGAAGAGCTCAAGCTCAAGAAGCCCGCCCGCATCGTATTCCACGAGATCACCAAGGACGCCATCGCCGAGGCGCTGGCGCATCCGCGCCTCATAGACGAGAACCTGCGCCTGGCGCAGGAGGCGCGCCGCGTGCTCGACCGCCTGGTGGGCTACGACCTCTCCGGCCTCATCTGGAAGAAGGTGCGCTACGGGCTCTCGGCAGGGCGCGTGCAGTCGCCGGCGCTTCGCATACTCATGGAGCGCGAGCGCGAGATACGCGCCTTCATACCCGAGACCTACTGGGTCATCACCGCCGACACGCGCACGAAGGCGAAGGCCGCCCTCCTCTTAACCTGCGCCGACGAGCCGCGCGACAAGAAAGTTGCCGACCATATCATACGCGCCGTTGAGAAGGACGGCCTCACCGTATCCGACGTTTCAGAGACCGAGGCTAAGCGCTCGGCGCGCGCGCCGTTCACCACCTCGACCCTGCAGCAGTCGGCCTCAAGCAGGCTGGGGTACTCGCCGTCCAATACGATGCGCATCGCGCAGAAGCTGTACGAGGCGGGCCACATCACCTACATGCGCACCGACTCGACGAACCTCGGCAAGCCGGCGCAGGCCGCGATACTCGCGCACGTGGAGAAGAAGTACGGCGCGCAATACGCGCAGGCGCATACCTACGCCACCAAATCGAAGAACGCGCAGGAGGCGCACGAGGCCATACGCCCCACCACCATCGCAAAGGAATCGGCCGGCACCACGCCCGAGCAGAAGAAGCTCTACGAGCTCATCTGGAGCCGCGCGATGGCAAGCCAGATGGCCGACGCCAAGATCCTGCGCTCGAAAATAGAGGCGAAGACGAAAGACGCGACCGTGCCCGCGTTCGCAGCCACCGGCTCGCGCGTCGTATTCGACGGCTGGCTCAAGGCCGACCCGGCGGCGCGCGGCGAGGACGTCGAGCTGCCCAAGGTCTCTCCCGGCGAAGATCTGGACGTAAAGGACGTCTCTGCCGAGGAAAAGCAGACCACGCCGCCGCCCCGCTACACCGAGGCCGGGCTCATTAAAGAGCTCGAGAAGCGCGGCATCGGCCGCCCCTCTACCTACGCTTCGATCATGCGCACGCTCGACGCGCGCGGCTACGTTGAGAAGGAGGGCCGCTCCCTCAAGCCCACCGACACCGGCGACGTCGTCTCGACCTTCCTCGAGGAATACTTCCCCACCTACATATCGGACACCTTTACCGCCGAGATGGAGGACGAGCTCGACCAGATAGCCTCCGGCGACCGCGAGTACGAGAAGACGCTCAAGGATTTCTATACCCCGTTCCTGAAAGAAGTGAAGCTCAAGGACAAAGAGGCCGGCAAGATAACCGACCTCGGCCCTGCTCCCGCGGAATTCCCCTGCCCCGTATGCGGCAGCCCGATGGTCTACAAGCTCTCGCGCGGCGGCAAGTTCATGTCGTGCTCGCGCTTCCCCGACTGCATCGGCGCGCGCACGGAGGCCGGCGAAGTCCTGAGCAACGACCCCGCCAAGCCCATAGGCCAGCATCCCGACTCCGGCGAGAACATCTACGTCCTATCGGGCCGCTTCGGCCCCTACGTTCAGCTGGGCGAGATGCCCGAAGGCAAAGGCAAGACCAAGGCGAAGAAGCCCAAGCGCGCGAGCATACCGAAGGAAAAGGATCCGGCCACGGTAACCGTTGAAGAAGCCGCGCACTACCTCGCGCTCCCGCGCGAGCTCGGCAAGCATCCGGACACCGGCCTCGACATCGTCGCCAACACCGGCCGCTTCGGTCCCTACATCGCGCACCACACCCAGCCCAAGGCCGACTTCCGCTCGCTTAAGACCGACAGCCCGTACGACATAACGCTCGAGCGCGCGCTCGAAATACTGAAAGAGCCCAAGAAGCCCCGGGGCTTCGCAAAGAAAAAGAAGGAGTAGTACACTGGCCATACCATGCCCACGCTCAAGGACATACTCGACCGCATGAGCGCTCCCACCAAGGCCGACAAGGCCCTGGTCGAGAAGGCGTACAACTACGCCGCGCACGCGCACCGCGACCACAAGCGCTTCTCCGGCGAGCCGTACCTCGCGCACCTCGCGGAAACCGCGAAAGGCCTTGCCGAGCTCGGCATGTCGGCAAAGACCGTAGCCGCAGGGCTCCTGCACGATTCCATCGAGGACGTCGGCGTCACCCCCGAGCAGATAGAGGCGCAGTTCGGCAAGGAAATCCGCTTCCTGGTGGAAGGCGTCACCAAGCTCGGGCGCTACAAGTACCGCGGCGCCGAGCGCCACCGCGAGTCCCTGCGCAAGCTCCTGGTCGCCACCGGGCAGGACGCGCGCGTGCTCATCATCAAGCTCATGGACCGCCTGCACAACATGCGCACGCTTGAGCATGTCCCGCAGGAGAAGCGCCGGCGCATCGCGCTCGAGACGCTCGAGATTTACGCGGCCATAGCCCACCGGCTGGGCATGGGTCTCGTGCGCAGCGAGCTGGAGGACCGCGCGTTTACGTACGCCTACCCCGAAGAGTACGCGGAAGTAAAGAAGCTCATCGCGGAACGCAGCCGCGAGACCGCGGAGCGGCTCGAGAGCATGACCCGCACCCTGCGCAAGGAGCTCGCGAAGAACGGGCTTTCGAAATACCGCGTCGACAGCCGCGTGAAGGGCCTCTGGAGCCTCGCGCAGAAGCTCAAGCGCAAGGACGGCGACATCTCCAAGGTGCACGATATCGCGGCGGTGCGCGTCATCGTGGAGAGCGTGGAGGACTGCTACCGCGCGCTGGGGCTCGTGCACAACTTCTGGCAGCCCCTGCCCAATAAAATCAAAGACTACATCGCCTTCCCCAAGCCCAACGGCTACCGCGGCCTGCACACGACCGTCTTCGCGGGCGACGGCGGCATCGTCGAGATACAGATACGCACCAAGGAGATGCATAGCGATTCGCAGAACGGCATCGCCGCGCACGTGGCGTACAAGGAGGGCGGCAAGGGCTCGCACGGCGGCGGGCAATCGAGCTTCGACTGGATAAAGAGCCTCATACCCTCGTTCCGCCGCGACAGGAAGGAGGCGCACGGCGACGCCCCCGAATTCTCGCGCGCCACCCAGAGCCGCTACGGCGGCCCGGCGGCGCCCGAGTGGCTCGCGGAGCTGGGCGAGGAGGCCGAGGACCCGGAGTTCGAGAGGACGCTCAAGACCGACATATTCACGCACCGCGTGTTCATATTCACGCCCAAGGGCGACGTGGTGGACCTTCCCTCCGGATGCACGCCTCTGGATTTTGCCTACGCGATACACTCCGACATCGGCGACAAGGTATACGCCGCGAAGGTCAACGGCAAGCTGGTGCCTCTGGACACCGTGCTCCACAACGGCGACATCGTCGAGATTCAGACGAAGAAGACCGCGCACCCCACCAAGAAATGGCTCGATTCCGCCAGGACCACGCTGGCGCGCCGCCACATCCGCCTCGCGCTCGAGCGCGAAGAGAAGGGCTCCTAGATAGTTATATAGAAAAGCTCCCCGGGTCGAAGGTGTTCTCGTCGCGCTCGCGCTCCTCGCGCGTGCGGTCGTCAAGCTCGGGGACGAGCTGCTCGGGCGCGGCGGGCGCGAGCAGGAGCACGGGAGCGCCTACAATGGGCGCCGCCTGCCCTGCGGCAGGCGCCGCGGATGAGGGCGCTTCGCCCGCGCCGTTCTGCACCGGCGCGCTTTCTTGCGCGGGCGCGGCGCCCGCCTTCCCGTGCGCGAACCGGCTCGCCAGGCTCGCGAATATCACGCGCAAGTCCTCCTCGCCCATGAAGTCGATAACGAGCTTGCCGCCGTTCTCCTTCGTCTCAATGGCCACGCGCGTGCCCAGCGCCTCGCCCAGCTCTTTCTCCATGTCCAAAATCTCGGGCGAGTACAAGTACTCCTTCTTGCGCACGCGGTCGGTGGCGATGCGCCGCGCAATGGCCTCCGTGTCGCGCACCGTGAGCCGCTTGAGCATCACCTCCCGAAAGAGCGTGTTCTGCTCCTGCGGCCGGTCGTTGAGCATGAGGAGCGGACGGGTGTGGCCCTCGTTTATGCGGCCCTCGGTAAGCGCGTCGAGCATCTCCTGCGGAAGCGCGAGCAGGCGGATGGAGTTGGAGACGTACTCGCGGCTCTTGCCCACCTTCTCGGCCACCTCGACATGCTTGAAGCCAAACTCCGAGACGAGCTGCTGGAACGCCTTGGCGCGGTCCACCGGGTTGAGGTCCTCGCGCTGGAGGTTCTCGACTATAGCGAGCTCGAGCTTGGTCTTGTCGTCATCCTCGGCCTCGCGGATGAGCGCGGGGACCGTGGCGACGCCCGCCAGCTTGCTGGCGCGCAGGCGGCGCTCCCCCGCCACCAGCTCGTACTCGGTCGCCAGCCCGCCGTCAGGCTTCTGCACCTCGCGGCGCGTCACGGTAAGCGGCTGGATGACGCCGTACTGGCGTATCGAGCGCGCCAGGTCGTTCAATTTCGCCTCGTCGAACTCGCGCCTAGGCTGGAACGGGTTAGGCTTTATCTTGTCGACCTCGACCCAGAAGATGGCGTTATTGTAAAACTGCGACATTGGCGATATTCTAGCACGCATAGCCCCTTTGTTGGAAACGGGCGATGCCGGAGTGGCGTAATGGTAGCCGCGCTCGACTCAAAATCGAGTCCCGCAAGGGGTGTGGGTTCAAGTCCCACCTCCGGCACAGAGGGTAGCGATGTGCCGGAGAAGGCCATGCCGGTGCATGGCCTGCGGGAGGCTTGAAGGGCGGAGCGATGTTTTGCACTTGCAAAACCGCGAGCCGGGGATGAAAGGCAAACTGCTTTGCCTTTCATCCGGTGCCGAAGGCAAGCGCCGATGCCGCCTTGCGGCAGGCGCTAGGTGGACGCGGCGCTTGGCTGGCGAGCAGGGCCGACTTGTGGTCAAGTCCCACCTCCGGCACTAAGCGAAAAGCAAAGAAGAAGGCGATTTCCATAATCCGTGGTAATCTGCGCTCAGACGCAACCGGTTTGAAAGGGCTACAGATGACCAAGCTCGTATTCGCATGCGACGTGAGCGACCTCTCCCTCGGGGAGATGCTCATACGCAAGACCGCCGGGCATATCGATATAGTGAAGATAGGCCTCGAAGCCATGACTGCCGAGGACGGCGACGGGACGACCCTCGCGTCCAAGCTGCGCCGCTATGCCATCGGCAGGCAGCACCCCGTCATGTGGGACATGAAGCTCCACGATATAGAAAGCACGATGGCCAAGGCGGCGCGCAACATCGCAAAGCTCGGCTCGGATTTCCTTACCATCCACGCCGCAGCATGCGACAAGGCGCTCGCTGCCGTCGCTGCGGCCGCGGATGGGGTCGGGGGCGGCGCCATGCCGCTTGCCGTCACCGTACTGACCGATCTCGATGAGAGCCAGTGCTACTCGCGCTTCCACGCGACGCCCGATACCGCGGTCAGGCATTTCGCGAAGAACGCGCACCGCCTGGGCATCCGCGGCTTCGTCTGCTCGGCCAGGGAGGCCCGCATCATCCGCGACTCCCTGCCCGATGCCTACATCATGACGCCCGGAATCCGCCCCCTGTGGGCGGTCGCCCGCGACGAGCAGAAGCGCGTCACAACGCCTGCGCAGGCGAAACAGGCCGGCGCCGACGCGATAGTGGTAGGCCGGCCGATATCGAAGCCGCCACCCTTCCACACCGAAGCCTCGGCGGCGCAAGCGATAAAGGAAGAGCTCGAGGCGGCGTAGCCGCGAGCATTCAGAAAACAAGGCCCGGCGGAGTACCGCCGGGCCTTTATCTTATCCGCCCGCCCTTTGGGGCAGCTCCCACCCTTCTTTTGACCACGATTCGTCCCGCGGATCCTTGAGCCAGCGCCGCACGATGCGCTCGACCCCCTCGTCGAGCATGCCGTTTTGCGCGGCATAGTCCACTATCATCTCGCCGGTGCACAGCGCGTGCACGGAGTGGCCGACGATGTTCGCGTGGAACTCCGGCAGGCCCCAGGTATTGAGGATGAGCGTGTGCGCGACGCGCGCGCCCGCCGCCTCGAGCGTTTTCATGGCGGCCAGCGCGCTCTCGAAGGTAGAGGACATGTCCTCTACCAAGAGCACGCGCATGCCGTCGAGCAAGGCGGCGTCCCCGTCTATGAGGCCCCCGAGCCCGTGCCCCGTCTTCTCCTCCTTCTTTACCGTAAAGTGGGGCATTCCCATCTCGCGCGCCAGCGCGACCCCGTGCGGCACGCCGCCCGATGCGACCGACGCGACGGCGCCGTAGTCGTGCACGAGGTCTTCCGTTTGGAACAGGAGCAGCTCTATGATCGCGCCCCATTCATCGGGATGCGACGGAAGCACGCGGTTGTTAATGTACGCGCCCGGCGACAGCACGCCCTGCTTGAAGCGTATAGCCTTGGGCGGCCTGATGCGCACCGCGCCCGCCTTGAAGAAGTACTCTGCGCTTGATAATTCTCCGAACACCGATAAGGGCATCAAATATCTCCCTGTTTGCCCGACAGACTCACACGAAACTACCTTTATTTTTACTCGAAAGCAAGCTACAACTGAGGCGTGCAGAAGCCGAAACTCATCGCCATTGTGGGCCCCACCGCCTCGGGCAAGACCGCCCTTGGCATTTATCTCGCCCAGGCACTCGGGGGCGAGGTCATTTCGTGCGACTCGCGGCAGGTATACAAGGGGCTCGACATAGGCACCGGCAAGGTTACGAAAAAAGAGGCAGCTGGCATTCCCCACCACCTCATAGACGTCGCCTCGCCCAAGCGGCAGTTCACGGTAGACGAGTTCGTCCGCCTCGCCGAAAAAGCCTATGCTAGTATTTTGCAAAAAAACAAAATAGCTATCGTCGTCGGAGGCACCGGGCTGTACGCCGACATGCTCCTGGGCCGCATGAGCTACCCCAGCGTGCCGCCCAACGAAACCCTTCGCGCGCGGCTTGCCAAGAAGGCGCCCGCAGAGCTGTTCGCGATGCTCCAAAAGGCCGACCCCGCGCGCGCGAAAACGATAGACCCGCGCAACCCGCGCCGCCTGGTGCGCGCGCTCGAAATCGCAGACGCCCTGGGCGCCTCCCCCGCCCCGGCCCCCGCTCCCGCATACGACGTGCTCTGGCTGGGCATCAACCCGGGGAAAGAAGCGCTCGAAGCGAACATCGGCGCGCGGCTAAAAAGCCGCATGAAGGCCGGCATGCTCGCCGAGGCCAGGCGCCTGCACGGGCGGGGGCTTTCCTACAAGCGCATGGAGGAGCTGGGGCTCGAATACCGCTACCTGGCGCGGCTTTTACAGGGAAAGCTCGCGCGCGAGACGTTCATGACGGAGCTTGAGCGCGCCATACGCGGCTACGCCAAGCGCCAGCTCACCTGGTTCAAGCGCAATAAAGACATCCATTGGGTCCGCTCGGACGCACAGGCCCTGCGCCTGGCAAAAGCCTTCCTTTCGCGCTAGTATTCTGTCATCGGGCGATTAGTTTAATGGTAGAACAGCGGTCTCCAAAACCGCTAGCGAGGGTTCGATTCCTTCATCGCCCGCATAAGACGCAACAACCTCCCCTGCGGGAGGTTTTGCGCTTATGCGGGAGGCAGAGCGATGTTTTGCACTTGCAAAACCGCGAGCCGGGATCGCGAAAGCTTTTTGCGACGGCAAAAAGCTATTCGTGATCGCAATAGGCATCCCGCGTATGCGAATTTCCAGCAGGAAATTATGCGTGGCCGATTCCGCCCCTCATGTCACATACGAAAAAACCGCCCTGATGGGCGGTTTTTTATTATTTCTTGCTCTCCTTGAAAATGACGTGCTTGCGGAGCTTCTTGGAGTACTTTTTAAGCTCTATCTTGCGCGTAACGAGCTTCTTGTTCTTGCTCGTCCAATACACCTCCCCCGTGGCGGCGTGCTTGAGCTGTATGAGGCGTTCCTGCGACATTGCCCCTTCACCTTACCAAATAGGGCTTTTTTTGGCAACTAGAGCCGGGTGGCCCCCTCGCAGAAGCTGAAGCCGAGGTTCTCTCCGCCGTATACCTGGTTGACCCGCACCGGCACGACGAGCGTATACCGCAGACGGCACATGTCACCCTCGGAAATGCCGAGCGTTCTCATAAGGTACTGCTCTGCCTGCGCGCGAACCGAGTCGATGGGCTCTTGGAGAATGGTGATAGAGAAGAAGCTCGAAGCGCTGACGTAGCTTATGACGTACGGGACGCTCGGCGCGTCCGGACTGCCCGGGTCGATGGAGTTCCCGATGTAGTAATTGCCCGGATTGTTCGCATCCGCAGACGTCTCGGGGCTGGAAAGGAAGTCCTTCACCGCCAACGTACTGCCGTCCTGCAGAAGGACGGTCGCGGACGCACTGCTCCCCGGCTGCTGCTCGCTTGGCGTCGCGTACACGTCGGTCTGCGAAAGGCCGCCGAAGGAGCCGGACGGCTCCTGCGCTTGGGGCGCGGGCTTGTCGCGCAGGAGTCCCGCCGCGATAATCGCGACCGACACGACGGCGATAACGAGCCCCAGCACCCACTGTATGCGGTTATTCATAGTCACTTGTCCAGGTTAGCGGCGTCATAATTCGAAACGCACGTGCGCGCGGCGGTATTCCAATATACGCCGTTGTTGTTTCCCGTCCACGGCTGGTATCCCTGGGAACGGACCATGGCGGCGGCGGTCCTGAGGTTGCACTCGCCGTTGTTCTGCGCGGCCGTAAGGTTGCCGCCGAAATTGGACGCGCGGCACTCGTAAGGCGCGTAGATGCCCCAGTTGGTCCTTGAGATCTGGAAGGTCCCGCACGGGCCGGTACCGCTGCATCCCACGGGGTTGCCGCTGTTCTCCGTTATAGCGATGCACGACATCGCCCGCGCCTGCGTCTCGCTAAGCCCGGTTTGCTGGAGCGCGCTTATGCTGCAGTACGGATTGCCCTCGGGGCATACGGCGCTGCCCCGCGTGCCCTTTCCTATGGGGATATGCGAAGGGGCTGAGGGCACCTTCGAGTACGCGTCAAGCAAATCGCAGCTGTTCTGGTCCCCTTCGTCCTTGCAGTTGCGCTGGAGCTCGCTCCTTTGCGACTGGGTCAGCGTGGCGCCGCCATTGTAGCCGGTATCCAGGTACGAATTAAGAAGCTTGCACGAGTTTGCATTCCCCTCCTCTTCGCAGCTGTACTGAAGGGCGTCCTGCTGTGCGTCGGTAAGCACGACCTGGCTTGAACGCAGGGCGGGGCCTACGACGGCATTATTGCCGTCAACGCACTGCGTACCCTCAAGATGGATGCTCCCGCCGTACGCCGAAGCGTACTGGCCGCAGCCCAAACTTCCCCCGCCGCCGGCGCCTCCCCCCGCCCCGCCATTCACGGGCGCGTTGTTGGTCTCGTACTTGACGCT
>CAZYUH010000002.1:0-13485 GCA_964650645.1 uncultured Candidatus Saccharibacteria bacterium
GGCATGTCCAGCATCGAGAGAACCCTGCAGGTCGAGGGACTGCGCTGGATCGGGGGAGGGCAGACCCCAGGCTCACGTCCTGAGCCAGTTTCTGGCCGATAATCGGCCCAATATGCTCATCTTCTATGACTGCGAATTCACGGATCCTCTGCCCGGGGCCGGACTGATCTCGATCGCCCTGGTGGCCGAAGACGATGATTGCGAACCCCTCTACCTCGAACTGAATGAGGGCTGGGGCTGCACCGAGTGCTCGACCTTCGTCCTCACGAATGTGCTGCCCCTCCTGGGCCGTCATAATCCGCTGCTGCTGTCGAGGGCTGCGGCGGCCGCCAGAATCGAGGCGTGGCTGGATGGACTGCGCGGCGGCGACAGGACGGCGCAGCTGGTGCTCCTGTCGGACAGCGACATGGACTGGCAGCAGCTGCTCGGGCTTTTCCCGGTGGAACCGGGAGAGAAACCCTGGCCGGCAGCATTCAATGCCACAGGCCGTGTCGTATTGCACGAACTTCTCGGCGGGAAAGGTGAGCCGAGGGTTTTCAACGAGGCCATGGAGGAATACTTTCAGAGAAGCGCGCCGGCCATGGTGCGCCGGGGCGGCGAGCGTCATCATGCGCTGATCGATGCGCTGGCCATCAAGCACGCCTGGCGCGCGGCGGTGCAGGAAGGCTGATCGCATTGCGGTTGGACATGTCGTGATCAAGGGGTTCGCGTGATGTTGCTGTTTCTCGATTTCGACGGAGTGCTGCACGGGTTGGGAGAGCCGCCGTTCGTCCGGTTGCCGCGCCTGGAATCAGTCCTGCGCGACCATCCGCGGGTGGAGGTGGTGCTGAGTACTTCCTGGCGAGAAACCTACAGCCTGGAAAAACTGAAGGCGCTGTTCTCCTCCGATATGCGCGAGCGGGTGATCGGACAAACTCCCGTGATCAATGACCCATACACGCCAGCAGACTATCGCCGGCATCACCGCTATCGGGAGGTGGTGCTCTATCTGGAACAGGAGCAGATGAATAAGCGGCCCTGGCTGGCGCTGGAGGACGACCGCAGAAACTTTCCGGAAAACCATCCGAATGTGGTGTGGTGCAGCGACACGACGGGGCTGGATGACGCGGCGGAGGCAAGGCTGCGGGAACTGCTCGCCCGCCTTTCAGGGTAGGCCGCGCATGCAGGCGAGGACACGCTGGGAGGGCAGTCAATTGCCCGTCCTGCTTCTGGTGTATAGTCACGTCATGCACATTGCCTGACAGTTGAAAAGAGTTGCTTACATGGAGTCGCGTGACGGGGAAGTAGCGTCCGCGGCCCGAATGCAGCTCAATCAACTGTCAAGGAGTGCACCATGCAGAAACGCAACAAGCCTGCCGATCGGCAACCTGCCACCGGCCGCAAGATCCCCCTCACCGTTACCCGAATTTTGGAAGCGCCCGTTCCCTCGTCCACAGCCGCCGCAACCAGGCGGGGCAAGATGAACTACCTTGCCCCGTCGAAGAAGGCGGGGACAAGCAAGCCTGCCCCTAAAATAAGGCAGCGCATCGAGCGCAAGGAACGGGCCGTCGGCCAGTACATCGGCGACGGCGAGAAAATGATCGCCTTCATCTGGCTCGACGAAGATACGGCGCCGAAGGAGGCGGCGGCGAACGACTAAGGACGCACTGCAGCAGGGCCGGCGTGCTTGAAACGAAGGTCACAGCCCGGTATTCGGCCATTGCGGGCACGCTGGGTTCCGTTAAACAACTTCCGCTCTTGGGGTAAAACACGACACTCATAATGAGCACGTTATCGCGTTGCATTTTGACCTGTCGGTAGTAATGTAGGATTCTCAAATGTCGTCACCATCAGAAAACGCTGCTGAAGCCCAACGCGAGGTCCAACGCAAGTTGGGCCGCAATCTCCTTCGTATCCAGCAGTTAGAAATTCTGATGAAAGCGCTGGTTGCTGAAAGCGTCATCGAGGGGCAATCGGGCGAATTGCATGAACAACAGGACAAACGAAAGCAGGAGGTAGCCAGGAAAACCTTGGGGCAGGTAGCGGGTGATCTGACATCGGGTTATCTGTCGCCGCCTGCGCTGAAAGAAGATCAGCATGAGGATCACCCAGGGGATCCGACGAAGATATGGATGCGCACCTCTTTCCGGATTGAAATGTCGCGGGAAGATCATCTGCGCACACAACAAAAACTCGCTGAGCTTATAGAACTACGCAATGATCTGGTCCACCACTTTATCGAGAACCACGACATTTGGACCTTGGATGGTTGCGCCCGAGCAGATGAGTACCTTGACGACTGCTTTCGTTTGATCGACGAGAGATTTGAGGAGTTAAGGAACCTTGCACAACACCACCTGGAAGCCAAGAACCATATGGCCAGGTTCATACAGTCCGACGACTTTCGAGATTTCATCAAGCATGGAATCCTTCCTGGCGGCGTTGGAGTGATATGGGTGTCAAGCACCATCGTTAATCTACTTCGTGATGCTGAAAGAGCCTTGGCCGAGGATGGGTGGACATCACTTACCAAAGCTATTGATTACATCACTGGATGTGAGCCAGCCCATACACCACGACGGTATGGCTGTTCAAGCTGGCGCCAAGTTCTCCATGAGTCAGCCCTATTTACTATTCGCCGTGAACGGTTCGAACTTGGAACGCCGGCAATAACCTGGTATCGCAGTCGGCAGGTGTAGGACCTAGATCTATCATCACGGTCCTATGTTCTCTTGGCCGATGACGTTCGGCCTTTGCGGTCACTGAGTCGTTAAGAATTCCGTCCGGTTAGCGATCCAAAATGTACGATGGCATCAATACGACTCAGGTGCAGAAAAAACTTGAAGAGAATGCCTCGCAAGAAGAGCCACGTCACCTCGAAGAACTGCGAAAAGTAAGTCGTGAGAAAGCACCATAACAACTAGCATTGCATTCCTCAGAAAAATCGAAGCTAACCCCTTAAGTTCCCTTAAGTTCCTTAAGTTCCGCTGCAAGTCAGGCGTCGCCAGATCACCAGATCACGACGCCGCTTGAGAATCTGCGGGTTGCCTAATATCCGAAGTTTCGAAGCCACTATGCCGCGCGAGACCGGGAGCGCCGAAGCCTAGCTCGTTCTGAACAGCCCCACAAAGTCTTCAGACCATGAGGAGCTCGTGCGCCTCGGGAACCAGTAGGCGGTGCCGCTTGCGTCGGATGCGAAGTCCGGTTGGCTGAGAAATCCAACCCCGACCACGTGCGGGTAGTCGTCCTGCTCGAGGAAGCGACTGGTTGCCCAGTTTAGGGCGGAATAGTTTCCGTTGCGCCCCTCATCCCGGGCAAGCTCCAACAGCGCCTGTGCACCGATGTCCTCGAAGCTCGTCATGAATGCGCCCGCACGACGCCCGGTGAGCTGATTCGCGGCCGCAACGGCGAGGGTTGCGAAGGTCTCGTGAAGCATGGAATCTGGCAGCTCGCTCTCGATCGCGATTACCAGAGCTCCGGCTCTGCGGCCGAGGCGGAATATCACCACGTTGCCGTTTTTGACGCCGACAACACGATTCGCGGCCTCCACGGTTGACGCTGGTACCGGGTTCTCGAGCCGACCAAGCTCTCCGACCTCGAAGTCCCTCAAACCGACCTTTGTGCCATCGGGTAGAACACCGTCTGTGCCGAGCACTACCTGGCTGGTGACTTCCTGTATGAGACGCTCCCACTCGGGCTCCTCAGGTAAGCGGTTCGGGACCGTGATTCGCACGGCAAGCCCTCGCCCAAGGGTCGAGGCGAACGCCTGGAAAAGAGGCGAGCTCTGAAGTCTGCCTAAAAAGTCGCGGGCCTCGGCCCGGTGGATCTTGCGGCCCTTGTCGTGCGTGACGACTTTGCACTCCAGCTCAAGGCCGCTTGGTCCCAAGGTCTCGACGAGCAGATCGTAGCTCTCATTGCTGCTACCCAGCTCCGGAAAGAAGACCTGATGCTTGCGGTTCAGGAAGTGAATGGCGACGCGGGCTTCGAGCTGCATCGCCTGCATCATGCGGGGCTCGCGGATTGCCTCACGCACGCGCGCCAAGAGTATCTGCTCCCGTCGGCGTGAGTGCGACCGCGCGGCCTGCAGCAGCTGAAGTGCGGCCAAGGCGAACGCGAACGTTTCCGCCATCAGTGGAACGGTCGTGATGCTCAATGGCAGCACCCCGCCATTGCCATCCGAGGCCTGCGAGCACTCGGCCAGCGCAAAGCACACGCGATACTGGTCCCACAGGTACTCGCGCATCCAAGGCGCCTTTTCGCACCGGTGAGAAACGTCATCGGCGACATCGAGCCAGACGCGCTCGCCAATGGTTGTGCGAAAGGAGGCGAACAGCGCAGGAGTGTCTTTCTGATGAAATTCGGTGGACAACACGTTCAGCGGGAGGCGAGGCCGGGAGTATCGCAAAACACCATGTTATCCGATCCTCGGCGCGTCAAGCGGGGTGTGTAACGGGTCGCGCGCAGTTCTGCGCGAGTGCCCGGCTCGAAGTATTAGTTGATCGTGTTCTGCGTTCAGGACAATGTCCGTTTTGGGTCGAAAGCGGAATCCTAAATCCCCTCTTGCAGCGCCCGCTTCGGCCGATTAGTTCGCGCTTAAACGAGAGTCGTCCCACTCCCTTTATCTGAGAGCACCTGCGATTCCGCCTGGCTATCCATGCACGCCCTGCGTCCCGATGACGACCCAGGCGCAACTTGATTGTGATTGTACAAGCGCCTGGCGATGGCTCATATGATGAGCCTGGCTTGCAGTAGAATCGATTCAGATATTTTGCGGCACCCTGAGCCAACGGCGTGCCATGTGGAATGTCAGGGTCGCTGCCATGAAGGACCTGGCGGATGGACCAGCGAGGGCAATCGTCAGTGAACGACTTAGAGGAACCGTCAAATGAATCTGGATACCGAGCGCCTTCATGGAATCAAGACACACCTGAGGTCTTACGGCCCGGCTGCCCGACTATTGCTCGCCACCCTGCTTGCAGCCATGTTGCTGCTGTTGCTTGGAATGACGGCGATGCTCGCAGCAGCCGATGCCGGGGACACGCAAAACCAATTGCTCGCCCTGTTTGGAGAGGGGTGCTTGCTTGTCTCAGGGTTGCTGATGGTGGCGGGCTGCGCGAACATCTGGGGGCGGCTCATCCAGGCAAGACTTCGGCATATCAGATGCGCAAGCTGCAGCAGGTAGAGTCACAGTAGTGAGCATCAAGGTATTTTTCGACTGCGAGTTCAGCGATATCTCCCGAGATGCCGGGTTGATATCCATCGGTTTTGCAGCCGAACCGGATGCCGAGCCGCTGTATATCGAGCTTGTCGATGGATGGAGCCCCGAGGAATGTTCCACTTTCGTTCTTGCTTCGGTCTTGCCACTACTTGGCCGGCACAACCCACAGCAGCTTGCCAGGTCGGAGGCTGCCGGGAAGATCGAGGGATGGCTGGATAGCTTGCGGGGCGGGGACAGAGAGAAGCAGATCGTGTGCCTGTCGGACGGTGCGTGGGACTGGCGGTTCCTGCTCAACCTGTTTCCCCTCTCCGAAGACGAGCTTCGCTGGCCAAGTCGTTTCAATGTGGCCGGACGGATGATCCACAACTATTTGCCGGAAGATTCGGGAAATCTGTTCAATGACGCCATGGAGGCGTTTTTTCAGAATCGCGGCCACGTCATACGCAAGCGAGGCGGCGAGCGGCACCATGCACTCATCGATGCTTTCGCACTCCGGCATGCATGGAGAGCATGCTGGAGCCCCAAGGAATAGATGAACTACGCGCAACCGATCGGGAAACTTCTCCAGTGTGAGTTGGCCCTGATTGGCCGGGTATCAAATGTAATGAGGACGTTTGTTAATTACGTGAGAGTGCCTCCCAGCAGCGCCCGAGAAAACTCGGGAACCAGAATGGGTTCTGGATGACTAAGAGAACGAACAAGGTCATTTAATGCATCTTTTGTTTCTCGACTTCGATGGCGTGCTCCATTCGACCGATGCCGCGGTCATCCCGGAATTCCAGTTTCGCCATCTAGGCGTGCTATCCGGACTGCTCGGCCCCTATCCGGAAGTCCGCATCGCCATCTCCAGCAATTGGGCATCGAGCCATGATCTCGAGTCACTGAAAGACCGTCTCGGGGAACTCGGCCATCGGGTCGTCGGCGCGACGTCGGACGAGGATCCACGCCTGAGCCGCTTCAGGCAGTGCGAGGCAATGGCGGGGCGCCTCAACGCTAGCAGCTGGGTCATGATCGATGATCAGGTGCAGATCGTCTTTGGCGATGAGGCTGCAAAGCCCCAGATGATGCGGCGCGTGATTTTTTGTGACTCGACGATGGGCCTGACGACGCCGGGTGTACAGGAAAAACTGCTTACCTGGTTGAGGGATCGCTCCAGATAGATGAATGGAAAGATCAGACCAGTCGAAAACTTGGTCCTGTACCAAATTCTTTGGCGACTATCGGCTTTTCGGCGAATCAGATGAAAAACTCCTTGTCCCACTCGACGTGGGACTTTTGTTGGAAGAGTGCCTGCGCCTTGCGAACAGAGAGGCGCAACCGTAAATGCTGCCATCAATCAACAAGGATAATTCTGAGCAAAGCAGTTTCCGATATTAAACCGGCTCCTTTGGTGATGAATAACTGAAAAATGAAGCTCTACGTTGTTTCTGACCTGCACAACGAGTTCACGGAGTTCGATCCGCCTGGGCAGGCGGTCAATCAGGCAGACGTAATCGTACTGCCTGGCGACATCGACCTGTATACCCGGGGGCTGGATTGGGCAAGGGGTGTCATTTCAGACAAACGAATAATCTACGTGCCGGGCAATCATGAGTATTACGGCAATCACATCCGCGGCCTCGCCACTGAAATGAGGGAGGCCGCACGGGACCTTAAAATCGATTACCTTGACAACGACGAGGTAATCATTGACGACGTACGCTTTCTCGGCTGCACACTTTGGACCGATTTTCAGCTATACGGCCGAGCGATGTCACTGCAGTGCATGCGTACCGCGAGCAGGGTCATGACCGATTTCGCGGTGATTCGCTCCAACAACGGTGGCTGCCTCACGCCGGAGGAATCGGTGGAACTTCATCGCGCCTCCCACGCATGGCTGGAGAGCCGCCTTGCGACGCCTCACGATGGCCCCACGGTCGTGGTCACCCATCACTTGCCTTCGTTCCTTAGCGTGGCGCACCGCTTCCAGAATGACCCGCTGAGTGCGGCTTTTGCGAGCCCGCTGGACGACCTTGTACGGTTGGCAGACGTTTGGATCCACGGACACACGCACGATTCATTCGATTATCAAATCGACGAATGTCGGGTGATCTGCAATCCCCGTGGATACCAGCGGCCAGGAGATAAAACGCCCGAAAACTGTTCTTTCGATCCCGGGCTAATCGTCAACGTGGGCAAGGCGGGTGGGAAAAACGATGACAATCGAAAGAGTTGATGACGATCTCAGACGATTCGCTTTCCCTTTCCGACAGTCGTGACCCGCACGAAGGTAGGAAGAACAACTGTTGCTGTCGGAAGGGCTATAGCAGGGCGATCGCCGACACGACCATAATGAACCTGAACCCGTTGGCTGCTTGTTCGTCCTCGAATTGTGGTCTTATGCCCAGCCACAATCTGGCACTTTCGCTTCCGGTGTTGGGTGGCAAAGTCTTATCGATTCTGTGTCGCCAGTTGAGATTCAATGCCGTTTTCCACCGTGCCAGCGGCCTGGAGCGCGCAGTCTTGTCGAACGAAACATAAAGGATCTCTTCCTGCTTGAAGCCAAGCGCGCCAAGGAACTGCACATATCGCAGTGCCGTCTCCGGTTTGGAGGGATCTCGGAACACAAGATCATTCCGCGTTTGCCAAGCATTCCTGATGAAGTAGCCGATGGCATCCTGCACGAGCCCCGGATCGATGCTGGCAAGATATTCGAGTCGAGGTGCCAGCCGCTGAACAATCGCCTTCTCCGCTTCCAGCCTCGGAAAATTCGGACAGGGCACTCTGTGCGTGCTATTCGGATCGCGCTTGTCGGTGCGGATCTCCATCATCCTGTGTCGGAATGCGCCTCTCCTGCCAGTAGTCATGCCGCTGATCTCGATGGCGCGATTCCATATTTTCTCCGAATATTCCACGCCGAAGCCGTACCTTTGCCCCAGATCTTCGAGGGGTGTTTTCATCAGATCGTGATCGCATATAAGACGGCATGCGCGGTAGAACAGACTCTCCTCAAGTTCGTGAATCAACAGTGGAGAGTCAGGTAATGGCGCTTTTTCTCCTGGTCTGCGTCCGCGTTTTTTCGGACGGCTCTTCTCGGTTGTTTTGCGGATGCCCTCGAGCACGTTGGCCGGCAGCGCCTCGACCGTACACTCCTTGGCAAGCCGGTAGGCGCCGGACCTCGATTCTCCGCATGCTGCAAGCACACGCTGTTTCATGCCCGGATCCCGATTCCTTTGCAGGGCGAGGTACAAAACGGTGTCGGCAGCATGCACATAGTGCTCGAGGCTAATGTCCGGCCCGGAATGGCCAAGCAAGGCCGCGACCGCATAGGCATGGCGACGGGTCATGTAGGTATTGCGATAGAGGGTTGCGCGGAAATCCGCATTATTAAAGAGCCATGCCTCGGTGAGGGGCTGAGCCGGAAAGAGCGGCGCGGCCGACTTGAGGTCGGAGAGCATTAGCCGCAGAAAGGTCCAGGTGGCAAAGCTGTGCCTCAGGTGATGGAAACGAAGCGATGCGTCGCCGGTTGTTTCCCGCAGCGCGTTGTGGATCAGCGGAAAAATCGTGTCCTGGGGAATGGCCCCGTCGAATGCCCTGGGCTCGGCAAAGAGCAGCTGGTCAGGGCCGGCAGCTCCGATTCTCTGGCGGGCGCCGATCCACGCCCGCAACTCTTCACGCTCGCCTGGTTCAAGCAATGCGTCAAGCGGCAGGGTCCGCGCCGAATTCTTGGTCTTCAGCCGGCGTGCCTCGGTCGGACGTACCAGAAGCGCTTCCGGCCTGGCGAGCTTGACGTCTCCGATTTGAAGCATGAGGGCTTCCATGCGACGCAGACCGCAACGGAAACCAAGCATTGTGATCAACCTGGCTATGCGGATGATGTCGCGACTGATACGCTGGGGAGACCTGGTATCGAGGTGATGAAGAACGCGCTGGTATTCGTCGAGAGAGATCAGATTGGCGTCGACCGGGACCAGACCATCCGCGATACCGAACACCTCCCGCTCATTAACGGGCTCCTTGCTGTGGGCAGCCACCATGAACCGGTGGAATTCGCGCAGGGAGTGACAGACGGAGCGTCGCTGACGGCGGTTCTTCCCACCATCCGAGGCGATATCCATGGCCTCGGCGTAAATAACCTCGAGGGTTTCTGTGCTGAGATCCGCGAGATTGCCGCAGTCGGTGATTGCCGTCAGGCGTCTGGCGACGCACAGCACGTGGTTGCGTATTGATGCTGGAGATGGCCGCGCAGCATATGCAACAGGAGCAGAACCGAGGTGCTTGGCGAACCTCCCGAGGAGGGTGGCAGACGGCCGGTGCCCGGATTCCGCTAGGTAGGCTTCTACCTGCCTGAGCTGGACAGCGTGGTTCTGCGCCTTCAGGGCCTGCCTTAGCTGCGGCAGCCAGTCCGGCTCCGGGTCGTCCAGGCGCTCGGCATCCTGACCGACATTCGTGGGCGGAGTTATGGCCCTGGGTTCGGGTTGCCGCATTTCGGCCTTATCCGGGGATCGCGACAGTCGGCCGAGGACATGCGGCTTGAGGCTGTGGGACACGATACGCCGCGTGGCGTATGCGACAGTGAGCGCGGGCAGTTCCCGGTAAGCGTCAGCAGCGGCCGTCTGGAGAAACGAAGAAAGACTGCGCGGCGCCGTCGACCTGGAAATATTCCAGTGATTGAAATAGGTCGCCAAAGATTTCCAAACGATCTGATTGGCAACCTTGGCCGGCGTTTCAGGGTCAAGCCCGTCCAACGCCTGCAGCGCGATTTCCCGCTTGAAGCTGACGAGCAGCATCGCGGTGTCGGGCTGCGGCCACCAGCAACGATGCTCCATATCGTCCAGACCCCGCCAGGGGAGTGAAAGATCGAGCACGATCCTGCCATCGTAAATCCTGAATTTATCTGGCGCACTTAGCAGTGTCTTCGCAAGTGCGACAAGCAGCGTAGTCTCCAACAGCCCCGAGTGAAGGACTGCCGAAGCCAGCAGTTGTCCAGTCAGAAACCGCGCACCGGCATCTGTGCTCAGCGAGCCTGGCGCCTTCAGCCGGCCATCCAGCAACTGCCGGTGCAGGGCAGAGCGCCACTCTCGACAAGAACGTATTGCCTCGGCGCTATTACGCGAAAGGGGATTCTGTGGGCGGCGGACAAGCGTCGGCACCCGTGTTGGCGCCATGTCCAGGGATCCGATTTCTCTTCCAAGGTGTACGATTTTCCTGAGGACCTTGAATGCCTCCACAGCTTCTGCGAACGGCCGGAATTTCCGGAGGAATGCCCGCTCGAGATCGATGACGTCCCTGTCGGTCGGCGGCTTTTTCTCCAGGCCGCAGATGTAGCGCGCGGCCGGATGTTCTACTCGGGCGAGCCATTTTACGAGCGAGGAATGGAGTTCGGTTTGCCTGGACGTCAGGCTGAGTGAGGAGGGATCAAGCAACCAGGAATGGACCCCCGGGATGGTTTCGGAGCCACTCATGCCAGGGAACTTCTGATTGCCACGAAGCCTAGCTCATCGAGCACGGAGACCAGATGCTTGCGGAGTTCCTCGACGAAATCTCCATAGGAGAAAGAGGACATGGCGCCCCACGGCTCCTGCCCCGTATTCCAGTGGCCCATCCACGCGTCGACAACCTCCGGAGGGCAATCCCGATCAAGGAGCGTGGTCCGCATGAATCGCCGGTGAACGTTTGCCGGGAAGTGGAGGAACTCCGCCATCAGGAGCTGAATGTCCTTTGGATGCGCCAGGCGCGGAGTGAGATCGTCCTTCAGGAGCAGCACGGGCGCCTTCGGCAGGTTGATAGGGGGCAGCCGTTTTGCGAGGCGCTTTAAGTGGTCCGCATGAAACCGCATCTGCCGAAGCTGCTTCGGGGGCAGCCATATGAGGCGGTTGCGGTAGCCGCGACGATCGTCCTTCTCGGTCAGGTTTCCGATGCCTGTGACGGCATCAATAATGTCGGGTGCCACGTAGGGGGTGATCACCGCACGTCGTGCCGTTGCAAATGAAAAGCTCCAGATCGAATAGAGCGAGTAAAGGTTGTGCCAGCGGACTAGGTCGCCCGGGCCGCGAGGTTTGCCGATCTGCCCGAGCGCATCCTTGAGTTTCGCTACGGCGGACTGGACACTGCCGAATGTCGGGCACAGGCGGCTGCCGACATGCCGGGCACGCAGGCGATCGGGTGATGCCTCGCGCCGGAGGGGTCCTCGCGCATTGGCTGCCTTAATTTCGTCGGACAGTTCTTCGACGTGGCGAAGGTACTCCGCTTGCAGGTCTGCAACGTGCACAGTCGAGTAGAAAAGCCGGACGCGGGAGAGGGCATGCGGTCTGCCGAACATCAGGGCAGCGTTGGTGATGTTCTGGGTGCGGCAGGCGACGCGGTCGTATAGATAGTTGCTGATCTTGGAACGTGTGAGGCGGCCGCCCGGGTCGAAATCGTGAAGAAGTTCGTCGACAGCCTTCCGATAGGTCGCAATTTTTCTGTTGAAAATGCGAAATTCGGGTTGTGACCTATCAGTCCCTACTGACGTGGCGATTTGAATGGAAAGTTTTCTGAGCGTATGAATCGAGATGGATGCGCCAACGAATTCCGGCAAATGCATGTAGTCCTGTCTTTGCCGTTCTGCCTCGGGATCACCTGCGATGCTTGTTTTGTATTTTGGAGATATCGCACGAATCCGCCATGAGTCGGCTGCATGGGCATTTATGGATCGATCGGCGGCAATCAGAGCCAATGGAGCATCGACATTCATTTCAGGGCGATCTATGTAGTGAATGTCGCGGGAGGCCTCAAGCGTCGATGAGGTCCAGAGCATGACGTGAATCAATGCGCAGGCCTCCATCGACAGCCGTTCTTTGTCCGAAGTGGATGCTTTGCTTCTTGAGGAGCTCCACCGGTCGCTGCATTTGCGCAGCAAGTCGGCAACTTCGCTCACGGTCAACTGCTGGGGACTCCAGGGAAGAAGCTGTGATGCCAATGCGATGTGCTTGATTTGAGCCTGTGAAGTCAGCGAAAAGAAATAATCATCCTCGTCGTCGTCCTTACCGGGACCTGAGAGAACAAGCTCATCATCTTCATCGAATTCGGATGGCTCGAGGTCGAGGTCAACCAGATCTCTTTGCCCCTTCTTGCCTTGGCTGTACCGAGTGACGACTGTTTGCACTCCCCAATTGAGTGTTTGATCCAAGGGGTCCCCGAGAAGGTTTTCTGTTTCAGCAAGGTCGCTTCCGATGGCGAGAAACCCGCTGATCCTTGTACCAGTTCCTCCTTCGGTATTACCTCCACCAGTGCGCTCGACCCATTCGCGCTCACCCCAGGCTCTTTGTAAAAAATACTGAAGGTCGCGATGTCGCTTGAGAATATTTACATCTTCAGGCAGGACAACGTCACCAAGTTCGAGAACAAACACTTCGGGGGGCTGATGTACAGGAAGGACACGCAAGTAACTTGCGTATTTGGCTAGGCTCAGTTCACGAATTGTGAGCGTGGCAGGGTATGGGCTGTTCGGGGCTGGTACCCACTCCTTTGGGCCGAAATAGGATTCGTACTGGGCAAGATCAGAAAAATTGGAAATGGCTAGGCGATGGGCGATGAGAAATTGTCCCTGGAGGAGACAAAATCTGTCGCGATCTTCTTCAAGCTCTGAAATGTTGCAGAGCAGCGAATAAAAGGGATGTCTGACCATTCCCCTTCCCAGCAGCGGATGGTCATTGTGGGCCTTACTCTTCAAGTCAAATAAAGGGCCAAGTGATCCGTCTTCCCGATTTTGCAATATCCACTGGAGGATCTCTGGCCAATCCTGCAGGCCGTGATCGGCAAGCGACTCTCCCCATACTTCAGGGATCAGCTTGCATATATTGATAAGAGTATTTGCTACTGTTGGAAAAGCGATCAATTGGTCGTGGGCATTGATTAACCACAACAGCTCCCTGAGGATTTGTGCGTCAATTCCTGCTGCCGCGGCAGCCTTGCGAAGGGAGAGGTGTGCCAAGCTGTCGTTGATGGGGCGATGATCCATACGGCCTTCTGTGCGATGCACCAGTGGGTAGGGAATGCCCCTTCATTTTTGCCCTCAAGGCGGAGGGCAAAGGTCAATTTTCGGACTAATCGAAGTTTATAGCAGTCCCATGTATCGAGCAATTAATCTGCATAATGTGGCGCTATTTGTTGAGCATTACTCTGATGTGTCTATCTGATAACACTTTAATAACAACGACTAACAACATAATAAAGCGATTGATATTGCTGTTAACTTATGTGCTTACATGGACTCCGAAGGCAGGGGTCGGACGTTCGAATCGTCTCGGGCGCGCCAAATCTTTCTT
>CAZYUH010000003.1:0-4264 GCA_964650645.1 uncultured Candidatus Saccharibacteria bacterium
ACTTAGCGCGTGGCCACCTTGGTCACGTTCTTCTTGTCGTACACGTACACGAAGTTGCCGTCTGTGCTCATGCTGGTCACGGCGCCGGTGCGGGCCTTGAACTCCTTGTAGGTGCAATTGTCCAGGTCGAAGCAGGCGATGTCGGCCTTGGCGGTCTTCAGGATCATGCGATCGCCCTCCACGTCCTCCAGGTCTGCTTTTTTGTACTTGCCACTGGCCACGGCCTCGCCGGTGCTCATGTTGAAGGTGCTTACACCCTTGTCGCCCACCACCACGACCAAGTCCTTGTAAGTCATGATCTGGTCGGCGTTCCCAACACCGCCCTTGGCCACGGGCACCACGAACTTCTCGGCCCCGGTCTTCACATCCATGCTGTACAACTCCTTGCCGCTGCACACCACGAACTGGTCGCCCACCACCACGGCGTTGGTGATGCCTTTACGAAAACGTTCGCTGTCCCAGGCCAGGCTGCCATCGGCGGTGTTGAACGCCTGTACCCCATTGGGCTTGACGTTCGGGCGCCAGATGCGCCACTCCTCCACGATGGTGTAGGAGCCATCGGACTGGCGTTCGCGGCGATAGATGTAGGCCTGGCACTCCACATTTCCGCCGATCTGGAGCAGTATACGATCGCCCACCACATACATGTTGGGGATGGCGCGTGCTTCCTTGATCTCCGGGCTGGTCCACAGCAGCTTGCCGCTATTGCGGTCGTATTTCTTCACATACTGGCTCTTCTTGCTGCTCATGTCCAAGACGTACAGGTCATCGCCCACGATCACGGGGTCGGCCACGGCGTGGTAAACGCCGAATTTCTTCGCTCCGGCAGGGGCCCCCACGATCTTATCGGGCGTGTAATCGAAGGCGGCGGTGTAGATGTTGGCACCGGTGTTCAGGTCGTAGACCTGCATGCCGTTCATGCGCAGGAAGACCTTGTCGCCCTCCACGTTCAGGTCATAGAGGAACTCCTTGCTGATCACTTTGCGCTCCGCACGGCCGATGTAGGTGTTCTCCCAGAGGATGTTGCCGTTGGCCAGGTCGATCTTCACGATCTGGTTCTTGAACCCGGTGAACAGCGCGGCCAGGTTGCCGGGAACGAAGTTCACCATCACCAGTTTGCCATCGGGGGTGGTCACATATTGCCCGGCCACACCCTTGAATTTATCGGTGCTCCAGAGCTCTTCGCCGGTCTTGGCCTTCACGAACACCAGGCGTTCCTTCAGCGAGATCGCGAAGCCGTCCTTCTCGGGGATGTACACCACGTTCTCATCGGAAAGGTTCTGGTACTTGTCGGTATTCCACAACATCTTGCCGGTGGCCAGCTCCAGCACGGCGATCTGGTCCTTGCCCATCTTACGGTCGAAGAGGAACACGGCATCGCTTTCCCAGAAGGGGATCAGCTCGTCCACCTTGCTGAGCTTGGGCGTAAGGTCCTTGTACCGGCCGGTCCATTTGGTGGCACCGGTCTTGTTGTCGAACACGGTCATCTCCTTGTCGTCGGCGGAGAAGCTGTATCCGCGTTCTTCGGTACCCGTTCCGGTGTAGTCGAAACGGTGTTCCAGCTTGGTTTCCCACACCGTGGGCATGTCTTCCTGGGCGTGGAGTCCGATGGCGGCGGACATCAGGATGGGGGTGAGTATCTGTTTCATGGTGTTGTTCGGCGTGGTACGTTCTAGCGCGGTAAAGTGTTCAGGTCGAAGGTGTGTTCGATGCGGTACTGCCTGCCTTTGGGCATCTTGAAGGGCATCCGCGAAAGGTGGATGAGGTCCTTGAAGCGGTTCTGGGAGCGTATGTCATGGCCTTCGGCGCTCACCACGAACACGCTGCTGATGTCGCCTTTGTCGCGGAAGCTCACTTGCAGCACATAGCGCCCGATGAGGTTCTCCTTCACGATGGCCTCGTAAACCTCCGATCCCGGCCGGAGCGAGGCATCGAGGACTTCCGATGCCCGGGCGAGGATCGTCTCCTTGTCCTCGATCAGTTCCTTCTTCTGGGCATTGGCGCCGAGCGCGAAGGCGATGGCGAAGAGCCAAACGAAGAGGTGTCTCATGGTGCGTAGGTCCATTCGATCAAGCGGTTTCCGAACGTCATCAGCATGCGCTTCCCATCGGGCAGGAAGATGATCGACAGCCGGCCGTCGCTGGGGAATTCGGCCTTGGAGGCCATCTTCTCGAAGATCCGGTAGCTGAGGATGAAGCGGTCCTTCATGGCGCCGGTGGCCCGGTCATACAGATGGACCTCCATGAACCGGCCACCCTGGCTGCCGATGGCGAAGAGCGTGCCGTCCGGGCTGATGCGGAAGTCAGGTTCGTACAGGGCGAGCGAGGGGAAGGCCGTCCTGCGCATCCCGCCGGTGGCCGCATCGGCCACGCTCACATAGCTCTGGTTCGGGTTCGGGTTGCCGCTCTTCCGCGTGTGCGGCTTGGCATGTATCCACAGGTCCTTGCCGTCCGGGCTGTATTCCAGGCGGAAGATCTTGTCGAAGAGCTCGGGCAGCGTGTAGAGCGGCTTCAAGGTGGCCATGTCGTACACCACCACGATCTGCCCTTGCTTCACGCCGTGCTTGATGGCGTCCTTGTCGTTGCGCACGCTGGGCAATGCGGCCACCTCGTCCTTGGTGGGCCGGTGGGCCACGGCCAGCCGTTTTCCGTCGTTGCTCACCGCCACGGCGTTGCCGGTACGATCGATGCTGCGGGCCCGGTCCGCATGGCCCGTGGCGAGGTCCGTGAATTTCACGCCGTCCTTATCCAAGGTGACCACGGTGCGTTCGTCCGGTGTGAGTGCGGCGGCAAAGAGGTCCTCGAACCGGCGCACGGTCTTTCCCGTGGTGAAGTCCACGATCTCATATTGGATCGGCCGGTCCTTGTTGGGCGCGAAGTCCAAGTAATAGAGCTGCTGCAGTACGAGGTACTTGCCCGTGTTGCTGAACCGCGCGCGGGAACCGGCATACCAGTTCCCAACGTCCAGCTTGCTGACGTGCTCCTCGTCGTCGATGGCAAAGGAGCGGTAGGGGAAGCTCTGGGTGGAGGATAGGCCCACGGTCTTGTCGTCCGGTGCCAGGTCCAACCAGCAGGTCAGGTAGCCGGACATCGTTTCCTGGCCGCCCACCTTCAGGATGCGGTATTGCTGCCCGTCGTCCTGTGCCGCTGCGGTCAAGGCCAGCAGTCCGGCAACAGCAATGGTGATCACCGTCCTGGCAGGGATCCTGGAAATCCTTTCCGATAGATCGAAGGTGTGCACGTGCGCGGGTTTTGGCAAAGTTCCCCGCTTTCTACGTGGTGTCGCCTCCGTTGGTGACCGTATTTCACTACGGTAATCCCCGTATTTTACAGAGGCGGCATGAAAGAAACGGACTGTTCAAGGGTACGAGCGTGCGCGAGGAGCGGCCCTCGCACTCTCGCACCCCCGCACTCTTGAACCTTAGCACCACATCGTTCTTCCACCGGATGGAAAAAGAGAACGGATCTTCCTCACCGGCCCAGTAAGCGTGAGGATGCCCCCGGAATGTGGCCGCAAAGGGCCACCCGGCATGCTCTTCGGCGGTTCAGCGCACGAGATGCCCAATACCCGAAGCGGTGGGGGCTTTTTCAATTCCGCTTGACGCGGACAGCGTTCAGGCCCTTGGGCCCTTGCTCAAGCTCGAAGCTCACCCGGTCGCCGTCCGCCACATCCTCCAAGGTGCCGCTGATGTGGAAGAAGTAGCGTTCGCGCCCTCCGTCTCCATTGATGAAGCCGAAGCCTTTCTGGGTGTCGAAGAAATCCACCTTGCCGTGGTGCACGGGGTCTGCTTCTTCCTGCTCCCGGCGGGGAACGCCCAATTCGATCTCGCTCGCATCGATCTCCACGCGCTTGGCGGGGTCCGGCGGGGTGTCCGAGAGCATGCCATTCTCATCCACGTAGGCCATCATGGATTCCAGGCTGCCGTCGCCCTGGTTGGACTTTCGCTCCTCGCGGCGGCGCATCTTCTCCTGCTTCTTCTGGAGTTTCTTCTTTTCCTTCTCGCGTTTCTCGAATGTGGCCATGTTCACCCCCGCATGGATGGTTCAGCCGTGGTGATCAAGCGGGGCGCCGAAAGGCCGGTGCCCGTGGTTGGCTGAAGGGATACGGGTCCACGAATATAGGGCGCAGCGCGCGAAGCGGCCTGAAAACAAGAGAGGCCCGCCGATCGGCGGGCCTCTCCTGTTCAAGGTATGTACGGGTCAGCGGATGATGCTCAACCGCTGCACGGTGCTTTGTCCGTTCACGGTGATGTTCACCAGGTACA
>CAZYUH010000004.1:0-3174 GCA_964650645.1 uncultured Candidatus Saccharibacteria bacterium
GGGCGGAGATCGATGCAAACGTGCAAGTGGGAACGACCGCCTTCGTTCGCTCGGCACACATCGCCCGCCTTCGTTCCAACTCAGGCCGGGGAAGCGGGTCGATGTGTGGCACCCGACGTCCGCCGTTGCCCGCCGCACTGCACTCTCGCTCAGAGCCGCGAGCGTGCAGTGGCGCCCGCCATGCTTGAAGTAAAACTGCACTACGGCGCATAGCGGTCTTCGAGGACGGCGAACTCGCGCCGCAACCGCGGGCCGCCCAACTCCGGATCGATGAGGCGCAATCGTCCGAGGCGCGGCCCGATGCGGTCAGTGTTGCGCTGCGCTGCGTCGAAGATCTGGAGGATTCGCAGTTCGGCGAGCCAGAAGACGGCGTCGCGCGCCTCCGCCCGCGCCGCCGCCAGCCTCTGAAAGCCCGGCAGCGCCTCCGCCCAGCGCTGCATCGCATAGAGGCACTCGGACCGGCCGAGAATCGCCTCCGCCGAGTGCTCGCGCCACACGAGAACGCTCTCGTACACGCCCAGCGCCTCGCTCCATCGCTCGGCCAGGCGCAGCGCGTCGGCGTGGCTCAGCGCCGCGGCCAGCCCCGTCTCGCCCGAGTCGCTCAGCGGCTGCGCGATCGAGTGCCCCAGGCGCGTGAGCGGCTCGATGCGCTGCTCCGCCATTGCCTTCGCCTCGTCCGCTTTCCCGGCGTCGAGCAGGCGCTGCGCCTCGGCGGCCCGGGCCGCGCCGATCCGCGCGATGAAGCCCAGCGCGCGCTGCGGCGAGCGGTCCGCCAGTTCGCGCAGGTCGCGCTCGATCTGCTCCGTCTGCCCCGTCGCTTCGAGGATCGAGATGCGGGTGTCGATGATCTCGGCAGCGAGAGACTCCTCGACGCCGTCCTGGTCTTCAAGCCCCGCCAGGCGCGCCAGCGCCGCCTCGTGCTCGCCGAGGTCGCGCTGCGCCTGCGCCGCGCGCACCTGCGCTGCGGCCCGGTAGTAGCGCAGGTCGTCCGCACGCCGCGGATCGAGCACGGCCGCGGGCGCGGCCCGGTCGATGAGTTCGAGCACGCGCTCGGCCGCCGACCTCGCCTCCACGAGCATCGCCCGGCGGCCGCTCCCCTCCGCCGCCGACGCCTGCTTCCATCGCACGCCGGCGACCTGAAACGCCGCATCGACGCGAAGCGCCGAATCCGGCCCGACCTGCGCGAACGAATCCGCCGCCTCGTCGAAGCGCCCCCGCCCCGCCAGCAGCAACCCGCGCTCGTACGCCCACCGGTCAAACCCCGGCGCCTGCGGAAAGCGATCGAGGATGAGCGTGAGCGCCTGCTCGTAGAGTCTTTCGAGTTCGGCGCGGCGAGGCTCGCCCGCCAGCGCTGCCGAGAGCGTCGCAGCCGCGCGCTCTGCCGCGTGCGGGGCCCGCGCGTCGGCCGCGAACCGACCCGCCAGGTCGAGCCATCGGGCGCACGCCGCCTCAACCTCGCCTCGCTGCGCATGGAGATTCCCCAGCGCCATGAGCAGCCGCGGCGTCAGTTCCTCCGATTGGCCGTGTCTGGCGAGAAGGTCCTCGAGCAACGCCTGCGCTTGCGCCTGCTGCTGCGGTTCGTCCGTGAGACGCTCCGCCCGGGCCAGCGCCATCTCCGGCGGAAGGTCCGCCAGCGCGATCGACTCAGGCGCGATCAGACGCCACCGCCCCGCGACCACGTCCTCGCGCTGCGCGGCGTTGAGGGGCAGGAAGTCATTCTGGAGGTAGAAGCGGTAGAGCCTCACCGCCTCGGCAACCAGGCGCTGCGCCGCCTCCCCCTGCGCCGCGCGCCACGACCCCGGACCGCCGCTCCCGCCGACGATCTCATCCGCGATGAGCCGGAATCGCAGGTCGCACGCGAGCAGGTAGGCGAAGGGATCGCGCCGGATGTGGTCGAGCGAGACGAGCCGGTCGATCGCCGCCGAAGCCGCGGTCCGGCCTTCGGCCCGCGCGAGCAACTGCACCGCGCCCAGGCGCGCCCGCAGTTGCGCGATCGCGTCGGCCTGGGGCGCGGCGATCACCGCGTCAAACTGCCGCCTCCCTTCGTCGAACCGACCAAGCCGCGTCTGCGCCACACCGATGAGCGAGCGCGCCCGGCTGAGCCAGGGCTCGGCCAGTTCGCCCACCAGCGGCGTCAGCGTCTCTGCGACGACGCGCCACTGGTCTTCACTTCCTCCGGAATCATCCACCGCCGCGGCGAGATGCGCAGCGCACGCGTGCAAAAACGGCAGCCGCTGCCGCTGCTCCACGTGCAGAAGGCGTCGATGCCGCTGCTGCATCGACGCGCTGCCCGCGAAGTCGGGATGCTCCTCGAGATCGAGAATCTCGTCCGCGAGCGCGACGGTCGCGTCATCGACCAGTTGCAGCGCCTCGCGGGCCGCGGCCGCGAGCGCCTCGCGCTGCGCCTCGTCCGCGACGCCGAACTCGGCCGTGAGCGCCGCCGCCCCCTCCGCGTGGGCGAGGAAGAGCAGGCTGAAGGCGAGGTCGGCCTGCCAGAGCGGCAACCGCGGATCGGCCGGGAAGGCCTCGACCAGCCGCCGCCGCGCCGCGATGAGATCGTCGATCGCACGCGACCGGTCCGCCGGCGTGCGCTGCTCGTCGGCGAGCGACGCCTGGAGTTGCGCGATGGCGATGAGGTGCGGCATCGCCCCGTCGGCTCCGCCTCCGGTCTCGCGCACGTACTCGAGGAGATCGTGCAGGCCGAACTCCGCCAGGCCGCGGAGGAACTGCTCCTGGTCGAGTTGCTCGTCGAGACTCTGGGCGCGCGCCGGGGTCGTCGCCGCCGTCCACAGGAGCGCCGGCAGGAGCGCGCAGATCAGTCGGAGTCGCCGCATGGAGCGATTCTACCGGCTCCCCGCCGCTCCAGCCGCGCGCGATGTCCCTTCAGGCCCGCGCGCGAGCAGGGGGTGGCATCGATCGCCGCCGCTCCGGGCGGAGATCGATGCGAACATGCAAGTGAGAACGAGCGCTTTGGTCCGCTCGACACACATCGCCCGAAGCGGGTCGATGTGTGGCACCCGACGAGCGCCCTTGCCCATCGGCACTGCACTCTCGCTCAGAGCCGCGAGCGTGCAGTGGCACCCTCATTGGCGCGGGGTGGCATCGATCGCCGCCGCTCCGGGCGGAGATCGATGCGAACGTGCAGGTGCGCGAGTCCCACAAGGGGTGCCACAC